>JBARXC010000151.1:0-176171 GCA_049647125.1 bacterium | reverse complement strand
ACATCGTTTTAAAGTTCGCATCATACATCAAACGTGCGATATCTTCATTTATATACCGACAATGTAAACCATTTGAAGCGTGGAAATTCAGTTTATACCGGCGCGCAATAATTTCCTTCAATAAATCAGGAAATTTTTTATTGTAGAGCAGGGCATCGTCAAAAAAAGCGATGTTTTTTGTTTTCGCTGAAAAATTTTTCAATTGTTCGATTATGACCTTGTTCACAAAGATATTGAAATTCGGACACAGCACCTTTATTGCGCAGTATGTGCAATTGAATGGGCATCCTCGTGATGTCAGGATAACACCATAGTGGAGTGCATCATAAAGAGAGAAATCAGGCACGATATAATCGAGGTTGAGTTTGCTTTTGGACGTATAGCCGAGGTCAGCCAGCAGTTCGAGGAGATGTTCTTCTGAAGGTCCGGTAAAAACGATGTCCGCACCAGAATATTTTTTCGCATGATTTTCACAGATCGTAGCGTAGATACCGCCGAGGATGATCTTGGTCTTTGGGAACTGCCTGCGGATTATTTTGATTGTTTCAAAGATACCAGGATACCAGTAAGTCATACTTGAGGTTACAAAAATGATGTCAGGTTTTGGTAACTTATTGACCAAATCGACCAAGCAATTTCTTGGTATACCATATCTTTTATAGCGTCTCGGAACTCTTTTTAAAATCTCTGGTTTTTCCACGATTTCATGATGATACTTGCCGCGACCGTAGATGTCTGTTTTAGTTTTTGTTTTGTAATACGGGCTCAAGCGGTCCATGCAATCGATGAAATCGATCTCAAAGCCGATTTTTTTTAGGATATCCGCGACAATCAATAAGCCGACCGGTTTATTCCAGAAGTCGAATGCCTTAAAATCATAGACCCAGGGATTGACAAGAAGCGCACGCATGGGTTTATTGTAGCTATTTGGAATGAAATATCAAGGCTGCAATTTTTTCATAGGTGATGACAATTTGTCACGTTCATGCCTGTAAAAAATGGGGGTAAAACAAGTTTCTGTTTCTTTGTATTGACTTTGCTCTGCAGATTTGTAGAATTGTAGTATGGAAATAATTATTGTACTTTTCTGGTTGGTCGCAATGGGTATTGGACTTCTCGCAACAGTATTCTGGATATGGATGATAATCGACGTCGCGACAAAAGAACCTGAAAATAGTAATGATAAGATAGTGTGGATACTTGTTGTGGTATTGGCTGGCGTTATCGGCGCGGCAGTTTATTACTTTGTTAGGCGTCCAGAACGCATAAAGAAGTTCGGTAAATAGATTCTCAAACAAAGCTATATTCGCATGCTTCAAGACCAGGTTGATATATTTCTGATAAGAAGGTAGTAAAAATTAGATAATATATAACATCTAGTATCCAACATCCAGCATCCAGTATCTAGCATCTTTTTTTGGTATCTGTTTTTCTCTACCAATCCCTTTTATCTTTTTGTTTTTGTTTCCTTTCTTTCTTTGTTATCCTTTTTTTCTTAACTTTTACTTTCTTTTTTTCTTTCTTATTTGGTTGTTTTGCCATTATTTGTCCTTTTCTACAAAACCTTGGTTATTTCCTGGAGATTGTCTACGAATAGCTTGAAGAATTCTTCCTTGGGGAAGATGCTCGCCAGAATTTTTGCGGCAAAAGGAGCCGCTTCTTTTGTTGGAAGGCAATATTGCATCTCCAAGAATTTTTTTCTGAACGTCTTGATTTTTTCTTTTACGTTAGTATTTCTTATGGTGACATCAGCTATATACTCAGCAAGTGTATTGAAGTCTTTTTCCTTCATGCCAAACCGTGTCATTTCCTGAACACCCATTCTTATGCCGCTTGCTTTAAGAAAGCTCTCGTCATCAGGTAATGCTTGATAATTTGTTATAATATTATTCTCTTCCAATCTTTGGGCAAGGTCCATGCCTGTACCGTGTTTACTTATCCGGATAACGACTTGATGGGTTTCAGTAAAACCATCTGCTTGGTCGCCTTCAACGTCGATCCCTTTGTCTTTAAGGGCTTGGGCAAATGCCCGAGCATTTTTTCGCACCTGGGTTTGATACTCCTTTTTGAAGATATTCATCTCATAAGCTGCCATGAGCAGGGCGAGGAGTGTTCCCAAATGGTGGTTGCTTGTAGAGCCTGGGAAAGCACGACTCTTGATATCTATCCAGAGTTTGGCTAATGGACTTCCTTTAGGTATGTTTGATGCAATTACCCCGCGTTGAGGACCAAAAAAAGTCTTGTGCGTACTGCCGGTTACAATATCAGCACCTTCTTTGAAAGGTTCTTGCAAAACCCCGTATAGACCAAGAACATGAGCCATGTCATACATAATGACTGGCTTTGGATTCCAGTCGTTTACAATATCACTGACAAATTCGACTGGTTCTTTATGCAAAAACATGGATTTACCAAAAACAATGAGTTCTGGTTTGTGTTGTTCTAAGAGTTTCCTTAGTTCTTTGGTATCTGTTTTATAAAGACAATCTCTTTGCACCGGGAAATTTACAACTTTTTCTTTCCCGGTTATTGGATCTTCTTCAACATAATTGAAAAGGGAACCCATTGGTTGAGAACTGAGATGACCACCTTTTGTTAATTCATTATTCATCACCAAGCTTAACTTGCGGAAGGGTTCACCTTGTTTTCTACCTCGGTTAATAAATTTCACATTAGCTTTAAACACTACTTCATTTGCCATTTGTCCGCTTACGGCTCTGAGTTCAACTCTGGGACAGTCAAAGTACTGTGCCATTTCCTGTCTCAAATTCTCTTCAACATCCTGAATAAAGTTGATGCCCTGATAAAAGTATATCTCTTTTCCTTTCATAGTTCGGTGTTCAGCATATCTACCAGATGGATCTGATATCTCACACAATTTCACTAAAGAACTCGGCGTCGTCTCAGAAGGGATGAGGTTAACACATTCCTTTTGGCGCCAGCGGTTATTCTCTTCAATTTTTTTCGTTAAATTTTCTATTTTTTCAAATAGTATTGACACATAAACCTCCTTACGTACTCATAATATTCCTTAAATTCTTGATGTCAAGGGAGGGAATGGAGAGACTATTGACTTTTCCTGTTGTCTATGTAGAATAGGGTGGAGTTAATGAGATATGAAGCTTGCAGTAGTTGGGCTACAATGGGGAGATGAGGGCAAAGGTAAAGTCGTTGACTATTTGGCGAAAGACTTTGACATCGACGCCCGGTTTCAGGGCGGTACTAATGCCGGTCACACAGTACGCTGCGAGGGACGGGAAGTCGTTTTTCATCAAATACCCTGTGGAGTCTTGAATAAAGGTATTATCGGTGTTGTCGGTGCAGGGTGTGTGTTTGACCCGGCAATTTTCTTCAATGAATTGTCCAATTTAAAAAAAATCAATCCCAAGATCGAAGAGTGCATAAAAGTCTCAAAATATTGTCATCTGATCATGCCTTATCACATTCTTATCGACAAGATACGAGAAGAATCAAAACAAGGTATTGGCACTACAAAAAAAGGTATTGGGCCGGCTTATGAAGATAAATATGCTCGGGTCGGTTTAAGGATTGGTGATCTTTTCAATCAAGATTTCTTCAAAGAAAGACTGCGTGCGAATATTTCGAGAAAGAATCTTATGCTCATGGAAATCTATCATGCTGAACCTCTGTCAGACAGTGAGATATTTGACAAATACATGAACTATGCGAAAAAGCTCAAGCCAATAGTTATTAATGACGCCGCATATCTTAATGACGCGCTTACCAAAGGTAAGAACATCATCTTTGAAGGAGCCCAGGGTACTCTGTTGGATATTGATTTTGGCACTTACCCTTATGTTACTTCATCACATACTGTAAGTGGCAGCGTTGGCGTTGGTCTTGGTTTACCACCGTTTTATGTTGAGCAAGTTCTTGGCGTTGCAAAAGCTTATACAACGAGGGTTGGTTTTGGACCTTTCCCGACCGAGAGCACCGAGGAATTTGGTAAAAGCCTTCGTGAAAGAGGGAAAGAGTATGGTGCAACAACAGGCAGACCGCGTCGATGTGGACCTTTTGATGCTTCTATTGTAAAATATGCAGCTCAGTTGAACGGTGTGAAAGAGATCGTTCTGACGAAATTAGATGTTTTGTCTTCATTTGATAAATTGAAAATAGCAGTGGGTTATAATAATGCACCAGCATTTGATCCTTTTATCGCGGATAGGTTAGAACCTTCCTATGAAGAAATTCCAGGTTTTAAGAAAGATATTTCCAAGATAAGGGATTATGATGCCTTGCCTGATGAAGCCAAAGAGTACTTGAAATTGATTGAGCACTACACTGGTCTAAAAATAAAGTATATTTCAGTTGGATCAGAGAGAAATGCCGTCATAAGGCTGTAGATAAAGTTTAAAAAAACAACCGATTAAAATCAACCCGGGAAATATTTAGACCAGTGAACGCGGGAAGCGTTGACTTTAAGCAAATCTTTAACCTTCATGAAATTTCCCCTTGATTTCTTTTTAATTATGTATATATTTATTTTAATGGATGTTACCGAAGGAAGAGTCTGGGCAGAGATATTGCTTGACCACTTGGTTAACAATTACAAAATCATAAAAAAGAAGGTAAAAAACTCCGAAATCATGGCCGCTATCAAAGCAGATGCCTATGGTCACGGCGCGGTTGAAATTGCGCGGATACTTGAAGCTGAAAGTGTTTTTATGTTTGGCGTAGCCAGCGTTGAGGAGGGTATTGAATTAAGACAAGGTGGTATCACGTCACGCATTCTCGTGCTCAGTCCGGTTCTGTATTCGCAGGTTGATGTAGTTTTTGAGTATAACCTAATACCGACGATATCGGAGATGAAATTCTTTAACCTGCTTGACGAAAAAGCACGGGTTCTGAAAAAACCTATTCTTGTTCACATTGAGGTGGATACCGGAATGACAAGGACGGGTTTTCCATATAATACTGTTTCGGCAGCAATCAGAAAGATTAGAAGGTCGCCGTACATCAAGATAGAAGGGTTGTTTTCACATTTCCCCATGGCTGATAGAGATGGTGCATTTACTGAAAAGCAGATAAGACAGCTTGATACCCTTGTCAGAGACTTGGCTCGGCATAAGATAAAGCCACGATTTATACATCTTGCTAATTCGTCAGGTATTTTCAAACACACTGACTCACACTATAATCTTGTGAGACCAGGCATTGCACTTTACGGTCTTGCAGCATCTCCAGATATTAGATACGGCAAGGGTTTTATGCCGGTGATGGCACTGAAATCCAAGATTGTGAGCGTCCGGATTGTGAAGGCACATACACCTGTGAGCTATGGTCATACCTTTATTACCAAAAAGAGGAGTAAAATCGCAACTATTAGTATTGGCTATGGTGATGGCTACCCACGGGTTCTTTCCAATATCGCCGATGTTCTGATAAAAGGGAAAAGGGCACGTATTGTCGGAACCGTATGTATGGATTTGATAATGGTTGATGTTACTTACATAGCAGGTGTCAAGGTTGGTGATGTCGTGACCCTGATTGGGAAGGATGGTAAGGAGGAGATTACTGCTGAGGAATGTGCCAGGAAGTCAAAGACGATTGTATATGAAATAACATCAGGTATCGGACCAAGAGTTGCTCGTGTCTTCAAGTACAATGATCGTTTCATAAGCGTAAGAAACCTCTTGGGTCGATGGCGATATGATGGAAAGGTGTAGGAGGGTTCTTGAATTTTTATTTGTTCAACACGAGGAAGGTATTTCCAAAAAGGAGGCATAGATGAAGAAATTGTTGATCCTTATGGTGTTTGTCTCTTTGTTTGCACAGGAGTCAACCCACCTAGTCAAAATAGATGATACTCTATGGGATATTGCAGATATTTATTATCAGAATCCGTTCCTCTGGCCATATATTTGGCGCGCTAATTTGACGGAGATTGACGATCCTCACTGGATTTATCCTGATCAGATGTTTGTTATTCCACCTCATCCAGAAGGAGAGGTAATCGAGTATGAGTATGTTCCGGAAGCGGAACGAACAATAGTGTCAATACCACCAGAGAAAACGGTAGCTGAGGTTATTTCGTTTATCGAGGCGGATCGAAGAATATTCAGTGAAGAGATCATCCATCGCGCGGGATTTATACTTGAGGAAGATATTCCACTGTGGGGTAAGATAGTCGGTACTGAACCAAGTGGCGAGAAATTGATTACCAGTTACAAGAATATCTACATTGATCGTGCTGAAGACATTAGCGTCGGTGATATTCTTACAATCTACCGTCCTGGGAACACAATTAATCATCCTAAGACAGGCGAGTTTCTTGGTAAGGAAATTATCGTCTTGGGCAAAGCCGAAATCATGGATATCGGCAATGAAGGTTCAAGGGCTAAAGTCATCGCTTCGTATACTATTATAAAGAAGGGTGATTACGTTCTTCCTTATGAACCAATCCTTGCCCCGGAAAATGTGGAGTTGGTTGCCACCGAAGATGAGATTGAAGGATACATAGTGGAAGTGAAAGATGAAGGTTCGCTCACCGAGCCGCACGTCTTTGTCTATATTGATCATGGAGAAAATACGGGCATCGCGGTCGGTGATTTATTTAATGTCTACCAGGAACGCAAGGTTGATGGTAAGGAGATGCCGGATTTCGATATCGCAAAGATTCAAGTTATCAGCGTTTTCCAGAAGGCTTCCATCGGTTTGCTCCTTAACGTGAGAGAAACCAGCGTGGTGGAAAGGGGTGAGAAAATTAGATTAGCCATGGAGGCAAGGTGAAGGGTAAAGGCGCGTTAAGTCAAGTATACCTTTTTCGTGAGCTGACGCCCAGTGAAATGGATGTTCTGATTTCTATTTCCAAAGAACTACGAGTAAAGAAGGATGAGTTTATCTTCAAAGAAGGTGACATGGGTGATGCTTTCTACCTTGTTGTCTCGGGTAGTGTGCGGATTTCAACGGTCGTCCCTGGTGTGGGTGAGGAAGCTCTTACAATACTACGAGAAGGTGAGTACTTTGGCGAGATGGCTTTGATTGATGATGCGCCGCGTTCCGCTTCGGCTATTGCGAACGATGATACGATACTATTATTGATTGAAAAAGATAATTTTCAGAAACTGCTTGCTCAAGAAACCGGTATTGCCTATAAACTCTTGTGGGTATTTACGAGAACGCTATCGGCACGCCTTCGCAAAACAGATGAGCAGCTAAAGAGCATTCTTTCAATAGCCAAGACATTCTAAAAGACAGAAGCTGGGTTTTAGGTTTGGAAGCTGGAAACTGGTAAGACAATATTAGACTTTGATTTGTCCTTAAGTATCACAGTTATTTGATTATTGTCAAGGCGCTGGTTTTATGAAGGAGTTGACAGCTATGGTAAAACATGTTTGATATTTTTGGCTCAAAAGATCCACAGAAAGCCTTATTAAAGGCACAGGAATACGTCAAAGATGGTCGTATTGATTCGGCTATTAAGATGCTTGAGCACAATCTAACTGAGGACGAAGAATCATTCGACCTTTACTTACTACTTGCCCGTCTTTATTTTGAGTCTGAAGAAAGAGGGAGAGCGGTCGAGACGCTGCGTGCGGTAAAATCAATCGCACCGCCGCGGATTGACGAAATCGTTGTGCTTATGTCTGAATTATATTACCAGCACGCCTCTATTGATTCTGGTGATTTCCTGCTCCAGTTGCATATTGAGCAACATCGATACGATGAAATCAGCAAAACGTTAAGGCAACTTAGCGATCGGGAACTGAAGCTTCTAATAACCCGCTTCGATAAACTCAAACAAAGTATCGAAAGCAAGAATGTCATTTCAAAAAGAGATTTTGAACATATGCTTGTGCTTTCCTCAATACGTTTCTTCACACACGAAAGTGAACGGGCCATTGAAGCCATGGAGCCTATGATTGATGTCGAGGTTTATGCCCCCATAGTACTGGAATGGATTCGGGTAATATCCCGAGAAAATTACAATGACTGGCGTGCTGCTCTGTTGCTTCTAAGAGCACAAATGGCAGCCCATGATTTTGGCAGCGCTTTGAATACGGCCCAGCGAACAGCGGATAAGTTCGCAGATAGCGTTGATTCGCTAATTGCCATAATCAGTGCGGCCAAGCCGCCCAAAGAACTAGAAGGAACTTTCGCTCAATTCTTGACTGATTTGTACATTAAGAAAGGTGACCTTGACGCGTCAATCGGGCTTCTTCAAAATTTATTGAAGAAAGATACCAAAAAAGTCGATGATGTCATAAAAGGATTGCGCGAGCTTGAGAGGATTAACCCTAAGAACGTGAGAATTATGTACGCACTCGGCGATACATATGTCAAAGCAAATAGAATTTCTTTGGCAGTAGCTGAATATGGTAAGGTATTAGAGGCTGACGCAACCCAGCATGAACAGATCATCAAGAAATATCAGGATGCATTTCAAAAAGCACCAAACAACCCGGAGTTGATTGATGGTCTGGTAAAGGCATATCTATCCAAGGATGACATAGGTGCTGCAGTAGATGTTATTGAGACCGCCTATAACTCAGACCCTGGACTCCTCGACGAATATATTATTAATCTGAATACAATATTGGATCAGAACATGGAGAATGTTAAGGCACTTAATCTGTTAGGCCTATGTTATGCACACAAGGGCGACCACGAAAGTGCGCAGTTGATATTGGAGAATCTTATGGACAGCCAACAGTACCAGTATGTTTTTGAATCAACCGGGGCGATTGTCAAAGAGAGACCGGATGACCTGGGTTATACGGATTTGTGTGCCAAGAGTATGTTAATGCTGGGTCAAGAGCAAAAGGCGCTGTCTTTGCTTGAGTACTTTCTCGATCAACACCCAGAACAAACTGCTTTGCTGATACCTACTTTAGATGCGATAATCAGCAAGAAACCAGATTTGGGTCCACGGATTATACCCATTTTCAAACAGTACAAGAAAGAGGATCTTTTTCTTGGTGAGCTTGCCCTGGCCCGGGCTTCGGCATTTACTGGTGAATATGATGCGGCGGTTGTGCTTTTCGAGAAACTATTTGAGGATAAGGAGCATAAAAACAACACAAAACGAGCTTTGATTGAAGTTCTTCAACAAAGACCTAAGGCAGTACAATTGCTCTTAGCCGCCGCAAGGATATTCATGAAAGAAGGCGAAGTGGAAATCGCCACAAAATTCTTCAAGACTGCACAGATGGTTGATCCAAAAGCGTTTTTTGAAATTGTAGATGAATTTTATGATGCCTTGAAGAATTTCCCTAAAGATCGTGAGGTTCGGGTTCTATTAATTGATACCTTTTACAACCGGAAACTCTGGGATCGAGTTATTGATGAATCCAAGCATGCAATCGAAGTTTTTGGTCGCGATGCTCAATACTTTAATCTCAAATTAGGTCAGGCACTTGTTGAGAAAGGTAATCTAAGCGATGCAGTCAGACCACTTATGCTTTCACTTGAAGGTTCCCAAGATTGTTCTGGGGAAGTGATCAAATACCTGGATAAGATTTTGTATATAGACAAGAGTAATGTACCTGCCCATTTTGCACGAGGTAGGGCTTTGAGCAAAGCCCGACGAATTGATGAAGCGGTTGAGGAATACCTTTTGACGGTCAGAATACTCCCTGCCCGCGCTGAGTATGTATATGAGGAGCTGCAAACACTTTCATCGAAATCCATAGCAAACCCTTTAATTGTTTTTGCCGTGGGCAGTGTCGAACTCGTTCTCAAGAAACATGATGAAGCGATTAAACATTTGTTGCAAGCTTGTGAACTAGATAACGCGTTGGTTAAACGCGTTATACCATTGTATGAGAAACTGATGAAAGCAGCTTCCTCACCCTTGCTTGATTTCTCATTGGCTAAGGTTTACCATCTTGCTGATCTAAAGAGTTCTGCGGTCAAATATTATATTAAAGCACAAGTTGCAGAGAAATCTTATCTCGAACCGGCAATTTCTGAAATGAAGAAAATATGTGCTGAAAACCCGGATGATATTGAATCGCGCAAAGGTTTAGCAGAGATTTATTTCAATTTCAATAATCTCGAAGACTCCTTAGATTTGATCAGTGAAGTCTATGAAGCAGATAAGAACGAAAGTACTTGGGCAAAGAAATTCGTATCGAACATTCTCCACAAAAACCCACAGCACATCCCCTCGTATTATTTCCTCGCGCGTATATTTCTAACTGAAAAAGCCCATAAAAAGGCGGTTGAAGTCTACGGTAAACTGATTGAAATAGCGCCGGTTGAGATAACAAACATTATTGACAAACTCGTGATATACGAGGAAAAAAGCGGCGAGATCATTTTATACCTCGGTAATCTCTACAAAGACACCGGCGATATCAATAAAGCTCTTGAGCTTTTTGATGAGCTTTTCACCCTCGATGCGAGTTTTGGAAATGCAATAACATATCAAATCAAGGAGATATTAAAGAAAGATGCTCATATTGGTTACGCATATCTGTTGGCTCAGCGGATATTTGTACATCAAAAAGAGTATGAAAGAGCTATCGAAGCTATCAAACGGGCTAGAGAGATGATTCCTGAAAGTGAAGAAATAACTCTTAAAGAAGGCCAGATTTACTACGAAATGGGTGTTGCTGATAAGGCGATAAAGCTCTACACAGAACTGCTTGAGAAGACAAAAAACCGCAAAGCGATATATCGTTTGATAAGAAAAACACGCCGCGATTATTTCAAGAGTAGGATTGAAATGATAAAGGGCGATACAGATGAGGAGAGACTGGAGCGGGCAAACCTCTACCTGCTTATGAATAAGCTTTCAAAGGCTAAAAAGGAGCTTGATTTCGTGCCGAAGAGTAGATTTTCGGTCAAGCACCACACATTGTTGAAGGCGAGGCTGCAGCTTAAGGACAGTCGTCCTATAAATGCCCTTGAAGTAATGAGAAACTTACCTGTGGATGAAGAAACCGCACCTGTTTATGCGGATATTTATGAAAGCATGGGTTCTTATGAGGCAGCAGCACTTGCTCTGCGGGAGGCGGGTGTTGCCGATATGGAACAGAGGATTATAAGTTATGAAAGACTTGCCCAGGAGAGAAGGTTGGCAAAAGGAAAATATTTTATTGAAGGGAGGAGCTAATGAAATGCCCATTTCTGGCGATAAAAAAAGATGTGTTCGATAAAGATGGGAATAAAACCGGCGAGGAAATCGAACTTCAGGAGTGCGTAAGAAATGATTGTATGATCTACGATGGTGCTACTAAATTATGTTCGCTGCTCTCTTCAAATATGAAAACTGGGGTTTTGATAGATGATGTTAAGAACGGTTTAAAAGACATAAAAGAAGAGATGTTCCAACGGTCAGAAGCGCTTGGCATAGTTCTGTCGACAACTGTGCAAACCCTGCAGGAAGCTTTACTGGGACGTTTTGATATTTTGAAAAAGCAGAATGAGGTTATGGTTCTTGGTTTTGATGGATTAGTTGAGACGATAACCAATAAATTTGAAGGCATCAAAAGCAATTTTGCTGAACTCAACGAGACAACAAAGGCGCAGCGCGATGCATTGACTGAGAATTTCAACACTTTGCGAGAAACGATCAAGAGTCAGGTAGAGAGCTTGAAGTCAAATGGCAACGTACTGCAATCAATGCTCGAGGAGATAAATAGCACACACTCTCAGTTCATCACAGAAGTCAAGAACTTCAATGAGGCGTTTATTATAAAGCTAACCGAGTTCAGCGATTTCAGTTTGAAGAATGAAAAAGCCAATGAAGCGACAGGATCAAAATTGGATATTTTGAACGAGAACGTCGGTAAATTGGCGACAACGAATCAGGTAAGCTTGGAGACAATGAGTGGAGCGATTGAGAGGCTTGCAACCACGAATCAAGAGGTTTTGACCAAGTTAGATCAGTTGGATCGTTTGGTCAACAGCACCGACGGCATCAATGATGTACTGAAAACTGAAGTTGCCGGGCTCAAAGTGGAAACCTTGAATGCGTTGAGTGGTATATCAACCAAGTTTGGTGAATTAAGCAGCACGTTTGCCGATACAATGAAACCTGGTATTGACAGCATGACCGAATTCATGAAAACCGAAGTTGTTGGGTTGAAGACCGACGTGATCAATGCGCTTACTGATCTTGTTTCGAAGTTTGATGATTTGGGTAGAATCTTTAGCGACGAGTTGAAATCAAGTGGTGAAACTGTACGTAGTTTGGTTGGCGATTTTGGCAATATTAGCGAAGGTATCAAAACAGATATTGGTGGATTGAAGAATGCGCTTGCGACAAAGTTTGATGATTTGGGTAGAGTGTTTACAGATTCTGGCAAAGTGCAGGAACAGAGTCTTCAAGGGTTGATAACGAGTTTCGCCGGTGTTGGTGATAGCATAAAGGGCGATGTTACCGAATTGAAAGCGCATACTGCAACGATCCTTGAAGGGCTCAAGAATGATATAGGGGTTTACATCGATGGTGTGAAGTCAGAGATAAGTAATTTGAGGACCGATCAGACAACCTCATTGAATAATGTTCAAGGTGTTGTCATCCAGCTGCAGGAACTATTCAAACAGTCATCAGACAGTCTTGCGTCGATGAGCGACATGATGAAAAATCTAAACAGCAACTATATTGAGTCACTCGGTAAGATTGCTGGTTTGGCAGAAGGTATGAGAAAGGGCGTCGACAAGGTTGGCGAAGGAATGCATGATTCAGTAAAGGATCTGGTGAAGGAAATGAAAACCGAGATCGGCGCACTTGAGAAGCAGTATGAGAAAACATTTGGTGATATTGCAAATCTTGCTGGCAAGTTTGATGAATTGAATACTCGGATCAGAGAGATGACGAAAGAAGTGGAAAAGGAATTCAAAGATTCCTTTGACCGACAGGAAAAACTTTCTAACTACACCAAGACAATTCTTGAACATATGAAAGAATATTTTGTGAAGGAAGAAACGCGGTACAAAGATGAGCAAGAAAAACGATGGAAGAAAGAAGGACTTGATCACTTTGACCGTGCTACATTGTATTATTATCGTGGCAACTACGAACTTGCGGTGAATGAGATAAACAAAGCACTGGAGATTGAGCAGACCGCTGAGTATTTGAACCTCAAGGGTTTGCTCCTTGCCGAATTGGGTAAATTCAATGAGTCAAAGAAGATCTACAAGAAGGCATTGGACATGGAACCCAATATGTCTGAAATACACAACAACCTTGGCTTGCTGCATCTTCGGATGAAGAAACTGGATGATGCAGTAATCGCATTCCAAGAGGCAATCAAGAAAAATGTTAACTATGCACACGCCTATGTAAATCTCGGTAAAGCGCTAATCGAAATGGAGAAGTATGATGAGGCTATTAAAGCCTATGAACATGCTATTGAAATAGATCCCTCGAATCACGAAGCCCGCGAAGCGATAAAGTTGTACAAAGAGGGCAAGATTGGCGAATAATATCGTTAAGAGGTAACAAAAATGGGTATCCTTGACAAACTAAGAAAAGGCAAAAAGAGTGAATCGGTTTTAGACTCATTGATCAAGAAGAAAGAGCCAGACAAAGCTAAGGATGCAACGATTGAAAAATCAGATGACATTGAAGTTCGGGAATTAAACCCTGCTGATGCAGAGAATATCGCTATGCCCGAGGACATCGGCATGGAGCCCATAGAAGAAGACGTCAAGCCTACTCGGGAATTTAGAACTGAAGGCATGCACGAATTCACCTTGGACAGTCTTGGGAATACACCAAGTGAAAAGATGAAAGCAGAATACAAAGCAAGGGTTAGCCGGCTCATTGTTGAAGATAAGATAGATGAAGCGATCAGCTCGCTTCAAGAACTAAAACGAAAGCTCGCTGAACAGAAGTAGCTATAGATTTTTTTACCCTTTATTTCATAACACTCTAAAATGTAAATAATGTGTGCATTTTAAGAGTTTTAAATCAGAAATGATATTTTTGTTTATCAATTTGGAGAAGACTGAAAATTATTGTGATTCTTATTTCAATAAAATAGCTTTCTCGGTTTTTTTATAATCTCCAACCTGGAATTGTACAAAATAGATACCAGCAGGAACTTTACGTCCTAAGTCATCTTTTGCATCCCAGATGACCTGGTTGAATGATCCAATGGTTAAATCGTTAAATTGTTTAGTCAAACGACCTGTGGCATCGTAAATACGTAGGGAAATGTTTTCCGTATTCGCCACATCTGCTATTTGGTATCTGATCTGTATTACCTTATTAAAAGGATTTGGATAAGGGCGTGCCAGTTCAGTATTGATTGATGTTGCTATTGTATTCTCCTCTATTCCATATCCATATATAAAGAAACGCATAATCGAATCGAGAAGAGCATATTTTGTCGAAGGCGTAGTGCTCTCATTGAGCAAGCCCAATTCAAACGAGGTGCCAACGGTTTTGTAGATTCCAGCATGATTCGCTACTGCAATTGAGTCGTCAGAAATGTTTTTGAAAATGAGAAATCCTGTTCCTCTTGGCGCAATAAGATCTGAACCATTCTCGCCGCCAATAGTGAACATCATGCCTTGTGTAAATCTCCCGGGGATGCCCAGCAATGTGCCGGTCAAAGGAATATGACCATATGCATTAGTGCCAAAGAGCGGACCGAAATCATAGCCACTACTCTGCGGATCTGAGTACCAGACTCCGGCACCTTCCAAGTACACGCAACCTCTTTTATTCTCTAGGTAGTCAACAATAAGCCCAGCTTCTGCACTCGTGCTGTCAATTATGTAGTTATTTGGATATATACCACAACAGACAAATAGAGCTATATAGTGTTTAAGATCTGACACAAGTGATGTACCGTATTCGCCAATATAGCCAATATTTGTTAGAATGGAGTGCATATTCGCTCCTGGATCTGGTGTTGGATCTGGGTTCCAAATATAATAGTGCTTTTTACCTATTTGAATTGTGAAATTCAATGTGTCTATGAAAGAACCAGCATAAAGTATACCTTCTATATATGCTTCTGTCCCAATAGGTGTTGAGCCACTTGCTGTTAAATTGAATGGATCAGCAGCGTTGTCAGCAATGCTATCATGTTCAATCGAGCCAAAATAACCTCCACCATCGTTAATTACAATATATGGCGATGAACATGAAATCCAGGCAGTGACACTTTCAGCGGTGCAATTGCCTTGGTTTTTGATCGTGATAAACAAGTCAGCAGTTTCTCCAGGGTCAAGAACACCGTTATTATTCGTTGCTGTATCAACGACGGTATAGTCTTGGTATGTCAAATGTGGTGTATATACAGTGATTGAAGGATAAAAGCAATAAATACTATCGTTTATATCATGAACTGCAAGCATTAGATCTATTACATGTCCAGCCGGACAATTATCAGCAATATCGAAATTGTAAAAAGGATTTGATAATGAAGAATCATCCACAGGGATATCACCGTACCAACTTGAATCGATTGTTAATGACACATAAGGATCAGATTCAAAGAGTAATCCATAAAGTGAATAAGCTGTTTCGAGTCCGACATTTTTTATCCATACACCATAATCAATTGTTTCACCAGGATTCACAATACCATCGCTATTACCACCTAATGAATCATCAATAATCGTTGTCCCCATGGCTATCCAGGGTCCAGCGAATATGACCGGTACATCTGCTTCATAGCGATAATAATTTGCTTTAGTTATTGTAACCTCCATAAAACCAGGTGTGGTTATTGGTATGATTGGTATATTGATCGGTGTGCCTGTACCTTCGGCAACACCAATGATTTCACCTTCAAAAGTTAGCGCGATTATAGAACTATCATTAGCTTGTACTGTGAATGATGTGGCACCAGCGATTATTGCTGGCGGATGTGCAACAGTTAGATTCTGCGGCATTTCAGAATAGAGCGTGGTAAAGGCATCACCGTACATGTGGTAAAGACCGTAGATTATTGTTTTATTTTCAGGGTTTGATGTCCATGCATGTGACGCTAGGTAATATTTTGCTGACACATTAGCGAAACCTGGTCGTAGATTCTCATTACCCACCATGTTAAAGACTGGATAATAAGGGTCAAATTCAGACCAGAGACAGTCGAATACCCCCAGATTGTAAACTTCAGCTACATATGCCCAATTAAGACCTGAAGAGGCTATTGCACCCAGTATACCATGTTGCATTCTGTAGAGAACTTCTATAAAACAAGGCGTGGACCATATGTATTTGCCATTTGAACTGCTGATTGATATCGCAAAGGGATATTTATCATTGTTCAGGTCACCCAGATCATTTATCGTATATTCAGGTATTCCCCAACCTATTTCTTGACCATAACCGCGGAACTGTACAATAAATGCGCCGGTGTTGATCGCGTTGTTTATTCCCACAGCTGAGCCATTAGTCCACCACCCGTAATCATGATAATTTGAATCAGGTATATAGCCAAGTCCTGATTCACCGAAATAAGCAACCAATAATTCAGTGTTAGGGGCAGTTGACCATACTGTTGATCCCATACCAGCAAACACACCATATTGTCTTGCTGGGTCTTTGGTGAGTTCGTTAATAAGGAAACCGCGTAGAATCTCAGCGCACAATTGCGTCCAGCGAGGTAGGTAATAACTGCATGCAGTAAGGGGATGTTCATAAAACCCCGGATCAGTGTAGGGTGAACGTTCATAACTCAAAAACTTGTTTATCATGATATCTAAATTCGTTGCAGTTTGCGCCGGTATCCTGGCAATATTGATATCTGGCAGACTGTCACCATCAATATCAGCATACCAATTGTCTGAAGCATATGCATTGCTGAGCGGGTCATATAATATATTTGTGGTTATGCCGTACGAATCTCCTGATGTTTCATAATCAGAGAGCAGCAGCACTGCCACTGGCGGTGTTGACCAATTATTATAGGCACTATCAATAAATGATTCAATTGCCTCGACCGTATTGCCGCCGACTTGGGATAGGGTGAATACTTCGGTTGAAATACCCTGGAGTTTGCGCCAGTGTTTTATTGTATCTGCCCATGCCTCAAATACTGAATCATCTGGTACGATTATGATGTATTCATACCCATCGCGCTGTTGACGAAGGCTGCAAAAGTCAATCGCGGGTAAGGATTTGTAGTTGAGGAGGTGCCCTTGCAAAATCGGTTCCCAGTATAGACTGCGTAACCGGTCTTCGCCAAAGTGACCATTACCGCCGATAAAATCTACGCGCACACGCAGGTCTTTATAGACAATTAACTGTTTTGTAATAGGATTATACTGAAATGGTGTTATTCCTATTATCACAACATCGACCCCACGTATCTTCATAGGTTTAGAGAATATTACTGCGTTGTCTGGGTAATATGCATTACGACCATAAATAGCCATATCTTTTTTATACCGCAGGGGAGAAGTATCGGTTTCTAATGGAATATTTGGTGCCGGTGCAATATCTATATTGTGATATACTTCAGTTTGTTTGGAAATAATCGTTACTCTTGCCTGTGCACCTTGTGGGATTGCAATGTACCGTCCCATGCCAGGCAGGTTTGGTGCACCTTCATTATTGGGTAAGAAAATACCAGGGATGGATATCCTTTGCATTGAAATGTCATTAATTTTGATATTGTCGATTGTCATTTCTTTTAGAGAAAAGACAATTTCCATACTTGAAGGTGTTTCAGA
This sequence comes from bacterium, assembly GCA_049647125.1. Lineage (GTDB taxonomy): Bacteria > Hydrothermota > Tepidihabitantia > SM23-42 > SM23-42 > JAUVZL01. Next base: position 158,564 of record JBARXC010000151.1, on the reverse strand, counting down.
AATTATTCTAAAACCATGATACGTATGCCAATTGTTGTTAAAGCCAATAATTTCACCAGGCAATACTGTTGATAGTATGACAAACCCTAATAGGAAATTCCGCATTCTTTTCCTCTATAGATATTATAGGAGAAACGAGTTAGATGTCAAGGTGTGTTCTCGCTGAATCCTTTCCAATTTATTCAGATTGCATGGTGCACAATGTAGTGGTCGAGCTTGCTCGACGATTATCAGTTTGAGCAGACCAAGGTCTGCCACTACAAAATCTGCGAAATTTCGGCATATTTTATAGCAGTGGGGAGGATTCAGGTTAAAAGATCGGCGATTATTTCTTTTTCTTGAACTTCTCCTCTAATGCAGCATGGGCTGCAGACAAACGTGCAATAGGCACCCGGTAAGGCGAACAAGATACATAATCCATGCCGATCTTATGGCAGAAATGGATTGACTTGGGGTCTCCACCGTGCTCACCGCAAATACCTATCTCAAGTTTGGGTTTGGTTTTCCTGCCGAGTTTAATTCCCATTTCAAGGATTTTCCCAACGCCGTCAATATCAATTGTCTTGAACGGGTCATCTTTCAGAAGTCCCATCTCAATGTATTTGGGAACGAACTTTGCAACATCGTCACGGGAAAAGCCAAGGGTTGTCTGTGTCATATCATTTGTGCCATATGAAAAGAAGTCAGCGAATTCGGCAACTTTGTCTGCAGTCAGTGCGGCGCGCGGGATTTCAATCATCGTGCCGATCATGTACTTCAGTTTCACACCATATTTCTTCATGGTCTGCTTGGCTATTTTATTAACGATCGCTCTCTGATTGGCGAGCTCACCAGCTTCCATGACCACCGGGATCATGACCTCAGGTATCACCTTTACGCCCTTCTTAGCGACTTCGCACGCTGCCTCAAAAATTGCTTGTGCTTGCATTTCGGTTATTTCCGGGTAGGTAACCCCGAGTCGACATCCGCGATGTCCAAGCATAGGGTTAGATTCGTGCAAAGAGATAACTATTGACTTGAGGTTATCAAATGGTACGTTCAAATCATCGGCGAGTTTTCTGATTGATTTATCGTCTTTAGGAAGAAATTCATGTAAAGGTGGGTCAAGGGTTCTAATGATTACTGGCAAACCATCCATGACTTTGAAAATAGCGATGAAATCCTCACGTTGCATGGGCAGTAGTTTTGCTACTGCTTTTCTTCTTCCTACCTCATCCCGGGCAATAATCATCTCGCGCATCGCTGCAACACGTTCAGGTCTGAAAAACATGTGTTCAGTACGGCAGAGTCCTATGCCTTCGGCGCCATAATCGCGCGCAATTTTGGAATCTCCAGGGCGATCCGCATTTGTTCTTACACCTAATTTTCTAAAGGAATCAGCCCATTTCAGTAATTGAATCACGTCTTTTGTCATTTCTGGTTCGATTAGTTTTGCCTCACCTAAGATGACTTTTCCTTCGGTTCCATCAACGCTGATTATGTCACCTTTTCTTACCATTATACTACCTGCGGTGAATGTCTGGGCGGTCATATTGATATTTATTTCACCACAGCCGACAATACACGGTTTGCCCATGCCACGCGCAACAACTGCGGCGTGTGAGGTCATGCCACCGCGTGCCGTGAGAAAACCTTTTGCTGCTTCCATACCGTGTATATCATCAGCAGATGTTTCGAGCCTCACCAGGATAACCGCCTTGCCGTCTTTGGCAAGCCGGACAGCCTCTTCTGATGAGAAGACAACTTGACCAACCGCAGCACCGGGTGATGCAGGTAAGCCTTTAGCAATGGTTTTATATTTAATTGTTGGGTCTATCATAGGGTGAAGGACCTGATCTAATTCAGTTGGTGTTATGCGCAGCACAGCCTCTTCTTTTTTTATCAGTTTCTGGGTCACCAGGTCAACCGCAATCTTAATATTGGCAAGGGCGGTTCTCTTGCCAGCTCGTGTTTGGAGTATCCATAGTTTTTCTTGCTCGACTGTGAATTCAACGTCCTGAAGGTCACGGTAGTGTTTTTCTAGTTTTTTGAGTATACTAATGAGTTTATTGTAAGCAGCAGGTTGTAGCTTTTTTAGTTCAATCATCTTTCTGGGGGTTCTAATGCCGGCTACCACATCCTCACCCTGGGCATTCTGGAGAAACTCGCCATAGACTTTGTTTTCACCGGTTGCTGGATTGCGCGTGAACACGACACCGGTTGCAGAGTTGGTTCCCATATTGCCAAAAACCATTGACTGTACATTTATTGCAGTCCCCCAATCATCGGGTATTTTGTATATCCTGCGGTATTCTTTTGCCCGTGGGTTGTTCCAGGAATTGAAGACTGCGCCGATCGCTCCCCACAGTTGTTCCCGGGGGTCACCTGGAAACGCTTTTTTCGTCTCTGTCATGGCTAGCTTTTTGAATTGTTTGACAATCTCTTTCCAATCATCACCACTAAGATCGAGGTCAGTCTTGGCTCGCTTTCGTTTTTTCATTTTATCAATGAGTGCTTCGAATTTCTCTCGAGGGATCTGGAGGACAATATCTGAGTACATTTGAATAAAACGGCGATAGCAATCATAAGCGAATCGATGATCACCAGTTTTCTCGATTAATCCATTTATTGTCGAGTCATTCAATCCAAGGTTGAGTATTGTATCCATCATCCCCGGCATTGAAGTACGGGCACCAGAACGTACTGAAAAGAGAAGGGGATTTTTCTTATCACCAAACCTCTTGCCGGTAAGTTTTTCTACCCTTGCTATGCCTTTTTCGACATCCTGCTTCAAAATCTTTGGATACTTTTTCCTCTTGAGGTAGTCGATGCATAATTCTGATGAAATTGTGAAACCAGGCGGTATCGGTACGCCAAGGTTTGTCATCTCCGCAAGGTTTGCGCCTTTTCCACCGAGTACGTTTTTCATTTTTGCCGAGCCCTGTGCTTTTTTGCCACCAAAATTATAGACTAATCTCTTGGACATTTTATTACTCCTTTCATTGTTGACACAATTGATTCAGACGGATTTGCATTTTCATCTGTATGCATCCGCAACCATCTGCTCAAATTCTAAGATGCTTCTTTAAAAGCAGTTTGAGTTTATCAACTGATTTTATTTTAAGCTCATAATTCACTTTTGCCGTGGGTTTGTTCAATGTCATCAATTTGCGCAGGTCGACCGGCGTTGCCATTACTATTGAATCAGCCGGTACACTATTAATGCTTTTCTCGAGTTCTCTTATCTGCTTCTGACCATAGCCCAGGGCTGGTATAAGCATACTGATCTGTGGATATTTTACATATGCTTTTTGTATCGACCCGATAACATACGGTCTTGGATCGACAATCTTCTTGGCCCGAAATTTCTTGGCGGCAACAATACCAATACCAAAGGACATGCCACCGTGCGTGAGTGTTGGACCGTCCTCAACAACGACTACTTTGCGGTTGCGGATCAGTTCAGGTTTATCAACGATGCAAGGGGATGTAGCTTCGAGGATAACAGCCCGCCTGTTCAATTTTCTTATATTTTCCTTGAGCAGCTTGACATCCTTGCGTGAAGCAGTATCGACCTTATTTATTATTACAATATCAGCAAACCTGACATTCGCTTCTCCTGGATGATATACGGTTTCGTCACCAACACGAAATGGATCAACGACAACGATATGCAAGTCAGATTTGTAAAAGGGCAGGTCATTGTTGCCGCCATCCCAAACAATAACATCAGAAATCTTCTCGGCTTGTTTCAATATCAGTTCATAATCAACGCCCGCAAAAATAGTATTACCTCTTCGGACGTGCGGTTCATATTCTTCACGTTCTTCGATTGTGCACTTGTGGCGATCCAAATCAGCCATCTTAGAAAACATCTGTACTGCCTGTTTTTTTAGGTCGCCGTACGGCATTGGATGCCGGATTGCTGAGAACCTTACACCCTCCGCGTGCAGGATATCGCATATTAACCTTGTCGTTTGACTTTTGCCGGCACCGGTTCTCGAAGCACAAATCGTAACAATCTTTTTCCGGGATTTTAGTACGGACGAGTTTAGACCCAATAACCAAAAGTCAGCCCCTGCGGCAATTACTTCGGACGCCTTGTGCATTACATAATTGTGAGAAACGTCCGAGTAAGAAAAGACCACAATATCGGCTTTAAATTTCTTGATTAAATCGGTTAATTTACTTTCTGGAAAAATAGGTATGCCACGCGGATACTTTTTTCCGGCAAGTTCTTTAGGATAGTTACGCCCCGCGATATTGGGTATTTGGGTGGCGGTAAAGCAGACCACTTTAAAATCCTTGTTTTTTCTGAAAAACACATTGAAATTATGAAAATCCCTTCCTGCTGCTCCCATGATAATCACCCGTCGCATAGAAATTCCTCCTTTCAATTTTTACCTTTATTATAACCCACAAATCACTGGAAGTCAATGATATTGGAGATTGAATATTGACAGACATTAAATTTTTCAAAAAACCACATAAAACCAGAACTTTAATATTGACAAGACTAAACTTTTGCGTATAATATAGTGTCATAAGGGCGAATAGCTCAGTTGGCGAGAGCGTCTGCCTTACAAGCAGAAGGTCACCCGTTCAAGTCGGGTTTCGCCCAATTTGTTTGTGTTTTATAGGCAGGAAGTGTAATAAAATCATGATAGAGAGAAAAAAGGAGACGGGTTTTGCCAAGAGGAAGACGAGGTATTAGAGGGGGGCTGAGACCCCATCTCGATGATCCGTATTTGACTAGAAAGAGTTACAAGGAGCCGACTCTTTGTCCGCGCTGTGGACTTGTTTATAGACGCCGACGGTGGCAGAGAATTCCAGATTTTGACCCAAAACTGGCAGTCGAGCAGCATAAATGCCCGGCCTGTTGCAAAGAAGAAGATCATTATGTAATGGGGATTGTCTATATAACTGGTAATTTTTTCGTGCAGAGACGTGATCAGATTCTCAATATGTTGAGAAATGAAGAAGCTAAAGAGGTTACTCACAACCCGCTTGATAGAATCATCGATATCATTGAAAAAAATGATGCGGTGCGGGTTGAGACCACCTCGGAGAATTTAGCAGTTCATCTGGGTAGAATGCTGTATCATTCCTATGGCGGTAGCGTGGAGTATAAATTCTCAGATGAACAAAAGTTGGCAAGAGTCTATTGGGACAGAGAAAAGAAGGAGGAAAAATGAAAATAAAACCGCTTCATGATAATATTCTTGTTGAAAGAATTGAGCGAGAGATGAAAAAGGGCGGTATAATTATCCCTGATACGGCAAAGGAAAAACCTCAACAGGGTAAGGTGATCGCAACCGGCGACGGACGCAGGGACGAAAAAGGGAATAGGATCCCGCTTGAAGTCAAAAAAGGTGATATTATTCTCTTTGGTAAGTACTCTGGTAATGAGATTAAATTGGAAGAAAAAGAATACTTAATCATGCGTGAGGATGATGTTCTGGGGATTATTGAACAAACCAAGAAACCAAAAGGAGAATAGATATGGCAGCAAAAGAAATAAAATTCGGCGAAGACGCAAGAAGGGCAATTTTGAAGGGTCTCCAGGTATTATCTGAGGCGGTGAAGATTACCCTCGGCCCAAAAGGAAGAAATGTGATTCTTGAAAAGAAATTTGGGGCACCAACGATTACAAAAGACGGCGTGACGGTAGCAAAGGAGATTGATATAGAAGACAAATTCGAGAACATGGGTGCTCAGATGGTTAAAGAAGTAGCTTCCAAAACGTCTGACGTTGCTGGTGATGGAACAACTACAGCAACGGTATTAGCCGAAGCGATTTATCGTGAAGGATTAAAGACTGTTACTGCTGGTGCAAATGCTATGGAAGTCAAGAAAGGAATCGAAAAAGCAGTTGAATCAGTAGTTGACGATTTAAAAAAGCTATCAACACCGATTAAAGGGTCGAACGACATTGCACAGGTTGCCGCTATCTCGGCAAACAATGATAAAGAAATAGGTAAACTCATTGCCGATGCCATGGATAAGGTGGGCAAGGATGGCGTTATCACGGTTGAGGAAGCAAAGGGTATGGAAACGACCCTTGATGTTGTTGAAGGGATGCAGTTTGACCGGGGTTATCTTTCACCTTATTTCATAACTAACCCCGACCGCATGGAATGTATCCTCGAAGATGCCTACATTCTGTTGTATGAGAAAAAGATCAGCGCCATGAAAGATCTTTTACCGGTCCTCGAGAAAATTGCACAAAAAGGAAAACCACTTTTGATAATCTCCGAAGAAGTCGAAGGCGAGGCACTTGCAACGTTAGTGGTCAACAAGATAAGAGGGACGCTGCAAGCCTCAGCAGTAAAGGCGCCGGGTTATGGCGACCGTAGAAGGTCAATGCTTGAGGATATTGCAGTCCTCACCGATGGTAAGCTTATTTCAGAGGACATTGGTCTCAAGCTTGAGAATGTTCAGGTTTCTGATCTTGGTCAAGCAAAACGGGTTACTATTGACAAGGAAAACACGACGATTATCGAAGGTGCTGGCAAAAAGGTAGATTTACAGGCAAGAATTACTCAGATAAGAAATGAGATGGAAGAAACAACGTCAGACTATGACAAGGAAAAACTCCAGGAAAGGTTGGCAAAACTTGCTGGTGGTGTAGCAGTTCTGAATATCGGTGCAGCGACTGAGGTTGAAATGAAAGAGAAGAAGGCTCGAGTTGAGGACGCTCTTCATGCCACAAGAGCAGCAGTTGAAGAAGGTATTGTACCGGGTGGTGGCGTTGCCCTGATTCGTTCGATATCATCCCTTGATAAACTGAAGTTAGAAGGTGATCAGCAAATCGGTATTGATATTGTCAAAAGAGCGCTTGAAGAACCGACCAGACAGCTTGCTGCAAATGCTGGAAAGGAAGGTTCCGTAATTGTTGAACAGGTCAAGACAAGAGAAGGCGCTTTTGGTTACAATGTGATGACTGAAAAGATTGAAGATATGGTTGCTGCTGGGATTACTGATCCAACCAAGGTGACACGGACCGCTCTACAGAATGCTTCAAGTATTGCAGCGCTTCTTGTCACGACTGAAGCCGTAGTCGTTGAGAAACCTGAAGAAGAAAAAACACCACCAATGCCGCCAGGCGGTGGTTACGGCGGATATTAATAAGAAACAGAGCATGGAGGATGGGGAGTATCGGTGATATGCATAACCAGAAAAAAACAGGTTCTTTCGCCGTTTCTCCCTTTCTCCGGTTCTCCCATACTCAATAAGGTATGCCTACTTACGAATACGAATGCATCAAGTGTAAATACAGATTTGAGGAATTTCAAAAAATCACTGACAAACCTCTGCAAAGATGTCCGAAATGCCGTGGTAAATTAAGGCGTTTGATTAGTGGAGGCGTGGGGTTAATCTTTAAAGGAAAAGGGTTTTACATAACTGACTACAAGAGAGCCAATTTACCCCAACCCCAGGAAAAAAGAAGTACCGAATTGAAAAAGCCAGACAAAAAACCAACCCTGCCTGCTAAAGTAGATTCAAAACCTTCAGAGATTACTGACAAGAAACCTTTAAAAAACAAAAAATCTTAGACTAATACTTAACCAAATACGTTGATTTCCAAACAAAATTGCGTATCATTGGCATATAAGATGATGTCAATGGAAGTTGATGGTCCTGTATTCATCAGTGTGGGTGAGCCATCTGGTGATTTGTATGCCTCATTCTTAGCCTGTGGCATGAAAACCAAAACGCCAGGTCTGAGAATCTTTGCAGTGGGCGGCAAGAACCTGGTGGAGAGCGGGGTGGATGTTCTGGTAGATTATAATAGAATGACGACGCTTGGTTTTACAAGCGGAGTCTTAACAGCTTATCGTAATTACACAATCTACGGAAAGATCGCACGCCTGATGTACAGGATTCGACCTAAGACATTTATTGGGGTTGCTTACCCTGGTTTGAATATATTACTCTGTAAGTATGCGAAGTATCTGGGTTGCAGAGTTTATTATTTTCTTCCACCTCAGATTTGGGCATGGGGTACATTCAGAAAATACTTTATCAAAAAATGGGTTGATAAAGTCATTTCAGTTTTCCCTTTTGAATACGAATTCTATAAAAAAATGGGTATTGATACAATTTATTTCAAAAATCCATTATTTAAAGGGTTGAAAAATTACAAAAGAAATAATTTTAAAAAAAGAATCGGTCTCATGCCTGGTTCACGCAAAAGCGAAATCAAAAGGAATTTGCCGGTTATGATCGAGCTGATGAGAAGAATTGTTCAGAAAAGAAACGATATCGAATTTGTGTTGATTTTGCACTCAAGCCTCATAGGAATAGGGCGCTTACGTCCGTTGTTCACGCGCCTACATCTCGCCTCGAGGCTCGATACCGAGAGCAAGGCTCTACTCCAGGATAAGGCAATGATTACGACGGAAAACCGTTATCAAACTATGAAAGACTGTGATCTGCTTATTATCTGTTCAGGCACGGCATCACTTGAATCTGCGGCAATGAAGATACCGCAGGTTTTCTTTAACCGCCCTTCATTTTTTGATTATTATATCGCAAAAAGATTCTTGAAGATCAAAGAGTATAACTTAACAAATTTATATTATAATAGAAAAATAGTACCGAGTATTGTGTTACGTAATGCAGATTATATCTTACAGAGATTACTTAGTGTAATCAGTGATTGCATTTCCTGAAGAAAAACTTCATCCTCGCCCCGTTAAATAAACTTACAGGAAAATATTTAGCCATTTCTGGAATCGCTATTTAACGGGGCGAGCAATGACAAATTAGTATTTCAAAAAAGTGTAGAGGATTCAGATGTCTCGGATATTGACTTCCGATTTTTATAAAGTATAGTACAAAAGCTGATAAATGAAATTCTGTAAGAAATGTCTGCTTCCAGAAACATATCCAAAACTGAAATTGAATTCAGAAGGGTATTGCAACGTATGTGTTGAATATGAAAGGAAATTTGGGGATTTTGATTCTGGAAAATCCGAATCAGAATTGAGGAAAATTTTAGAGAAAGAAACTGCAAAAAACAACAAATTTATTGTAACATGTAGTGGCGGGATTGACAGTTCATACGTTTTGTATTTATGCAAAACTAAATACAAACTTAATATAATCGGCGCGAATTTTGATCATGGTTTCCAATCTGAAACCGCTAAACAGAATCTCTTTAATTTAAGTAAAATCTTGAATATTGGTATTACCACAATAAGACCGGATTATAGAATTCTATATAGATTGTATCGCGATTTTTTGTTAAGAACCGGCGATTTTTGTACGCCATGTTGTCAAGGTTGCTGCCGTTCGGGTTTTGTAGTTGGTGGCGAGAATAACATCTGGACAATAATCCATGGTGGTGTGTCTGGTTCGCAGGTTGAATTCAATGTTCTTGGGATGTATAAACACCATTATGAAAGATTTATGAAGGTAGTTGGTAATGATTACAGTTTTGAAGAATTGCATGACATAGTAACGCCAACCGATGAAATAAAAAGATTTAATCTCATTTCATTACCTCAATATTTAAACTGGGAAGAAGGAAAAATAATGAGAATATTAAGAAAAGAAGTAAACTGGAGGGCGATGCCAGATGGAATGCCAAGACACGTAGATTGTATAGTTGCTGATGCTGCTGATCATTTTCTTCAAAGGAAATTTGGGTTTTCAAGGCACTGGATGAGCATTTCGGCAAATTTACGCGCCGGTTTCATAAATATTGAGGAAGCTCGTACTATGCTCAAAGACCAGGAAGAAGAAGTAAGAGAGGAACCTAAAGAAGCTATTGATGCATTATTGGAAAAAACAGGCCTTGAGAGGAAGGAAATTAACGAACTACCATTTTTTGACAGCGAGCCTGCTATTAAATTTCTAGTGTAGAATACAATAACAAGAATTGTCTTATATTGCTGCCAGATGATTTTGATTGACGACTATGTTATTTCGTATATAATAAATTGTGGAGACAGTGAATCTGGTGACGAGTCCTTTTGGCATTGGCGAGAAGCTAATTTTTGAGCTATTGAAAAAGGGCGAGTCAGTTTACACGCTATTCCCTTCTCCCAAAGACGTCCCCATGTCATTTCTCGGTAAGATAAACCTTAAATATGGATTCTTTAGATTTGATCGCGACACAAATATTGACAAAGCACTACCCAGAAAAGTCAAGTGTGTATGGCATTTGTTTGAGGCATATAATGGTTCTTTCACGACAATTTTCAAATCAAATCCATGTGCCACGCTGCTTTTGCTCGATTGGGCAAGAAAAGTCGGCGTCAGTAAATTCATATACCTGTCAAGTGGTGAGGTCTATGGTCAGGGACATGACCTTGATGAAAAGGCTGGCTATGACCCGCACAGTTTCTATGCGACGACTAAATTCGAGACAGAAATACTTTTCCGCTATTATTTCAAGTCGTTTGCATTGCACACGGTGCGGGTTTTTTTTCCATTTGGGAAGAATTTACCGTCTGGACATGTGTCGAACCTTTATCAAGCAATTAGGGACGGTAAAAGTGTTGATACAGAATACAGTATTATCAACCCGACTTTTGTTGATGACACTATTGCTCCTTTGATGAAGCTTCGGGATCTTGATGGGCATGAAGTGTTCAATCTATGCGGGGGTTCGGTCAGGGTTGATGATTTGATTGATAAGATCAAGTATGTGTGTGCCGGGTCGCCAAAAAAGATTAGTGTTGGTAAGCTCGAGCTCACTGGAAGCAATTCAAAGGCAAAGCAAGTTTTGGGTTATCAAGAAACACCCCTTAATGAGGCAATCAAGAGTTCTTTTGGCAAATAGCTTAGAATCGCGAAATAAGTGGTTTTCAAACACCCCATAACTGAATGATTGATGTACTTCTTGTAAACCCCAGAGAACAGGGTGGTTTTTTTGAAAGAATGCCTCCGCTTGGTCTGGCCTACATGGCAGCTAACCTTGAGAAGCACGATCACTCAGTTAACATAGTGGATTTGGAAGTGGGGGGAAATAAACTCGGTCCGTGGTTAGAAAAGTCCAAACCAAAGTACGTGGGTATTTCGGGTACAACGCATACGCGTTTTGAGTCTTTTCGTTTGGCAAAAGAAACAAAAGAATTTGACAAAGCCATTGCTACTATCTATGGTGGGGTCCACGCTACCTTTACTGATATTGAGACCCTGGAGTGTATTGAGGATATTGACTATGTGGTACGTGGTGAAGGTGAACATACTATTGTTTCGCTGGTTAATGCCCTTAAGAAAGGCAAAGATCTCAGTAAGGTTAGGGGCATAACCTATCGTGACCACGAAGGTACGCATAGAAATCCACCGGCTGAACGCATCCATGCTCTTGACGATTTGCCTGCACCAGCTTACCATTTACTTGATATTAACAAGTATGCGCTCAATATGGAATTCATTGACAAGCGAGGTATTTCAACTATCACTTCGCGTGGTTGTCTTGCCCGATGCAGCTTTTGCTCAGCTAGCCGTATGTTCAACCATCAGGTTACAACGCACTCGGCGCCGCGTGTCTTGGATGACATTGAGTTGCTCCTTGACAAATTTGGATACAAGGGTATAAAGATATTCGATAGTACGCTAACTATGCAGCGAGAACATGTAAATGATCTGTGTGACGAAATCACGCGCCGCAGATTGAATTTCCCCTGGGAATGTGAGATACGGGTAGGTACGGTAGATCAGGAAATGATTGAGAAGATGATTGGTGCCGGATGTTATTACGTGAACTTTGGCGTAGAGTCAGCAAGTCAGAAGGTATTGAACCTTATGCGTAAAGGTTTTACAGTAGAACAGGCACAGGAGCTCTTGGATTGGTGTATTAGAATCGGCTTGAAGACAAAGGTCTTTTTTTCCTTTGGCCACATCGGCGAGACCATGGAGGATGTGGAAAGAACATTCGAGTTTATTGACAAGAACGCGGATGAAATAACAACTGTTGCGAGCGGCGCTGGTGTCAGAATTTATCCTGGTACCTATTTGGAAGAATACGCCGTGAAAAATAAATTTCTGCCCGAGAAGTTCAAATGGAGTCTGCCTTATGATGATGAGCGGTTGGAATCAATACTCCAGACAAGATGTGTGCCAATCCTGCTCCAGCCTCAGCTTGGTTTTGCAGAGCTCGAAAGAATCGCGCTCAGGATTTACCGTCGAAGGTTCAGCGGCTTCCAGGGTTTAAAGCGTGGTTTTACAAAGATTACTGACAAAGATAAGCTTAAGAAATTGTGGAACCTTTTGAAAGTGCAGGTCAAACAAGTTTTCAAAAAAGACCGGTCCTTGAAATGAGAATATTGCATCTATCATTTGAGAATTTTCAGGATGTTCCCGGCTTATTGAGTTGCAGCCATAGATTTTTTGATGATGAAGGTATCCTGGTGACTATGACACCTTCAATCCTGGGGTTTCCCAATGGGCTAATGCTAAACTACCCTCTGCTGAATTCTGGTTTGATAAGGGCAATGCGCCGGATGACCGGGCGGCAAAACGTCAATGTGCCCGAACATGAATTGAGATTGAGAATTAAGGGAGAGAATGTGTGGCAAAGAATGTTTTTTAAGACAAGGGATATAATTTGGTTGAATCAACTGCATAAATCATGGCGACGTTTTGACCTGGGTAATTTTGATGTTTACCATTTTGATGGCGACTTGCCATTTATCTTTGGTGACCGCATTTTAAAGAAACTTGAAAATAAACGGATTGTCACGCATTTTTTTGGCAGTGAACTGAGGAAATGGGGGATGAATCCATATTTACGTAAATTCGCTCAATTGAGGTTTACTTCAGAATTAGACCACACAAAAATAGATCCAGCATTGGTATTCGTGCCGATACCATATGAAGCTGACCACATTACGCCCAGAACACATGAGAATAAAGTGCTGAGGATTGGTCACTCTCCAACGCGCCGGTCGGCAAAAGGTACCGGAGATATTATCAAAGCAATAAATAATCTAAAAAAGAAGATTAATTTCGAATTCCTGCTTATCGAAGGTGTTTCTAATAAACGGTGTATGGAGCTCAAAGCGACGTGCGATATCGGTATTGACAATATTGGTAATTATGCAGGAACTGGCTATGGCCGAAGCGGGCTTGAATTCCTGGCTTTAGGTATTCCGACAATAGTAGAAATTTTGGATGACTACGAATACCTTTTGCCTGATCATCCTTTTGTCAAAGCGACCAAAAGGAATTTCGAAGATGTTTTGCATAACCTTTTGATGGATGCTGAGCTGAGAAGGAAGAAACGGGAGCAGGGTTTAAAGTGGGTAAGGGATTTTCCAGCACCCAAACGTATCATTACAATAATATATGAGGAATACCGCAAACTCAATTGGGTTAATCTCTAAATAATAGGGAGAAGTAGGTATTTAACTCTTGACAAATTACCAGTGATTAATATACTTAAGTATATTAAAGAGGAGGTATGGCTATGAAAAAGTTCCTCAGTATATTGTTTTTATTGGCGATGATGTCCTCGGCATATGGTGACTGGATATCGATTGGACCTTTTGGGATATATTGCGTTGATTTAGGATGCTGATATGTTTTCGCTGAAGCAAGACAAAGCTAGTATCATTGTATCTGCGATCTATTCGGCATTGAGTTAGAAAAAAGGGAGGAAAAAATGATTTATGGGATAATGTTAGTGACAATATTTTCATCAATGAATAGTCTAGCAACGATTACCGGCTCATTTTACTATCAAAAATTGGGGGATAATGTCCTCTGTGTTGGTGATGTTAATGGAGATGGATTTGATGATTTAATGTACACTGCAAGATTCTTCTCTAGTGGATATCCCACTGTTTGGATTCTATTCGGTGGTGCGTATTTTGATAATATACCAGATGTCGAACTTACCTACAATCCGCCCTATTACGGAGATTTTGGATATACAACATGGTCAAGTGATCTTAATGGGGATGGATACGATGATATAATAGCCTCTAACCCGATTGAATTTGGGATGAAAGCAGAAGACTATGTAGAATCCCCAACCGAAAATAGAGCAGGAAGGGAAATATTCATTTACTACGGTGCTGAGGACATAAGTGGAATTCGTTATCCAGATATTACTATTCCATGCCCTTCACACGTCGCGAATGACCTTTATGAGTTTGGTCTTGATATATGCACAGTAAATTACTGTGTTGGTTGGCCTCCTGTATATGATGAGTATCCTGCTATTGTTGTTGGTTGTCCTAACGGTGTAGGTACAGAGCTTAAAGGCAAAGTTTTTGTATATCGCGGACCAGATTACCAGAACTATACTGAATTAGATAATCCTTTACCAGGATTCTATGGCGATAGGCTCGGATTTTCTGTTGCTGCGGCGGATTTTAATAATGACCGCGTTGATGAAATTGTTGCTGGTGCATATGCATACGGTGCGGAACGCGGTGCTTTTGTGGTGTGGTGGGCTTGGGAAGATATGGGGGTATTGGATCTGTGTTGTGACCCACCAGTAGGTGTTGGTGCTAGGTTTGGCCATGATGTTTCATCAGGAGATCTAACAAAGGATGGATTTCCTGATTTAGCTATCTCGGCATTTCGTAGCCATCCAAACAAAGTTCTAATTTCTTACGGCTATGACGGTTGGGGCTCTGGTTATCCTTGGGTTTTTAATCAGACTCTTGAGTCGCTTTATAATCCTAATTACGATTTTTTCGGTATTTGCCTTTCACACTGCGGTGATGTTGACAATGATGGAATAGGTGATTTAGTTGTTGGCGCCTGTCAAAATGGCTGGGCAGGAGTTGGCAATGGTTACGCGGCAATCTATTTTGGTGGTGATAATCATATCGATGATGAAGCAGATTATATAATTTATGGCGAGCATTATGATAGTGGCTTAGGATATGAAGTTAATGTGAGAGCTGGCGATATCAATGGTGATGGTTACAATGATGTCGCAGTCAGTGCTCCTTACTATGATGAAGCTGCTAGCCAATCGATAGGGAAGGTGTACATTTATGGAGAACTCAGTCTGCTAAGTTCAGATCCCCATGCCTTAGCCTACAACGGCAACAGGCACTTTGTGCGTATCCCGAATTCCAGGGTAATGCATCTTGTTTATACCTGCAATGGCAAAATTCTTTATAGCAACTCTATTGATGAAGGAGTGACTTGGGACTATACACCATTCGAACTTGGTCAGGGTTCTTATCCTGCGGTTGCATTGAGTTCTGCTGGTCTGCCCTCAGTAACCTGGACTGATGATATCGGAGGTTTGTGGTATGGAAAGCAGATTACAACTGGTGATTGGGAAGTCTATCATCTTTATGACCCCTGGAGTTTAGGACAGCCAAGACTGAATTCACCACCTTCAATTGTTATTACTCCATCGTCTCAAGGCGATTCTGTTCATATTTTTACAACACTTCATGTCTTGGCAAATGGACCGCAAAACTGGGTGGCTGAGTACTTATGCCACGTTCAAAATCCAGTGCAAGGTTCCTTCATATACATGGAAGGTGGCTCAGGACCTCAAGCCGGACCAATCCGTTATTATCCTTCAATTGCGAGATGTGATGTAGATAACTCGCTACATGCGGTCTGGCAGCGTGGCGATACGATTTGCTATGCCACAAGAGAGACTGGACAACCCTGGAATAACTGGGGCTGGCAGTTTGGAGTACAGGGTTTATATTCTGCCCATCCATTTGTTGAGTGCTACGGTGATTCGGTCTTTGTTGTCTGGCAGAGAAAAGAAGGTTTTTACAATTATGAAGAGGTCTATCGAGCAGCACGATATCTTCCCGGCATTTTTGGTTGGCACAATCTCAGTCAAACACCAAGCACAAAATCTCTCTATCCGGTGAACGCAAATGGTCCTTACACAGTTTACACAGATTTACCAATGCCACCAATTAATACCTGGTGGGAAATCTTCTATAAAATTCGTCCAGGAGATACTCCTTATAACATCAGTGAAACGCCATATACATGGTCACACTTTCCTCATTCCACTGCAAGGTTCAGTGGTCAGTCCTATCTTTACACTGTCTGGCTTGATAAACCTGGTGTTGCATATTCAATACGATTCAAGAAATTATTGATACCTCCCTCAACGATCTCTGCTTATTTAACTTCAAATAACGGTTATGAGATTCCTTCACCCTATCTTATTGCACGAGACAGTTTTATTTCTGATTGGCAGATTCCAGTTGATATTGGCTACGAAACAATCACCTATCAGTTCGCACTCAAACCTGGTTATCGCTATAAATTAAAAGCTATTGCCTATCATGAGTCTTCTGGTGAATGGCGTGAGTGGATTAAAATTGATAATAAAATGAAGCATCTTATTAAATATGATGCATACGAACCTGAGACATTAGAATTCTGGATTCCACCGGCATTTTACAAGGACAGTATAGTTGAAGTAACTTTTGAGAGAAAAAAAGGTGATTTTGCTACTGCCGGTCTAATCTTTATTTATCGATATGAGTATGAGGAAGGTGAGGATGCTGAAAGTGGTGGACCAATGGCACAAGAAAGTCAACCTTTCAGCACAAGTTCTTTCACAATTATACCAAATCCATTCAATTTGACTCTAAGCATTGAATTCCAAATTCAAACAGAGGAGAACTATAGCATCAAAGCGTACGATATTACTGGTAGACTTGTGAAGAAAATTCATAAAGGCGCGATAAATGGTAATCGTATTTTGAATTGGAATGGAAAAGATGAAAACGACAGGGTTGTTTCTCAAGGTGTCTATTTTTTACGGGTTGACAATTACAATACCGGTGAATCATCTGTTCATAAAGTAATTAAAATCCAGTAGTAAATTAAAGGTGGCAGGAGAATTTTCTTACTCCTGCCACCCTGAGGAGAATTAGGTGGTTGTTTTTCTAATTGTCAACATGCTTTTGAGCCAGTTTGTTCAAAAATGGTATTTAGACAAAGGAACTGGTGGTTCTCATGGTAGAGTTTTAGTGTGTGATAGCGACCACGATTCACAGATTGAACTTATATTCGGTTATGGTGAGGATCTTCAAGAAAGAATTGAATTATACGAATTATATCCGGACAACATTTTCCATTTAGAGACAGCAATTGACACCATGAGCAGTGAAGCATGGGCTGTTGGTGACTTTGATGATGATGGATTGTATGATGTTATAATACAAGGAGATTTTGGTCTTCCAACAGTTGGAATCCAAATCTACGAATCTCCTGATTCTTTTTCCTATCCTATTCAGGAGGTGTGGCGGGATACGGTAGGGTTTGCAGTGGTTCAACCAATATCAGCATATGATGTAGATAATGATGGATATCCAGAGATTCTTGACAATAATGGAAATGGTCAGCCTCATTTCTTCTGGATTTATGAGGCGATTGGCAACAATCAATATGATACGGTTTATGCCACCAATCCTGATACCACTCTATTGGATGGACCTGTGTCTACCCATGCGTTTGGCGATTTTGACAACGATGGCAAGATGGAATTTGCAATGGGTGGTATGAGTGCGGGTGCACTTGGTGCTACTTACTGGGTTTATGAAAGTCCTGCGAATAATACTTATGAACAAATTATTCAGGGCTATGTTAATACTAAGAACATTAGAGATTGCTTTTCTGTTTCTGATGCAGATGGCGATGGTAAGATGGAGTTTGTGGTGAAGGGTTATTGGGTTTCTGGCACGATAGATGCTTTTATCTTTGAGGCGATTGCAGATAATACCTATGAGATTGTCAAAACCTTTAGTTTTCCAGGTGGTGATTATTATGGTGGTTATTCTGAAGCTGGTGATGTGGATGGAGACGCTATCCCTGAAATTGTTCTTGAATCAAGGCAGAATATTTTTATAATAAAAGGAGCAGGCAACGATTCATTTTATGTCTGGGAGACGTTACCCGGACATGCAAGTGGCTCCTGTGTGCGGATTTTTGATATTGATAATAACGGATTATCAGAAATTATTATTTCTGGTGATAACGAGACCAGAATATATGAGTATGACCCCGGTGGGATTGAAGAAACCACGCCGCGCTTTACGCCCAACGCTCAATGCTTACTCCATGTTTTTCCTAATCCGTTCAAAGAGAAACTGAATATCAGATATCAAACAACTGACAATAACAATGTGAATTTAAAAATCTATGATGTATCTGGTCGTCTGGTCAGGTCATTTAACCATTTAGCCAATTCACCGATTAGCCAAATTACCTGGGATAGCAAAGATGAAAATGGCAGAGCGGTGGCGCAGGGTGTTTACTTCGTAGGCGTGGAATATCTTGATACTAAAGAAATACTCGTTCATAAGGTACTAAAGATATTATCAAGGCAATAGAGAATCTAAAATAGAAAATTCGGTTGGGTTTAATCCTCAGCTCGTTCTACAAAGCATATTCAGGTAATAATCATACACATTATGTAGAATGTCAAGGGCGGGTTGCCCAAATCCCTTTTTGTCATTGCGAACCCCGACCATTAAGAATTGTAGTGGTCGGGGTGTGGCAATCTCATTATATTTCATGAGATTACTTCGTCGCTGCGCTTCTCGTAATGACATTTTAGAATTCCACATGCCTGAATTCGATTTGGGCAACACGCCCTCAAAACCTACCACTTTTTCCTCAAAGTATTGTTAATAAAAACTTAAAGGTTACTCGTCATTCGATCAGCTTCGATGCGTTCAAGTAAAAGGGGTGGGATTTTAGTGGGGTAAGATCCAGTGAAGCAGGCAGTGCAGAAACCCTTTCCATCACCACCTACCCCTTTAGTTAACCCCTCAATAGTTTGATATATTAATGCGTCTGCATTGATTGATTTTTTTATTTCATCGGCCGATTTATTGCGGGCAATAAACTCGCCTCTCGTTTGCATATCGATACCGTAGACACATGGGAACTTTAATGGTGGTGAATATACAGCATAGTAAATCTCTCTTGCTCCAAAACTTCTGAGTAGGGCGATTATTTCCCGTGAAGTGTTTCCTCGAACAATTGAATCATCAACAAGCAATATTTTTTTACCAGTTATTTCAGATCTTATAGGATTGAACTTCAATTTGACTGCCTTGATTCTTTCAGGTTGTGTACCTATTATAAAAGTTCTTTGTATATAGCGATTTCTTATCAACCCTTCGCGGTATTTCACTTCAATAATTTCAGCAACCATCTTGGCTGAACCCCGCGCCGTATCTGGAACTGGAATAACTACATCAGGTTCAATTTTGTGTTTTAAACATTCCTTGCCCAATTCTTCACCAAGACGCAGTCGCGCCTCATAAACACCGATACCGTCAAGAATAGAGTCGGGTCTCGCGAAGTAAATATATTCAAAGATACAGGTTGCTTTACGACCTTTTGCAACTTGTTTTTTGAAAAATTCACTCTGTTTGTCGATAAATACAGCTTCACCGGGTTTCACGTCAGTGAAATTTTTATAACCTAATAGATCAAGCGCGACACTCTCTGAGGCAAAGCAATAACTATTTTCATCTCTGCCAAAGACGAGTGGTTTTATGCCATTTTTATCTCTAAATGCAAGAAGTCCTCTATTGGCTATAATAGAAACAACAGCAAAACTACCGATTAATTTTTTATACGTCCTGGCTAATGCCTTAAACAATCCTTCGGATTCAAAATTCCTTAAGTTCATTTTTGTCAATTCGATTGATAGAATATTTAAGATAACTTCAGCGTCGCAATTCGAATTCAAATAGCGAAAGTCATTCGCAATTATATCTTTTTTTAAATCGAAGAAATTCACTAAATTACCATTATGAGATAGGGCAACACCATAAGGTATAGTAATTACAAAAGGCTGGGCATCTTCAGCAACACCAGCACCAACTGTGGGATAGCGGACATGACCAATGCCAATATTTCCTTTAAGACGTTCAAGATTTTTCTGGTTAAAGACGTTCAGTACCAGACCATTACCCTTTTTGATGTGAAACCCTTGGTCAAATGTTACTGCTCCTGCCGCATCCTGCCCACGATGCTGAAGGGCAATCAATGCCGGATAAATTCTGTCTATTGCTTGATCTTTACCGATAATACCCACTATGCCGCACATATCAGTAGATTTGTCCTTTGTTCATACTATCAAAATAACATAAAAAATTTCATTCCCATTCTATTGTTGCTGGTGGTTTTGAGGTTATATCATAGACAACCCGATTGATACCTTCAACTTCATTAGTTATTCTTCTTGATACTCGACTCAAGAATTCCTGCGGCAATCTCACCCAATCCGCGGTCATGCCGTCATCACTAGACACTGCTCTTATTGCGCATACTGAATCATAGGTGCGTTTATCACCCATAACGCCAACGTTTCCCAATGGTAAGAGAACCGTGAATATTTGCCATATGTCCCTATATTTCTTCAATTTACATCCTTCTTCCAATAATATTTTGTCCGCTTTCCTTAACATTTGCAATCTCTTTCTTGTAACCTGACCTACTATTCTTACTGCAAGACCTGGGCCAGGGAAGGGTTTCCTTTCAGTGAATGAAGATGGTAATTTCATAACTCTGGCGATTTTTCTAACCTCATCCTTAAATAACATTCTTAAAGGTTCAATAACTTTCAATCTCATCCGCTTAGGTAAGCCACCAACGTTGTGATGGCTTTTTATGATGGCGGATGGACCAATACCTTTTCCAGACTCGATAACATCGGGATACAGCGTTCCTTGAACAAGATATTTTACATTCTTTATTTTTTCTGCCTCAGCCTCAAATATCTTGATGAATTCATGGCCTATGATCTTTCTTTTTCTCTCCGGATTCTTTACATTTGATAATTCTGACAGGAATCTATTTTGGGCATTGACTATTTTCAAATTTATACGATGATGCAGGTTTCTGTAAACCTCTTCTTTCTCATTTAATCGAAGAAAGCCATTATCGACAAAAATGCCAACGAGGTTCTTATTAATCGCTCTGGCAGTTAATGCTGCAGCAACAGTGGAATCGATACCACCACTGATTGCGCATATTACTTTGTTACCCTCCACAATTTTTTTTATATGTACAATTTGTTCATCAACAAATTTCTTCATTGACCACAATTTCTTAACGCAACATATTTTGGTAAGAAAATTGTTTAGTATCCTAAAACCATACTGTGTATGGCGCACCTCGGGATGGAATTGCAAGCCATAAAAATTCGGCAACCGAAAGGCAGCAATAGGGGTGGTTTCTGTAGAACCGATAATCCTTGCGTTTTTGGGCAGTTTCATAACAGAATCACCGTGGCTCATCCAAACCTTGAATGATTTGGGAAGTCCAGCAAACAGTGGATTTGCCCTTGCTTTTATCTCAGCAGGGCCATATTCCCTTTGTTCACTGTGTTTTACCCTTCCACCAAATATTTGTGCAGCAAGCTGCATACCATAACAGATACCCAAAACTGGCACCCCAAGTTCAAAGAAATGCTTAAATGGCTGCATAGGTGCATGAAAGACACTTCCCGGACCGCCTGACAGTATTACACCCTCGAGATCCTTACAATTGAGCATATGAGGCTTCACGAGACAGCTAAAGATTTCTGAATACACCCTGCACTCGCGTACCCTGCGTGCAATAAGTTGAGTATATTGAGAACCAAAATCAATTACTAAAATCATTATCGTACCGACCTTACAATCAATCTATGCTGTGCAGTTTTTTCTAAGAGCGCAACCTTTTTACAAACCTTCCCAATCATAAATAAGCATAATCATAATTATCTGGAAGTCAATTGTGGGATGGGGTCATATCATACAGATATGCCGCGCTGCCCGGTGTTTTGAACGCATCGAGTTGCGTTCCTAAAAGATCGAGGTAGGAGACAAAGAGCCTTTCTTCATCTACACCACAATGGGTGGCGACATGAGAGAAGACGAGCCAAACCCTTTTGTTTCCTCTAAGCCTTTGTAGATCCTGGTAATAATTGATCCATTCAGAACGGGATTCAATGCCCTCGACATATTCAACAGGAAAGCCATATCGATCATGATAATAACGAAATGCATTGAGTGAGGCATAGTAAACATATATTACATCGCCATTTTGCCAATTCTCATCAACATATTCTAATACTGTACGGAGTTCTTCTGGGGCGCGCGGTTTGATAAGGTGATAGCCGGCAAGCAATACTGGATGAATGAGCAGGATGACAACCAATCCTATTCCCAGAAAGTTTGACTGATGTCTTATTTTGTTTCTGATATCACTGATCCCCTGGGCAATGACCAGAATCATAAATGGGGTTAGAAAAAGGAGTAGTCTACCCTCAAAAGGGTACCTGTGCAAACCTGATGCGATTAAAGCCAGAAGGATCGGCAAAATCAAAAGCAAGATATTTTTTTTCTTGTGCCTGAACATCATGGCACACCCCCACAAGAAAGCCAGTACCGCTAATAACAGTTCATATATTGAAAGCCCCACCGGGAATTTGAAAGTTCGCAAAAAGACATAAGCAAACCATTTGATATCAGAAAGCGAGGTCGGAGGCAAAGGCATGAAACTTGACTGCCAAGCGGTTAATAGCTGTTCGTGTCTGCTCAGGCTACTGAGGGTGACAAGGTAATTGGCAAGAAAACTTGCTAAGCCAAGCATGGTGGCGATAAGCAAAGCGCAAAGTATAGACCATTGCGGTCTGCGTAGGGCATAGATGTATATGACTATGAGCGATGCGCAAAATACGAATAGAGCCGGGTGTGAAAACCAGAGGCAAAGGGCACTGACAAAGCCGAAGAGCATTGTGTATTTGATCTCGAATTTCTTGTCGAAAACCAATATTGCCAACCAGATAATTAAAAGTGCTATGAAAACGTCGCTAGAGTATTGTTTTACTTCTGAAGCAAAGTAAATCAAATGATCACCGACCGCAAAAAGGACAAGGGCGATGGTAAGCGACTGTTCACTTATGGTTTTCTTGGCAACTTTGTAGAATAGGAATAGCGCACCTATTCCCGCGATTAAAGGCAAGAAACGGAGCCCCAATTCACTAAGCCCAAAAAGCGTGCTCATGAACTTCTGCAACAATAAGAAGCCAACCGGAGCAGCCTGCGCATAGTCGAGCGGTCTGAGCAGTTGAGCATATGAACGCTGCACAATGTTCAATGCCAGTGCCGCTTCTCCCTCAGTGAGTGAGCGATTATAAACGAACTGTGCGATCCTTAATACCGCACCTACCCCTATTATGAACCAGGGGATTATTCTCGAAGAGAAGAGAGAGTTTTTTGCTCTATCGTCAATCTCCATGATTTCCATTATATTAAACATAGTATACAAGTCAACCATTTTTTAGGACAATAGCCTTGACTTTGTCAAAAAAGCGTGTAGAATATCCCCATGATTTTAGATAAAGAGTACGGACCACCTTTAAGGACGCAATATATAATAGCTTGGTCATATCTTCCTTATATGCATATTGACAAATAGTCAATTTCCATTAAAATTATGTTGGACTTATGATTGATATGGATGTGGTTAAATACTTGGCAGAAAAAAAGGAGCCGGTTGATGAGGCACTTAAAAAATACTTTGCTGGCATAAACGCTTTTTTTGACGTCATGTATTATTCCATTGGCAATGGCAAGAGGATAAGACCTATTCTTGCCATTGCGAGTTACGAGGCTAGCGGCGGGAAAGATTCTGAACAGATAATGCCGATAGCCTGCGGTCTTGAATTGATCCATACTTACTCGTTAATCCACGACGATTTACCAGCTATGGACGATGACGATTATCGAAGGGGTAGAGTTGCTGCCCATAAAAAATTCGGGGAAGCCATGGCTATACTCTCTGGCGATGGTCTGTTCGCTCATGCCTTTGAACTCTTTGCGCAGGGGAATGGGTTGGCAAAAGAGAAACTCGCGGTAATAAAATCAGTTAGCGAGGTGGTTGGGCCAAAAGGGGTTGTCTATGGTCAAACCCTTGATATTAGTAAAGACATGGCTCTGACCCCAAAATCCTTAAGACTCATTCATCTGAATAAAACCGCCAAATTTATCGCGGTTTCATTGAAATGCGGTGCAATAATGGCACAGGCATCCACATCTTTGATTGATGCATTATACAAAGCGGGTATCTATATGGGCATGCTTTTTCAATACACTGATGATATCCTCGATGTCGTAGGTGAAAAGGAAAAATTGGGTAAGACTCCAGGTAAAGATGTCGCCGCGGGTAAGCTGACCGCACCGGCAGTCTATGGTTTGGGAGGTGCAAAGTTTCGTGCTCGGCAGTATGCTGAGCTCGCCAAAGAGAGGTTTTCCAAATTTGGCAAGAGATTTGATATCTTCAGTAGGATTACCGACTTTATACTGGATCGAACATTCTGATATTATGTTCCCGGGTAATTACACAGTCCTATGGCTATTCTGAGTAAGATCAAAGGTCCCAAGGATCTGCAGGACCTGACACTCGAGCAATTACAGGTGCTTGCTCGTGAAATCAGAGAGAAGATCATCAATACGTGCGCTCAGACCGGTGGTCATGTTGCACCTTCGTTGGGGGTTGTAGAATTGACCATCGCGTTATACAAGGTATTTGATGCTGATGTAGACAAGATCATCTGGGATGTTGGCCACCAAACCTATGCTCAGAAACTGATTACTGGCCGCTACTTGAAATTCCACACGATAAGAACATATAAAGGGATTAGTGGTTTTCCAAAGAGGAAAGAGTCAAAATACGATGTCTTTGACACCGGGCATTCTTCGACCTCTTTGTCTGCAGCAACCGGTTTTGCTTTAGCAAGAGATCTTAAGGGCGACAAGTTCAATATAATAAGTGTTATTGGTGACGGATCATTAAGTGCGGGTATTGCTTTTGAAGCACTCAATCACTTAGGTCTTTTGAAAAAGGACGTGATTGTTGTCTTGAATGATAACGAGCGTTCTATCGGTGACACAGTAGGTGCGCTGTCTCAGTATCTAACAAGAATTATTACGACGCGGACCTACAATCGCTTTCGCGATGACCTATGGAAATTCCTGGGTAAATTTCCACCGTACACGAGAGACCGGAGCAGGAATCTTGCCAAGTTATTCCAAGAGGGATTAAAGGGTCTGTATGCACCGGCAGTGATCTTTGAAGAACTTGGCTTCCGATATATTGGTCCGCTCAACGGCCATAAGCTCAGTGAGCTGATCGATACTTTTCAGAGAGTAAAAGAGATGAAAGGCTCAAGGTTTATCCACGTCGTGACGAAGAAAGGCAAGGGATTTGAGGCTGCTGAGAAGCATCCTGAAGCATTTCACGGCATCGGACCCTATTGTCCAGAGACCGGAGAAGTAAAAAGCAAGGCGCAATCATGGACATCGGTATTCGGCGATGCCATTGTAAGGCTTGCCAAGAAAAACAAGAAGATCATCGCTATTACTGCTGGCATGTGCCTGGGGACTGGTCTGAAAAAGTTTCGTGAAGAAATACCGGAGCGATTCTTTGACGTCGGTATCACTGAACAGCACGCAGTGACCATGGCGGCAGCACTTGCTATACAAGACTATGTACCGGTTTGTGCAATCTACTCAACATTCCTTCAGCGCGCCTATGATCAAATTATCCATGATGTTTGTCTGCAGGATGTACCGGTTATTTTTGCCGTTGACCGTGCCGGTCTGGTTGGCCAGGATGGCCCAACCCACCATGGTCCATTTGATATTTCATTTTTCAGATGTATACCGAATATAATTATCGGCGCGCCCAAAGACGGCGATGAATTGATTGCGATGCTCAAGACCGCAGTCAATGAGCACAAACATCCCTTTGTAATACGATATCCAAGGGGTACCTGCCCCCTGGTCAAGAATAATAACCCTGATACGATCCCCATTGGTAAGTGGGAGATCCTTGAGCAAGGTCGCGATATCGCAGTGATCGCGGTCGGGTCAATGGTCAAGCAAGCACTCAGTGCCCTCGTTATTTTGAAGCGCAAGGGTCTGAACCCGACAATAATAAATGGTCGTTTTATCAAACCCTTAGATACTGATATGCTTCAAGAGCTCTCAAGGGGCGTTCATACAGTCATCACAATTGAGGAGAACACACGCCGCGGTGGTTTTGGCAGCGCCGTATTGGAATACTTCTCAGAGAAGGATGTGCCGGTCAAAGTCCATTGTATTGGTTTTCCCGATACGTTCATTGAACATGGATCAAGAGATATCTTATTAGAAATCGCAGGACTTAATGGAGCGGGTATCGCCGATAAAATACTTTCTTTTATATGATTTTAATACTTTCAGTTATTCTTTTTTCGCAGTTGTCAACGCCCTATGAGACCCAGGTATTTCTCGATGCTGACGGTACGTTTCTGATCTATGCACGTTATTATCAGGGGGAGTTTATAAGCATTGACAGCGTGGTGAGTGTTGATAAGCACCTCGATGAGGGTCTTATGCTACGTAATCGCGAGGTGCTTTTAAAGCAGTTCAAGCAGGGTTTGAGACAACAAGGTGGCTATGCAAGCCAGGGCCTGTTCGGTACTTTTGAAATAGCTTTGCCTAAAGGTGGTTTTAGTGATTTCATGGGCGAAACCGGCAAACTTGATGTGGGTGGGCACGTCAAGATTACTATTGGCGGTAGCGAGACGTTTATTTCAAACCTCCCTGGTGAATCTGAATTCTCCTGGTTGCCTGAATTGGAGATGAAACAGGAGATGTCGATAAAACTTGACGGTGAGGTTGGTGACCGGATGCGTGTTTACATTGACCATAATTCAGAAAGGGTAAATGAAACCGAGAACAAAATTACAGTTACTTACCGTGGTCGAGAAGATGAGATAATCCAAGAGATCGAAGGAGGTGATACTGATCTGTCGATCCCAGCGACTACATATACTGGTGACATACCTTCGCATCGCGGTCTTTTCGGAATCAAATCATCGGCAAAACTAGGTCCTTTAGATATCGTCGCCGTCGCATCAAAAGAACAGACCAAAACCCAGGAAATAGAGATAGAGGGTTCTACCCAGGCCCAGTATGACACGACCTGGGCAAAGTACTATGAACGCCGTCGTTTCTTTTACGTGGGTACGCATGATTCAATCGTTAAGCTAAAAGTTTATGTCGATGATAATGATGCTCAGAATAATAATCAGGGCGTAACATTCTTTGCCCATGCTTACCTTGATATTAATGATGATAATATCCCTGACGACACAACTGTTCAGACAAATCGTCAAAGCGGTTATTTCACTGAGCAGCAAGAAGGTGATTTCTATTATCGTATCCCGCAATCAAACATAATTGAGCTCAATTACCAGCTGTCTAATAACCAAGTGCTCGGTGTTTGGTATGTAAAGATAAACAGTCTGGGACAAACCGATACAGTGGGTATTGTAACCGATGCAATACATAGCGATACAATGCAACTAAAATTGATCTGTCCTGATATCCTTGATACATTGTCATATACTTGGCATTATGAGAAGAAAAACTACTACCAGGTAGTAGCACCCGGGTCTAAGCTCGATTCACTACGTATATTCTATATAACATCGGGCGGTGAACACAAAGATAACCAGGATGGTGTGTCTTTTATCCAACTCCTTGGACTCGACAATGACAAAAACAACCTGGTCGATGAGAATGTCGTCTTTTTCCAGGGGCGCGGTTTACTTATTTTTCCAGACAGCATGCCTTTTGCATCTGCGGTGCTTGAAAACCCAGACATCGAAATTTACACTAATCCGTATATGACCACTCCGGGCAAGTTCTATTTGTATAAAAAATCCATGCAAGCTAAGGCAGTCTACATGTTGCCTGATAACGTGAAGAAGGTAACGGTATTTGTTGATGAAGTATTGCAGGATTCTATAAACGACTATCATGTGGATTATGATGGTGGCATACTTGAATTCAGAAAACCTATATTGCCAACGCAAAAGGTCAGGATCAAGATTGAATATGCGCCATTTTTCTCAGCTGCAGAAAAATCTCTTGTTGGGCTGCGCAGTACGTTGAGACCTTTTGGAGATGCAATGCTTGGGTCTTCGTTCTTCTATCGTACAGAATCATATCCAGTGGACCATGTCCGGCTAAAAGAAGAACCTTTTAACAGGATGGTCTGGGAAGTAGATTTCTCCTATCCGCAGGATTTACCAGTTGTTACAAAAGTGATCGATTGGCTGCCCTTGGTTGAAACGGAAACTGCTTCGAGGGCGAACATCAATTTTGAAGGCGCGTACTCTTTTTCTAACCTCAATGCCAAAAATGAAGTTTTTCTTGATGATTTGGAGTCATCGACCGTGATTAGCAATGATATTTCTGTTGCTAAGATCTCTTGGGCGCTCTGTTCAACGCCGATTGACAAAGATACTGCTAACTTTGTGCAGAATAGGATAATCTGGTATAATCTTCGTAAGGAGGATGTTCTCCAGGCCGATGATATATACGAGGATCCTCTGGATCCTAATGAAGCAGCTGATGTTCTGAAGATAATTTTCCAGCCTGAACATGATTCGTCTTTTGGTGGTTTGACCCAATACATCTACAGTGAGGACTTCGAAGATATTGAGAACCTTGAACTAATAATAAAAGGCAAAGGCAGTGTTATTCATGTTGATTTTGCACAGGAGATCAGCGAAGACCAACTGCGTCGAAATAAAAGCGGTGAATTGGTTGGTTATCAGGTTTTTGACGATGAAGATGATGACAACAACAATGTTTGGAATCAGATGAGCGAGGATACTGGTTTGGACGATGTGTACGGCGATGATGATGATTATGTGCCGGGTGCGCTTGATGATGGTAATGATGATTACCAAATCTCTGACTATACCGGTGGCACAAACGGTACTGAGGGTAACGCATTATGGGATACAGAAGACCTTGATCGCGATGGCAATTTGAACACAAAGAACCGTTATTTCAGTTATTCGGTAGATCTTGACGACACAACTTCAACACGCTACATAAAAAACGCTGGTTTGACTAATGGCTGGAAAATGTTCCGGGTGTCAATTAAAGATTCTCCAGAAATGGATACATTGTTCGGTCAACCAGATTGGCACGATATTAAATACGTTAGGATTTGGTTTGATGGTTTTACCAGTACCGAGACCCTGATGATATACAAATTGAGTGCTACGGGCAGCAGATGGAAGAACCACGGTTTTGTTGGCGGTAAGTTACCGCCGCCTGGTGCGGTTTTTACGCTTACCCCGGTAAACACCAAAACTCATTCATATTACAGATCACCCTACCATGAGGAGTATGATCAGTTTGGTCAGACCAAGACTGAGGGCGGTCTGGAATTCATGGTTGTGAATATCCCTCAGGGGATTAGCTGCGTTGCCCATCGTAGAACTGATGAAAATGAGGATTATCGTGCCTATGATACACTGACTTTTTACTTGAATGCACACAATACAAACCCTCTTATTTCATTGAGATTGGGCAGCGATAGCCTGAACTTTTATGAGTACACTACTGAATACAATAATGGTGAGTTGGGTATTAACAATTACCGACTCTTCAAAATTTCTATGCAGAGTTTTATCGACCTGAAGAGGGATAGAGATCCAGATGCTGATACGGTCAGCGATTCTACTCATACGCTTGTTGGTAACCCTTCATTGTCCAATAACCGGTATTTCGAAGTAAGAATTAGCAATCAGTTTGTCACGCCACTGACCGATACAATATGGTTCAATGATATAAAGTTGAAATCACCAAAATCGGAAGTTGGCAGGATCTTTCGTGGAAATGGTTCACTCATACTTGCTGACTTCGCATCATTGAACTTCGCTTATGATGAATCAAACGGTCGTTTCAAAAGGTTGTCTGAGTCCAAGGGCATCTCAACGGCGAGCGCTGGTCGAGGTTACTCAGTAAGTGGAAATATCTCGCTCGATAAGTTCCTACCTTTGGATTGGCACTTCAAAATACCGGTTGGCATGAGCTTCCGAAAAAACATCTCAGAACCAAGATTCTCATATTATTCTGATGATGTTGAGATTACCGCGGAGGATCGAGAAGAACAAAAGTCGAAGATTCTAATGCGTTCATATACAGTTGGTTTTTCCAAGTCACAATCAAAAAACTGGTTTATGAAAAATACAATTGACCGAATCACATTTGACCATGATCAAACCCAGGTTTATTCGCGGTCTGCTCTTAGCGCTGATACATCAGACATCAAGAATTTCAGGGGTTCTTACACACTCGCCCCAAATCTGAGCTTCACAGTGCTCAAACAGAAATTTTATCTGCTACCGAAGAGTATTAGTTTCAACTCCATCTACACTGATAATTCAGTGAAAGCGTACTATCGTTCAAGCCTTGTTGATTCTTTTGAGCAGACTATCGGCGGTACCCAGCATCGAAAAATCTTGACGCCTTCTTTCTCGGTTGCCTATTCACCCTACTCTATTATCAACGCTAATTATAACTTTGCTCAAACCCGCGATTCAGTTTTTGCGAGTAAGCGATACGGTGAAGAAGTAAGTAGAAACCAGAATTTCAATACGTCGTTCTCTCCAGATCTTAAAATCGTCACACCGCGGTTTACATTCAACTCATCTTATAATGAAGATTTTCGTTTTGAGATCAGGCAGGACCAGGATCTGCGTAATGTAAGCAATAGTGGGACTTATGGTGTTGACGGTGCTGTAAAAGTGGGCAGTATTGTGAGACTATTTACAAGATTGAGAGACGAGACTAAGGATACGCTCTATGTTGCTGGCTCGCCTGGGTGGATAGCCAGACAAATTGAAAGATTTGTAGGTTACATACAAAACGTGCAATTCAGATACTCACGACAGCGTAGTTCCAACTACCTTAATGTAAAAACACGCCCTGACCTTGATTATCAGTGGGGGTTGATCGATTCGATACCTCCTGACGATATTGCCCAAGGAAGTTTTCCTGGTCGGGGGGTTGTTGACAACTATGGGTTATCGTCTGGGTTCAATTACAAGTTCTTAAGTGCTAATGGTGGTTATACTGGTACTGTGAACCGAACTTTCAATTATGGTGGCGCACAGACCAGAACAGATAACATGTCGTACCCGAACCTGAGTGTCCGCCTTATGAAGCTCGAATCCCTTCCTTTTTTGAAGAAATGGTGTCGCAACTCATCCATTCTGACAAATTTCAGCCAGACATTTGAAAAACGCTACAATGTGGTTGTTGACTCAGCAAGTGACTTGGTTTCAGATTCTAAGACCTTGAATTTATCTCCTGTGGCAAGCTGGCAAGCAAGTTGGATCAAAGGGATATCAACGACCCTGGAGGCTAACTATTCAGAGACAAATAGCAGAGATTATTATGCGGACACCATGGCCGTGGAGTCAAAGATGATTACACGGGGTGGCTCAGCAAGTTTTGCCTATACTTTTAGTGCGCCAAAGGGTATAAATATACCACTCCTCAAAGGGATAAAATTTTCCTCTAACCTATCAGTAAACTTGACGCTTAATTATAACCGAAGCACTAACTATTATAACGACCTCTTAAACCCCGCGACCAATACGAGCACCTTGAGTTCAACAGTCGGGATGTCTTATAATTTCTCCTCGTCCATAACCGGCGGTGCCAATTTCGATTACTCGAAAAGCGATGACATAAACAGTGATCAGGACACAAGAAGGGTTGGGCTCAATATTTGGACAAACATAAATTTTTAGACAAAATGGCTCTTGGAGTAAACAAAGAGCGTAGAGGTTCTCTTAGATGTTAAACAAGGTTGCTGGTTTTCTCCAGGTGCTAATGATATCAGTGATTTTGTTTATTAACATAGACTTGCTGTTCGCGCGTCCACCCTATAAGCACTTTACTGATTTTTGCCACATTGGCGAGCGCGTGCCAGGAACCCCGGGTCATGAAAAGGCAGGGGATTACATAATTAGCAAGATAAGCAACCCCGAGGTTGATTCATTCTATACACGCGGTTCGTGGTTTTATAATATCTATAAAAGATTCCCAGGTAGCAATACAAGGATCGGGATTGCTGCACACTGGGATTCTGACATTGGTTGCCCGGGCGCGAACGACGGCGGATCAGGCGTTGCAGTTTTGCTGAGTTTAATTGACACACTCAGTCTTAACCCGCCTCCAATGAGCGTGGACATTATTTTCTTTGACGGTGAGGATGTTGATAAAGCGGCACTGCTTGGCTCCAATCATTTTGCCTCAAAATGCGTTGATAACTATTCATTCATACTTGTTCTGGATATGATTGGCGACAAAGATCTGCAGATTTTCCAGGAGGGTCATTCAGTACAGTTCTTTCCCGATTTAGTTGATTCTATTTGGCGCATCGGTATGGATATCGCACCGGCTGTTTTTATCCCGGCAATCAAGTATTATATTATCGACGACCATTATTCCCTTATCAAGTATGGAATAAGGGCGATAGATGTTATTGATTTTGATTATCCATACTGGGATTCTGAAAATGACACGTTTGATAAATGTAGCGAGGAAAGCCTGGAAACCATGTATCGATTTCTTTTGAGAATTGTCTATACGGAATACATCTACTAAGTGAAATTCCAAGTTCCAAGCACCAAATCACAAACAATTTCCAAATTCAAATACCTAAAATTTGCAATTTATGTTTCGGATTTTGAAATTAAGTATTGTTTGGTTATTGTTATTCGGGATTTGTAATTTAATTTACCTTTATGAGTAAACGCGAAATATTGGTTCTGGTAATCCTCATCGCAGTTCTTATTGCATTGAATATAGTAAACTATGCAAAGCGAGAGAGGCTAAAGGCAAATACCCTTGTTGTTGTTGAAGAGATCGCGGTAAAGATACCGATAAATAGTGGCCGGCTCGAGGAATTAGATGTGCTGCCAGGGATTGGACCTGCCTTAGCCGGTAGAATAGTGGCGTACCGCAAAGAACATGGTTCATTCAAAACAGTAGAGGATATCAAAAAGGTTAAGGGTATTGGAAACAAGCTTTTTGAGAAGATACTTCCATTTATAAAGCTATGATGGGCAGAGTGTTTATTTAAAGGGAGGAAAAATGTTATTCTTTTTATTGATACAGTTATTCAATGTTGACCAGGGGAAACTCGATTGGGCAATGGAAACAATGAGGAGTCATTATAATCAACCCATTGTAAGCCAAGATGCACATATAGAACACGGGATATGTTCTGGAAGTAGTCTTTTATACTTGAAGGATATGGAAATAGAATTCAGCCGTGATGATATTATTGTCGGTGACGAACCTGCCGAGACTTTGAATATAAGCGGCTATTTTTATAATGATGGAGATATCATCGTTATAAATGACGGTGTTTTGAGTATAAAAAGCGCAGATTTCAATCTTGATGGTAATATTATCACTGCTAATCAAGGCCAGACAATAGTTGATTCAAGTACCCTTAACTTCATCCAACACTATATATACCATCATCTAATAGTTGTGACTGACACAGCACACTTTTCGATTACGAATTCTGAAACCAGTTTTAGTGGTTATCCGTTCAGCGTGAGCATTCAAGGTACCAGTTCATTTATTATGGATAATGTAGTTAATCAGGATTGGACAACTGCCGGAGTAGCAGAAAACGCTACTGTATATCTTGACAATGTCGGTATAACCGGTGAATGGTTGTTTACTGACGATTGCTCGGCGCAGTTTAAAAATGTTGATAATTTTCTGACTTGGTATTTTTTCCCTGATTCATCGGTCATCGATTTTACGTTTCCCAATGGTGATACCGTATACGGGTTTTATTTTGATTCGACCCTGAGTAATGTAAGCGGTATTGGTTATCATGTGGAAATCGACAGTTCAACCGATTGCATGTGGGCGGCAATACCGCTTCGCGGTTCAGATGCCACTATCAATGATTCAGAGCTACGTGTGACCGGGCTCATGTTTGAAGGAGTCGATTCTTTCACTGTTTCAGGTTTGGTAAATGGTCTATTGTATGAGGATTATACCTTACCCGTACCAGATAGAAACTATCATCTGATAAATACACTGGTTCAGACATGGAACCTATATCCGGATGATACGTCATATGTGGAACTCACGAGTTCTATTTTCGGCGAGTTGTGCGGTTTTGGTAATAGCTATACTCTGATTCAAAGCGCTTTTTGTGACGGCAGTGGCGGTCATATTGAAGCAAGTTATAATTCAATGGTTGTGGTTTTCCTGTCGAGTATTTCTGCTGACGTGATTACAAAACAGAGGGGGATATGTTTTCTTGGTTATTGCGCTATGCCCTGGGGTAATATCTGGGTGACAGGTTCATCAATGCTCTTACTTATTAATACTCAATTTCCAGAAGACCCGGTAGTCTCTGATACATCCATAGTCTTTGTTGCCGCGGTAACAGCTCCGAGTAATGCAAATACCGACGATACAGTGGGTATTATTGGTTCTGCCTGGATTGATGCAGGTCCTTACCATCCACTTGACTTTGATTTTTACAGGCTTTCCTACAGGTTGCTCGGCGATTCTACGTGGATACCAATAGGTAATGAGCAATATATTGAAGTGCGCAGAGATACACTCGATTACTGGAATACTGTGGGTCTTGCTCCTGGTACGTATGAGGTACGTCTTGTCGTGAAAGATAATGCCAGCGACAGCGTTGAAGCATTGAAGCAGATCAGACTAAGACCCATGGGTATAGTTGATGTTTTCACCCGTGACCTGCACCTTGGTGAAATGGCCGTGAAACAGGTTGCCCCGCGTATTTTCTATATTACAACCTTTGATGCAAAACCTGAAATATACATCTATGACATACTTGGCCGTCAGGTTCATGAGATAAAAACTCCTGAGCTTTACTGGACCGCTCCAGCAAGCGGTGCTTATTTTATACAGGATAAAAAGAACACCAATACCAGGAAGATAGTAGCGTACTAAAGACTCGGTACGGAAATGGGGTCAAATTTAAACACTTTACATTGAGGCTCGGCACCGGAAAACTCTATTCTCAAAAACGTCCTTAATGTTAACTCTAATGTAACATGTTTACAGGTTGATCGAGAATGCCGGAATCCTGCCTTTAGGCATTTATAAGCAGATAAAAGCTTCCGAAATCTCATTAGTTATTTAGCGCAGACCAAGGTCTGCTACTCCATTTTTTGAGTTCTCGGTCAGCCTGTTTAGATTTAATCCACTCACTTGATGAAAATCGTCTAATTGACTTACCTTGAAAATTATATAAAATAGATGAAAAGGAGGTATGCATGAACTTACCTTATGGTGAAATCAAGGACAAAATCTTGCAAATCAAATTTTCCACGGCGGATTTCTCAATCGCTTCAGTGCTCAATGCAATCAAGGTCCACCTCGACGTGATCGAGGAGATGGGCGTTGTTTTTCTTGGTGCGCAGACCGAAATCGTGGCTGGACCGAGCCCGGTTTTTCAACCGGTACCGGTAATTGCGCAGTTCGAATTCAGTGGCAAAGGAGCGAGCAAAGATGTCCTTGAAAAAGTATACAAGGTTGTGTGGCATGGAATTGTTAACTCATTTCCTGATGAAACCAAGTGGTCAGAAGCAAAAGAGGCATACGCCTCTTTTATTGCCGCTCAGGCCGATCTCTTGAGAGCACGCATCGAAGCATCAAAAGAATGATCCTTGAATTTGCGAGTTCCAAAGGGACGATACTGCATTAAAATATGATTAGTATTTTAATATTATCCCTTATCTCATTATCTACTGATCTGCGCTGGGTTGAGGTCGACGTTTCATTATGGCAGGATGGTCGGGCAGATTTCGTTTACAAGGTACGTTGGAACGTGCTCTCTGGTACGATGAGCGGGTTTTATTTTCAGGAAAAGACAGTAGACCCGTATTTTGATTTTGATGATGCCTATGCAGTCGATGAGTACGGTAACAAGTATCCACTTGAGATAAAAGACCTCGGTAATAAATACGATATCATCCTTGGAAGCGGCAAGAGATTTGGTCCCGGTGCGATCACGTATATTTTCCATTTTGGTGGGGACCTCGGTCAAAGCGGCAACCTTGCCAAGACGACAAGCGAATTTGGTGACCTGGTCGTGTTCCATTGGGCACCAGCCCAATGGGATGAGCCACTTGAACACTATACAGTCTGTGTCTACTATCCAGTAACCGTGCCCGGCAAGGAAGTCAATCCAGATGATTACGGTTTTAAAACTGAGAAGTTTATGAATGAAAACTACTTGTTATCGTACTTTGGTCAGAAATACCAGGGTGACCACTTCTTCACAGTTCGCATATACAAGGAGAATTTAGATACAGAAGAGCGTATGATGATCCAGCAGTATGTACCGGCTGAATATTTCACTACTGAGAAATTCGGGACTATTGAAATCAAACCTGAGAACGTTGAGATCACACCTGAGAGGAAGAAGAGGTTTACCTTCCCGTTTGAGCTTCTCTGGATGGTGCTTTCTGTCGTGCCGTATATCCTCTTCAATAATAAAAAGGCAAAGCAGATAAAGGGTGCATACAGTGATGTCGCCAGTCTCAAGTGGCTCAGGGCTGATTGGGTGCCACCAAAGATCGAGGTCGCCACTTTTCGCAAGTCTGGTAAGGTTGCCAAACTTGATTTGATTGAAGCCGCATTACTTTTGGATTATCCGGTAAATAAGGTTTTAACGATACTGGCTTTCAAATTGCAGGATAACGGTTTGATAAAGATTACATCTCGCCAGCCTTTGAAAATCAGGGTACTCAAAAGACAAGCTGGTCTGCGCTATTATGAAACCGCCTTTGTTCAAGCCGTGAAATCAGACGGCACCTTAAATCAAGCAACTCTGAAATCTTTAATAAGTCAGATCGTTGAAAAAATATCAGTCAAATCATGGGATTGTGATATCAAGGCAACAAAGCTATACTACGAAGAGAAAATAGGAGCCCATTCGCCAAAGATTGATTCTGAATACAGTAAAGCTGAGTACTATAATTACCTGTCAGGTCGAGGATTTTCTCGGCAAGGGTATTTCAATGAAACCGAATCTGCCTTTGTTGCCTACGCAGAGCCGATAAAGAGTTATTCAGCCTTTGTGACATCAGACGCGTGTCACAGTGCTTGCTATGTCCATACTGCTTGTCATGATGCCTGCCACTCGGCGTGTCATTCAGCGTGTCATTCGGCTTGCCACTCGGCGTGTCATTCAGCTTGTCACTCGGCATGCGTGAGTGGGGGAGCGCATTGAGAATGAAGTTTCAAGATCCAAGAACCAAGTTTCAAACTTCAAATATAAAAAATCACGAACACGATATACGATTTACGAATACGCCTTTTGACATTAGCTGGATTAACGAGTTTGTAGAGAAAATAAAGCCCTATGTGTACGTGCGTGAGATCGACCGGCTTTTGATATTGATTCCCAATCAGGCTTACAAACTGAATGATGCCGGGGTTAGTATATTAAATTTTCTTTTCAAAGGTCATTCCATAGAAGAATTTCTCGCGTTCGTCGGTGATAGTGAAGAGAAAAGACATGAGCTTCACTATTTCTTCTGTGACCTCAGGGCAGCGGTGAGCGGTTGTTTGCGTGAGAATGAGCAGCGTGAGGCGATATCATACTATGAATTCAATGGTGCATTTACTGAATACCCGGTACTTTCAGAAATCGCGGTAACCTATCGATGTAATCTAAAATGTGATTTTTGTTATGTCGGCGACAAAAACTACAACGAACTGAACACAAGTGATATGAAAAAGATTCTGTTCAAGATATTTAAAGAAGCGCATGTTCCCTCAGTTAGTTTCACGGGCGGCGAACCTTTGTTGCGACGGGATATCAGTGTGCTTGTTGAATATGCCTCAAAAATTGGCATGTGGACTAATATCATAACTAATGGTACGCTTCTTAACAAGAATTTGGTTGCCGAGTTGAAGAGCGTCGGTTTGTCAAGTGGACAGGTCAGCATTGAAGGACCAAATCAAAATATCCACGATAACATAACCGGTATTACCGGGTCATTCGAGGCAACTATTAAAGGCGTCAAGCTGCTACAAGAGGCTGGTATTCCAGTACATACAAATACCACGGTTTCGAGGAACAATTTGAATCAGTTAGAGGATATCCTGCTACTGGTAAAGAGTATGGGTCTTAACCGGCTATCAATGAATTTGATTATCCCGTGTGGTACGGCGCGCAATAGAAGCGACATCTGGGTATCGTATTCAGAAATCGGTGATCATGTGCTCAACCTGAAACGCCGGGCAGACAACGAGGGTATCAAGTTTCTCTGGTATTCACCAGTGCCGATGTGCAAATTCAACCCAATATCGCATGGTTTTGGGAATAAGTCATGTGCCGCGATTACTGGGTTGCTCAGTCTTGATCCGATGGGTAATATCATACCGTGTTCGTCTTGGCGATGGCCTGTTGCTTCACTTTTAAAACAAAGTTTTCAGGACATATGGCAATTGCCTATGCTGAGTTATTTCAAGAATATTGAATATGCACCGGAAGAGTGTCATGGATGTCTTGAGTTTGATATTTGCAAGGGTGCATGTCCTCTGTACTGGGCAGCTTGCGGTAAAAAGGAACTCCATGACCGAGCATAAGACATACCTTATATTTAACAAAATAAGTACGCGCTTGCGGACTTTTATGTCGGTCCTTTTAATCGGCGTTGGTTTCTTGTTTCAAATGACCACAAGGAATATACTTGCCGGTATGCCATTTATTATTGCCTGCCTTATCTTCAATTTGCTAAAAGGTATATCAATAAAGCGGATTAGCGCGAAGAAATTGATTTGGCAAGAGGTAACACCGGCAAAAGTCGACCGGGTATTACAGCAGTGTCAGCGCATAAAGAAATTCCGCAGCAAGAATGCCGGTTGTTTGGTCGTAGCACTCGTCCTTTTTATCTTTGGGATTTGTTTTGGCATGCCCATCTTGCCTTTACTCATCAATCTACCCTTCGGGTTCCTGGCGACCCTGGTAAATGCCATCATACTATTTGGTGGGTTGGCACTTAGCGGTCGCAAAACTGCCTGGATGCCGCAAGCATTGGATATTAAGGCAGGTATTGTAAAGCGGATGCTGAGCTCCTCATTGATTAAAGGTGATCCTAATATTCAGGCAATACCCTATTTGGAAATAGGCGAGACTAAAGAGGGTTCGTTCCCGAACGATACGCGACTCTTGGTTAGGTTTAAAGACGCACCCAAGGATTTTATCGGATTACAAGGACAGATTTCGATAAACTCAGTCAAGGGTCGTCCATACCCTTATTTTTACGTTGTGCTGATTGCCAAACATAGCTTCAACTTACTTGAGAAATTTGGCAAGCGATCATTTGATAAACTCGTTGTCGAACGTAAGAAAACTGGTGAGGTTGACGTAATCGTCGTTAGACAGCGCACGACAAAGACTTCAGGTTACCATACTAATGTTAAGGTGCAGGACTATACACTAAAGACCGGACTAAAAGTAGCTAAATCGTTGCTCGAACCTGCCCGTCAGAAATAGCATATGTCACAAAAGAAAAAGATTATCCTTTCGATTGTTCTAATTTCGCTTATTTCATTCATTGCTTTCATACCATCACTCAGAAATGGTTTCACCCATTGGGATGATGATATACTGGTTACCGAGAATATGAGAATAAGAGAACTGTCATGGCATAATATGGCACATTTCTTCACATCCTATTATATATCGACATATATCCCGCTTACCCTCCTATCATTTGCCATTGAATACCAGGTAGCAGAACTCAATCCACGTATTTACCACATGACGAATCTCATCATTCATATTATTAACTGTTTGCTGGTCTTTTTCTTGATATTCCTGCTTACCAGGAATATCGGGATATCTTTGATAACCGTCTTATTATTTGGTCTCCATCCTTTGCGTGTGGAATCTGTTGCATGGGTCACCGAACGTAAAGATGTTCTCTTTTCTTTATTCTTCTTAAGCGCCCTGATCTTTTACTTGCTTTACCAGAAGACCAAAAGAGTAAGGGATTATAGTATTTCAATAATCATGTTTATTCTATCGGCTTTATCAAAGGGCATGGCAGTTACCCTGCCGTTTGTTGTATTGCTTCTTGATTTTTATTTGAAGCGTCGGTTCAATAAAAAACTACTCTTTGAGAAAATACCCTATTTCTTGATCGCTCTGGTCTTTGGTCTGCTTGCAGTGTTTGCTCAATTCCCTTCTATCGCGCGTCGGGTTGAACCCTTAGTTACTTTCCCTAATACGATTTTCATCGCCTGTCGTAATATCTGTTTTTATCTGCTCAAACTCGTGCTGCCGGTAAAACTGTCGGCTCTTTATCCATACCCTGAGTTGTCTGGTAATGCACTACCTATAATATTCTACGTTTCACCGGTCATAGTCTTGGGATTTATACTGTTTGTAGTCTTTGCGCGTAAGCATTCCAGGGTGCTTACCTTTGGCAGCGCTTTTTTCTTACTCAATATAGTAACCGTCATTGGGATAATACCGCTTGCCGGTGATGCCATTGCCGCAGATCGTTATACGTACATTCCCTCGATAGGGATATTATTTATAGTCGCAGCAGGTTTTTATTACCTGTATAAAAATATACATGCGGGATTTAAAAAGCATTTTTTGTTGTTGATAATGATCGCAGTACTGGGTATTTTCTCTATCCTGACCTGGCAGCGATGCAAAGTGTGGAAAGATGACATGTCTTTGTGGCAGGATGCACTGTCGAACTATCCCAGTTCGGTTGCCTACAATGGAAGGGGTCTTGCTTTTTATGAAATTAAACAATATGATGCGGCAGTAAGTGATTTTATTCAGGCACTAAAATTGGATCCGGGTTTTGCCACCGCGTACTATAACCGTGGGAACGCATATGATGCGCGCAAAGACTATGGTAAAGCAATAGCCGATTACTCAAAGGCAATTGGATACAAACCTGAGTATGCTAAGGCATATAATAATCGGGGTTTGATCTATGGTCGGGTAGGTGAATTCAAAAAGGCGGTCCATGATTTTACCCAGGCCGTGCGTATTGATCCAAGCTATGCAAAAGCCTATAATAACCGGGGTATGATGTATGGTAGGCTAGGGGAGAGCGATCAGGCGATCAGTGATTTTACGCATGCTGTGCGTCTTGATTCAAATTATGCAAAAGCCTATTATAATCGGGCTATTACCTATTTTGTCACCGGTGAGTATTATAACGCTTTGGAGGATGTAAATAGGTCGAAAGAACTGGGTTATAATGTCAACCCGGATTTTATAAGACGACTCCGATATTTAATTGATAATCAATAAATAGAGATGTTTTTCATTGGATATTGGACAGGTACAAACGCTTATTTGAAATAAAGGTCTTCTCTTCGATCAACGAGAAGATCGTTGTACTGGTTGAACTTTTTGTCTAATGCTAAGGCAGGGTCAATATTTACAATCTTTGTACACTCTTGTTGTTCTACCCTGACCAGTATTTCTCCCTGTGGTGAAACTACTTCACTTTGGCCAATAAATTTATTCATTTTTCCATTCCTTTTTTCTTCACCACAACGGTTAGCCATTATAATAAAAACGCGATTTTCAAGGGCTCGTGTTATCATTGCGTCGGGGCAATAAGGTGTCACCAGATTTGCTGGATGGAGAATGATTTGTGCCCCTTTTACAGCAAGCGTTCTCATTGCCTCAGGGTAGATCCAGTCAAAGCATATGAGCATGCCCAGTTTGACATTCTTGTATTCAAATACGTGAAAACCCGTATCTCCAGGTTGAAAGAATTTCTTCTCTTCAAAAAAGAGATGGATTTTACGATAAACTCCAATGAGTCCATCAGGTGATACCAATGCCATGGAATCGTAGAGAAGATCATTATCCTTTTCAGCAAAGCCATAGGCAAAAGCACATTTATATTTGCGTGCTAATTTTAACATAAAATCATATAATGGACCAGTTGCCGGTTCGCTGAGGTCAGTTAGCTCTGCTTTATTGAGGAAGGTATATCCAGTGTTGAATAGTTCAGGCAGGACAATGAGATCAGCATCGATGCCTTCAAGCAATTTTTCTACGGCGGCAAGGTTTTTGTTTTTGTCACCGAAGACTGGATTAAACTGAAGAAAACCTACTT
This sequence comes from bacterium, assembly GCA_049647125.1. Taxonomy (GTDB): domain Bacteria; phylum Hydrothermota; class Tepidihabitantia; order SM23-42; family SM23-42; genus JAUVZL01. The sequence continues at coordinate 116,629 of JBARXC010000151.1, read as the reverse complement.
TCATTTACACCTCCATTATTTTTTTAATAATCATCATTGTAAATCTGTATTTAATTGTAGTTGTCTGATCCTTCAACTGCGTTCCCCGCGATATACTCGGGACAGGTTTATCAGACAGAGCCCAATTCACCCCGTTAGATAACTGTCTCCATCGAAACTCCGCACTATTAAAACCACCATGTATCTAACGGGGTGAATTGGGCAACTACAATTTGATACGGCAGTTCAGTTTTGACCGACCCCTATATGCGATTTCTTTTTTTATACCAGTTTATCAGGCGTTATGTAGTCACCGTGTTTTGTTTGGGCTTCGAGTAATCTCTGCTTTTGGGCTTCGAGTGTGTCGAACAGCACCTTTGGCGCATCTATAACATCAGTTTCATAGATCTTCTTTATTCGCTCTATCTTAGCGAGACTTTCGGGGACGCGGACCATGAATTGCTTATTATAATCCTCAAGACTATAGTCTTTATTGAGAACTTCTTTGAATAAACGTTTGAGATCCTCATATTTGGGGATACGACCGGTTGGTGTATCAATAGCACCAACATCACCATTTGCCCGCAGTTCAGCCCACTTGTACCAGATTTTCTTGTCGGTTTTTGCATTCAAGAAGTTTCCATCTTTGCCTTTTAAGAAATAATTAACCCCGAAAATGAGTGGCGTTTTTTTCAGGTCCTTTGCAAAATCCAGATTCGCCTGGAGATATTTTGCGATTGGGATAGAAAGAAAGTCAAGGTTAGACATGAGATTGAATTTCCTCACCCCTTCCTTGCCTAAAGTAGCTGCCGTAGTTTCGGATTCTAAAGAAGCACCTTTTGAAATTATACCGTGTGCCCAATCAAATGATTCTTCGATAGGTACGCAGGTGTCTGAGTCCCTGCCACCGTACACCATACCGCCGATGGCAACACCCTTTGGGTCATGGAGTGTTGGATCAAGGTTACTGAAATTCTCCAAGCCGATAGTAAAGCGTGCATTCCGGTGCGAAACCGTGATTTCTTTGCCGTCTTTGTCTTGCTTGCCAATTTCCCATTCTCCTGAGTGATTCTGTCCTTTTGCAGGAACTTCGCCATCTTTGTCAATCCAGTGAACGCCTTTTTCTGGGGTCATCAGAATGTTTGAGAAGATTATTTCAGTCGGCGCATGTAATGCCTTCCATATACCCGGGTCGTCCTTAGAATTTATCCCCATGATTATACCAAATACTCCTGCCTCGACATTTACGGCACGGACCTCATTGTTTATCTTTCTGAGATAGGCAATGTCGTCACCCACTACTGTTTCATTATCAAGCATTGCCGTGGATGTCTTACCACACAACGAAGGGAAAGCACCGGTAAAATAAGTAACCCGGTCATTAGGACCGTGCACGGCCATGACCAGCATGTGTTCGGTGAGCCAGCCTTCTTTAGAACCGCGATTAATCGCCAGACGCATGGCTAATTTCTTGAGTCCGATCGTGTTGCCGCCATATTGGGTATTGGCGCTGTATACAATATCATTTTCTAAATCGATGTATATTCTTCGCTTATCAAGATTTTTGCTCGTATTACGTTCATCAAGCTCACCAGCCGAATGGACGATCTTGAAGAATTTCTCATTTTTCCCCTGCCGGACAAATTCTTCAAAACCCTGACGATATAGAATATCTTCACTGTGTGCTACATAGGCAGAATCAGTTAGCTGGATAACTGGTTGTGAGAACTCTGATTTGGTCGGACCGAGGCAGAAAAAACGTACGTAAACCTCTTTGCCATTCATAATATCTTTCATGATGTCATGCACTTCTTTGAGACATTCGTCGCGGTCACCGGTCTTTATTGATTTGTCAAGTTTTGCACCTTTAGGCATAAGGATTAGGGTGTGGGCTTTATCGCGTGCCTGGTCATAGTAGGAATCAAAGTGAATGGTGTGACCTTCGGTTGCGAGCTGGGTTTCTTCACTATTTCTAATGGCTGCGTCCCTGATGTATTTGATGTCTTCAGGCGCATCAGTGCAAATGAAGACCTTATCAGGGTTGCAATGATCAATATATTTCGCAATGAATTCATGCAGAGTAGGGTTATTGATCTTCATTAGCTTATTATAGCCATTATCGCCTAATCTTTGCTTTAAAAAATCCATAGTTTTGTCGTCCATCTTTTTAACCTCCTTAATATGGTTTGTTATTGAACCTTGAAACTTATTTAAAATAGGGATTATTTAACCCGACTACTTCTTTAGTCTAATTAGTCTATTTATTATATTTACTTTTTCTAAAAAAGCAAGCAAAATATATGGGTCTGAGGGTTATTTGTTTTCTTTTTTTCCAGTATAGATGAATGCTTTTTGCCGCATCTTTATCCACTTTCCCTGATCAATGCCGATTATTTGTCCGCATTTGCATTTGATTTTATCATTGTCATGTATTGTAAAATCGTTTTTTATCCGTTGTTTCCAGCAATGAAGCACCCGCCCCTTGCCGATTTTCAAATATTTAAAGAGCTTACGTTTACACTTTGCACATTTGATCGTTAGCATTGTTAGATACGCGTAAACTTGCTATACCACGTTTGCTTGTTCTATTTCAAGAGGATTATTTTTTCAACCCTATTGTTCTTTAACCCTACTTTCAAGAAATAAACACCCTGTGCCAGATCCCTGAGTTTGAGGCATTCAGTGGTTTTTTCAAGTCGGAATGACTTAACAAGACAGCCTGTTGCATCATAAAGATGGAGAACGACGGGTGGTTCAGCTACATGCATTATGGCTTGATACCTTACGATATGAGATTGGAGAAAAAACCTTGGCTCTAAGCCGCTTGCAATTTCCTCAATGCCGACGATCTGGGCAATATGTATGCTACCTGGAGAACCGGGTTCTGGGTTACCAATGGTGCCAGTGCCTGGATTACCGCCCTGGGCTGACATACTTAGATGAGTAGTATCGAGAGAATTGGTGTAGAATAGCTTTATACGACCACCGCCTGCGCCGCCGCCACCGCCAAATGAACCGTCGCCGCCATTTCCTCCATTGGCTGTGATTGCCACATAGTTTATGACCATGCTGTCTGCCCAGAACATTACACCACCGCCTGCGCCGCCGCCGCCTGCTTCTAGTGAACCGTCATGACCTCGCTGTCCATTTGTTAAAATATATGATGAATCCAAGAGCATATACTGAGCCCTCAAGGAAATCTCAGCGCCGCCATCTCCACCAGCACCATTGAGCGCGCTCAAACGACCTGCACCACCACCAGAACCTATATCAATCAAGGTATCTTGTGGATCACCATAGGCATTCCCTCCAGAACCAGGGTAAATATCACCGCCGGCACCGCCATTACCACCATAAGCGCCGCCGCCGCCAGCACCGCCGCCAACACCGCCAGCACCGCCACCGCCAGGGCCATAACCCCAAGCATGGCTATTCATATACGCGCCAAAATAACCGAGTTCAGAGCCGATTATTGATGAAGAATCCTCAATGATGGAGACCGGAGCATTGATGTTCAGTTTACCAAAAGAATCGGCTGCTGCGCTCCATCGCGTTACTTTGAGTTTGCCCGCATTAGAGATGTGGACCTTGATATTGTACTGGTGATCGCCACAAATGACTAGGCTGTCATTTTGTACAATAAGGCTATCGTTGTCCTCATAAACATAGCCAAAAACCAATGAAAATATCGCAAGATAGATCATATGACCTCCTCTTTTATATTACCACGCTGAGACGAAATGTCAAGGGGACTATCGTGTTGACAATAAGTGGTTATTAGATATAATTTGCCTATGCTAAAGGAATTGAGCGAATTAGTCGGCGTGAGCGGTGGTGAGCGCAAAATTAGGGAGTTTATCAGGACCAAAATAGAACAAGATGTCGATGAAATAATTGAAGATCCTTATGGTAATTTAATCGTTCGAAAAGGAGATGCGAAAAAGCCCAAAATACTCCTTACCGCGCATATGGACGAAGTGGGTTTTATGATTGTTGGTATTGAAAAGAAAGGGTTGCTGAAGTTCTCTACGATCGGTGTTTTACCACAAGTAATCCTTGCCAAAAGAGTAATAATAGGTGATAAGTCTGTCAACGGTGTGATCGGCACGAAACCAATTCATCAAATGAAAGAAGACGAAAAGACAAAATTACCCGAGGTCAAGAATCTCTTTATAGATATTGGTGTTTCCTCAAAAGACGAGGCTGAAAAACTGATAAAAGTCGGTGATTTGGGCACTTTTGATACAAAATATCGCGAAGATGGCGATACTATTTTTGGCAAAGCATTTGATGATCGCATTGGATGCCATATACTGATTCACTTACTCAAACACACTGACTTGCCGATGCATTGTGCCTTTACTGTACAAGAGGAAGCAGGGCTTCGGGGTGCTGGGATAGTTGCCTTTCGGGTATGTCCTGATATTGCATTTGCCGTTGATACAACTGCTTCAGGTGAATGGCCTTCAGATAAGGACATCCCTCAATACCCCCAGATCCGTAAAGGTCCAGTTATCACAGTGGCTGACCGTTCGATCATATGCGATAAGCAGCTTGTATCACTCCTGCAGGCTACCGCACGTGAACAGAACATCCCCTATCAGTTGAAAAAACCAATGATTGGCGGTACGGATGCCGGTCCTATTCATATTAGCAGAAAAGGCGTGCGCACCGCTGCCCTCCAGACCCCGGCAAGATACATCCATTCACCATTGTCAATCGCTTCCAAGAAAGACATAGAACTCGGCATCAAATTATTGGCCGTCAGTATTGAGAAAGCACGTAAGGAGGAGTCTTTATGGAATTAGCAAAAAAACTCTGCAATGCATACGGACCATCAGGGCGGGAAGATAAGATTAGAAAAATGATCGAGTCTGAGATTGGAAATAGCTGTCAGAGAATGGAAGTAGATCGACTCGGCAACCTAATAGCATATGTCCCGGCTAAATCTAAAGACGGTGTCAAAAAGGAAAAAAATACCAGGATAATGTTCTGCGCACACATGGATGAAATAGGACTCATTGTTACGCATATCGATAAGAAAGGTTTTTTGAGGTTCACTAATATCGGCGGCTTATCGCTTGAACGCATAGTGAACCAGCGTATCATATTTGAAAATGGCACGATGGGTTTCATTGGTGTTGAAACAAAGCCAGAGACACCAAAGCCGCCGCGCATTGACAACCTATTTATTGATATCAGTGCACAAGAAAAAAAAGAGGCCGAAGATAAGGTTAGTATTGGTGATATTGCATCGTTTTATCAACAAGCAGTTATCATAAATAATCGAATGACATCAAAAGCACTCGATGACCGCATTGGTTGCTATTGTCTTATCGAGACTATGAAGCTACTCAAAGAAAACAAAGATGATCTGTACTTTGTCTTTTCAGTTCAGGAAGAAGTGGGCTTAAGAGGCGCCCGGACAGGTGCCTACGCAATTGCACCTGATTATGCGATTGCAGTTGATGTTACTGTTACCGGCGATACGCCAGAGTGTCGTAAAATGGACGTTGGTCTTGGTAAAGGACCGGCTATAAAAGTAAAGGATGCCATGTTTCTTGCCAGCCCGATCGTCAAAAACAAGCTTGTTGCCTATGCAAAGGAAACAGATACTGCATATCAACTCGAAATTCTTGAAAGGGGTACTACTGATGCGGCAGTTGTCCAGATTATCAAAGAGGGCGTCTTGAGCGGTGTTCTCTCGATACCGACAAGGTACATTCATTCCACAAATGAAATGTGCGATCTTGGCGATGTTGAAGGTACTATCAAATTATTGCTCTCGGTGTGTGAGAAAGGATTGTCCTAGTCATGAAAAAGGGTTATTCAGTTGTCTTGACATCTACTGAATCGGGTAGAACCAAGTACCTTTTCATTACAAAAAAATGCCTGAAGATAGTAATTGCTACTGTTTTCATTGTAGTTGTTATTCTCGGATATGTTACGATCAATTATTCAAGAGTGTATTATCGAGCGCTGGAGACGGTTATCCTTAAACGTCGTAATGCAGAAATAGAGCGGGAATTTGCTAAACTTCAGGAGATTAAGGAAAACCTTGAGCGTACTGAAATGCACAACAAGAAAATAAAGCTAATGCTGGGTATTGAAGAAACCCCAGCTGAGGTTGAACCCGAGCTGGACAAAGTGAGCCACGATTATTCGCGCAAGATAGAAATGGTATCAAATAACGAAGGGAATATCCCGGCGCTATTACCCACGCACGGCAGAATCTCAAGGAGTTTCAGTCTTGAACATACTGGCATCGATATTGCCGCCCCTCGTTTTTCACCGGTAGTCGCCGCAGCTTCCGGGGTTGTCAAAGCAGTAGGTTGGGATGCAGCGTTCGGCAACTATGTGATTGTTGACCACAACGTTAATTACTCGACGTTTTACGGACACTTGAACTCAGTTGCTGTAAGACCCAATGACCGGGTTGCCGGCGGTAAGGTCATTGGGACGATTGGTTCAACCGGTAAATCGACGTCTCCGCATTTGCATTATGAAGTAAGATTTCGCCAAAAATCAGTTGATCCTGTTGGATACTTACCGTTTCTATTAAACTTCAAGGAGAATATATGAGAATACTAATAACCGGAATCTCCGGTTTTGTTGGAAGTCACCTCGCCGAATATTTCCTGGATGGGGGCAAGCATGAGGTTTATGGAACAATAAAGTGGCGTTCAGATCGACAAAATATCATGGGGATTCAGGATAAAATCCGGCTTTATGAATGTGACATAAAAGATGCCTTTTCAGTAAACACGATTATCGAACAAATAAAGCCTGACCAGATTTTCCATCTTGCCGCGCAGAGCTATGTCCTTTTTTCATGGCGTGCACCTCAAGAAACCCTCACTACCAATATAATCGGGGAAGTTAATTTATTTGAAGCGGTGAGAGCGGCTAAGTTGGATCCATATATACATATCGCCGGTTCGAGTGAAGAATACGGTATGGTTTATCCGAATGAGGTACCCATCAAAGAAACAAATCCGTTGAGACCGCTCAGTCCATATGGCGTGAGCAAAGTAACCCAGGATTTTTTGGGCTATCAATATTTTAAGAGCTATGGTTTGAAAGTTGTGAGGACGCGCGCCTTTAATCATACCGGACCACGCCGAGGAGCAGTGTTTGCAACTTCGAATTTCGCCAAGCAGATTATTGAGATCGAAAAAGGAAAAAGGAAACCCGTGATCCAGGTGGGTAACTTGGAGGCGGTACGTGATTTTCTTGATGTCCGTGATGTGGCTAAAGCCTATGCTTTTTCATTGTCAAAGGGAGAACCTGGTGAGATCTACAACATCTCATCAGGCGTTGGTGTAAAAATAAAAGATATGCTGGACAAGCTCATTGCGTTATCAAAGGTAAATCTAAAAATAGAAACAGATCCATCAAGAATAAGACCTTCTGATGTTGAATTGCTCATCGGCTCAGCGGAGAAATTCAAGAAGGCAACTGGTTGGAAGCCAGCTATACCATTTGACCAAACATTAAGGGATCTATTGGAGTACTGGCGACAAAGAATCACATGAAGACAATTCTGGTCACTGGCAGCGAGGGTTTTGTAGGTTCACACCTTGTTAAAACGTTGAAAGAGGAACTTCATAAGCTCATTGCAACATCTTACCCGTTGATGATACCCAGAGAGGGTTCTTATGTTCCCCTGGATATCATGAATTTTGAAATGACAAAGGAAGTCCTTAAAGACCATCAACCTGATACTATTTTCCACCTTGCGGCTATCAGTTCAGTATCCAAATCATTTCGTGATCCACCCCTTACCTATAACACAAATCTGATAGGAACAGTTAATCTTCTGGAAGCGGCAAGAACCTTGAAAAAAGAAGTGAGATTCATCTTTGTGTCGACGTGTGAAGTATACGGTGGTGGCAGTGATCTTTCCGAGACCGCCAAGATTAATCTGAAAAACCCCTATGCGGTCAGCAAGTATGCGGCTGAGTTAGTCTGCCAAAATTACGCGCTTAATGGTATTGATTTTATGATCTTAAGACCCTTTACCCATACCGGGCCAGGGCAAGCAAGAGACTTTGTTTTGCCGTCGATAGCGGCACAGATCGTGGAGATAGAACGGGGTACGAAACCGCCTTTGATTAAACTCGGTAATGTGGATGTAAAACGGGAGTTCATGAATATTCAGGATATCATAAGTGGCTACAAGTTGGCGATATCAAAATGCGAGACCGGTAACGTATACAATATCGCTTCAAATAAAGGGTACACTATTAAACAAGCCTTGGTCGTTTTGCAGAAATTATCACGGGTTAAATTCGAGATAAAAACAGATCCTTCGAAAATGAGAAAGATCGATATACCTGTCCTTATTGGCAATGGAAGTAAGTTTGCCAAGCTCACCGGGTGGAAGCCGAAATTTGAATTTGAAAAAACTCTGGAGGATCTGCTCAATTATTGGCGTGCGAAGACTTAACACGGCTTTGAATGTACAGAAAAGAATATCAAATAACAAATTACAACCAAATCCAAATGTCAAAATACGAATACGAAAAACGAATTACGAATACATCATTTTAACGTTTAACTTTCTCCTTCTAACTTTTCACTTATTAAGATGACAATCTTGGTTATCAACTGGCAGGATTGGAAAAATCCATTAGCCGGTGGTGCTGAGGTCTACCTCTATGAGATTTTTTCAAGGCTGATTAAGCGAGGTCACCGAGTGAAACTCCTGGTCAGCAGGGCACCAGAACAACGCCGTTATGAGGTTCTCGATGGTTTTGAAATCTACAGGATTGGACGCCGCTCAAATTTTAATTTCTTTGTGCCTGGTGCTTTACGTGCTCTACTCAGGCACCATAGAATCGACATAATAGTCGATGATTTGAATAAGATACCGTTCTATTCACCGCTTTTTGCGCGAAAAAAGGTTATCCCAATGCTTATGCACCTTTTCCGCAACGCTATTTATCGCGAGACAAACTTTGTTTTTGCAAGCTATGTCTTTTTAACCGAAAGCATTATACGATGGTTTTATACAAACTCGGACTTCATATCGATTTCTGGAAGCACGGCTGAGGATTTAAAGGCGATCGGGATAAAAAACAGAATATATGTAGTTCACTGTGGTATACCTCCCAAGCCCAAAATACCAAACATTAAGCGCCAGAAAAATCTCATCGCCTATGTTGGTCGGGTCAAGAAATACAAATCAATTGATCATTTTGTCCGAGCAATTGCCGAGATAAAGAAGAAACGAGATATTGATGCAGTCGTTGTTGGCGACGGCGATGCAAAGGAGGAGTTGATTGCCTTGGCAAAGAAAATGAAGCTTGATATTAGGTTCACCGGTTTTGTGAGCGAGGTGGAGAAATACAGCATATACTCAAAGGCGCGGGTTATTGTACAACCATCAGTCAAAGAAGGCTGGGGGTTGACTGCAATTGAGGCACAATCGTGTGGTACACCGGTAGTCTGCGCTGATTCCCCTGGTTTGCGTGAAGTGGTGGTCCATGGTAAAGCGGGCTTTTTATACCCGTATGGTGATATCAGTGAACTTGCTTCGCGCATAATTGAACTCATGGATGATGATGTGAAGTGGCGTAAATTCTCCAAGGCGGCGCAAGAATGGGCGGGCACGTTTTCCTGGGACAGCGCAGCAGACAAACTGGAAGGGGTTTTGGAACAAGTTGTTGGGAGTTGCAGCTAAGTGGGGTTGGTAGGAATGAGTAAGAGAATCGGGTTGGGTTTGCTTGCTTGGTGCATTTTCCTCTTTAGTGCCGGAGCCGACGATTTTGCAAATGGCGAGAAAGCTCTTAACAAAGGCGAACATAGATTGGCTGAGATATATTTCAGCCACTTGTTGATTGATGAACCTTATAATGAACATGTTCCAGATGCGGTTTACTATCTTGCTAAAATACACGGCGCTCAAGGTAATTTCATAGATATGGTCACCCAAGCCAATCGTTTTTTAGAGGATTTCAAATATGATATGCGCGGCAAGGAGATATTCAACCTTGTTTTAACGCAATTGGACCAAGCGAAGGCGTATTGCGTTGCGCTTGAATATATTAAACGATATGATTACCTGATTGACGATCTTCAGATTATAGAACGTATCGGGCATGGTCTTTTCCAGCAGAATAGATTGGTATTGGCAGATTATATTTTCTCTTTGTGTTCACAGACCGATACGATAAAGATAATACGTGCTCAGTTAAACAAAGATACTGATGAAAGAAAAGAGATATATGAGTCAATCAAAAGTGCAAAAGGAAAGATCTATCTCATTGAATTCTTGCTTGAGATAGGTGACACAATAAGTGCTTTTCAAACATACAATGAGGTACACCATAAAACACTAGCGGGAGCACTTCTCTACCGCTACGCCAAGCTCAGTAGATTTTTTGATCGGCGTATACTGCCTCAGATAACAGAAAGGCTGAGTATGACTCCTGCGTTCGAAAACAAAGCGAGGTTGCTCAATGGGAAGATCAAAGGTGAAGGTTTCTTTGTCCCCAGTGATCAAGAAGAGTTTACGCTGTTCATTGAGTATCTTGCACAGGATACGGTGATGAGTGGGCTGCCCGACACCATAAACATTGATTCAATAATGCCTGATTCTCTTACTGAAGAAAACATCCAGTTACTCAGAACAACCTTGGGCAAGTATTACTACTTGGATTCTCTATATTGTGAATTTCTCATAACTGATAATAGAGCTGGTGAAGCGTTACATATTATCGAGCCGTACCTGGCGTACCACAATACCCAGGACTATGCCCGCAAAATCCGGGCATTAAAGTACTACTCTGGAGGCAAATACCGACTTGCGGCAGTAGATCTTATCCTCGCTAATGCACAGCGCCCGGTTTATCGATTGCTTTTAGCGAATTCTCTGACCAAACTAAGTGAAGACGGTGTTGCTATATATGAAAGTCTTCTGGAAACGGATATGGACACGGTATTTATATCATGTGTTGTCAACAAATTGATAAAAGCATATTTTCGTGCTGGCAAATACCATAAAGTGGTGCAGTTCGACCATCAGACATTTGACGTTGATACGAGCTTGGTCCGAATCTACATCTACAGCCTTGCCCATGTGGGACAAACGGAAAAGGCAGATTCCCTGTTGGCACAATGTTTCTTGGAGCCTGATTATTATTATTTTAATCATTACGGTGAATACTTGATTGAGCGAAAAAAATACACACAGGCAGCAGCATACTACGATTCGCTGGTTGGTTTAGCCGATATTCTTTTGCCTGGTATTGTGTACTACAATTGGGCAGTCATCCCTTTTTTGAAAGGTCAAGCAGATACTGCCTTGTACAGATTCCAATTGTTTGCTGATGAATTAAGAAAAAGTGAGGTGTATCCAAGAGCGATGTTCAAAGTAGCGACTATCAAGTATCTGAATCACGAATTTGATTCAGCGGCTTATTATTACAGCCGGGCGAGTAAAGACGACGCATTGTGTTTGGATGCATTGCAGAACCAATTGATATGTTATAAGAAGACCGGTAACTGGTCTATGGTCGTAAAAACAGGAAGAAAAATACTTCCCATGATTTCAGGGGATGAAGAAATGGAGGTGCAGTTCGAGATTGGCTATGGGTTTTTGCGTTCTGGACGCATAAGGGAAGCTGTCGATTATCTGACCAATGCTGCCGCCAAATCGAAGCCATCATCTGAGTTTTACTACTGGTTAGCTGAGGCTTATGTGGCAAAAGGTGATTTTAGTAGAGCGTTGTATCAGTACCGGCGGATCATTGATCTGTTTCCAGCCGATGAAATGTGGACGCCGACTGCAGAGTACAAAACTGGTATCGTGTTTGAATTGATGGATGAATTGGAGGAAGCGAAGAGAGTCTATAATGATATTATCAGAAGACGTGGGGCCCAAGACACATGGGGTATCGAAGCTCAGAAAAGACTGGAGATAATAGAATGAAAAACTCCAAACTCCAAACTCCAAATTCCAAATATTGTTTTCTCTTGGTTCTTGGAACTTGGTTCCTGGTTCTTGGAATCATCTCTTGCTGTGGTTATTCGACGCGTTCGCTCTTACCTGACTATTTTCAAAAAGTACATGTTAAATTGTTTGAAAATAGAACGCTCAAACCTGGTCTTGATGAGCTCGCTACGAATGCGGTCACGGATGCATTCCGCAGTGGTTCTGGATTACACATTACCGATGAGAGCAGTGCAGACATTATTATTGAAGGTAAAGTTGCTGGATACTCAAAGAATCCACACACCTATACAAGCGACCAGACAGTCACTGAATATAAAATTACTATCAAGTACTCAATACGCTGTATTGATCGTATAAAGAACGAAGTGTTTTGGGAAGGGACTGTTTCAGATTGGGCTACCTTTTCTACAGATGAAGAAAGGGCGACCGACGAAGCGGTAAAAAAAACTGCCGACAAATTGGTTGATGCGATTTTGACAAATTGGTGATCCTGCGTTAGCTGCAGGCAATAAAGGACATGGGAGAACATTATGAAGAAAAAACCAATGAGTGTTGAAGATCTATATAAGCTGAAGTTCTTAAGGGAGATTGCACTTTCTCCTTGTGGCAAAATGGTCGCCTACACAGTAGAATGGATGGACCGTAAGAAGAATAAATATTTCTCAAACCTTTATATAGTTACAGAAAAAGGTAAGATACACCATTTTATTCGGGGTAACAAAGACATAAAATTGCCGAAATGGTCGCCAGATGGTAAATTCATTTCTTTTATCAGGACAGAAATAGTAAAAGGTGAACCCAAACAAAACATATGGATAATACCAGCAAACGGTGGTGAAGCGTTTGCCGTCACCGATGCCAAAGGGATGTTTGGTGAATACGAGTGGACCGGAGATAGTAGATATATTATGTGCCAATTTGCTGACAAAAAAGAGGATAAGGAAAGAATACCCGAGAAAGGAAAACCACCCCTGTACTATTATGTCAAAAAAGCATGGTACAAATTAGATGGTAAAGGGATATTGCCTCAGGAAAAGATGCACATTTGGCGGGTTAGTATCAGATCCGGTAGGATGAAACAGCTGACCTTTGGGAAAAATGGTGACGGTGCACCCAGGGTCTCGCCGGATGGGAAGAAGATCGTCTTTATCGCAAACCGCAATGAGCATTTCGAAGAGAAACTTCTGTACGATGATCTCTATATAGTGGATATTAACGGACGACGAGAAAGGAAACTCAAAGTACCGGCTGGACCTAAAGGGCTGCCAGTTTTTTCTCCGGACGGTAAGCATATTGTCTATCTTGGTCACACTTTTCCAGAGGATTTTGTTGGCTGGCGAACTCTCTACCTCTGGATGGTTCCAACGCGTGGTGGTAAGGTAGTAAACCTCACTAAGTCATTTGACCGGACTGCACCTGGTTATGTTGTCGATGACCTTGGTCATTATGCTCAGACCTATCCAATTTTCTCAAAAGATGGAAGGTTTGTATATTATCATATCACAGATAATGGTGATCTTAAACTGTACGGTATTGATATCAAAAAAAGAAAAATCGTCAAGGTCTGGGGCGATAAAGAAATTATTTATGCGTTTGATTATAACGGTGGAGATAGATTTGCTCTGGCAATCAGTACACCGGTTAATCCAGGTGATTTGTATTTACTGATTAGCGGTCAACTCAAGCAACTGACTGATCTTAGCCGAAGTTTTGCCAAAAGCCATCGTATTGTAAAACCTGAGGAGTTCAGGTTTAAAGGCGATAAGGGAGATGAAATTCAAGGTTGGGTTCTCAAACCGCCGCGTTTCAGTAAAAAGAAAAGATATCCTTTGATAGTTCAGATCCACGGTGGTCCACACGCCGCATACGGCAATTCGATGTTCCATGAGTTCCAGGTCCTCGCTGCAAATGGCTATATTGTATTCTATTCCAATCCACACGGTAGTGTTGGGTACGGCGAGAAATTTGCCAAAGCCCTGCACAATCAATGGGGGATACCCGATACGAAAGACATTATGAAAGCCGTACGATTGCTTACTAAACGTAGGTACATCAATAAGCAACGGATGGGAGTTATGGGTGGTAGCTACGGTGGTTTTATGACCAACTGGATAATCGGTCATACTGATATTTTCAAAGCTGCAGTGACGATGAGGAGCGTTGTAAATATGATTTCCTTTTTCAGTACGGACTTCGGGTTTTCACTGCACAAAGAATTTCGAGGGCATCTGTGGGAAAAGAATAACCTGCAGTTCTACTGGAATATGTCGCCGCTGAAATATGCAAACAAAATAAAGACACCATTGCTTATAATCCATAGTGAGCAGGACCACCGTTGTCCGATAAGCCAGGGCGAAGAACTCTTTGTTGCCCTGAAGATTCTCAAAAAAGATGTTGAAATGTTACGTTTTCCCTTGGAACCACATGGTTTGTCACGCCATGGTTCACCCCGGCGTCGGGGAAAGAGATTGGAGTTTATTCTAAATTTCGTGGACCGGCATTTGAAGAAATAGCGATGTTTGGAGCGCAACAAGCCTGCGACGAGTTCAGACTTCGGCGAGCTCAGTCGAGTCGTCCTCTTGTTGCGTTTTAGACTATGCGACAAGTCCTCTTGTTGCGGTAATTTGGAGTGCGACAAGTCCTCTTGTTGCGTTTTAGACTATGCAATACCTTATTATTCTAATAATCGCTTTCATCTTTTATATAATCTGGAAATACTGGACTTTGCTGATTGGTGCAGGCTATGACCCTACGCCCACAAAATATGTTTGCAGGATGCTCGAACTCGCCGAAATCAACGAAGATGATATCGTCTATGACCTGGGCAGTGGTGATGGTAGAATTTTGATTGCTGCAGCCAGGGTCTATGGTGCAAGAGCAGTCGGTATTGAGGCTGATCCATCCAGATTCATTTATTCATGGCTGAATATTTTGGTATCCGGTCAGGTGAAACGCGCGCGTGTTAGATTTGGTAATCTTTTTAAGAAAAATATCAGCGATGCTACTATCGTAACGTTGTTCTTGTTCGGTCCGACTAACAATAGGTTGAAAGACAAACTACTCAGAGAATTGAAGCCAGGAACACGCATTGTTTCCTATATCTGGACATTTGAGGGCTGGGAGTTTGCCGGATGCTTGCCAGAAGATAGAATGTTTCTTTACGTAATTAAATAAATTCGTGATAATTTACAATAATATTCCAGGAGGACTGTTCTTAGGTAGAAGTAATTGTTCAAAACTCAGTGGACTAATGTAGTCGCACGATTCATCGTGCAAAATTTAGGAGTTCATTAGCTTGCTAATGTGTTGCCCTATGCGCCATAAATGTCCTGCCTGTGCGTCGCACGCAGACAGGCGCCACTACGCTTCTCCACTGAAAATTGAACAATTCGGTAAAACTACTTGTTGACAAATAAAACATTATTGTTATAATGAATAGTATGAAGATGGGGAAAGTACGCGTATACTCTCTCTCTCTCGAGAGAACCTGTATTTAATTTTTCTGACGCGCCAGATGTCAGTGAGTTTAAGGTGGTTGTTTGTCCTGCACAATCACTTTCATATTTCAAAGGGCATTCATTAGAAAAGGAGGAAAAATGATCAAGAAAATAGCAACCATGCTAATGCTTAGTCTTTTACACCTTCTTGCCCAGGAGGATTTTCTGGCAGGGGTAAGGACAGAGGATCTGATGCTGGATAGGATTGAGGCACCATCAGTGGAAGATACTATTGGGATAAGCAACTGGGGTAAATTCTTCTTTAACATAGCTAATTCACATATTAGCCCTGACAACAAAATGAAAGTTGAATCCTTGGATGATGGTATCTGGGTAACCAATCTTGATAATATGCAAAAAAAATACATCAATGATCGGGGTTGTATGCCACAGTGGTCTCCAACTGGTGAGTATATTGCGTTTCTATTGCAAAGACCATTGCCTGGAAAATATTGGAGAGGACATCAAATATATGGAGGAGACGATATCTGGATCTGTGAACCAGACGGAGAAAATAAAAAGGACTTGATGCCTGGTGTGGATATTGGTGACTTTCAATGGAGTCCTGATGGCAAACATATTGCCTTTACTTACCGGGACGAAGAGCGTGGGAAATGGGCATTAGGAATTGTTAAGGTTGAAACCGGAGAAAAAAGATTTCTTGATGAAGGTTCTCCCTATGACTTTTCAGGATTTTCTTTCTCGCCTAACAGCCGGCTAATTGCCTACTGCAAACCGCTTAAATGGAAATTGGAGGGAGATTGGTATAATACTGATGCTGAAGTATTTGTTATGAACATTGATGGAACTAACAAAACGCAAATTACCAAGACAGAAGCAGTTGAGAAAATGGTAAAATGGAGTAGTGATGGAGAAAGATTGATTATACGTCAATCACCACCAGATCCATCCATTCTTTCTTACCGAGAATACGTTTCAATAGTCTTAAAAAGAAGGAATAGAGGTGTGAGATGATAAATATCAAGAGGTTTATTCTTATGCTTATTCTATTCGTATTTCCGTTAAAAGGGGTAATCTATGATGTCTGTATTGACCCGGGACATTGTGGTGGATCAGATGGTGGTGCTCCTGGGCTTAATGGAGATCCTGACCCAAATGAATCAGACTTTAATCTTGATATTGCACTCTCCGCGTTTGATGAGCTTGAAATTTTAGGAAGGACTGTGCTTATGACCCGCATTAATGAAGACCCAGGACCGCCACCAGCAAAGGTTAAACCTATTGAAAAAGCACATATTGCTAACGGATGGCGCTATAACGAGCTCGGTTTTAAAGGATATTGTCGTTGTGCTGTAAGTATCCATTGTAACGCTGATACGAATAATTCTCCAGCACATGGAACAGAAACATTCTGTCTCGCTTCTATAGGGTATGGTTATCTTCTTGCCAACCATGTGCATGACGCAATGTGCGTGATGATTGACGGAATACCATACTACGAGAATCGTGGTATTAAGTTTAAAGGACTCGATTTTCTAAAGAACACCATAACACCGAGTTGCATGCCTGAGGTTGCGTTTGTAACGCATCCGGATGGTCTTTTACCCGGCCAATGGAGTCAGTTAGAGGGGAATTTATGGTTTCTCAAAACTTATGCTGGGTGGGGTATTGCTCGTGGTGTAAATGCATTTCTCGGTGCTATTTATCCACCTTATTTCCTTCGAATTTTCAGTGGGCAAAAAGCTAGTGTATCAATGGAATGGGAATCCTCTGAAACACCTGGAGCAAATTATAACGTCTACCGCCGTGAACATCCTTCTGAAATATTCTTTCTCATTGCGCCAAATATTTCAGGCACGAATTACACAGATAATTCTGTTGAAGATGGGAAAACATACTCGTATTATGTGACAGCAGTTAGCGGAGAAGATGAAAGTATCAGATCGAATGTTTTAACGGTGCATACACCACCTTTTTCTTCGGATTATCCTATAGCAACTGGTAAAAATAATGGCGTGAAAGCTATTTTTGATGATAACGGTATTAACCGTTTAACCTATTCATCGAATTCTTCAATGTGGTATACTTATTCAACTGATTACGGTAATACATGGACAATGAGTCAATCTGTAGAGCACGGCCTTTTGCCTGCTCTTGCCATTGATGCAGCAAATCACCCGCATATTGTAAGTACTGGTTGTGCAGGCGAACCTGACACAGCATCCGGGTCAGACACAAGCTATGTTATCTTCTATTCGCAATATCTTACTAACAAATGGGATAGTCCCTGCCTTTATGAAACTTACGATTCAATTTTATCGGTCTCATTTGCCATTGACCCACTCGATACGGGCTGGGTGGTATTTAATACCTATGATGATGAAGGCAATAATGAGTTGAAAATTGGTCAGTTTTATACGCAAACATTGCCAGAAAGTCTTGAAAACGTTACAAGTCTTGATACCTACAATAGCTTTGGCAAAGCCGCAATAGTTGTGAGACCATCAGATAGAAGTATCTGGATTGTTTATGAACGGAACAATACTATTATATGCAAATGGCGAAACAGCTATGGTAACTGGATAACCAGTACTATTCAAAATGAGGGGGGTTTATCCATCGCTTTCCATAGCAGGAGATTTAATCCATTTTATATGGGAAAAATACTATTCTGAAACCGACCGTAGAGAGATTCAAACTTGCTACACTAGTGGGTTTCTCTGGACCCGACCCCAAACAATCGCAGCGGTAAGAGGTGAAAATTGTTATCCTTACATAGAAAAAGGATCAGTCGCCGTATGGGCAGACTTGTATATAAATCAATGGGATGTTTATTCAAGTCAGCGGACTGAATCTGGTGATTGGACAACACCCCAGAACATAAGTCAGACCTCGACTGATTCAAAATATCCACAAGTCGCTTTGTATCAGACAGTCTCACAGACAAATCTCGTTTATGTCTGGACCGAAGGTGATGACTCACCCTATGAGGTAAAGATTCTACCTGTGTCTTTGCGTTCGAATCCAGTTCCTCTTTATGCCTTTAATTTAGGAAGGGAAGAACCGTGTGTATTCTTAGAGCGTAGAAGTGGATACATTGCCTATGGTCAGGGTTTCGAGAAAACTGTTGACTATGATTCATCGTTCATTCGCTATGTGATTACTGGTTTAGATTCAGCAAGAACCTATCATGTCGGTCTTGTTTTATACCAAGATGAGGAAGATAGCATTTGGCAGCAAGGTGTTGAGATTGACAGCGAGTTGGTGAAAGTTGTTGATTTGCAGCGCAGAAGAATAGTATTTGAAAAACTTGTACTTTCTCCGGAAACCTACGAAGATGGCAGAATTAGCTTAAATATTAGAAGTCTATTAGCTCCGAAGGCAGTTCTTGCAGCACTCGCAGTCTGGGAGTTTTCAGAAGATAACAAAACCATGGCTTCTGTTCAAGATTTTGATAACCACATACCAAAGACATTTAATATCTATGCTTCACCAAATCCAGCGAGAGGGAAGGTACTTCTTCATTATCAATTGCCAGGCACTGCTGAAATTTCAATAAAGATATACTCTGTGTCGGGTCAATTAATACGGGAAATAACAGAAAACAAACGAGCTGGTATGAATACCGTAATCTGGGATGGAAAGGATAACAAGGGCACTGATGTTGCTGGTGGCGTCTATTTTTACCGCGTCGAATCAAGGGGTGAAGTAAAAACTGGCAAGATAGTTTTCCTTCGATAGAGCTGAGGCAAGGAGGTTAATCCTCTCTCTGTTAAAGCATCATAGAAATAGCATCAAGATAAACAAGACCTTCACAAGTTCGTTATTTCGCCAATTGGCTAAATAACGAATACTCATTATGTCAATGCTCAATGAATTGAGCAACTACATTTCAATCTGAGTTCTCCACCTGCGTTTGTTGACATTAAATAAAAAAGGTCTATAATTATGGTAAATGAAAATTGACATTTCGATTGTAATCGTTAACTACAATGTTAAGGCGTTTATTGAGCAGTGTCTTATGGCGATTGAACGTGCCAAACATGATCTTGAGCTGGAAATCTTCGTAGTTGATAATGCCTCAGTCGACGGCAGCCAGGCAATGATCAGAAAGAGGTTCCCTTACGTCAAGTTGATTGAGAACAAGAAGAACCTTGGATTTTCAAAAGCAAACAACCAGGCATTGCAAAAGGTCAAGGGGCAATACGTTCTGATTCTGAATCCGGATACTCTGATACAGGAAGATACCCTGACTGTTTTGAAAAAACACCTTGAGGAACACCAGAAAGTTGGCGCGGTTGGCTGCAAATTGATAAACCCGGATGGTTCATATCAAGTTGCGAGTCGCCGGAGTTTTCCCACGCCATGGGTGGCATTCACGCGCATCCTTGGGCTGAGTAGGATTTTCCCAAGGAGCCGGCTTTTTGGTCGTTACAATATGACCTATCTTGATCCTGATACACCGAGCGAGGTTGATGTTCTTCCTGGATCCTTGATGTTTGTAAGAAAGCATGTTCTTGATACGGTTGATTTTTTTGACGAGGATTATTTCATGTATGGTGAAGATATAGATCTATGCTTCAAGATTAAGCAGCAGGGCTGGAACATATCCTATACCCCTGAGACAAAGGTGATACACTATAAGGGTGAAAGCACGAAAAAGAGCGAATTTTCATTTGTGTCTAATTTTTATTCTGCAATGCTAATTTTTACACGCAAGCACTTTAAAAGCCATTACTCAATATTGTTACGTTTGGTTTTGGCATTGGGTATCTACACCAGGGCTTTCCTTGCCTATGTCTGGCGAATTTTGAAATTCTTGAGTTCACCTTTTATCGATTTTGTTTTTATATTCTTCAGCAGTCTTCTGGCAATTAAAATTTGGCTTCCTCGCTATTCACTTGAGCGTTTTCGTATCATAATACCGATCTATATATTTGTTTGGTTTGTGTGCATTTACCTGTTTGGTGCGTACCACCGTAAAGGTCGATATCATCTCAAACCAATTCTCTGGAGTAGTATTGTTGGTCTTTTAATGAACTCAACATTTACCTATTTTTTTAAGTCATTTGCTTATTCCCGGGTTGTCGTTTTGATATCTTTTCTGCTCATCCTTGTAAGCCTTAGCTTGTGGCGTACACTCTATCGAATTATCGGCCCAGTATCTAAAAAAGGACCTTTGGCAAAGATAAACAGGGCTATTATTGTCGGTGCAGGTAAAGAAGGTAAAAGGATACTTAAGCAGCTTCAGAAACGACCCGACATGCAATTTGAGATATGCGGTTTTGTTGATTTTGATGAGGATTGCATTGGTCAGCAAATCGACGGTACTGAGGTGCTTGCCACAATCGACAACGTCCGAGATGTCATACGAGTTGAGAAAATAAATGAGGTTATTTTTTCATCTGACCGCTTGACTAATGCGCAGATCCTTGAAACAATAATCCTGGCTCAAGGTAGTGGCGTGAATTATAGGATTGTTCCGCATGAACTTGAATACCTTGTTGCCAAATCATCGGTTGACGAAATAGACACGGTTCCGCTATTGGATATTTCCGGTGTTGCTGATCCTTTGGATCTAATGATCAAGAGGATTTTTGACGTTTTATTCAGTGGTTTTGTGGTTATTTTTACCCTGCCTCTGGCTTTATTCAATTTCATATGCGGTGCTAAGCTGGTAACTAAGGAAATCATCGGTCACGCTGGAAAACCAATAGTAGTTGAGATGTTCAAAGGCGGCATTGGTTTTCTAAGGTTTATCCCCCTGTATTATTCGGTGTTCACCGGGAAATTAAGTTTTGTCGGTTCTGAAATAAGCGAGTTCAAACCGAGCGAATTCCATCCTGTATACAAACCCGGGCTTACTGGACTTGTGCAGATCAAAACTAAAGAAAAAAGAAAAACCCTTACTCAGCAAGAGAAGGACTATTATAACCTTTATTATGTAAGGAATCAGTCGATCATCACGGATTTTCAGATCATTATCAAATCGATCTTCTAGATCGCAGCTTCCAGTATCCTCCGAAGAGCCTCGCTCTCCGAGAGCGGGCAAAGCCAAACCATTCAACCATATTTATTAGAAAACTTCGAGCGGATCAACGTCTATTTCCAGGGTGCAATTGTGTGGTTTGTAGGTTTTCAAGAACTTCAGTCTTGTATGTTTAAAATCCTTTGGTGTTTTCAAAATCATAAACTGCCGATAGTTCTTTCTGATTTTATAGTAAAACGAGCGATTCGGGCCGAGTAATTCGACATTTCTTATTCTTTTCAGTATCGTATATAATTTCATCGTTTGTTCATGGACCGCCCTTTCCTTTTTTCCTTTAAGCCTTAGCAGGATGAGTTTGGAAAAGGGCGGGAAATTCAGTTCCTTTCTTTGCTTCATCTCTTGGGCGTAGAATTTTGGATAGTCCTGGAGTTGACTGAAGAGAATTGAATACTGTTCAGGATGGTATGTTTGCATTATGACTGACCCTGGTTTTTTGCCTCGACCAGACCTTCCAGCAACCTGGGTGAGCATCTGGAAGGTTCTCTCACTGCTGCGAAAATCTGGAAGATGAAGGATGACATCGGCGTTGAGGATGCCAACGAGCGTGACTTCTGGAAAGTCAAAGCCTTTGGTAACTAACTGAGTACCGAGCAGGATTTTTGCCTGAAGTGTCTCAAAAGCGCGGAATATTTTTTCTGCTTGTCCTTTTTTTCGTGCGGTATCCCGGTCCAATCGGAGTACTAATTCTTTGTCGGTAATGCTTTTTAGAGATTTTGTCAGCAGTTCTTCGATCCTTTGCGTTCCGGCGCCGCGATACAAGAGTATTGACCGTGCACATTTAGGACATATATGTATTATGCGAGCCTTATAATCGCATATATGACACGATAGAGAACCTGCATTACCTTTTTCTGGTTTGTGGTACACGAGGGAGAGTTTACAGTATGGACACTTGGCAACAAATCCGCATTTCGGGCATATCAGGCTTGGCGCAAAACCGCGTCGATTCAGGAAAAGAATGATTTGTTCGTCATTTCCAAGGGCGGTCTCGATCGCTGATCTCAGTGTGTCCGTGATGTATCGTTTGTTTTCTTTTCGTAAATCAATCATCTCTATTTGTGGTAAAGACCTGTTATCGATGCGTTCTTTTAGAGTGAGTAGTTTATACTTGCCGATTCCAGCATTATGATAAGATTCGATCTGCGGCGTAGCGCTGCCCAAAACAACCGCGATATTTTCATGCTTGCCACGCATGACCGCGACGTCCCGGGCATTGTACCGAGGCATGCGTTCATGTTCTTTGTATGAATGGTCGTGTTCTTCATCGACGATGATCAGCTTCAAATCAGGGATTGGAATGAATATCGTTGAGCGTGGTCCAATGATAACTTTGTATGCACCATTCTTAATGGCATACCATATGTCGCGACGTTCCTTATCAGTCATGAACGAATGGATAGTCACAACGTCACCGTTGAATCTCTCCTGGAACCTTCCGAATAATAAAGGTGTCATTGAGATTTCTGGTACGAGTACTAAGGCGCGTCCCTGTTTTTTTATAACGTTTTCAACACACCTTAAATAGACTTCAGTCTTGCCACTACCCGTGATACCATACAAGAGAAATGTTTCAAAAGTTCCTTTGTTCAAGGCATTCACTATTTGTTTAATCGCACCTGCCTGGGGATAAGTTGGGGTTGGCGATTTAGCCAATTGATAACTTGTTTTCGACTCAGGTTTAAATTCATATTTCTTGAGTATCTTTGAAGGAAGCGCCAGACGGAGGACTTCGCCAAGCGTTGCGATATAGTAATCCGCCATCCATTTATAGAGACTGAGCATATTGGGTGGTAAGAACTTTTTCTGCACTATTGATTCAACTCTTTTTAAACGGTCGATCGCCCTTTGCGAATTTGCTTTAACAACAATGCCGTATTTGGATTTATTGCGCAGCGGCACTACAACCAAGTCGCCAACCTGGAGATTTTCGTCAGTTTCATAGGTGAAGAAATCGAGTTTAGTTCTGGGGATGGCTACATCGACCTTCATTTTTAGATTATAGTAACTTCTTTGTGAAAGTCAATTCTATGTTTTACAGCAGCGAGCCACTAACAGCTTTGGACTTCCTTGACACCTCAAGTAATATGACTACTATTAGATATGGGCAAGGGGGAACGTAGCCTGGTTATTTTCAGTAAGCTTCAAGCACCGCAAATCAGGACGAAGATATTGCGGCGCAGCCGCCTTGTAAAATTGTTTTCTGAAAACCTTGAAAAAAAACTTATCTTCATTTGTGCGGGGGCAGGTTATGGCAAGACCACGCTCCTTTCGCAGTTCATAGCTGAAAAGAATATCCCCTGTGTCTATTACCATCTGGAAAAAAGCGATGCTGAACCAGCCGAATTTCTTTCATATTTGATCGCTGGTTTGAGAATGTTTAAACCCAAATTCGGCAAGAAACTCGAGCGGTTAAGAAAGTTCTTCAATTATCCTCAGAGATATTTGACAATTATAGCAGGTACCTTTATAAACGAAATTATCGAGAACATAAAAGGTGATTTCTATATAATTTTGGAAGATTATCATTCATTGGGTAAATCAACGCAGATAGACAACTTTATTGAATACTTTCTTGAACACCTTCCGTCAAACTTACACCTTATCATAACCTCGAGAAACGCACCCTCATTTTCATTTGCGCGGCCAAGGGCAAAGGATGAGGTTTTTGAGTTAACAAACAATCACCTGAGGTTCACCCAACGTGAGATTAGGCGATTCCTCAAGGAACTTTATTCACTTTCCTTGAAGCTCTCAGACATAAAAACGATTGAAGAACACTCAGAGGGTTGGCCAACGAGTCTAAGGTTAATGATGCAGTCTTCTGACTATTTTGAAGGTATTAAATCTGCCGGCTACGTGAAAAAAATTCTCGACGGTTTCTACCAAACACAGACGAATCTCTTCAACTATTTTGCTCAGGAGATTTACAACAAGGAACCGAAGGAAATAAGGGATTTCCTTCTGGACTGCGCAGTGCTTGAATGGTTAGCTCCGGCACTCTGTACTGCCGTGACAAAGCACCAAAATGCAGGGAAAGTGCTCTCAACAATCGCTAAACGTAACTCTTTTTTGATTAAGATGCCTGATCAGAGTTATCGGTTTCACAATCTGTTTCGGGATTTCCTGCGCAGCAAATTGACCAATATCGAGCGCGAAAGGCGAATACTCCAGCGGGCAGCAGTGTTCTACAAGCGGCAAGGAAAATGCGAAGAAGCGATCAAATGCTATCTTCAAGCAAGTAATTACCTACGTGCAAGTGTGCTCATTAGCAAGACAGGGTTTAGTCTCATCGAGCAGGGGAAAAGTGCGGTTTTGTGTTCCTACATCGAACAAATACCTGTCCAGCAGCGTCGCATGCGACCAGGGTTGCATACGTTATATGCTCAGGCATTGATTAATACGGGACGTTCAGATGATGCCAGTAAAGGTCTGCATGCAGCATGCAGGATTTTCAAAGAAAAGCGGTCCAGGCATATCCAGTATGCCAAAGCTCTTTACGAATTAGGTGGTTTACGTCTTAATGCGGGGAAATTTAGTACTGCGAAATCATGGTTCAAAAGAGCACTCGCTGTTTGTCCAAAAAGCCCCAATATAACAAGAGCAGCAATTCTCAATTCGCTTGGTTTTGTGTACACAAACATTGGCGGCAGAAGTTTGAATCAGGCAACAGAATTTTTCAATAGAGCATTGCATATTGCACAGCAGAAACAATATAAAGAGCTTGAAGCGAGCATCTATAATAATTGGGCAATGAATGAAATGAAAACTGGTAATCTTAACAAAGCTTACTCAAAACTATCGCGTATGGTTAGTTTTCTTGGAAGTCATTTTTCACCTCATTGCGGTTCTGGATTCTTCAATGCTGCACGCTTGAATTTGCTCCTGGGTTACAAAGATGAAGCCAAAGCAATACTTGATGTCGGTGTTAAAGCTTGCATACCCTACAATGATTTGTGGTCAATGGCGTCGCTTTGGAAAGGCTATGCATTTTACTATCAGGACCAAAAAGAGTGGGACAAGGCAAGACGATATATAAATAAAGCATTGGATATTTATGAGAAGCTTGGTATTGTTAGGTTACTCACTAGTGCATTAAATGAAGTATGCAAAATCAATATTGCCACGAATGAATTGTCAGAGGCAGAAAAAAATATTGCAGCTATCTGGTGGTTCAAGAAAAGCAAAGACGATGCTGAGGCTCTACCCTTGCTTCTAACCCATGCAAAACTCAAACACAAGCAAAACCGCTTGAAAGAGGCTGAAGATATGCTCACTGTCGCATTATCAACGGCGCGGTGTTTCAAACAGATTTTCAACCAGTTTCTCATTTATATTGAATTGAGTAAGGTATTGTATACCACGGGGCAAACCGAAAAACTCGTATCAGTACTGCAAAAAGCAGTGCAGCTCAGCCGTGACAAAGGCTATGACTATCTGATGCTCAATGAATTGAAAGAACAAAGATGGATGCTCCAGGTAATAAAAAGACAGAATATTGCGAAGCAGTATATACACGGTTTAGTCAGAGACCAAAGATTTGATATCCATTGGATAGAAGCACTCTTTTTAGGTACTCCTGCTTTGGTCATTAATGGCCGTTCAATGTTAGACAAAGCATGGAAGACAGAAAACGCCAAGAAATTATTCTTCTACTTGTTATTGCACAAGAATAAAAAGCTCAGTAGCGACCATTTGGTAGATATTTTCTGGCATCGGGCTTTGTGCAGCACAGGAAGGAATAACTTGAGAAAAACCATTCAGTATATGAGAGAATCATTAGGAAACATGCTTGGTAAGGAAATGGATATAGTTGTTTCAGGCAAGCGGTCCTACAGCATTTCACCATCAGTGACCATAGTTCTCGACCTTGAAGAATTTGAGAGACTCATAAAACAAGCCACGAGTTTGAGTGGGGATATAGAAGAACAGAGGGTTCTTCTGCAAAAAGCCTTTTCTTTATACAAAGAGGGTTTTGCACAAGGGTGGTATGACACCTGGGTAGAGGAGAGGCGAGATTTTTACCAGGGCTTATATGAAGAGTGCCTGGTTATGATGGCTGATTCTTACTTTTGCCAAGACAAATACAGGCAGGCTATTGTCTGGTATGAGAAACTCATCTCTATCAATATCTATAATGAGCAATACCATTGTAAGTTAATGCAAACATATGCCAAACTCGGTAAATTCAAGGATATTGTCAGAGACTATGAAAAGCTCACGAAAACTCTGAAAAAAGAGTTAGGCACAAAAGCCCAAAAAGAAACCACAGATTTGTATGATAGATTAGTGAATTGACCCCTTTCTAGTACCGTTTCACCGAGTATATCACAGTTTAATCACAATTTCATCACTTTAATATAATATACTTACACTAGAAATAGGGGGTATTATGAAATTATGTACAAAAGTAGTACTGATCGTGATATTACTGGGAATGCAAGGGTTTGCATACAGACTTGCAGACTACAGGCCGTGTGTGAAGAGCATCGGTACTGAACATACCTATACTAAGACTTTACCTTTTACACAGGGAAGGGGACCAGGCGATCAAATCGGTACTACGTGGTACGATTACCAGGCAAATGGTAGTTTTGGTCAGCGTATTGATGTCGATGATTTAAGACAGGCACATATTGTCTGGATGAAGATGGATGCAGGTGGAACTAATCGCTATGTTGCCTGGAATTTTCGCTATTCTAATGGTTCGTACTATGGCGAAACTCAAGCGTCAATTTCATGGAGCGGTTATGTACAGATGGATATTACACGCGACCTTGACCCAGATAGTCAAAGGACAGTTATTGCTTACCATTTTGATCCAGGAACAGGTTATTGTTCCTGGATTGATATTGATGCAGGCAATGGTTGGGGCGCCTGGGGAAGCAACATGAGTGAGGTTGCTGAACATATCTGGCCATATGTTGCAGTAGCGAACAATAATAATTTCATTCTGGCGACCGGTGGCCAGACCAGTGATTCACTACATCTGTATTTGATTACTGATGAGGGTGGGTCATATATTGGTGGTTTTGATTCATGCGCTTGTTTATCGCAATTTGTCCGGGCTTCAGAAAGAAGAGATACGAACAAAGTCGCTTTTGTTCACACTCAGTTTATCACTGATACTATAGCCGGTGGTCAAATGGACAATGATGTATGGTACGTACTATCTGATGATGGCGGTGTTACCTGGGGACCTCATACCAATATTACTAATTATCAATCTGGTGATACTGTGCGTGCATACTGTGCTGTTAATGCGGTATTTGATGACAATGACTATCTCCATATTGTCTGGGCTGGGAGAAGAGTAGATAGTGCCGGTTATTATGAAGCTTCGAAGATTTTTCATTGGGATGAGTTCAATGATACGATTACAGTCGTGAATAGTCCAAGCATATATTATAATGAGCCTGGTGGCTGGTGGATTGAAGGCTCTGCAGGCAGCTTTGGCGGGCATATGCCTGCTGATCAGCCCCAGCTTGTTTCCGATACCACGAACGGATATCTGTATTGTCTATGGCATGGTAATGATGACACCACTGATGTTTCTGGAGCAGGATATTTTAATGGAGAGTTCTATGGTTCCCATTCAACTGATTACGGCATTACCTGGTCAGACTATGTTAATTTGACTAATACGCGTTCACCGGGCGCAGGACCGGGTTATTGTGATGATGAGAACTATATGACTGCATGTCCTAAAGTTGTGACGGATTCGATCTTTATTACCTATATCGAGGACAAAGATGCAGGAGCCTATCCTTCTAGTGAAGGGATAGCGACTGAAAACCCAGTGTATTGCTGGGTGTTTTGGACCGGGCTGATCAGGACCGGGATTGAGGAAGACCAAGCTTCAAGCTTCAAATCCCAAGAGCCAATATTGCAGATAATTCCGAATCCGTTTTCAAAGCTGATCAATATCAGCTTTGGCATAGGGCATCCCGATAGGACAACACATTCATCCTACGGGACAGGTAGGGCAGAGAGTATCGAGCTAAAAATCTACGATTCATGTGGTAGATTAGTTAAAGATTTTTCACTGCCTACTGCGTACTGCTTAGTGCCTACTACGATCCAGTGGTCTGGTACTGACCAGGCAGGTCAGCCAGTCCCAGCAGGGGTCTATTTTGTTGAATTAATTGCAGAAGACAAACTAATAACTCGAAAAGTTGTCAAATTAAAGTAGACAAGGGGAAAAAACCGCCGAAGGCTATACCCGCTACAAAGTAGCCATAACCGCACTGAATCAGTGCTAAAACCGCTCTGAAAGAGCTATTTTTTCGCCACTTTTAAGAATTTGTGCTTACCAGCCCTGATGACTACAGGTTTGGTCAGTTTTACCACCTGTTTTATATCACTTACCTTTTTGCCGTCGACATCGATCGCGCCTTCCCTGACCTTTCTTTTTGCTTCACCACGTGAACCCATTAAACCAGTTTGGACCAATAAGTCGATGATATTCATTTCTTTGTATTTTACCTTGAACTGTTTGATATGTTTGGGAAGTTCCTTTTTTGTGAACACTTTTTCAAAATCGAGTGCAGTTTTCTGAGCAGCTTGAGCAGAATGATACATACGCACAATCGTTTTTGCCAGGTCAAATTTTGCATCTCTTGGATTGATAGTACCCTCGTGTAGAGCCATTTTGTATTCTTCAATCTTGTGGGGGAAGGCATCAGTCACGAGCTCAAAGTATTTTGTTATCAGTTCATCGGGAATGGACATTGCTTTGCCAAACATCTGTTTTGGCGGATCAGTTATGCCGATGTAGTTGCCAAAGCTCTTACTCATTTTGCGCACGCCGTCAGTTCCCTCAAGTATCGGCAGCATAATTACACATTGAGGTTCCATATTAAATTCACGCATGAGCTCACGCCCGACGAGCAGGTTGAATTTCTGGTCAGTCCCGCCAAGTTCAATATCTGCTTCAATAGCTACGGAATCATAACCCTGACATAGTGGGTACAGTATTTCATGCATGTAAACCGGTTGACCATCTTTTAACCGTTGGGAAAAATCATCTCTTTCCAGGATACGCGCAACCGTATACATGGAAGCGAGTTCAATGAAATCATACATGGTCAGGCTGCCCAGCCATTTGCTATTATAGGTAAATTCTGTTTTCTTTGGGTCTAGTATCCTGAATATCTGCTCTTTGTATTTTACCATGTACTTTTTAATTTGCTGTTTGGTGAGTTTTGGTCGCGTTTTAGAAACACCGCTGGGATCACCGATCATACCAGTAAAATCTCCGACCACCATGACCGCAATATGGCCGAGATCTTGAAATTGGCGTAATTTTCTGAGCACCACACTAAAGCCGAGGTGGATTTCTGGTCCTGATGGATCAATCCCCAATTTGACCCTGAGTTTTTTCCTTTTCTTGAGTTTTTTCAGCAGTTCTTCTTCAGATATGATTTCAGAAACATTGGTTTTTATTATTTCTAATTGTTTTTCTGGTTTCATAGCCATCTTAATTTACCTCCTCCTGAGTACAAAGTGTTAAATTTCATGTGCAAAGTATAATTGAAATGAATTGAAAGTCAACGAGAGAATGCTAAACTTTGCCTCTCAAGATTGTATTCGGTATATACTTCTTGGCTATCTCGAGATATTTTTTTAGCATTTTATAATACTCAGGATTCAAGGACTGTCGATAAAGAGCTTTGTATGCATTGTCAGGAACATGCGCTTGCAGAGCCCATTTTTTTGCGCCTTTGATATCCTTACCTATTTGATGTATGGCGTTTTCATCAATAATGCCCGGGACACATGTCGTCCTGAATTCATAGTCAATCTCACTATTTAGCAGCATTTGTATGGATTGTTTTATTTTTTCAAGGTTAACTTGTTTACCTGCTGCTGTATTGTATCTTTCGTCTACCGGTGCTTTTACGTCCATTGCCACAAAATCGATGAGTTTGCTTTTAATCAAGTTCTGGAGTACTCCGGGGTATGAACCATTTGTGTCAATTTTTACCTGAAGTCCGAGTTTTTTTGTCTTCTTGCAGACCTGAAATACTTCTTGCTCACAGCAGAGTGGTTCTCCGCCGGTGAGGACTAAACCGTCTACCCATCCCTTCTTGTTCTGCAGTTTCTTTTTGATATGCTCCCATTTAACAACCGGAAATTTGTCAGGGTTGATTATCAAATCCCAGTTCTGACAGAACGGGCACCTGAAATTACACTTGTCAAAAAAGATTACCGAGGATATTTTCCCGTCCCAATCCACGAGTGATGTTTCAATTAATGCCCTAATCATTATCTATCTCCCTTTTGATTCTTTTAACAACCTCAGGTATGCTGGCTAAGATTTTTTCAGTACAATCCTCGCTGAATGTCGTATTGTCCTCTATTTCTATTGCGTATACATAGATCCTTTCAGGCATATTGTAGCCGAATTTCTTTCCCATCCTTAAGGCAGTAATAAAATCGATGGTGTGTGAAGCAGCGAGTGAGGTATTGGATGTGATTGGGTTTAACTCTATTTTGTAGATATCACCAGGAATACCGCTTTTGGTATTGATCGAGTCAACCAGGATGACTTTGTCAAAGCCGATTATTTCATCGAGCATGCTGAGACCGTCAATACTGCCCGATTTAATAGTGATATTCGGTTTTTTAATTCGTTTTTTAAGTTCCTCTGCAATCTTTATACCTACAGCATCATCACATCGAAAAGGATTACCCACACCGTAGATTAGAATCTTTTGCATACCACTAATATAGTAATATTGCTGCTTAAATCAGAGTATTGGCTTGAAATTCCAATACTTTTAAATAATTCTCCGTTTCGCCGATTCTCCCTTGCTCCGTTTCCTATTTTGCATTTACACTGTCTTTAGTGTTTTTATGATTTTCTTATCAGCGTTATAAATATCTATTTGCAGCGGGACATGTCCGTTGATCGTATGTGTTGCACATGCCATGCATGGATCGTATGCACGGAAAGCCATCTCCACCATATTGAGCAATCCATCATTGACCTTGCCACCTTTGATTAGATTTCTTGCTGCCTTTTCGACTGACATATTAATCGCCGCTGAGTTGTTGACTGTGGCGACAATCAGGTTTGCCTTGGTTAGTACGCCTTTGTCATCAGTTTCATAGTGATGGAACAAGGTTCCGCGCGGTGCTTCGATCACGCCAATACCCTGTTTTGGAATTTGAAAATCCATATTGCGGACATTCGGATCGAGAATTTCCGGATCATTAATGAATTGCACCATTGTTTCTGCTGCCTGCATCGCCTCGATCAGACGAGCCCAATGCGTTGCCAGTGTGTTGTGAGCCGGTTTTCCGCCCAATGTCTCGTAGAATTTCTCATAGTATTCTTGGGCTAATGGTGTTGCCATTCCATCAGAGGCATTCAAGCGACCTAATGGTGCAACCCGATAAACACCACTATCTTTACCATCAACAAAACCTTTCCAGCCGACTTTTTTGAGATACGGAAACTTAATATAGGTCCAGGATTCCACGCCTTCAGCAATGTGGTCGAGGTAATCTTTTACCTTGAACTTGGCGAATTCTTTACCATCAGGATCAACAACCCTGATCAAACCGTCATAAAAGCTGACTTTATTATTATCATCAACCAAACCCATGTAGTATGTGCTGTGTTTGTAGATGTCACCAACAATAAGATCAACATATGTTTTGTTTGCGAGGACAATATCGGCAAATGCCTTGAGACTGAATTTGGCGAATTCTACTGAATCTTCAGCGGTCTTTTTGAATTCTTCTTGCATCTCTTTGGTCATTGCTTTTGATATACCACCAGGTAAACAGTGAACCGGATGAACAACCCGACCGCCCATTGTCTGGATGATATTGCGAGTTCTTTTCCGGATATCGATAACCTTTTTGCCAATCTCGATGCCGACCTTGCCAATAACACCAAGTATATTACGCTCTGCTTTTGGCGCATCAGGTCCGACAATAAAATCAGGTCCGCCAAGAAAATAGAAGTGAAGGTTGTGATCCTCAAACATAAAAGCATTGTAGACGAATTCTCTGATCTTTCGTGCTGCTGGAGGTGGTTCTACACCGTAGAGGTCATCGAGTGTCTTACCTGAACACGTATGATGTGCGGTTGGACACACACCACAGATCGTTTCAGTGATCCGGGGCATCTCTTCAGCGAGCCGACCCACGGCGAATCGTTCGTAGCCGCGTAATTCTGGTATCTGAAGGCATGCGTGTGCTACATCGCCATTATCATCAAGGAAAATCTCTATTTTCCCATGTCCTTCCAAACGAGTGATTGGATCAATTGTGATTTTTTTGAATGCCATTCTACACCCCCTGCTTTCTTCTCAAAATCGAACTTGGTAAAGCATACATGTAAAAGAGTCCAATAGGATCGAGCACAGATTCAGCGATTCTTTCGATTTCCTCTACGTCCTCTACGTCAATAATCGAAGCAAGACTCGAAAGGAATTTCGCACCTTGGTCCTTGACTTCCTTAGTTGGCCCGAAACAGCCGCGACATGGCATATTGGCATTAATACACCGTTCACCGCACCCACCACGTGTGGCTGGGCCCAAACAGATTATGCCTTCGGCAAGAAAACATTTTTCTGGGTCATGGATAACCTCAGAAATTCGCTTAATATCCTTAATAGCCAGTTTGTCAGGTTTGCTTTTATTTAATGGACATGTTTCGCATAGCGCCTTATCAACTGTAAGAACTGAGCCCTTTTCAGGTAATTTACCTTCGAGTATTGCGGTTACCGCTTGCATAATCAGGTCTGGTGGCGGCGCACACCCTGGTAGGTAATAATCAACATCAATGGTCTGATCAAGGGTCTTGACCGTATCGAAGAATTCCGGGAGGGTTAATTTGCCCTGGGGAATCTCAGTTACCGTTTCAGGAAAAACACCCTTTGGATTTATTGTACTACGGGTCATTTTGTACGCGGTTTCAAAAATTTCCTTTTTATTGGCTACATTAGCCAGACCAGGAATACCGCCAAGATGAGAACAGGCACCAAAGGCAACAACAAGTCCTGATTTCTTGCGCAGAAGTTTTACCATTTCTTCTTGTTCACTGGTACGTATGGCTCCGTTTATGAAACTCACGGCAAGAGATTTGTCTGCCATTGCCTCAACGTCGGAACGCTTAAAGTCCATTGCTACAGGCCAAAGCCTGATATCAACTGCTTCGACGACTTTCAGGATATCTTCAGCCAAATCAATAACCGTCTCTTCACATCCGCCGCACGAGGCACACCAATAAAATGCGACTAATGGCTTTGCCATTTAATTCCTCCTTTCAAAACACAGATTACACAGATTTATTACACTAATTTCCACAAATTGTAACACGAATTTGCACGAATAAATTGCTCCGTTTCTCCGATTCACCGTTTCTTGCCGCCTTTGGCGGCAAGATCCATTTCTTTAACTATTTCGACAAATTTATTTGCTTCATCTTTACCAATCCATTCTAATCTCACTATATTTTTATTAAACCCTAATAGATCTAAATTTAATTTTAACATCTGCTCACGTGCCTTGGCGCGGAAATTACCTTTGGCATAATGACAGGCATCAGGATAACATCCGCCAATGAGTATACCTTTTGCTCCACTAAGCAATGCAAGCATTACATGAGATGGATCAACCGCACCACTGCACGGAACCCGAATTATCTTAACATTCTCAGGATAGGAATACTT
Source organism: bacterium (assembly GCA_049647125.1). Lineage (GTDB taxonomy): Bacteria > Hydrothermota > Tepidihabitantia > SM23-42 > SM23-42 > JAUVZL01. The sequence continues at coordinate 82,498 of JBARXC010000151.1, read as the reverse complement.
GTCATATGCTGCTTTATCCGTAGCATTATATGCAGACCAGCGGCACAAAAGCGCGAGTATATCACCTTTTTTCACAAGGGTACGAATCTGGTTAGATAAGCCTTTAGGATTGAACCCCTCTAATTGGCACGCATATGATGGACAGGTAACAGAACAGATACCACAGCCCATACACAATTCTTCATTGATTCTTATCTTATCGTCCACAATTGAAACTGCATTATACGGACAGGTTCCAATACACATTCTACAGATACTGCAAAGATCTTCATTAATTTGTGCATTGGGTTGTTTTGTTTCGATTCTTTCTTGTTGAAAGAGGCTCAAAACAGAAAATGCGGCTTTGCGTGCATCAATCAGTGTATCTCTTACGCCAGCCGGAAATGTTGCTGATCCAGCAGTGAATATACCACGCGGCAATGCCGTATTACCTAACCCGGCATTTTCAAAGAGCACAGGAAAATCACCATTGAGTTTGATATTCAGTTTGTTAAAAGTATCATAATCAGCAACAAACCCACCGCTTAAGACAACGGCATCAGCTTCAATCTCAAGCAATTCATTGGTATAAAGGTCTTCAGTTCTGACCACAAGGTTACCATTACGCTTGAAGACCTCTGATGGCTTGCCTTTTATAAATGAAACACCCAGTTCTCTTAATTTATTATAAAAATACTCAAATGTTCCATAACTGCGCATATCCATTGCCGCGACGTAAACCTGTGTATCTGGATAGCGGTCGATGACGAGTTTCGCTTCCTTTAAACCCAGGAAACAGCAGATCTTGGAGCAATAGGGGAGATGTCTGGAATCACGCGAACCCGCACAATAGATAATAACCACTTTTTTTGGTTTTAACTGTCCCGATGCTACAGCACGCTCAAATTCAATGGTCGTCATGACGCCGTCTAAACGATGATACCCATACTCTTCAACCTTTGACACATCATACAAGTTTAATCCTGTTGCAACGACCACGGCACCGACATCGATTTCTTTCTCAGTAATCTTATGGTCAAGTTCGATTTTCCCCTGGCATACTTTTATACACTCGCCGCATTTTGTACACGTATCAAAATCTATGGCGTGCATATCTGGATAGGTTGGCACATAATAGATTGCCTTTCGCTTTTCCCCTGTATCATCTACTTCGACAGGGCAGATATCAATACATTTTCCGCAGTTATTACATTCAATAACGCCACGCGATCTCGTCTGCACATTAATTTTATAATTGCCGATCTGCCCTTTAATATCTTTAACTTCACTATTTAATGAGTATTCAATATTTTTATTTTGGAGCATAGTGCCAATCTGCGGCATTAAGGTATGGCTGTACGGTGTGCCTTCAGGATAGAGCCGGTCCAACTTCGCCACCATACCGCCAAGAAAAGGGGTTTTCTCGACGAGGTTAACATCAACACCGTTCTGTGCAAGTTGTGATGAGACTTCGATTCCAGCAATACCAGCACCGATGACTAAAACATTCTTACTTAGAATATTGTAGATTTTGGGTTTAACCGGGGTAATCGCCTTCATTTTTTCAACTGCACCAGTAATTAAATCCTTTGCTTTAAGCATTGAGTGTTCTAAAAGCACAATATGTTCATATAGATTTACGAATTCCGCATTAATGTTTGGGAATAATATTTCCATCAGGTTTGGACTGCACCCGGCAATCACGACTTTTTCGTCAGGAGCAATTTCTGGTCTTTTTTTACACATGTTTTCATAGTGTTCGATTTCAATATCAGCACCCAGATCAAGTTTGGGCAATTTTATTGCACCATTACAATCGCATATTAATACTCTCATAATATTTTTATCACCTATCACTTTCTTCAAATGGTGTTGGGTTGATCTTTTCTAATACTGCAGCGGGATTAACCCGGTTGAATCTCATTCCTACTGCATTTCGGTCCAGACCAAAGCTCAAACCCAATAGTTGAGGATAATACAGTACAGGGATTTCGTATTTGGTTTCAAATTTTGCCTCAGCCTTGCGCTGGTTATCTTCATACATCACTGTACAAAACGGACAGATAGAGATCAGTGCGTCGGCATTATTGTTTTTCGCAATACTTAATTTATGGTTTGCCATGGTTACTGCCAGGGTTTCATCAATACCCAGTACTGAACCACCACAGCACATTTTTTTATCTATATATTCAATTGATTCTGCACCGGTTATATTTATCAACTCGTCAAGGGTGTGGGGAACTTCAGGATTATCAAAACCATAAAGCTGTGAAGGTCGCATATAATGGCATCCATAATGGGCAATTACCTTGAGTGCGTCTAATGGTTTTTTTATATGTTTTTTAATGTTTTCAATACCAATGTCTTCATAAAGCACTCTCACAAAATGCCGAACCTGAACCTCGTGAGGATAGGAAAAACCAAGTTCCTTAAATTTTTTATAAAATTCATTGTTTTTCATCTGCTTCTGGGCATCCGAGAGCATTGCTGTACACGAATTGCAGAGTGTTATAACGTCCAGATTCATCTTACTCGCAATGCCGATGTTTCGTGCTGCTAAGAGAAGCGATGTCTCTGCATCGACTGCCTTCATAGGAAACCCGCAGCACGATGCATCTTTCATATCTCTAAATTCAATATTCAGTTCTTTGGCGACATTGCGGGCACTCAGTTCATAATGCTGTGCCCGTACTGGAACTGTGCAGCCCAAGAATAACGCGTACTTTCTCATTCCTTCTCCATTTTCTATTAGCCTGAAGAATCATCTTGTTTGGAATTTGGAGCTTGGAGCTTGGAATTTACATATTTGATTATATTTGTATATTCTAGGATTTTTGCGACTTCAGGGATTGTTTTATCGATAGGGGGTAAACCGAGCCTCTGCCGTTTTTTTAAGTCAAAATTTTCAACTTCATAGAGCCTGCCGAGTTTCTTCAATAAATCGAGCTGTAATTTATATCCTTCGGGACAATAACCATGTTCCACCGCATAATTTTTAATGGCATTGATCAAATCTGCTACCATTATACCCTGGGGACATCTTTCTGTGCACGCATGACAATGCGCACAGAACCATAAAAAGGGTGAGGATAATACCTCATTTTTCATACCCAGAAGCGTGAGACGGATAATCTTCCTTGGATTATAGCGTTCGTCAAAATATCTTACTGGACAACTCGCTGCACAATCACTGCAGCCAAAACATTTGAGCAAGCCTTTGCCACCCTCTTTTTTTATTATCTCCCACTTAAAATGAGGGTCGGCATCTTTCAAATCAATCATAATTCTCCTTTATACTTCTGACAGTTTTTCGTGAAGGTTTTATAATCATTAATTTTTGAATATACTACTCAAAAAATTAGTAATGTCAATAGAAAATCAGCGCTTTTGAGTTAAGTTTTGTTTTAAATGAATATTCCACAGGTTGAATAATACGAAAATTCTATTTTGCCTGAGGTCAAAATTTTTAAATATTTGGGAATTTAGAATTTTGGCTTGGAATTTGTATATGATTATAGAAAAACTTCCATCTCAATAGGATTTTTACCTACCTTTTTGAGATTCTCGGTAAATTCAGTAACGACATTTACAAATCTCTGCCCTTCAGAAGCAGATATCCATGAAAGTCTTATGCGGTTTGTATCTAAACCTAATTCTTCGAAAATCTTCTTTATGAGCGCAAATCTGCGTCGGGTATAATAATTGCCGAATTGATAATGACAATCTCCAGGATGGCAGCCGGCAACTAATACACCATCGGCACCTCTCAAGAAGGTTTTTAAGACAAAGACGGGGTCTACACGGCTTGAGCACATCACCCTGATTGGAATGAGTGATGCTGGCATTTTTAATCTGCTTACGCCAGCCAAATCTGCGCCTGCAGAGGAGCACCATTTACAGAGAAAACCAATAATTCTGGGCAATTCGTTTTCTTTCATTGCTAATCCTCTACGTCCTCCAATTCTTTCATTTCAAAAATAGCCATTGGTATTTTTTCCTCAAGGTCTTTTCCGGGCGCATATTCAAAAGCCTTCTGGATGCGCTCGCTTACTTTTGTGAAGATGGTGCCGACAGGGATATTAGTTGGGCAAACATCTGAGCACATACCACATCCCACACAGGTAATCCCAATATGGGTCAGCCTGCCAAGATGATAAAATACAGTATCCGCAGGTAATCTTATGGCTTTTCTCTTTTTCAATTCAATTTCAAAGGTTGAAGGATCGGATTCACTATCTGCCGATTCAAAATAACACAATTTACAGTAACACGCTGGGCAGGCTTTGCTGCAAGCATGACAATTGATGCATCTCCCAAAGATATTAATTAGACCCTCTATCCCGAAACCTTCAGTTTTAAGATCAGCAAAGGTTTTTTGCTTTTTCTCTTTTCTTTTTCCCCTAATGGTATCTAATACAGCTGATTCTAAGTTCTCTTCATCAAATTGATCAATCATACCTTTAAGAAACCCTGCTCCTTTTTCAGTTTTAATTAATACACTTGTTTCTTTATTAATATCATTGCCAGCAAGTGGTACGATAATATCGGCGTTATCTGGAACAAAATTTTCGCAGATACGACAGCATTCTCGTAATTCATGGAAGTCCGCTCCAGTTTTTACATTCTCCCAGTACTTTTTTAGGTTATTTTCTAAAATATCTTTCTTGGTTTTAATTGGGAAAACCCCGCCGCAGGTAAAACTTACAAACAGGAGATTATCCAGTTTTGCTTGCTCAAGCTTGACAAGTTCAAAAAGTGCCCTCAATTCACAGGGTCTTAAGACAACTGCAACTGGTGATTTAACTGCTTCAATCATTGTAAGGCGCGAAATCATCTTTCCTGCATTTGCTGGCATTAAGGGGAATGTGGGTGTAATGTCATTTAATAGTTCCTTGTTTGTTATGAGGGTATAGGCATAATTGTTATTATGCACCTTTGAAAGTGCAAAAATACTGCTTACTTTTTTATTTTCCAACAAAAAAAGAAGGATATCTTTTATTGCGTCATCAGGCGGTTTGGCTATCTTAAAGCTTTTCATTGTTGACCTTTCGAGTCTTCGTACTCATGCAATTCATCTTCTTTATATGTAAGAATCGGTATTGGTTCGTTTCTATCCTTCCCCGGGATATAATCAAACATCTTCTGAACCGCATCGCCAATAAAACTGAACACCTGGGCAACCGGTACATCCATAGGACACCCATCTTCACAGGCTCCACAATTTACACAACTAAGTGCCATATGAGACATCCTGCCGAGATGAAAGAGTGTTGTATCGGCCGGGAATTTTATACCACCTTTATGCTGTGCTTTAATAAAATAATTTTCTGCTTCTATTCTAACCTCATCACTTGATTCAAAAAAGCACTGTCGGCAATAGCAAATTGGACAAACCCTCATGCAGTTGTGACAATTTATACAGTCAGAAAACAGGTTGTCGAAATTTTCCGCACCTGCTGATTTATTCTGTATTTCTGAAAACGACTCGTTTCTTTGATTTGTCTTTTTTTGTAAAATCTCTTTTACCTTTGTTTGCCATGACGATATGTCATCGCTGCACTGGATATCTATTTTACCAAGTAATGCTTTCCCTTTTTCGCTCATTGGCAATAAAAGGATATGGTTTTCTCCTTGACCAATTATGCCAATATGGATGTCACTTTGTGTATTTTCGTAGCTGAAATTCACACATGTATTACATGTTGGACGAAGATATTCACTTGCCCACTGATTTAAAACCTCTTTGTATAACGTATCAGAATCTTTTGGTTTATCTATGTAATCTTTTGTTACTAACGCCCCTGGACAGTCAATACTCATAAATGAAATATTTTCTAATTCTATCTGTCTTAGTTTTGATAATTCTATTGCTGCCCGAATTTCACAGGGACGCATTACACACAATACCTTTAGGCTAGTTTTACCACGACGCGTGAAATTTCGTAATGCGCGAGCTCCCTGGATCGGCATAATGGGCGGTAACGGAGTGCATGAATCCAATAAGTCTTTGGCATTTATCAATAGATAAGTGAATGATTCACCAGAAGGTACCCGGTTCGGAACAAGTATGGCATCAAAGCAACCTTTTTCTAATAAGGATTTAATAACTTCTTTGATAGTATTATTTAAATTATCCTTCAATGGAATAATCTTGCCTTTCATTTCAATATCTCAATCATTTCCTGTGTTATTTGTTTTGTAGTAAAATGTCTGTGACGCGCTGCACCTGAGGGACAGGCTGAAGCACAATTTCCACAACCCCTGCAGAGAACTTCATTAACGACTGAAATGCGTTTGGATTCATCTATTGTCAATGCGCCATAAGCACATACATCTACACAAACACCACATCCAATACACATCGTTTCAGAAACATAAGATGTTTTAGTTTCAAGTTGCAGACGTCTTCCAGGAACAAGCGAAGAGATGATCTTGCCGGCAGCTGCACCAGCTTGCACTATTGAATCGTTTATGCTCTGTGGTCCCTGAGCGCAGCCAGCAATAAATACACCCTCGGTTATTGTAGAAATGGGTCCAAGTTTTACATGTTCTTCTTTAAAAAATCCATAATCATCTATAGGAATGTTGAGTATCTTCGCATATTCCTCTGTTTTTGGATTGGGTATTAATCCGGTTGAAAGAACGACCATATCTACGGGGAGCGTATCTTCATTGTTATTTTCCTCTTTATATTTGAGCATCAATTGATTAGCTTCTTTGGTAATCTCAATATCGCTGAATCTTAAAAATTCAATGCCTTTTTTCTTGGTTTCCTTATAAAATTCATCATATCTTTTATCAGGCAGGCATAGGTTTTTATAGAATTGAATTACCTTCACAGCGTTTAATTTTTCTTTAATATATCGGGCGATCTTCATTGAATTAATACAACAAACTTTTGAGCAATATCCTAATTTTTCCCTGCCTACACAGTGTATTATTGCAACTGATTTTGGTGGCTTGCCTGACTTTGTGATTATATTGTTGCTGGAAGTCATTTTTTCGAACTCGGCTGCGGTGTAAACATCATCAAATTTACCATAACCAAATTTTGCCAATCCTTCAGGGATAAATGGATTTGCACCGATAGCAAGGATTATTGAGCCAGCATTTAATTCGATTTCTTCGCGGTCCTTGTTCTCTATGGTTGCAACGAAGTTACCAAAGAAACCAAGTATTTCCTTAACTTTGGTATTTTCAAAAACTTTAATCTGCCCGGTGTTCTTTATCTCACTAATTTTTTTGCTCAAAAATTCTTGGGCAGGCTGCATAGTAGGAAAAAGCAAGCCGTATTCTCGGAGTCTGCCGCCAAGTTCCTGTTCTTCTATTAAATACACTTTTCTATTTTTTTGTGCTGTTCTCAACGCCGCTTCAAGACCAGTTATTCCGCCGCCAATAATAATTACATCCGGGCTACAATCAATCTCCTTTTGCTGGAGTGCAGCATGATACCTTACCCGATTTATTGCTGCACGAATAGATCGGAGTGCCTTACTGGTTGCTGCTTCTTTATCAGGTGTCGTCCAGGCACATTGCTCACGAATATTTACGAGCTGGAACATATAGGGGTTGAGATCGCTGTTTGACATTACTTCCATAAAAGTAGTCTCATGTTGTTTAGGAGAACATGCAGCAATTACAATACGCTCAAATTCGTTCTTCTTTATGCTTTCAGCGAGAAAGTTCTTACCATCTTCAGAACAAAGCAGTTTATGTTGTTCAATACCTGCTACTTTATTGTCTTTTTTTATTTCTTCGGCAATTTTGTCTAAGTCGATTGCCTCGGCAATATTGGGTCCGCATTCACACAGAAATAGACCAATCTTTACCATTCTAATCCTCTGTTGTATTTAAGGCTCGTGCTACAGCAGCCTGTGCCTGAGTAACTACATTCTGCATAAATTTTGGTCCTTGAGCACAGCCGGCAACGAATATTCCCGGACGTATTGTTGAAACCGAGTCAAATTCTACGGTTTTGACAAATCCGAAATTGCCCAATTCAATACCCAATAATTTTGCCAATTCATCAGTACCTGGAAAAGGTTCGACATAAGGTGCAAGAACTACCATATCAACATCAACGGATTCTTTTTCGGCTTTTTCGTTCTGATAATTTATTTTTAATCCGGCGCCGTTGCCATTTTTTGTAATTTCGATTTCTTTTGCCCTTATTGATTTAACGCCCTTTTCTTTTGCCTCATGGTAAAATTTCTGGTTACCCTTTTCCGGGATTGAAAGTTCCTTATAGAATTGATAGACCTTTACTCCAGGTAATTTATCTAGGGCATAATGGGCAAATTTTGTCAAATACATACAGCAAATCTGTGAACAGTATCCTTTATTATCACGACCCACACAATGGATGAGCCCGATCGATTTTGGTTCCTTGCCGTCCCGGCTTTGAATTACACCCGAGGTTGGACCATTCGATGCCCTTAATCGTTCGAACTCAAAGGCATTGAGGACATTTTCAAATTCTCCGTAGCCGTATTGTTTGAATTGCTTGCTGTTACTCAATCTGAAACCTGTGGCTACAATGATCGCGCCGACTTTTATTTCTGTTTCTTCATCTTTATCGTCATAAATAATAGCATCGAACATACATGCTTCTTTACAGGCAGTGCATTCTTCTTGCTTTTTGCCACGCAGGCAATGTTCCATATCAATCGCTGGTGCATTTGGTAAGGCACCGGCACAGGGGAGATATATTGCCTTTCGTTTTGACATATTCTCTTCGAATTCATTATCCACGCTTACTGGACATGGCTCAAAGCATGCGCCACAACCAATACAATTAATAAGGCTGACATACCGTGCGCGTTTTATTATTTTGACTGTAAAATTTCCGCTGTCGCCACTAATATTTGTCACTTCACTAAGGGTCATTAATTCGATATTTTTATTTTCAAGGATGTCTGACTGTTTGGGTGCAAGTATACATGTAGCACACTCCATGTTAGGAAAGACTTCTTCAGATTTAATCGCAGCTCCACCAAAGTATGATGCCTGTTCAATTAAATAGACCTTTCTTCCTGCTTGCGCGGATAATAAACTTGCCTCAATTCCTGCAAGTCCTGCGCCAATTACCAAGACATCTCTATTCTTTGCCATTATTCAATAAACGGTTTGTTCTTTAATGGATTCGGACCAAGTTTCTCAATATGTTCAGCAAATTCTTTTGTTACTTCGGAGAATCTTTTACCTTCAGAGGCTGATATCCATGAAAGCCTGAATCTCTCAGGGTCAAGTTTGAAGGTTTCCATAATTTTGTGTAATAATGCAAACCTTCTTCGGGTATAATAGTTACCGGTTTGATAATGACAGTCACCAGGATGACATCCAGCGACCAATACGCCGTCTGCACCCTGTAGATATGCCGAAATAATATGTACAGGATCGACCCGGCTTGAACACATCACCCGTATGGTTGTCAATGTGGCTGGGACTTCTAATTTGTTGCTTCCCGCAAGGTCAGCCGCAGCATAAGAGCACCAGTTACAAAGAAAGCCAATGATATTTGGCTTAAAATTACTAGCCATGATTATCTTTAGAATTGAATCTGTGCGTTAAACTTGCCGCCCCCTTCATCCCGGCAAAAGAGCAGTGTTTTTCCTGTTTTCTTACACCATGCTTCAATATCCCTGGGGAATGAAGGACAATCTGCAAGGACCTCGAGGAGATCACCGGCTTGCATTTTTGGTGCCTCAACCGCAATTTTAAGGATCGGTTGTGGGCATTTTAATCCTAAAGTATCAAGTTTATGGTTTGCCATTTTATCCTCCTTTAAAAAGAAAATGTCATCTGCGCACCTTGGATATCAGCTATGAATGTGGTCGCGCCGACGAGTTCGACATCATCTCTTAGCTCTTCTTTTTTTACACCTTTTACATCCAGCGCTAATTCGCAGAAATAGAGTTTGCCACCAAGGCTTTTTATACCATTCCAGAGTTCGCCAATATCTGGATAACCCTTTGCCTTAATATTTTCTATCACACCAGGTTTCAGTAAATCCGTAGCGCCGGGCGTAAAGAATATATAAACCTCATCGCCCGCTGCTGCGGCCGAAGAGCCTAAGATAAGTGCGGGTATTATATTCTTGTTCTCAGACCCATTGACTACAAATGCTGCTTTTGCCATGTTTATCTCCTTGTTTTATTTTCAATTGATGTTAACTATTATACACAGAAAAGCGATTTCGTCAAGAGGAAAGTAAGAATATTACACATTTTATGCCGTGGCTGCAAACTGTTGGTATTATTGTATTTGCGGGTACGATGCCAAACTAATTTATTTATTTATTATTTCGGACGTTAGTGAATTTGGTGTCTTGACAAAAAAAATGTAATTAAACATTTACTATAAAAAGATATAGAAATAGTACTAATCAGTATTCTATTCACGTCTTGACTTTTTAAAGAATTTGAGTAAAATCGTCAATGTTGAACTTTTCCTATAAGCCGAAAGATAGATTAAAAGGTTTCCTGTGGTTATTTTTCCTCCTTGTGATCTTGTGGCTTCTACTTACTTCCACTTTTCACTATCAAGAATTATGGGTAGGAATTATAGTAGCGTTTATAGTAGCGCTCTTCACCAATGAATTCTATAGCCGGCTTGGCTTTCCTCCAGTAAGTCCAAAACGTTTCATATTCTTCTTGTGGTATATAATAATTCTCTTTTTCGAAATAATAAAAGCAAATTTTGATGTCGCCTCTCGGGTAATACGTCCCTCACTTCCAATAAACCCCGGGGTAGTAATAATACAGACAACACTTAAATCAGATATTGCCAAAACAATTCTTGCGAATTCCATAACATTAACTCCAGGTACCTTTACCCTTGATATCCAGGAAGACAAAATGCTTATTCATTGGATAGATGTCAAAGCGACCGATATTAAAAAAACCACGGAAATAATTAGCGGCAAATTTGAAAAATATTTGAGGATTATATTTCAATGATAGGAACTATCTATCTGGTGATAATAGGATTGGGTGTCGTGCTCTGTCTTCTTAGGATGTTAAAGGGACCAACCGCTCCTGACCGGGCGGTTGCCCTGGATACTGCAGTTACGGTCACCACTGCCCTCTTGGTTTTAATCGGATTCATGCTCCACCGGCAGGTGTATCTGGATGTATCACTGGTGTATGCTCTCTTGACTTTTGTAGGATCAGTGGTCATTGCCAGATATCTTGAGGGAGGAACCTTATGATCCTCGGCTGGTGTGTGACCGGATTTGGCGTGGCATTTTTATTCCTTGGTTCGCTTGGGGTGTATCGAATGCCTGATGTATACAACAGGTTACAGGCAGGCACGAAATGTACTACATTGGGAGCATTTTGCACTATAATCGGCGTTGGCATATTAGAGCCTTCCTGGTTCTGGACGACCCTGATCATCGCGGTATTTATTTTATTGACCAATCCAATATCCAGCCACGCGCTCGGTCGGGCTTCCTGCCTCTCCGGTGTTTCTCTCTGCGAAAAAACAAAAGTTGATCAATCTGAGGATTTTTGTAAGGAGGAGCAGGATGATTCTTGAGATAATACTTGTTTTAGTGATGTTGGTTGCTGCGATTAGCGCAGGAATCTTTAAAAATTTATTGAATGCAGTCATTGCCGCTGGGTTCGTCAGTTTCATTGCAGCAATATTATTTTTTCTACTCCATGCTCCTGATGTTGCTATGGCTGAGGCTTCTATTGGCGCAGCACTCACAGTAGCTATTTTTATCATAGCACTCAAAAAAACAAAAAGGCATGAGGATGATGAGGAAAATAATTAGCATTATCCTATTGGCAATACTTTTAATTGGGATTATTTATTGTTTAGAAGAGATCCCGTTTGGCCAAACACGGAGCCAGGTGAGAAGATACTATATTGACAATGGAATCAAGGATACCGGCGCCACCAATATTGTTACCTCAGTAGTGTTAAACTATCGTGGATTTGATACCCTCGGTGAAGTGACGGTTCTCTTTCTCGCGGCTATTGGTCTATCCGCGGTGCTCTATCAGCAAGAAAAAAAACAAAGGAAAAAAGGACGGAAGAGCAGTTTGATCCTTTATACGGGCTGTCGGTTTCTGTTCCCGCTGATTATGCTTTTCGGCACCTATATTTTTATCCATGGTCACTTGACCCCGGGCGGCGGCTTTCAAGGCGGAGCTATAATAGCCTCTGGTTTTCTGTTGACCATGTTGGGGTGTTGGAAATGGGGCGGAATAAACAAGACCGGTTTTAAAATAACCGAATCCATTGCCGGACTTGTTTTCATAGTGGTTGGTCTTCTGGGCCTGTTGTACAGTGGATATTTCCTCTTCAATTATTTGCCCAAAGGACTACCTAACGAGTTGTTCAGTGCGGGCATTATCCCGGTTATCTATGTTGCTATTGGATTTAAAGTCGGCGCAGAGCTGACCGGAGTGTTGGATAGTCTAATAGAGAAATCATGATCTATTATATAGGCGCGTTTGGCTTAATAATTATCGGGCTGTATGTTGTGCTAACCAAGAGAAACTTGATCAAGGTTATTATTGGTCTTGATCTATTTGAAACCGGAATATTTATATTGCTTATATGCACAGGTTTTATAAAAGGTGGTACTGCTCCTATTTTCTCGAAAGCTAATCTAAAACCTTCCCTTATGGTTGATCCAGTGCCCCAAGCTCTGGTTCTTACTGCGATTGTGATCGGTGTGGCGACCCTTGCCCTTGCTCTTTCCTTAGCGATTAGATTATACCGCCATTATGGCACCCTGGATCTACGTAAAATCAAAGACCTGAAATGGTAAACCCCGTTAGATATCATATTCAATTTCGCAAAATCAGTGATGTTAAAAAGATGCTTTTATTAAAAGATATGATACCAGGAATATAAATGGATATTTCTAACGGGGTAAACCCTGTACTCTTAATAGCCATACCCCTGGGCCTGACTTTTGCTATACCCTTATTGGGCTTTATATCAAAACGTATCGGGAAATATATCCCCATTCTGGCAATGCTTTTCAATTTGGTGGTCGCTATCACACTTATTCCCAGGGTAATCAAAGAGCCAATTATTGTCAGCCTGGGAGGGTTTCCGCCGCCTTTTGGCATAAATCTTATGGTCGATTCTTTGAGCGTGTTCTTAGCTGCTCTTATTGCCCTGATTGGGCTAATGATTTCAATATACGCCACGGATTACATTAGAAAGGGGGCCACACAGAATTATCATATGTTATATTTACTGCTTCTGGTAGGAGCAACTGGTATTGTTCTTACCGGTGATATCTTTAATCTTTTTGTATTTTTTGAAATCCTCTGTATCTCATCCTATGCCCTGGTTGCCTATAATGGAGACAAACCAGGTATTGAAGCGGGCATGAAATATCTTATCCAGGGAACTGTTGGCTCTGGATTAATCCTTATGGGCATTGCCCTGCTCTATGGATATTTCGGTACCCTTAATATGGCTCACATTGCCCAAAATATTCATTCCATAACACAACTTTCAATATTCTTGCCATTGGTTCTCTTAATTACTGGATTTGGCGTCGAAGCTGCAATGTTTCCTCTGAATGCTTGGTTGCCCGACGCTCACTCGTCCGCACCCTCATCGATTTCGGCAATCCTTTCGAGTATTGCCATAAAAATGGGTGTGTATTCGATCATAAGAATTGTCTTTACTTTATTTGGCGCCAGCAGCCTGTTTCATTTTATTCTGTTCTTGGGATTATTAACTCTGTTGGTAGGAGAATTAGCCGCGTTCCGACAGAGTAATATAAAACGAATGCTCGCTTATTCATCCACCGGGCAGATCGGTCTTATAATCTTCGCGTTTGGACTAGCCAGTCTTCTGGGGATTAAAGGGGCACTATTCCAGATTACTTCCCACGCATTAGCCAAGGCACTTCTCTTTCTTGCGGTCGGCTATATGATTTATCGTTCCGGGTCAATGGAAATCAACTCCCTATCGGGCATGGGCAAGAAAATGCCTCTGGTTTCTATTGCTTTTACCATTGGTGTGTTTTCGCTCATAGGTTTTCCTCCTTTTGTTGGATTCTCATCCAAATTTCTCATTGTTAAAGCGACCCTTGCTAAGCATGATCTTTTGTTAACCATACTTCTTGGTTTCGTCTTACTGGCGACAATAATTGAAGGTGCTTATTTCCTTAAAGTGATCCAGACTATTTATTTTAAAGGGAATGCCAGACAAACTGAGCAACCGAAGCAGGGTACGTCTCTGGCAGCGTTGATTCCGATATGTATCTTAATGATATTGGTTCTGGGCATTGGGATATATCCAGAAGTGCTCAGCAAAGTTCTCAATTCTGCTGCTGCCATGCTACTAAATAGAGGAGAATATATTAAAAGTGTTCTACCCTGATATTATATTTGATAATCTGTTTATTATCGCCTTTGGTGGTGTATTTCTTACCTTTCTCTTGGGTAAAATATCGCAGGTTCTACGTAATAGTTTTGCTGTTGTAATATCCCTGGTGCTCGTACTTATGGTCGTAGGACTCTACGGTTTTGGAAAAGAAATAGTGTATTTTAAATTCTTTAATTATTTTCTTATTTTAAAAATCAATGCTCTTTCCTGGTTATTCGCTATCACGATAACCGTGCTAAGTACTTTATCAATAATATTCTCCTTGAGTTATATGAAAGATAAAGCACGGCTTGATTTTTATTATCTGATGATGTTATTGGTAAACACCAGTATGTTGGGTATTGTATTTTCCGGTGATCTAATTTCATTCTACGTTTTCTGGGAAATCATGTCCTGGAGTATTTTCTTGCTGATTAGTTATAATAAAGGTCAGGCTTTGGCAGCAGGATTAAAGTATATTATTATATCTCTTGTCGGGTCCTTATGTATGTTAGTAGGGATTCTTTCATTATATACTAATTATGGAACATTTGATATTTCGCAGATTGCCGCATTGATTGCCAGCGCTCCTCATGGTTATATAGTTTTCATCTTACTTATGTTCTGCATTGCCTTTGGAATAAAGAATGGCATCATGCCGCTTCACACCTGGGTTCCATCGGCTTATGCTGAATCACCCAGCCCTTTTACTGCTGTACTTTCGGGCATGCTTGCGAAAATGGGAACTTTCGGTTTTCTTATGGTATTCTATATAATGCTGGGCTGGCGAGTATTTCTTTATCTTGGACAGGGCATATTAAGTTTCCATTATATTCTCTGTATAATAGCGGCAATTACCATTGTCATTCCAAACTTCATCGCGGTGCTTCAAGATGATGCCAAAAAATTGCTGGCCTGGTCGAGTATTGGTCAATGTGGATATATTGTTTTGGGTATCGCCTTTGGCACGAGTCTGGGATTGGCCGGTGGAATATTTCACTTTTTTAACCATGCAATATTCAAGGCACTCCTGTTTCTCGCTGTGGGCGCAGTAGAATTCAGAACTAACGGGGTTCGGGATTTGAATTCTTTAGGCGGTCTGGTGAATAAAATGCCGGTTACCTTTATGGCAACACTTGTGGCAGCGTGTGGTTTGATCGGCATCCCCTTGACCAACGGCTTTGTTTCCAAATGGTTGATTTACAAAACACTGATTCTCAAAGGCTCACCTTTTTTGGCATTTGCCGCTTTATTGGGAACCTGGGGAAGTTTTCTGGCGATTTATAAATTATTACACAACATGTTTCTGGGACAGGTTTCTGAACTACATAAACATATAAAACCAGCTCCGTTCAGTATGCAAATACCAATGGTGGTTTTGAGCATAGCAATTATTTTATTTGGTATCCTGCCTGGTCTGCCACTGAATATCATCAACTCGATCGGCATCTCTTTAGGATTTGAGTCTCTGGGCGTTAATCTCTGGGGCATTTCCTCAGAAACCGGCACCTTGAACACTATCAATATATTTGCCGCTATCATAATATTAGTATTTATCGTCTATATTATCTTTCGAACCGGCGCCAAATCGGTTCTTGTGTCCCAGGAAGACTCCTATGCCGCAGGTTCATATATCCCTGAAGGCAAATACCATTATACTGTGGATTTTTACAATCCCTTCTTTAGAATGGTCAGACCGTGGTTAAAAGACCGGATAGACCAGTTCTACTCTTGGATTAGCCGCATTAGCGAAAAGCTGGCTGAATTAGTAAGGCGCATTTATACTGGAGATTTAGGTTGTTATGTTATCTACATCATGCTGTTTGTAGCGGTGCTTATCTTTGTCCAGCTCGTGTGGAGGCCCTGGTAATATCATGAGTATTGCGGGGTATATACTTTCACCAGTTATCGGACTGGTAGTCGGGATATTCTTTATGGGTTTGTCCAGAATAATGATGGCACGAATACATTGGCGCTATGGTCCTCCGCTTATTCAACCAGTTATTGATATAATAAAGCTATTTCACCAGAAGAGTTTTTCCCATGGGGTGATTTTTGAACTGGGTCTGTTTCTGTCTTTAGCCGGTAGTATATTAACCCTTCTTTTCGTTCCCATAGGTAGTATATGCCCGCTCAACGTAGCCGGTGGATTGCTCGTCGTCCTATACCTTATGCTCCTTGCTCCAATGGGCATTGCCTTATCCGGCGGCGGCGGTTCCAATCCCAATATCAGTATTGGTATCTCGCGTAAAATGTTGCTCGCCTTGAGTTATGAAGTTCCCTTTCTCTTGATTATCCTGACCCTTATGATTCATTACAAAACCATCTCTCTTGTCAGCCTGGTTGAATTACAAAGGGCATCAGGTTGGGGTATCATCGCCCTCCCCTTAACCGGTATCGCCCATTTTCTAATCTTACCGGCAATGCTTGGAATCAGGCCATTTGACATGGTGGAAGCACCCCAGGAAATAGCCTCTGGTCTAAAAGTAGAATACAGTGGGAAATTTTTAGCACTTTATTATATTGAACATGCCTTCCGACGTTTCATAGTTATTGCCCTGTTTGTCAATTTATTCCTGGGTGGGGCGGGTGAGCCCTTTACTTTCTTGCTCAAGATGCTGGTAGTGTTTATCGTAGGTATATTCATTAATGCGGTATTTCCGAGATTTAGAATAGAACAGGCAATTCGTTTTAATTGGTTCTGGCCAACTATCATCGCCTTGGTCGGATTAATTAATGCATGTATATGGGGTGGATATGGATAGAAACGT
Source organism: bacterium (assembly GCA_049647125.1). GTDB lineage: Bacteria > Hydrothermota > Tepidihabitantia > SM23-42 > SM23-42 > JAUVZL01. The sequence continues at coordinate 65,402 of JBARXC010000151.1, read as the reverse complement.
GCTTACAAAGTGGTTAAAACAACCACAAAAAATGGGTCATAAATACTCCTTATGGGTAGTATATTTTTGTACTGGCTGTGGAATTATTGAAGTACCGCCAGTGATTACCTCAAGATGGGATGCAGAACGATTTGGCATTATTCCTGTAGCTACACCAAGGCAGGCAAATCTGTTTTTGATCACTGGATATGTCTCTTTAAAGACCTTAAAAGCGATTATCAGAACCTATGAGCAGATGCCTGAGCCCAAATATACAGTAGGTTTTGGATCCTGCCCCATAAATGGAGGAATGTACTGGGATTCATACAATACCATAAAACATCTGGATAAATATATTCCAATAGACGGCTGGATTGCTGGATGCATGCCAAGACCAGAGGCAATTTTCATCGCGGTTACCCACCTCTGGACTTTGATCGACAAAGATATGGCTAATGGCTATAAAAAGTATCGAGAAAAATACCAGTACTATCGAGAGAATCAGGAAAAAGCATTAGGTAAACTCGCATGGCCACCACTGTTCTCAAAGGAAGATGGAAATGAATGAATCTATAAAAAAGAAATTAGAATCGCAGTTTCGAGGTATTAGGATATCTGCTTCCAAAGATAAAAGATTTATTATCTCTATTAAAAAAGACAAAACTTTAGATGTTTTGACATTATTAAAGGATGAAGGATATGACCATTTGGCTTTAATCTCTTGTGTAGATTGGATTGACAAGAAAGAACTGGAGCTGGTGTATGTGCTCAGTTTCTATCTTGAAAATGAGCACGTGATTTTGAAAACCAGGATCCCGCGCAAGAATGCAAATTTTAAGACCGTAATTGATATTTTTGAAAATGCCGAACCATACGAGCGGGAAATACACGAACTTTTTGGCGTACATTTTGAAGGACACCCCAGACAGATCCCGCTTTTTTTGGAAAGAGATTATGAAATACCTCCTTTCCGTAAGGACTTCAATACAAGAGAGTATGTGAAACAATTTTTCGACGATATTCCGTTTGTCGAGGAGGATAGATGAGAGAGTTGGAACTCTTTTTTGGCCCTCAACATCTGGGTATGGTGGGAAACTTTAGTATTACTTTGAACGTTGAAGGTGACCGTATTATTGAAGCAACTGCTAATCCCGGATATCTGCATCGTGGTTTTGAAAAACTCATGGAGTATCGAACCTGGATCCAGAATTTTCCACTGGTGTGTAGAATAAATGTTGTGGAGCCTGATCATATGGAGATGGTGTATTCGATGGCAGTGGAAAAACTTGCCAACATCGAAGTTCCCGAAAGGGCGCACTATATTAGAAGCATTTTCCTTGAGCTTGCGCGCGTTGGCTCACACCTTTTTGGCTTGTGGGCATATGCTAATATGCTTGGTTTTGATACAGTAGCCCAGTGGGCAATGTATCATCGAGATCTTATTCTGGATCTCTTTGAAGAACTTACTGGCGGTCGAGTCTATCATATATATATATGGCCGGGTGGGGTACGCCGCGATTTCCCGGAAGGTTTTGAGGACAAAATAGTAACTACACTCCATTCCATAGGCGGCTGTGTGCCTGATTATGATGCGACATTTTTTAACAACCAATTGTTTTACGAACGAGCTAAAAATATTGGTAAAATAACTCAATCCGAGGCAATACAATTGGGTGGAGTCGGGCAAGTATTACGGGCTACCGGGCTAAAATCTGATATCAGGAAAATTGATCCCTATGCTGCTTATGATAAGGTGGATTTTGAAGTTCCAATAAGGCAAGATGGCGATGCCTACTCCAGAATTTGGGTGATCCGGGATGAAATGATAGAAAGCGTTCACATGATATTTAAATTGCTTGATGCTATGCCCGCAGGAGAGGTATATAACCGAGTTCCCAATCCGTTCAAGTGGACCATACCTCAGGGAGAAACATATGTGAGAGTCGAATCATCAAGGGGAGAACTGGGGCTTTACCTGGTGAGCGATGGTGGAGATAAACCTTACCGCGTACACTTTAGGACACCATCCTATACGCATGGACTCATCATTTTAGAAAAATTACTGAAGAATGCCAGTATCGCAGATGTGGGTAATATTATGATCAGCCTGTATGTAGTTGCTCCTGAGATAGACCGATAGGAGGTAGTGCATGGGTAAACCAAGTTTTTTAAATCCTTTCAAAGCTATCAGATATCTTTTCAAGAAACCAAAGACCTTGAGATACCCATTTGAACCTAAGGAACCAGCTGAAAGATACCGGGGGCTTCATCTCAATGATTGGGAAAAATGCACGGGGTGTGGTAATTGCCTTGATATATGCCCGAATGAAGCGATTACCATGATAGCGATTCCTGACATAAAACCAAAACCAGGTGAGAAAAATGAGCGTCCTCAAATTGATTATGGAAGATGCTGTTTCTGCGGTTTATGTGTGGATGTATGCCCACCCGGCTGTTTGAGATTATCAAGAGATTATTTTCATATTCACTTTGATACTAAAAGTTTTACCTTGCTTGCCAAAGACCAGAAATCCGATGATAAACACTTTTTGCCGGCTAAAGAATATTCTATATTCAAAGCCAGTCTTACTCACCGAAAAAAGGACTACGAAGGATTTTCTTCTGATTTAAAATTTGCCTTGTTCGAACCTGAACGCGTTACCATGGACATAATCGAACCAGCCGAGCGGAAAAAATCGTTTATTGAAATGGTCTTAGGTTATTCTGAAAGAAAAGCACGTTCTGAAGCAGCGCGCTGCTTAGAGTGTAAGCTTTGTGAAGAAGCTTGCCCTGCTCATCTTAAAATATCAGATTATATCAAAGCAATTGCCCAGGGTAATTATGAAGAGTCGCTCAGAAAAGTATTTGAAGATAACCCGATTCCTTCAATATGCGGCAGGATATGCATGAAGCATTGTGAGGATGCCTGCTCTATTGGTTTGCGTGGTGAGCCCTTGGCAATTAGATGGCTTAAAAGATTTGTTGCTGATGAGGTTGTCGATTATAGAAAAGCATTAAAACCAGAGATCCCTGTGGATACGGGTAAAAAAATCGCCATAATCGGTGCCGGAGCATCCGGCCTGACAGTTGCTCATTTCTTAAGGCTCAGAGGTCATCAGGTTACTGTCTATGATACCCTGTCAGGTGGCGGAGGTATGCTGAGAACGGGACCACCGCAGTACCGTCTGCCTTTAGACATTATTGATAGGGATGTAAACTATATAAAATCCCTGGGTGTAAATTTTAGATTCAGCACTGAGGTAGGAAAAGACATACAATTTGAAGATATCTACGAAAAATTCGATGCGGTCTTCATCAGCACTGGGATGTGCAAGGGTAGATATATTAAGCTTAAGAATGAAGAGATGGCTCCTCAGGCAATTGATTTCCTTGCCCAGGTTAAATCCGGTAAAAAGACAAAGGTCGGCAAAAATATTATTATTATTGGCGGCGGCAATGTTGCAATGGATGTTGCCCGGACCTGTGTAAGACTGCAGCAGATGAATTATCCTAAAGCAAAAACCTCGGTGAATATTGTATGTCTTGAATCATGGGATATTATTCCCGCGACAGAAGAAGAACACACCGAGGCCAAAGAAGAAGGCGTGCTATTTAATGTTTCCTGGGGTCCTAGAAACATCTTATTGAAAAACAAGAAGATTTCCGGGTTAGAATGCAAGGCGGTAAAATCCGTGTTTGATGAACAGGGAAGATTTGCCCCAACATTTTATGAGGAACAGACCAAAACCATTGATGGTGATATGATTATCGAAGCGGTTGGCCAGATGTCTGATTTTTCATATTTACCCAAGCCTCTCAGAGACGAGTTAAAAATTGAAAGAGGAAAGGTTCAGGTCGATGAGAATGGACAAACATCAATTGCGCGCGTTTTTGCTGGAGGTGATATTGTTAATCGTAATCTGGATGCGGTAACTGCTATTGCTGATGGGAAAAAGGCAGCCGAGGGAATAGACAAGTTATTATCCAAAGAGAATATATAGTTATTTGATGTAACCACCTGTTTTGAGTAAAAAAATTTTGTCGGTAATTAATGCGTAATATATATAAACTGATTATTAAATGAACTCATGGTAATAATAATCACGCTCATATAAATGAAAAACATAGATGTAGATAATTGGATGAAAGTGGATGGGCAGAGATTTTTAAGCGATCTCGGTGTTGGAAAAGGACAAGTCGTGTTAGATTTTGGCTGTGGAGAGGGTCATTATACAATCCCCGCATCAAAATTAGTGGGCAGTGATGGCAAAGTATATGCCATAGACAAAAAGACTGCTGTGTTAGATAAGTTGAAAAAAAGAATAGAAAAAGTCAATATAAAGAACATTGAGTTGATAAATAAACAATCACAAATTCCTTTAAAAAAGAATTCAGTCGATGTGGTTTTGTGCTATGATGTAATTCACTTCATGGATACTGAAGAAAGGAAATTAGTTTACGAAGAAATATATAGAGTCTTGAAAAACAATGGTCTTTTTTCCATCTACCCAAAACATCATAAAAAAAACTATCCTTTGATGGAATTGGCTAATGTGGAACTCGGGGATGTGATAAAAGAAATAGAAGAGTCAGGTTTTTTTCTGGAGCGAAAATTTACAGGAAGACTTTTACATGATGATTATTATGATGAAGGATATGTATTGAATTTTAAAAAAGGAGCATAACATGCCTTGGGTTGATGATAATAGATGTAGTGGTTGTGGGATCTGCGTGGAGGAGTGCCCGGTGGGTGTCATAAAGATGCAGGAAGAAAAAGCAAAGATTTATATGGAGGGCTGTATTCGTTGTGCCCTGTGTCACGATATCTGTCCCCAAGAAGCAGTAATGCACGATAGTGATAAGGTTCCAGAGCGAATAATGGCAAACGTGGAAAGGACAAAGAAAAACATGGAAGCATGTGCCAAGTATCTTGGTAATATAGAAGAGAAAAAGAAATGTCTATATAGGATGATAAAGCACTTTGCTAGAGAAAAGAACATTGCAGAAAAGACTGTTGAGGCACTGGAAAAGTTTAGGAATGATTAACTTGTAATCTGTATTTTTCTCCGGTTTTGTAGGCATTTTTATTTTGCTTGTATAATTGTTTTTGCAAAATCCTTCGGTTCAACACCAGGTGATTCAATATTCTTTTTATCATACATTTTTTCGATTTCTTTTTTAATGATTTCCTCGTTGAAATCTATATTTTTCAACGTATCTTCGACTTCATTCAAGCCGTTTTTCGGGAAAAGATTGAAGTCGCCGGAAACAACGAGGTCTCGAATGCGTTTTTTATTCTCGATTTCTTCGGCAGTTCTTATGAGTCCGCCTTTTGCCTTATATAAACCATAGAGGATGTCAATACCTTCTTTGATTTTAACACCCTGGGGAATGCGCGGTGTTTTCTTAAACAGAAATTCGTTAGACGTAAAGATTTGTTCAAGCTCTTTCATTTTTCTTATTGTTACGTCATCGAGTTCAATTGGCTTTAATTTGCCGGTGAGCTTTTCAAAATTTTCAACGAGTACACGTTTTACATCTTCGCGCCGAGGTATTTCACCGAGTTCACATTTCATGGTGGTCAGGTTTTCTTCCATGCTTTTGTAGATCTTGTCGCGGAATTTTTCATCTGGTACTTTCAAGACTTTACTCATTGTTCGATAATCAAAATCAAGGAGGATTCCGCCTACAAAAACCATGGCATCACCAATATCACCACCGCCTTCACCAGCAATCTTCTTGCCTTTATCTGTGATAATATCGTTCTCCGCGCGAAATGAAGCATTTATGCCGAATTTCTGATAGGTTTCACAGGCTGGTCCAGAGAGGACCTCGAATATCTTCCTTACATTATTCGGGAATTTAGGGTTTTTGCGGTTCCATATCATCTGGTAAAATATCTGGTTACCGTCAAGATATGTGGCACCACCGCCGACTTCTCGGCGCATTACCGGGATACCGGCATTCTCGCAGAATTCAAGATCGATTTCCTTTGCTGCATCCTGGAAATAGCCGATACTGGCAAGGGGCTTACTCGGTGAAACGATAACCAGTCCTTCATAACCAATTCTTGCCAAGACATGAAAGATCAACATCGAATCCTGGCCTGGCAGCTTATCAAGCTTAATTAAATTCATAGCACCTCCATTAAAGATAAATGCCTAAATACCCAAAAAGTCGTATTCGTGACTCGTTATTCGTATTCGTTTTTTATCTGCGAAATCCATGTTTTTTTTATTGTTTGTGTAATCTGTGTTATGGGATTGATCTGGACATTCATTTGTAATTTGATATTTGTCATTTGGTATTATTTTTCCTGCGGAAAAATTTTCCCTGGATTCAATATATTCTTCGGGTCGAAGATTTTCTTGATTGAACGCATTATTTCAATCTGGGTTTTATCCAGTGCCATCTCTAAATACTGGATCTTTGATAAACCTACACCGTGTTCTGCAGTAATCGCTCCGCCGAGCGATAACGTGATAGCATATATTTCTCTCCGCATCTTATTAATCTTTTCTATATCATTTATGCGCAGAGATTGTGATTGACATTTGTCATTTGAAATTTCTTTCCTCTTTTCCCATCTTTCCAACTTCGTAACTTCAAAACTTCCTTTCTTTCCTTGTTTCCCGATCTCCTTATCATCTGTGTGATTATCACTGTAATCATCCACGCCGATGTCGGTATGGATATTGCCATCGCCGAGATGGCCAAAAGCATAGAGATGTGCACCGTATTGTTTGACGCATTGTTCTAAACGGGTAATTAGTTCAGGAATTCTATTTCTAGGTACAACAAGGTCTTCGCGTGCCAGAAGTTTGCTTTGTTCTTTTAAAGCGTCACTCGCTTTTTTTCTCGGTTCCCAGATCTTTTCTTTATCCTTGGCACTTTCTCCAACAAATACATCGAGCGCACCGTATTTTAATGCGATATCACCAATTTTATCGTAGGTTTTACGCACTTGTTCTTTGTCATTACCATCTATTTCAAGAATTGTATGTGCATTTGCCTGTTCAAAGGGTAATTTTCGTTTCAGATATTTTGCAACAATCCTGTAAACATCCCCTTCCATAAATTCAATTGCTGCAGGCATCAAACCTGTCTGTAAAACATCGAGGGCAAAATTAACTGAGTCTTCTACACACTTGAAGGGCACGAGCAGGTCAATAATAACTGCTGGTACGGGCAAGACCTTTAACGTGGCTTCAGTTACAATGGCAAGTGTGCCTTCAGAACCGACGATTAGATCGATTATATTATACCCAGTAACATTTTTCAGCAATTTCCCACCGTATCGCTGGACTGTGCCATCAGGCAGGACGACTTCGATGCCGAGCACGTAGTTCTTGGTTACGCCGTATTTCATGGCGCGTGGCCCGCCTGCACATTCAGCAATATTGCCGCCGATCATACAGGTATCAAGGCTAACTGGATCAGGTGGGAAGAAAAGACCATGTTTTGTCAATTCATTACCAAGTTGTTCAGTGATTATGCCGGGTTGAACGATGACCATCATATTTTTCTTGTCGATTTCCTTGATTGTGTTCATGCGTTCAAGCAGGAGTACAATGCCTCCATGAACGGGCACCGCACCTGCGGAAAGGCTAGTTCCGCCGCTTCTTGGAGTGACCGGGATAGTTTTTGCATTTGCCAGTTTCATGATTTTTGAGACTTCTTCTGTAGAACCTGGTTTCACGGCAAGGTCAGGCATTGATTTGTACAAAGGCGTTTCATCGTGAGCGTAATCTTCTAGAGCGGCTTTATCTACGATGATGTTTTCCTCGCCAACAATTTGTTCTAAAGCGCTAATTGTTTTCTTATCCACCTTATTGTAGTCCATAATTAGAAATTATACCAACTTTTGTCGATTTTTCAAGTTAAACAGACGCAAAACCGAACAACCAAATACCTGCTGAAAGTGTGAAAGTGTGAATATAAGTGAACAGGTGAACACCTGGTACTGCAAGTGCATTGACACGAACGTTTGGGTATGTAGAATATGTCTAGAGGTTCTAGTTTTGAGGAAGATATAAAGATAATGAGATCTAATCAAATAATACGCGTGTTAGTTTCCAGCATTGCCTGGGTACTTGCGGTGAATGCTTTGCCAGGGTTTGCTCAGACAATAGCTGAGCAGGGAGCAGTGCAGACATTTCCTTCATTCTCAGGCGCAGATAGTCTGCCAGTATATGACTATACAGTTATTAACGAATATCCTCACGACTCAAATGCATTTACCCAGGGTTTAATATATGAGCATGACGTACTCTACGAGGGTACGGGTCTTTATAGTAGTTCGTCCTTACGTAAGGTCGAACTAGAGACTGGTACGGTTTTGAAAATACGTAACCTTGATAATTCCTATTTTGGCGAAGGCATTACTATGTGGAATGATACAATAATCCAGCTGACATGGCAGAACCAAATTGGATTCGTGTATATTGAGTTGGACACATTTCAGTTGGTGGACAGTTTCAGTTATTCTACTGAAGGGTGGGGGCTCACGCATGATGATACATGTTTGATAATGAGTGATGGGACACCGAGATTGCATTATCTGGATCCTCAAACCTATGTGGAAGTCGGCTATGTTGATGTACATGCTGAGGGGGCACCAGTTACGTATTTAAACGAATTGGAATATATCCAGGGGAAGATCTATGCAAATGTCTGGTACTCGGATTCTATCGCAGTTATTGAGCCCGAGACCGGCGATGTAACTGCGTGGCTTAATCTGTCCGGCATTCTAACTGATCAACACCTATGCTTTCAGCCAAATGTGCTTAACGGCATTGCATATGATCACCAAAACGTGCGGTTGTTCGTGACCGGTAAATTGTGGCCTACACTTTTTGAAATTGAGGTTGATCCTATAAATTACCCACCTGAAATCATTGCATCAAGTCCTCCTTCACCCTGTTACATAATAACTGATAGCGTTCTCTTGCTCGAGGTCTTGGCACAAGATCCTGATCCAGAAGATTCTTTGTTTTACATTTGGAGTATCAATGGGGTTGTTGATACCTCGGCTCATGATACTTGTTACTTGTACTCAAGTTCTACGGTAACAACCGATACAGTTATAGTCAAGGTTGACGATGGGATGTTTTATGATTCGTTGATGTGGGTTGTTATCGTATCAGAACCCGGGATTGTGACTGAAGTACCCTGGGAAAATCAAACAAGGTTGTCCTTGTACAGTTATCCGAATCCATTTTCAAAGTTGATCAATATCAGCTTTGGCATAGGGCATCCCGATAGGATAACACATTCATCCTACGGGACAAGAAGGGGAGAGGGCATAGAGTTAGGGATCTATGATGCCAGTGGACGGCTTGTCAAATATTTTTCACTGCCTACTGCATACTCCTCAGTGCCTACTACGATCAAATGGTCAGGTACTGACCAGGCAGGTCGTCCAGTTCCAGCGGGTGTGTATTTTGTGAGACTGAAGATCGGCATTTACCATATTATTGACAAAATAGTCCTGGTCTATTAGGACATCAAGGAAAAGCGAAGATGGGTCGCATTAAACTTGAGTTACCAGACAACTTCACGTTTTCCACAGAGATAACGGTTCGGATTGACGACATCAACTACGGTGGTCACCTGGGTAATGATTCTATATTGTCGTTGGTCCATGAGGCGCGGTTGAGGTTCTTGAAAAAGTTTGGTTTTACTGAAGCGGATATTGATGGGGCGGGTTTGATTATGACTGATGCTGTTATTGTATATAAATCAGAAGGTTTCTACTCAGATGTGTTAAAGATTGAAGTCGCGGTAAGTGATATCAGCAAAGTAGGCTGCGATTTTGTTTTCAAGCTATCTAATAAGGAAACTGGAAACGAAGTCGCCCGAGCCAAGACCGGTATCGTTTTTTTCGATTATGAGTACAGGAAAATAGTTGAGGTGCCGGAAAAATTTCGGGCTCTGTTTTAGCGTAAAGGATTTGAAAAACACTAAACTTGATTCAATGAAGCGCATCGGTTGGTTATCGTTGCTGAAAATGCTTTTACTTACCATCATAATCTGCTTCTGCATTTTGCGTTTTATTCATCTCGCAGCTGATGTTCCTGTAGAAACCACCTGGTCTTCGGAGATTTATGGTGACGAGGGGTTGTATACGCGTAATGCCACAGCCAAACTAATAACCAACAAATGGCTGCTTCCGTTTGAGAGTAATCCAATCGTTGTAATGCCGATTTTTCAGTTCATCGAGTACATTTTCCTTAAGTCAATGGGCATAAATCTCATTAGTGCCAGGCTGCCTGGAGTACTGTTTTTTATGATTACGTTGATTTTCCTCTATTTAATATTCCGGCGCTTTATTAATGGTGTGTTGAGTCTCGGAGTGTTGGCTTTGATATCATGTAACTACCTGTTGTTTATTTACAGCAGGTTAGCTCTCAACGAGAACCTTATGCTTCTGCTGTCAGTCGCGGCTATTTACGTTGGTACAGTGTATAACAAACATTTTATTCATGCGGTGATTACGCCAGTGGTTGTCTTTTTGGCTGTCCTTTGCAAAATTTCCGGATTATCAGTTTGGTTGCCAGTGCTCTTCTTGGTGTTGTACGAAAATGATGGTTTTAATATTACATCAGTAAAGCTACGCTCCGTTGCATTGTCATTATTGATTTTCGTAGCTTTGTGTTTCTCGTATATGGCATTTGCAATAAAACCATATCATGACTATGGCGGGTATTATTTGGCGATAGTGCCAATTTTCCCTGAATCTATGCACGGCATTTCCTCGGTAATCTACGCGGTATACAAGATTTTCAGGAATGGTTATCTGATAAGTCATGGCATATATAGCATTGGCTATGTTGTTGGGATAATCAGCATGATTGCAATCGTTTTTATCAAGGGGCTAAAGCACAAAAGATTACTTGGTGCATTTGCACTTTGGATTGTTATCTATGTCTTTGCCGGGGGTATAGGCGGTGGGTATAACCCTCCTCGTTATTATGTATTGACTGTAATCCCGCTGATATCTATCATGGGGTTTTTCATTGTTTACTTATGGTCTTTGAGATCCAAATATGCGCAAGTTTTAAAGGTTGCTTCAGTCGTTATAGTGCTCGGTTATGTTAGTATCAATGCAGGCAGGATAATCGCCTCTCTTGTTCGGCCGGAGTGGTCATTCAAAACTATGGCTAATGACATTAGCAATACAGTTAAGTTAAAACAAAGACCTTGGGTAATCCTTACGGATATTGTAGACACATATTCTCTAGCTTCTGGTATGCTGGTTCTCAATCTCGAAACCGGGCCTGAAGACAAGAAATTGAAATTTGACAGATACCAGCCACATTTTCTCATCACCCTGGGGCCGGTCAGCGATAACCCCCGGAATTTTCAAGATATCAAGCAATATGGCTCCATTGAATTAGTAAAAATATATGATGTTTTTGAGAATTATCACAATGGTAAACCAGTGCATTTCTATCAAATCACCCCGCACAACATTGATTAATAGACTTGACTGAGTTGTCTGTATAGATAGAATGTTAAGGAGGTGAAGAGTGTCAGCAATAAAAAAAATGTCGCTTAATAAGGAATTACAAAAGCTTGTCCACGACATAGGCGAACTGGGACGTTATCTATGGGAAAGGGGTTGGGCAGAAAAAAATGCTGGAAATATCTCGGTTGAAGTAACTGACTTGATTGAGAAAAGAGGGCAAGCCTTTGATGACTATCCAAAGGTGAAAAGAGAAATTTCTGAACCACTCTGTGGTGGACGATGTTTTTTTGTCACTGCATCAGGTTCACGCATGCGCGAGATCATGGATCGTCCAGAAGAGAAGATGATCATGCTGTATATTTGCGATGAACTTGATGGCTACCGTGTGCTTTGGGGTGGTGGCGCCGGGGCGCGCCCAACTACCGAGTTTGCGTCGCATCTCAAGCTCCACAGCTTTTTATTTGAGAACAATCCATCTCAGAAAGTAATTGTGCACACCCATCCAAGTCATTTGATTGCCCTTACTCATATTGAGCTTTATTGTGAGGAAAAGGCAATCAATCGACTGCTGTGGTCAATGCACCCAGAACTGAAGATGTTCTTACCTGAAGGCGTTGGTTTAGCGCCATACCGTTGTCCTGGTACAGAAGAGTTGGCTGAGGTTACACTAGCTGCTCTACAAGAGCATCGCATCGTACTGTGGGAAAAACATGGCTGTCTTGCAACTGGTGCTGACGTAATGGAAGCGTTTGATCTCATAGATATGATTAATAAAGCTGCGCAGATTTTTCTTTTGTGTAGGTGCGCAGGCTACGAAGTCCAGGGTCTTACTGAAAACCAAATCAAGGAACTGAAAGACCGTTTTGGCGATTTAACGCAATGAGGCATAGGAGAGCATCGTAATCAGCCTGATTCTCCAGAGACTAAGGATTTATCCATTAAGTAATTGCGAAATTAACGAATTAACTAATTGCATAATTTCGCGACCCTTGAATGAAAAGAAAAGATTACAGAGTTATATTCTTTGATTTTGATGAGACGTTGATTGATGCGGGGGAGTGATGAAGCCTTTTCGTAAAAATGTTGCAATCAGCATAGACGGTGGTGGTATAAAGGGCGTTATGATTACCCGTGCTCTTGCGATTCTCGAGGATTATCTTGGTAAATCTGTACATGATATCTTTCGGTTGGCGGCCGGTACATCAACCGGGGCTATTATTTCTGCAGGGATTGGAGCTGGGTTGACCGCAGAACAAATGCACGAGTTGTACTGTGCACTGGGTTCAAAGGTTTTTCAAAAGACACTGCGCAGTCGTCTGTGGCTGCTTGCTCGCTATCGTTATCCACACTGGCCTTTGGAAAAGATTTTGAAAAAACACATTGGCGATATAACCATGGGAGATTTTTGGACAACTGACCCGATTACTGATGTCGTTATTACGGTATTTGATTTGGTGGCAAACCGCACACGTTTTGTAAAATCCTGGAAAAAGAAATATGCCAAGTGGCCAGTAGTAACTGCCGTCTTAGCTTCTAGTTCCATCCCCACGTATTTCCCGGCTGTTAGAGGACGCTATGTGGATGGTGGGGTTGGATCATATGCAAACCCCTGCTATCTGGCAGCATATGAAGCCAAGTTCTGTCTTAATTGGGATCCTGCTGAGACCACGTTGATTAGCTTGGGAACAGGACGCGACCCCCATAATCTAAAATCTGGTGATGCTAATAAATTCTGGGTTTGGCAGTGGCTCAGTCCGGTGCTGGGTGCCTTTTTGCAGTCAGCTGATGATCAGCAAGTGCGTCTTGTCCAGACCTTTTTTAAAAAACTAGATTTTCGCAGATTTCAGGTTGATTTTAAAGAGCCGATTAGGGCTGACGATCCGAGTAAAATTCCTGAACTTACGAGATACGGCAATGAACTCGGTCGCAAGATCCTCAATGACGAAACTGACTGGGCATTGGATATCCATGCTGGTAAAGTTCTTTGACAACCGGTATTTCTTGACTTGATACGCAAGGAAAATGCGTCATATAGGAACAATTTATCTAAAAAGGTAATCATTGGGCAGTAAAATGCATTGGATAGATGAAATAGATATCAAACTTAAGGAAAACTGGGAAGAACAGATGTGTCTTTGGTATCGAGAGACGCTTGATAAAGAAAAATTACAGGAAAAAGCGGAAGAAGTACGGAAATTTCTACTTGATCCCGATTTGTCAAATAGGATAGATACATTTCTCAATAGAGAAGAAAATCTGGTAAGGAAACGGAAAGCAGAAATTCTAAAAAGAGAAGTGATTAAGGCAAAGGTCGAATATAATAAGAAACTCTTTCAATTGCGAAGCGAAATAGAAGCGAAAACAGATGAATTTCTGCCCTTTATTAAAGGTAAGAACGTTAACATTAGCGAAATGTGGCAAATTCTAATGAGAAACAAAAATAGGAATTTAAGAAAGGAAGCACACAAAAGTTGGAAGCAATTACTTGGTTCTATTGAAAAACAAGCACGTGAGAGTATGAGGCTTGCTAATAAGATTGCATATGAGCAGGGATTTGTCAATTATCCTGATCTTATTTTCTCATTTGATAATATTTCATCTGGTTATCTTTCTGCCCTTTGTTCAAGAATAAAGAAAGATACAGAAAACGTGTGGGATGGATTCATCGGAAAATGCAAGAAAGAAATACCAGATTTTCAGATACACGATTTGCGATTCATGTTTTATAAGTTTTTCCTACCTCCTGACGGTTATTTTAAAAAAGAAAAAATGATCGATAGCTTGCAGGCTTTTCTCGAATCGTATGAAATAGATTTCAGTTCTCTATCTATCAAAGTCGAAACTCAAGATAGGGCATGTTCTGGTGGTTGTTATAACCTTGAGATGGGAGAAGATATAAGAATTGCATACCATCCAGTTGGTGGGTATATGGATTATAGAGTTCTTTTTCATGAATTTGGTCACGCCATACACTATCACTACTTACCAAAAAGTTTTCTTCTCATAGATGATCCATCTTTCAGAGAAGGAATGGCAGATATCTGGTCGGGGTTTATCGACACTAAGGAATGGCTTCAGAAATTTACTTCTCTTCCTGAAGATATGATAAACACATTTCTTAATGCACATGCATTGGATGAGGCGTTCAGGTTTCGGGAATTTATAAAAGAACTTTCTTTTGAACTTGAATTGTACAATAATCCAGAAGCCAATTTTGAAAAGGTGTGGCAGTCAATCAGTAAAGAATATCTCAGAATTGATGATGATTCTGGTATCTGGTCGGAATTTGTTTTTTCTGCACCGCTATACATGAAAGATTACATTTTTGCGAAACTAATCAAGAATGTTACTTTTCGTTTCTTTAGAAAAAAGTTGGGAAACATAATTGGGAATAAAGAAGTCATTGACTTTTTAAAAGAAAAGTATTATAAGCCAGGAAATCTCGTTCCCTGGCGGAAGAAAATAGAAAAGGCAACTGGAGAGAGGATATAAATGAATACAGAATTTATTGATAATATAGAGCAATTCGTATTAGAAATACCAAAGGTAGAGCTTCATCTCCATCTGGAAGGAGCAATCCCTCTTGAGACATTATTTGATTTTATCCAAAAGCGTGGTGGCGAACCATCTATAAAAAACCTGGATGATTTACGTAGAAAACTCAACTATACTGAATTTGCACACTTTATTGATCTTTGGGTTTGGAAAAATACCTTTATTAAAGAAGAAAAAGATTTTGAAGAAATTGCTTATCAGGTATTGTGCAATCTAAGCAAACAGAATGTTAAGTATGTTGAGGCTCATTATGCACCAGGTGATTATTGGAGGCAAGGATTATCTGAACAGGGGATAACAGAGTGTTTGATTAAAGGCAAAAAGAGGGCACATGATGATTTTGGTATTGGGTGTGAATTAATCTTAGATATTTGTAGGGATAATGGTCCAGAAAAAGGTATGGAGCGTTTAAACATGCTTAAACCATATTTGGGTAAAGGGCTTATTGGTATTGGACTTGGTGGGAGTGAACAGATCTATCCTGCTGATCCATATGCTGATGTTTATGAAGAAGCAAGGGAGCGAGGTTTCAGACTCACTGCTCATGCAGGTGAAGCAGCAGGGCCCGAATCTATATGGGCTGCTATTGAAAAACTGGGAGTTGAGCGAATTGGTCATGGAACGAGGGCAAATGAGGATCCCCAACTTGTCTCTTTGCTAAAGCAAAGACAGATACCATTAGAAATCTGTGTGATTAGCAATGTGAGAACCGGGGTTTGCGGCTCAATAGAGGCTCATCCTATAAAGAAGTATTTTAAGCAGGGTTTGATGGTGACAGTAAATTCTGATGACCCTGTTATGTTCAATACTACTATTAGTCAGGAATATCTGGTATTGGTTAAAAAACTTGGTTTTACAATAAATGATCTGAAACGCCTGAGTATGAATGGTATTAAAGCCTCTTTTATGTCTGATAAAGACAAACAATTAATGGAAGATCAGTTTGAAAAAGAATGGAAACAATTGATGAGTAAATATTTATGAAAAAAGAATTATACAATCTTCCAGAGTATAAAGATGGTTGTTAATACAAAATGAATAGATTATCTAACAACTGCGGTATATTTTCCTGGTTCGGTTATGAGTTACCAATAGTTGAAAGACTTAGACTGATAAAACAAGCGGGTTTTTCTTGTACATCTGTCTGGTTTGGTCAGGAGGAAAAATTTATTAGAAATGGGAAAGAAGAATTAATACCTGAACTCGTTCGAGATTCCGGGTTATTTCTTGAAAATGTCCATGCTCCTTTTAGGAACTGTAATGATATTTGGTCTGATAATAGTAGTGTTCGGAAAGCTATACAGCATAAATATATTTCTTATGTATGCTTCTGCTCAAAACATAATATTCCTATTTTAGTTATACATATTAGCAAAGGTATTGATGTCCCTGAATTTAATAAATATGGGATTAGATTACTTAGAGAAATAGTTAGATATGCAGAAGATTCGAATGTGATCGTTGCAATAGAAAATACACGAAAACCGCATTATTTAGATTATATATATTCTAATATTGAATCTCCATGTTTAGGATTTTGTTATGACAGTTCTCATGATTTTTTGTATAGTAATAACCCAGGCATTCTTTTAAATAAATGGGGGCATTTATTAGTTGTTACTCATCTGTCAGATAATGATGGAACAACTGATAAGCATTGTTTGCCTAAGGATGGCAATATTGATTGGGAATTAGTAAAGAAGTATTTTCCAAGAAAGACATATTCAGGGAATTTTACATTAGAGGTTGTTTCTAAAATTGATCAGAGAAAATCAGCAGATTTATTTTTGAAAAATGCTTTTAAAAGAATCTTGTGGCTAAAATCATTGCTAACAAAAAGCTAATCATAGGACAGGCTGGACTTTGCGGGAAAAATGGATAGAATTTTAAGAACTCGGTGAGTTCTTTGATTGCGGAGATAATTAATTATAAGACAATTAAAGGCAATTGAAGGCTATAAAAGGGTAGATAAAAAACGAATACGATCCACGAATCACGAATACGAAACTTTAGGTATTTAGGAATTTTAAAGGAGGTTTAAATGACAGAAGAGAAAAAATATACAGAGCAAGAATGGCACAAGAGGTCAGCAATTACCTTGTTTAATCTTGTCTGGAGCCTATTAGATAAAAAAGACAGGACAAAACAAGAAGATGATAAAATGATTCATGCTGCTCATGCTTCTCGTTTTCATTGGGGCGAGATTGGTGCACCTGTTGAGTTTGAGCGGGGTGAATGGCAGATTTCTCGCGTGTATTCGGTTTTGAACAGACCTCAATCAGCATTATATCATGCTGGGAGGTGTTTGGATATCTGCAAAGAGCACAATATTGGAGATTTTGATATTGCTTTTGCTTATGAAGCAATGGCAAGAGCGTATGCTGTTGCTGGAGATAAGTCAGATTGCGAAAAGTACATCAAGTTAGCAAAAGAAGCTGGGGAACAAATTAAAAAGAAAGAAGACAAGGATTTGTTCTTTGGTGATCTTAAAACAGTGCCTGGTTATAATTAGGAGGTATTGATAAGCCAGGCAAAGAGGCGGATTGGACTAATGTACTGAGGTAATTGAGATAGCGCGCTATCGGGTATGAACGTATGAGATTGGACACTATTGATACGATGAGAACAGCTATATCACTCTATAAATCTCTAGGTTTTAAGAAAATAGAGCCATATCGCTATAACCCTATGGAGGGAGCAAGCTATATGGAGCTTTCCTTGGTGAAATGACCAGTATACTGTGAGGGATGATGTAAATAGTATTATGTTGTTAATATAACTAATGTAATTTAAAGACTTATCGAGTTACACCTTGACAAAACATATGAAATGCTTATAATATAAATAGAATATGATAATCTTTTATATAAATTCTAAAATGGAGATGATATGAGACTAAAAAAGTGGTTGCAGATTAGATATGATCTACTATGGAAGGAGTATGAAATAAGACCTTTTCGCTTTGATGATGCGGTCGAGGTATTAAAACAAGAACCTGTAAGAGACAGCCGTGAGCAGGTGAACGTTGCTCTGTCTGAATTGCGTAAAGCAGGTCTACTTGGTGTCGAGATGGAAAAGAAAGATGCCCGCAAAAAAATTTATACCCTCAAGAGTACATCCGAATTCATTTCAGAAACTCTCACTGTACCTGAAGGTATACTTACCCGTGGAGATCTTGAAGGACTCCTGAAAAAGGCAGCTGATTTGATTCGTACGCGGGTTGATTATACTTTTATCCTTGTACTCCTTTTCTATAAACGGATCTGTGACAAGTGGGATATGGAATTTGAGAGAGCAAAGGCTGAAGCACGCAGCGACGACCTCACCGAAAAAGAAGCAGAGCAGGAAGCTCGTAATGCCATTTATCATGATTTCGACATACCTGACGAATATACATGGGATAAAATCAGAAAGGATCCTGCACGTGTTCCGGAAAATTTTTCCAGAGCTATGAAAGAACTTGCTGAGCGTAATCCTGAGTTACGTGATGTATTTGAAAACGTCGATTTTGTACAATTTACGGGAAGCCGGGAGAACGCCGAAATTTTGCGTCAGCTTGTTGAGTTATTCAGTGCTCAATCCCTGCATCATGTATCGCCAGACATCCTCGGTGATGCATATGAGTGGATCCTGCGCTACTTTGCGCCGCAAAAAGCCAAAGAAGGTGAAGTGTACACACCACGTGAAGTAATCAATCTTCTGGTCAAAATTCTTGATCCGCAGCCCAAGGAATATGTTTATGATCCAGCGCTTGGCTCAGCAGGTATGTTGATTCTGTCGTACCAATACGTCAAAGACCAGAAGGGTAAGAAAGATGCTGATCGTCTTTTTCTTCTTGGTCAGGAGGCAAATTACAAGACACTTGCGCTTGCCAAAATGAACCTTTATATCCATGATATACGTAATGCGCGCATTAACCTGGGTGATACGCTCCTCTACCCGAAATTCAAAGAAAGTGATAAACTTCAGCAATTCAATGTGTGTATTGCGAACCCTCCATGGAATCAGGATGGCTACAATGAAGATGTTCTGAAAAAAGGAGAGTTCTGGCATGACCGGTTCAATTATGGGTTTCCTACCAAGCAGTCAGCAGATTGGGCTTGGATTCAGCACATGCTTACTTCGGTGAATGGTGATAATGGCAGGGTCGGTATTGTGATTGATAATGGGTGTCTTTTCCGTGGTGGCAGGGAAAAGGCGATCAGAACAGGGATTATTAAAGACGATCTGCTCGAAGCCGTGTTACTCTTACCGGAAAAACTATTTTATAATACCGGAGCACCAGGTGCGGTTTTAATATTCCATAAGAACAAGTCCAAGAACAGAAAAGAAAAAGTGTTGTTTATCAATGCCAGCCAGGCGTTCGAACAGCATCCAGACGTACGAAAATTAAATCGTTTAGGAATAGAGCATCAAACGAGAATCACCAATTCCTACCAGAAATTCTCCGAGGAAAAAGGATTTTCAAGGGTAGTTGATCACGCGGAGATAGAAAAAAACGATTACAATCTCAATGTTACGCTCTATGTATTCCCTGAAGAGGAGATCGAAGAAATCGACATCCCCAAAGAATGGAAAGAACTCCAAGCCCTCGATAGTGAAATTGCTAAAACCACAAAAGAAATCGAAGATCACCTAGAGGAACTAAAATATGATATCTGATATTACTGTTCGAGAGAGCAATGCGAGTCGAGAACTTCCTATTGTTTGTTCCAAAGCCTCCTTTGTCATTCCCCTGCTTGACCGGGGAATCCAGATTTTCCCGTCATTGCGAGTGTTAACGAAGCAATCTCAATGTCATCGTTGTTATGCTGAATTTATTTCAGCATCTCATGTTCATTACTGTTCGAGCAAAGTCGAGAACTTCAGAATTATTTCCTCTCCCTTGAAGGGAGAGGATTAAGGTGAGGGTGTAAATACCATGTTCCAGCCCAACTTCAAATACACTCACAAAATCGTAAACCTGCTTTCCAAAATCTCTGCTGCCAGAGAAGTTATCCTGAATTCGCCTTTAATCCCTAAATGGGAAGTCGCTCTGCGCCGCGAAGCGATTATCCGAAGCGCCCATTCCTCAACTCACATCGAAGGTAATAGACTGAATCTTGAACAGGTAAGCAAACTTGCACAGGGCAGGAAAATCACAGCTACACGAAAGGATAAGCAGGAGGTATTAAACTACTTATCAGTACTTAAAAAAATCGATAAGCTTGTTATAGGTAAAAAACTTGCTGTTAAGGACATTTTGAAGATACATCGTTTTGTCACCAAAGATACACTTGAACGTCCGGAAGACTGCGGTGCTTTCCGCACCCGCTACGTTGTTGTTGGTAACCGGGTAACCGGCGAGATCTTTTTTCGGCCTCCCAAAAATGAAGATGTCCCAGGATTGATTACTAATCTGGTTTCATGGATCGATGCGAAAGAAACACAGAATATGGATGCTATTGTGGAAGCTGGTATTGCCCACTACGAATTCGTACGCATTCATCCGTTCGTTGACGGCAATGGTCGAACAGCAAGAGTACTGGCAACCTGGATTCTTTACAAACGGGGATTCGACACAAAACAATTTTTCTGTCTGGATGACTATTATGATTCAGATAGACCGGCGTATTACAAAGCTCTGCAAAGTGTTAATCAAGCAACACTGAATCTGACAAAATGGGTGGAGTACTTCGTTGAAGGAGTACATGTAAGCGTCCAGGAAGTGAAAGAACGAGTAATCCGTCTCAGCAGCGAACGGTTACGAAAAACCCAAAAAGGTCAAATTGCTCTAACCGAACGGCAGATGCAGATCGTAGAATTTATCAATCAGAATGGCAGGATAACTAACAGGGATATTCAAAAGCTATTTGATTTATCAAATCGAGCTTCTTTGGATGAAGTCAAGAAACTTCTGAAACTAAAGGTAGTAAAGCAAGTAGGCAAAGGTAGGAGTGTTCATTATGAATTGGCATGAGACTTCACGATTAGGTTCACGATTAACTTCACGATTAGATGTGGCGGTCTTGCGCCTGTCTGCCTCGGGAGGAAAGAACGAAGTACCGCAGCAATCTCCAGCAAAAATCCCCTCGTCCCTTGGGGGAGAGGGCAAGGGTGAGGGGAGCAATGTGTCATGCTGAATTTATTTCAGTATCTCAAGAGCCTGCACTCGTACTCAATACAGGGCGAGAGTGAAGGAACTATATGAATTTTAAAGTCTTTATCAGCTACAGCTTACTACCAAAGGAATTTGCGGCATTGTATGCCGTTTCAGAAGAAGCAGCTAAACGGGGGATTACCTGCTATATACCGGATAGAAAGTGGATGCCAAATAATGAAATACCTGCCCACATAAGCACCCAATTAAAAGATGCTGATGCGGTCCTCGTTATCGCCTCTGATCAAGGTGTTCACTATGATTGGTTGAACAAGGAATTGGAAGCGGCAATAGCATTTTCGAAGAAGAATATTGTTTTTCTTGCCGATCAGAACGTAAAAATACATAAGAGCTGGAAGCCTCATCTGGTTTATATCGATCGCAATAATTCTGCCCATACCATTTCGCGAATAACGGGTAAATTAGAGAAAATGAAACTGGAAAAAGAACAGAATAAAGCGCTCACCTGGCTTGCAGTTGGCGGTGCATTGTTTCTTTTATTCCTTATTCTTTCGGGAAAGGACAAATAATGGCAGAGTATACTGCTCAATTCAAGCCTGAAAATCTCTTTGTTAGGGAAACTGCTGTTGCTTATTCTTCGGCTATAAAGGATTTGAGTGAACCTTTCAAAAAATATAACGTTGTGAAGTTATTATTACAGAATTATACATTCAAGGATGATCTTGAACAAATCGAAATAATCCATTTTATCTATGAAAATTGGTTTCTTGTACCTATTCTGGAGAAATGTCCTGTACAGGCAAGGGCTATATTTGGTAAGAACACCAAGCTGGTATTGGAATTGTTTAGTGATCCTGGAGACGAAGCAGAAAGTGCTGAGTTATTTATTGTTATAAGACCGGATCTGGAACTTGACGAAGCTCTTAATAAATTCGATCGGTTGCTTGCAAGCTGGTTTAACGCTGTGCAGCATAAAACCCGGGGTTTGCTTAATATAACGGTTGAGTCAAAACATGAGTTTTAACTGGATTAATTTGCTTGATGTTGCCGCTGATTTACTTGAGAAAAGCGGAGAAGGATATTATAGAAGTTCGATTAATCGTGCATATTATGCAGTATTTGGTAAGACTAAGCAGTTTATTGAAGTTGAAAAAAAGATGATATTCCGAACGCCGAATGTCCATAAACAGGTCATTGATTTTTTAAAAAAGAACGATGATGACCTATGCAGGCAAATCGGGTTTGATCTTAACCGGCTGCGCAGAGAGCGGGTAAAAGCAGATTATAATGATGATATTATTATAACAAAAACTACAGCACTAAAAGTGTACAAATGGGCAGAAAGTTTAAAAAAGAACATGGCGGCGATGTGTTTATGAGATATATGGGGACATTTTTGGGACATGAGAACAATGGAGCACACTATTTCCTCTCCCTCGATGGGAGAAAAAACCATAACGGCTTCCCCTCCCTTGGTGGGAGAGGTCCTCTATACATTCCCTCTCCCCTTTGGGGAGAGGATAAAGGTGAGGGGTACTTTTTCTATCTTTAAGGAAGTGAAATATGGCAGAAAAAGAATTATCTTTCTCAAGTAGAAATTACAAATCTTTTCTTAAAGAGATTAAATCAAAAATCCTCTTGGCACGAATCTCCGCCGCCCGCAGGATAAATAAGGAATTAACTAAGTTATACTGGGGCATCGGAAAAGCAATTGTTGAGCGACAAAATCGATATGGATGGGGCAAACATATAGTTGAAAGGCTAGCCAAAGATCTACAGGCTGAGTTTGGTACAAAATATGGATTCTCAGTTCAGAATTTATGGTATATGCGACAATTCTATAAGGAATATGCAAATTCTACAATTCTCCAACAACTTGTTGGAGAATTACCCTGGGGTCATAATATAGTAATTTTATCAAAGGTTAAAGATAGTAAAGCACGGGAATATTATATGAAATCATCTGTAAAGTTTGGTTGGAGCCGTAATGTTTTGCTTACCCAAATCAAAGCCAAGGCGTACCAGCTGGCTAAAGAAGTTCCAAAACAGCACAATTTCCCCAAAGTATTGCCAGCTCATCTTGTTGAGCAGGTGGATGAATCGTTAAAAAGTGTCTACAATCTTGATTTTTTAGGTATTACTAAGCCTGTTTTAGAGCGAGAACTCGAAAAAAGACTTACTGAAAAGGTAAAGCACTTCATTCTGGAACTTGGATATGGGTTTACGTTTATTGGCAACCAATATCGGCTTACTCTTAGAAATAATGAATATTTTGTAGATCTACTATTTTTTAATCGTAAATTGAAATGTCTGGTTGCGATTGAACTAAAAACAGGGAAATTTGAACCTGAGTATGCCGGCAAGATGGATTTCTATTTACACTTATTAAACGAGCAGGTGAAACTTGAAGAGGAAAATCCTTCAATAGGCATTATACTTTGTGCAGAGAAAGATAACATTGTCGTTGAATATGCCTTGCGCGGTGCAAAAAATCCTATGGCGGTAGCGGAATACAGATACAAAATAACAAAAAGACTGCCAAAGAAACTGAAAAAAATATTACCAACACCTGAACAATTGAAAAAACAGATCGCTGAGGCATTATGAGACATTTTGGGACATTTTTGAGACGTCGGAAATATGGAGCACACTATGTTTTGCTTTAATTCTGGTTGTCGTTTCCAAATTCCCTCGCCCCTTCGGGGAGAGGGCAAGGGTGAGGGGTTGTTGTGTCATTGCGAGCGAAGCGTGGCAATCTCAACTAATTTACTATTCGAGCGGAGTCGAGAACTACCTAATAGTTTCCTCCTCCTTGACGGGAGAAGATTAAAGCCTGTCCCGTACTTGATACGGGGATGAGGGTGTGACTATGCTATTTTCTGAACGCCACGGATACAAAAAAGTCAAAATGCTGGGGAAAGAGGAAATGCCAGATCATTTGAAGACAAGAATATGGAATGCTTTCTACGAAGAGATCTTCAGTAAAGTAGGTAGTCCAAAAGTGCAAAAAATAAACGAACGATTTGATTCACTACCTTATGAATATTTAAAGATACTATGGAACAAATTTTTTGTCCAAAATTTACAGGTTGTAGCAAAATATAATTATAGAAAACAGGTATCAATGATGTATGAATCATTTGCGGAGCTTGATTGGAATAAGGTTTATGATTTTATTGAATTTCTAGCTAAAAATTACAAAAATGTTATTGTAGTAAAAAGCATAATGACAAAAATAGATACTGCTTTTAAAGAAGAGCGCTCATCATATCGTGTTATTCAAAATTTAGTTGTTCCCTTAACCGCTGAAGAAGAAATAAAAGAAATCAAGAAGGTATTTGATATACCAGATAAATATGGTGCAGTCAGACACCATTTTGAAAAGGCACTTAAATTCTTTTCTATGCGACCTGAACCTGATTATGCAAATTCAATAAAGGAATCAATAAGTGCAGTAGATGTACTGGTGCAAATTATTTTAGGTAAAGAAGGGACTTTGGGTAAACTCATTGATGGTTTAGATATTCATCCTGCCTTGAAAAAAGCTTTTAGTAATCTTTATGGTTGGACTTCTGATGATGCGGGTATTAGACATCCTAAATCTAAAGAACCATTGAGTTGCGATGAACCTGAAGCCAGATATATGTTAATTACCTGTTCTGCTTTTATAAATTATGTAATACACAAAACAGGGAATGACAAAGGAGGAATGGAATGAATGTAAAAGAACCCAACTTTAAATTCTTGGATGATGCTCCTGTAGATATAGATGATTTCCGAACACATAAGAATATAGCAGACACAATAATGAATATCGTTTCCAATCAGACGGGTGGGAAAGCAATATCTCTGACGGGTAAATGGGGATCAGGCAAATCATCTATTGTAGAAATGCTGAAGAAAAAGGCAAATAAGGATGATTATGGAGTATTTACTTTTGATTCTTGGCAACATGAGGGTGATGCTTTGAAAAAAGCATTTCTGGATGAATTAATCGATTTTTCAATACTGAAAGGCTGGTTAACAACAAAAGAAAAAGAAGGTAGGAAAATTATAGAATCCGAAGAATTTCAGAAATCATACGATATTCTGCATCAAAGATATAGAAGTGAACATATAAAATCAAGTCCACATCTAACCTTTTGGGGAAAATTATTTGCACTGCTTTTGTTGAATTTACCTATTGGATTGGGTCTATTTACATATGGATTAGGTTATTTCAAGGATCATGCTGTTCTACCTACCATTTTTTGGTGTGGGTTGGCTTTGGTAGTATCACCAATGCTTATATTTACAGTTCTTTGGATAATCAGAAGCGGAAGAAAAAAGAAAGATGCAATGTGTGATGATGAAGCTGATGAAATGCTAGCCATGTTTTTTAATAAAAAAATAAGTAGAGTAATAACCGAAAAATATGAGACGCCCGATCCGAGTTCGATTGAATTTGAACAATTTTTCAGAGATTTACTAACTTTAATATTGAATTCCCATCATAAACAGAATAAGAAGAAAATTGTGATAGTCATTGATAACTTGGACAGAGTTGAGGAGGGTACGGCACTTGATCTTCTTGCAGCAATTAAACCCTTCATACAATGTAATTTTAGAAAAAGCGAAGAGTGTTTTGAAAATATATGGTATATCATTCCCTTTGATAAAAACTCTCTTGAAAGGTTGTGGGAAGATCATGATAGCCTTAGCGGATCCGCGCCATCATTCATTGATAAGATATTTCAGATTAATCTTAGCATACCCCCCATTATTATGAAAAATTGGAAGCAATATTTCTTAGTCCAATTGAAGAAAGCTTCGAGTGACTATTTCACATCGCATCAGAAGTATGAAATAAGATACATTTTTGAAGTACTTTTTAATGAAAAAAATAGCAAAAATGGGGTGCTAACGCCCACCCCAAGAACCATAAAGTTATTCATAAATAATTTTCTAGCATCAATACTTCTACGCTTGGAAATCGACTACAGAGCACATTCTATGTTTGTTGGTGTTAGAGAATTCTTTCCTGATAGATTTGTTAATATGCGTCATTTGTTAGTTAATGTGAAAAAGTTGCCAGCGTATTTGAAACTGATATCATATTACAGGGAATTAAGAAATGATTTAACAGCTTTATATTTTAATGTGTCATATGATGAAGGTATGCATGTTTTACTCGGAAAAGAAGTAGAAAATGCAATAGTAAATATGAACTTGGATTTCTTTAGCGAACATAAAGACGTCAGTGGCATGGAAGAAGCTATAGAATTTGTGATGACAGATAATGCACCAGATTGGATGCAACACCGACCGCATATATTGGGTAATGCTGCGAATCTATTCAAAGAAAAGAACCACTTACTGAACATTATTTATAAGCACGCAAAAGAAATCACCAATTTAAAAGGATTAGATCATCGGTCAGGTAAAGGATTTGCTGTGTTGGTAAAAAAATATAAAGGGGATACACTCTTCAAAAATAAATTACTGCGAATCTTAAGCAATATAGATAATAATATTATTAAAGAACAGGAGGAAGACAATGAGCAATGAGAATGTTGAAAATTTTGTGGATGGACTAATAGCTATATTTAAAGCTTTCGAAGAAATTAACGAATCGGATTTTGTAAAAAAGAAATTTGGAATCACTAAATGTGATCTCAATCTATATGGTAATATTCTTACCTGTTTGGGACAAGATGTTAATCGATTGAGGTACAATTCGTATTTTGCTAATCAGGATTTGCAGCATAATTTAACAAAAGCATTAGAAAAGAAAATCCCTGAAGCACAGTTTTTCATAGATGATTTTTATTCACTAAAAGGATTGATGAAATTAAATGCGAATTTTGACGATTATCAAGTGATAGCTCAAAGACTCTCGGATCGTCTATACAATTTTCAAGCAACAGTACCAGAGATCGAGCAACTATTATCGTCTCTTTTGCTTCTGTACATCTATAATGACAATTATATTGTCGAAAGGTTAAAAAAGTTCGTTGCTACAGGTCGCCTTTTTATCTATTTTGAAGAAGCCATTAAACAAGGTAAGGTGCGCGAAATAGCACTTTGTGTTCTTATTGCTCTTTTAAATTATACATCTCAGATCGCTATTGATTTTCCTCAAACTCCTCAGAGAAATAAAGCAAACAGTGGATGGCAAAAATTCCAGAGGATTTTCGATCAAGAGTTTTATAATGGTAATGATTTTTGGGTCCATTTCTTGGAAATCATAAATCAATCACATATAACATATGAGAAGTTGTTCGTCGTATTATCTCAGAGTAATAGTAATGAGGTTGGTGTAAAAATTTTTCAAGGGATAATAAAAAAACTATTTACCCTAAATAAAGAAAATGCAATTCATGAACTGTC
Organism: bacterium; assembly: GCA_049647125.1. Classification (GTDB taxonomy): domain Bacteria; phylum Hydrothermota; class Tepidihabitantia; order SM23-42; family SM23-42; genus JAUVZL01. The sequence goes on along the minus strand of JBARXC010000151.1, from coordinate 37,929 downwards.
TTCTTTCGTGCTAGAACACAATAGTTTTATTCGAGAATGTCTGAAAGACGATGAGAATACATTTAATGAGTATGTGAAAAGAAGTATAAGAATTCGTTCTTTAGGGAGAGTAATTCAAGACATTGAATATGGCTGTGATGATTTGGACCATCGTTCCTTTGCAGAAAGAATCTTCTCTTTGAACCTACGTACTAAGACATTCGCCCGATGGGTTTATTCTTCTTTGGATAAGTTGGATAAAAATGGTTGGGAGTCACTTATAAAAAACAGTTGGCAGACATCTATAGTTGTCGAGCGTTTATCTACAATATATAATCTAAGGTTTAGTAATCATTTGAGAGACGCCCTGGAGGCTATTGGTGCAGAATTGGTTGTTGCAAGTGAAGAACCTAACCTGGATCCCAAGAGAATCCAACGATACGGACGTGGACTTGATGAAGATGCATTTCTACTATTCAAAAAGAACATAATAGATCAACTTATTGATAATGCGAATGCTAATCTAGTTTTCTTTCTGAAATACTTCAGTGAACATCTGAGAGACCGTGATCTTCTAAAGAAAAAGATTGTCGATTTTTATAATAGGTTTGTGATGGTAAAGATTGAGAAGGGGAGTGTTGAAGAACTAGAATGGTTGGTCGATACTGTCGGGAAATCTAGATTGTATGATGAACGCAATAAATTGGTTAAATCAGTGAAAAAAGCAGTAAGGGAGAAGATAGAAGATATTCAGAAACAACCAGATTTAGAATCAGACAGGAAACGAGTTTTGAGGAAGCTTCGTGAATATTGCTAACAAACATCAGATGGACAATAGTCATGGGCACGTCGGAATTGATCGAATCCCACAAGGTTGGACAGTAGTTCAATTAGGAAGTTATGTCGATATTTTTAGTGGCTACGCATTCAAACGGCAAGATTTTTTGTCTAACAAACAAAATGGAGTACCCATTATTAAAATAGGCAATCTCCAGAATGGACAAGTTTCAGTTGATGAAAATACAGATTATGTTACAAACGATTTCTATGATAAGCTTTCTGATTTCCAATTACGCTATGGAGATGTTTTAATAGCTCTTTCTGGTGCAACTACTGGTAAGATTGGCGTAGTCAGTAGAGATATAGGACTAGTCTTGGTTAATCAACGTGTGGGTAAATTTAAAATATTAAACTCTGAGAAAATTACCAAGAAATTTTTCTATTATTTCGCCCAATCACACAAATTTAGGAATTTCATAATCAAAAATATTGGCCAAAGTGCGCAAGGGAATTTGAGCCCCCTGCAAATAAAGAATGCTCTGATTCCTCTTCCCTCTTTCCCTGAACAGCGCAAAATTGCTGAGATTCTAAGCACTGTTGATGTGGCGATTGAGAAGGTGGATAAGGCGATTGATAAGACTGAAAGATTGAAAAAAGGTTTGATGCAGGAATTACTGACAAAAGGAATCGGTCATAAAGAATTTAAAGATACAGAAATCGGTAGAATACCGAAGGAGTGGGAGGTATTAAACTTAGGAGACATTAGAATTGCTGAAATTAGAAGTTCTAAGAGATTTAACGGATTTGACAAAGTAGTTTTTATACCTATGGAATTTATCTCAGATTCAGATATTTTGGTAAGATTTGAAATGCGTCCGATTGAAAAAGTTAAAAGTTATACTTATTGCGAAAGTGGTGATTTACTATTCGCGAAAATTACGCCATCCTTAGAAAATGGTAAACAAGGAATTGTACCAGAAGATATACCTAATAGCTTTGCTCTCGCTACTACAGAAGTTATTCCTATTATGTGTAAAGGGATCGATAAATTCTTTTTATTCTACATTTTGAAATTTAACAAATACAGAAATAGAATCATTGCATCAATGACGGGTACAACCGGTAGGCAGAGAGCATCAAAAGAAAGTATTGAACGATTACAAATTCCATTACCAACTGAGACTGAACAGCAAAAGATTGTAGGGATTCTTAATAGTCTTAATCAACAACTGTTGGTTTATAACCAGAAAAGAACAAGCTTTACAAGAATCAAGAAAGCTTTGATGAATGATTTACTGACTGGAAATAAAAGAGTAAAGATATGAACAATTCTGAAGTTTTTCTGGAAATTGCTAAAACGGACTTAAAAGCTGCTAAGTGTTTGTATGAACAAGCATTGTATCCACAGGCAGTATTTTCGGTACAACAAGCAGTTGAAAAGATGACTAAGGCATTTGGATCCTTAAGTGCTGATATGTCGCTTGATATAATGAAAAAAGAGGTTGGACATAAACCCTTTAATGTATTTCTTTATACATTACAACAATTCGTGCAGAGTTATAAATCACAAAATGAGGGGGTTCCCACCGGTTCGGTAATGGATGATTTGCAGCATGATAAAATGAATTTTGAAAGTGGAGTGCAGCAAGCCGTGCAAGTTTACAAAGTATTAGAAAAAATTGATGGATTATCCAACTTTGTGCTGGCCAAACAACTTCAGTCAGTATTAAGACAAATAAGAGATACTAGCAGCAAACAATTTGATCCCGATACTGATACCTTCATGGATTCTGTGGAGCAATTTTTAAAAAAGCAATATAAAAGTAATGATAAGAAAAAAATTGAATACGTATGTGCTTTATTGCGTAAATACATGCATGATATTCTGCTAGCTGTCGAACCTCTTGCATTTCTTGTGCTTATACTACCATCCCAATGTATACAGGATACAAGATATCCTATAGATGAGATTAATCCGTTAATATTTTACACAAAAGAACATCCATTAATAAAATCATTTGATGATATTATCGAAATCAGCTATTTTGTTTATGAACATATGTCAGAGGTATTTAAAATGTTTGATGAATTTGAAAAAATAGGGAAATTAGTACAACAATAATGGTGTAATATCAAAAGAGATTGCGGCGCTTTGCTCGCAATGACAGGATGAAGAATGGCTAAATTTGACGAAAAGCACCTAGTAGAAGATTACATTATCGAACAACTGAAGAATATCGGCTGGCAGTATGTGCCTGCGGATCAACTAGAGCGGGTATGTTGATTATGAAGATAAAAATCAGAAGTATAGCAGGGGCTTGGCAGATAACTATATGAACGTATGGATGTGCGAATTAAAAATCTATAGTGCAGGAGATTAATACATGCAAATACCTATAACTGGTATAGATATAGAGAATTTTAGGGAATATCTAATATTTGTCGCCAAACAATTTGAAAACGAATCGATGAGGGGCGCTATTGCTCTCGGTCTTGCGTGGATAGATTTTGCTTTAGAAGATATTTTGAGAAATTATCTTATTGGGAACGATAATATGCGTTTTCTTAACAAAAACATGACAATAAGGCCAAAAATAGAACTTGCTTATCGTATTGGTATAATTAGTAAACAATTACATGATGATTTATGTGATATCAATAAAATACGTAATAAGCTAATACATCTTAAAAAGAAAAAAGACACGTTGAGTATTATTTTTTGGAATTACAAGGATATTCAGAAAGCTGCACAGCAGATTGTAAAGAAATTTATACCGATTATAAATTCTTTTCCCGATATTAGAAAGAAATTCACAGAAGAAAAATTGGATGGTGATTTTCAGATGGTGTTCGGTATAATTATTCATTATTTTTGGTTTTGGCATAGTGCAAGGATTAAACAAGCAGATATTGAGCCATTTTATCATGAAAATTATGGAAGTTTATTAAATGATAATAAGGAGCAAAATGACCAATTTTGGCAGAAGCTGTCATCTATGGGGAAAAAGAGTGATGAAATATAAAAACCTCTGGGGCAATCCTTTCGGATTCCCCAGAGGTTCGTCTCTGTGATTTGTTACATTCAAAAAATGGGGGTATAGCATGGAGAAAAAACAAAAGGTTGGTAAAAGTAGTTACCATATGGTAAAGAATATTACCAATGAAATTATCTTATTACTTGCAGGTGCTAATATACACACAAGAGGACTAGCGAAAGTGCTTAATATTAACCATGTGACGATAATTAATAAACTCGTAACTCTTGTGGAGGAAAACATTGTTGATTTCAAGCAAAAAGGGAAAAATAAGGTTTATTATCTAAAGAAAACGGTTGAGTCCAGAAATTGTATAATTATGGCAGAGTTATACAAAATGAATAAGATGTTGAAAATGTATCCAAGACTAAGAAAAATTATTGAGGATATTCTAAAAAATCCGAAAATAAAATTGGCAATTCTATTTGGCAGTTATGCAAAAGGTTTAGCACACGAAGAAAGCGATATTGATGTTTTTGTCGAAACGAAAAGCAGGATATTAAAAAGGAATTTAGAAAATATTGACTCTAGATTAAGTGTTAAGATTGGTACGTTTAACAGATCAAATCCTCTAATACGCGAGATTGAAAAAAACCACGTCATTATTAAGGGAATCGAACTCTATTATGAAAAAACGAAGTCTTTTTAAACAATTATACAAAAAAGGTAAGCTACTGCTTGTCGAACCGAGCGATGACATTAAGAATGCCTATTTGAAAAAATCGGAAAGCGGTCTCTCGTCGGCAAAGATTTTGCTGGACAATGAAAAATTAGAGGAGTCTATATCGCTCGCATATTACAGTATGTATTACATTACTTTAGCATTGTTTTTCAAAACCGGCATCAAATGCGAGAATCACTCCGCAACGATTATCCTATTGAAAAGGATTTTCGGGATAGATAATTCTCATATTTCCTTCGCAAAAAGGGAGAGAGTTGATAAACAGTATTATGTGGGTTTTCACATAGCTAAAAAGGATGTGAAAGATTTGATTAAAATTGCTGAGGATTTCAACGCGAAAATCTATGATTTTATTGATAGATTTAGTAATAATGAAATTGAAAAATACAGGAAGAAAATAAGGGATTCACTTGAATAGGACAAACTATGTCTAATTTTTCTGAAAAACATCTTGTTGAAGATTATATCATTGATCAGCTTAGGAAAATCGGCTGGCGGTTTGTGCCTGCGGATCAATTGGAGCGGGAGAGTTATGAGGAGCCTCTATTAGTATCTACACTGGTAAGATGCATTCAGAGAATCAATAGGGATTCAGGTTTGGGTGATGAGGAGATAAGCAAGGTGCTGAATGAATTGAAACTGGTGACAAGCGGGCAAGAGGGTGCGAAGCGGATCTTGAATTATTATAAGTTTGGCGTGCCGATAAAGTTTGAAAAAGAGCGGGTGATTAAGTATGTGCAGTTATTTGACTTTACTGCAAATGAGATTGCTTCGCTCCCTACGGTCGCTCGCAATGACAAAGGAGAAAAAGGGATTCGCAATGATAATATGAATGAATTTGTTGTAACCAGACAAGTGTATTATTCAGGTAGGGATAAGATACGCACTGATATTATGCTCTATGTGAATGGTATCCCTCTGGTGAATATCGAATGCAAGGATCCAACCAAACCAGGAGTTTCATGGTACGATGCTTTTACACAGATTAAGGATTATGAAAATTCAGTGCCTGAGCTATATAAATATGTTCAGATTGGTGTTGCAGCAGAGAGCAAGGCTCGTTATTTCCCCATTGTGCCCTGGCAGGATAAGGATTCAGTTAAATATCATGAATGGCGCTCTATCTTCATAGGTCATTGCGAGAAGCGAAGCGACGAAGCAATCCTAAAGCATGAGATTGCCGCGCCTTCGGCTCGCAATGACAAAGAAGAAAAAGGGATTCGTAATGACAAAGGGGGAAATGGTATTTATGCTACTATTGAAATGTTAGAACCTAATAGACTGCTTGATATTATGAAAAATTTTCTGTTTTCCCGTTTGGAAATGGGTAATGCAACCAAGGTTATTACTCGGTATATGCAGTATCGGGCAGCGAACAAGATAGTGGATAGAGTGATTGGTAATCTATTACATAAAGATGAGATTGCTTCGCCTTCAGCTCGCAATGACAGAGGTGGTGCGGGACTCGCAATGACAGAAATACGTAAGGATAAAGGTTTGATCTGGCACTGGCAGGGCAGTGGTAAGACTTTGACCATGATTTTTGCCGCGCATAAACTTTATTATGATATACGTCTGGAAAATCCTACTATTTTCTTTATCGTTGACAGGGTCGAACTGGAAGAACAGCTCTACACTGAATTCTATGCACTTGATATCATGCAGCCGGAAATTATCCAGTCAATTGCTGAATTGCAGGATGTTTTAGAATACGACAATTATCGTGGCAAACGCGGTATTTTCATTACTTTGATCCACAAATTCCGACCTGATGAACTGGAACGCGTCCAGAAACAACTCGAGGATATGTCTGAAAATCGAGATACAATCATGACCCGCAAAAACGTTATCGCATTTGTGGATGAGGGACACAGATCACAGTATGGCATGCTTGCTGCGCAGATGAAGGCAATATTAAAGAATGCGTTTGCCTTTGCTCTAACCGGGACACCGATTTCCAAACCGAAACATGGTCGGGATACGTATTTGGAATTTGCCTATCCGCCTGATGAGCAGTATCTTGATCGGTATTTTATCGTAGATTCAATTAGGGATGGGTTCACGGTTAAGATCGTATACCAACCACGTCTCGAAAATCTTCATCTTGAAAAGGAGAAACTTGAGACATTTCTTGAAGTAGAACTTGACGAAATTCCTGAACAGGCAAGGTCAGATGTTGAGGAAAAATTAAAACAAAAACTGAATCCAATTAATGTTTTCTTGGAAAATCGGGAGAGAATTGAACAGATTGCTGAAGATATTGCTATTCATTTCAGAGAAAATGTGGATGGTAAGTTCAAAGCTATGATCGTTGCTGCGAGCAGAAAAGCCTGTGTGTATTACAAGAGCGCTTTGGAAAAGCATCTGCCCCGTGAATATTTCGATGTTGTTATGACATCGGAACGTGATGATGCCGATATCATTTACGGTTATGTGCGGGAAGCGCGTGAACGGTATGATGGCAAGGATTATAAGAGTACTTTGAAGAAGATCATCGAAAAATTCAAGGAGAATGAACATCCCAAGATTCTTATCGTAACCGATATGCTCCTTACTGGTTTTGATGTACCGCAATTACAGGTAATGTACCTTGATAAGCCGCTTAAAGAGCACCGGCTTTTGCAGGCGATTGCGCGTACCAATCGACCGTATAAAGGCCTGAAACAAGCGGGGATTATCATAGATTATGTCGGCATATTAAAGGAGTTTAAGCGCGCCTTTGAGTTGTATAGCAGAGAAGATTCTATCGATAAAGCGCTGAATGATTTCGACAGTATCCATGTGGAGTTTGATATGTTTATTGCCGAAATTACCCAAATGTTCGGCGATCTGGTGCAGAATTACGAACGAAATACCCTGCTTAAGGCAGTTGAAGTACTCACGACCGATGTGTCAAAGGAAGAGGAATTTATCGAAAAGTACCGTGAATTACGCAAGGTGTTTGAACTGCTGGGCTCTGATCCATATAAACTGAAGCACTTCGAACAGTACAAATGGATTTCAGCTATATACACCTATTATATGAAAATGGTGATGCGCGGAACGAGTATCGATGCGTATGTGCATAAATACTACGATAAAACGTTGAAATACGTGTACAAATCAACCGAGATCGACACGCTTGAGCATGATTTGCCCGAGGTTACGTTTGATGCAGATTCTCTTACGAAATTGGACGATAAAGTGAAGAGCAGGGAAGAAAAAGCTGCAAATATCCTGTTTACTTTGCAGCGGTTCGTGCTCGTTGATAAACAGAAGAATCCTGTTTTTGAGTCGCTTGCTGATCGCGTGCAGAGGTTGGTCGATCTCTGGCGGGAAAAAACAAAAGACTATGACCGTATTTATAAAGAAGGTGCGATGATATTTGACGATATCCAGGTTTTAAAATCGCGCCAGCAAAAAATGGGCTTATCAGATATGGAATATGCTTTGCTTTTAACATTGGAAGAGCAATTGCAGGAAGACAAGAACTTTGCTGATAAGATACGGGATTTGTATACTCGTCTGCAAAAATTAATGTTCCCGGGTTGGACCATGCAGGCAACTGTAAGCAAGACAGTGGAGCAGGAAGTTCGCAAATTCGTCCGCCAAATGAAATCCGAACATGAACTGAGCATGGATGACATGGATAAGTTATACGATAAGCTCATTAGTAAAGTGATTAGTTATGGTAGTTAGGGGAAAGCCCGCTATATACTATCGAAAAATCAGATATCCGCGTATAGAGCTGAAAACCGGTGAATTGCGGCTTATTCTTCCGTATGGTACCAGTGCGCATGAAATTATCAAGAAACATTATGCTTGGATTTCACGTAAAGAGAAGCTTATACGAAAGCATCTTAGGGCGAGTAATAATAGGAAAATTATTAATCGCTCGAATAATGAATTTAGAAACCTGATCCCAAAAACAGCTAATGTTTTTTCAAAGGAATTGAATGTTAAAATAAACAACATTTACTATCGCAAAATGCGCACCAAATGGGCAAGTTGCAGCAGCAAGCAGAATCTGACCATTAATACCATGATGCGACACTTGCCAAAACGCCAGATTGAATATATACTCTACCACGAACTTGTGCATATGATCGAGAAAAAACATAACGACCGCTTCTGGGAATGTATTTCCAAAAAATTCAAGAACCATAGAAAGATGGAGATGTCGTTGTTTTCCTACTGGTTTTTGTTGAATTCTTCGAAGATTGCCGGAATATAATGATCTATTAAAAGGGAGGCGTATGATGCTAAAAATCATGGAAAAGTCTTGGAATGAATTCTGGGCTTATTACCGGCAACGTCGCCGTACGTCAATAAGGAGTATATGAAGTATTTAAGGTGTGTATTTTATATAGTAGGAGTGCTTTTAGTTATTTCTCGCGCGTTCTCAGAAGACGCGGGTGATACACTCACAATTGCTCCAGCGGTCTATATTGACTGTGAAGACTGCGATTTGCAGTATATTAAGAGCGAGATACCTTTTGTAAACCATGCTATAGATAGAGCAGTCGCTGATGTTCATATATTAATAACAACGCGCGAGACAGCAAGTGAAGGTATTGAACATACCCTTACTTTCATTGGACAGCACAGGTTCGAGGGAAAGAATGATACGCTTTGTTTTGTATCGGAAACTCATGATAGCGAAGACCGAATCAGGAAGGCACTTGTTCAAAAGATCAAGCTTGGGCTCATGCGCTATATTGCAAAAACCGCGATTGCTGATAATATTGATATTTCGTCAGCAGAAAAAACGCGACCCACAGTTGTACTTGACCGATGGAATAACTGGGTATTCAGCACAGGTATACACACCTATTTGCAGGGTGAACAGATGAGCAGTTACATATCGACATATACGACTGTGTCAGCATCCAGAATTACTGATCAATGGAAACTCGAGACCTCAGCATATTATGATTATGACAGAAACCGCTTTGAGATCGATGATACAACCACGATATCGAGTGTCACCAAGAGCTATGGCTCAGACATCTTTGTGGCAAAAAGTATCAATGAACATTGGTCAATTGCAGCAGGTTATGATATTTATACCTCAACGTATCGGAACAAGGATCTTGCATTTTATGTCTATCCGGCGCTCGAGTATAATATATTCCCGTATTCCCAATCCACACGCAGGGAATTACGCATATCATACAAGATCGGATATGTCTACAATGACTATACTGAAGAAACCATATATGATAAGACCGAGGAAAAACTGTTTCACGAATCTATCTCAGCGACTCTGGATACGAAACAGCCGTGGGGTTCTGTCAGCACTATGCTCGGCGGGTATAATTATGTCCATGATTTCACTAAGAATAGGGTTACCCTGCTCAGTGATCTTTCTTTGCACTTGATAAAGGGATTTTCGCTGGATCTGTACTGGTATGCATCGTGGATACATGATCGTCTTTCACTTCCGAAAAGGGATTTGACGCCCGAAGAGATTATGCTGAAGATCAGGCAGCAGGCAACGCAGTATGACTATTATATGAGCATAGGATTGACTTATACTTTCGGGTCTTTATACAGCAATATAGTTAACCCCAGATTTGGGGATTAAAGGAGGTTCAGTTATGCAATATGAGCCGATAGAATCAATGTGGTTAATCGTAATAAAGGAGGCAGTGTGAGAACTCTATTAATATTGATTATGGTCTTGGCACTTGTGTCCTGTGGCCAGCAAAAAGAGGCTGAAAAATATTTTGAAGAGGGGGCACAGTGTTTTGAACAAGGTCAATACGATAAGGCGATTGAGATATATCAGCACGGCGTCAAAATAGCTCCGAAGTCGGCATTAGGGTATAATCTGCTCGGTATGGCATATCGCTTTAAATTCAGGCAAACCAGTGATCAACAATGGCGGAAAAAGGAGATTGAGAATTTCGAGAAAGCAATTGAGTGTGATCCGGATTTTTGGGCGGCTTTGATAAATCTTGGAGCAACCTATTACTATTCAGGGGAAAAGGAAAAGGCTGTTTCTTATTTCCAGCATGCCCTTGAAGTGTATCCGCAGCACCCTGAAGCAGACGAGATAAGAAAGATGATTGTTGAGGTGAAAAATGCCAGGTAAGACAGAGTAGGATCTGGAATCCAGTGGCAAATAATATTGAGACACGACACAGATTTGGTCTTATACCTTTGATAGGTTTAGCCTATACAGTGCGTTTTTTTTCGCATTTCCAATGTGATATTCATACGGGCGTCGGCTATTCTTGGGCAATATCAAAGGATTACGTCATACTTTCTCAGCTCAACAGCATGTCAGACTTGCAATTGGTTTGAAATTTTAATGCATTTCGTTTGTATAATAAGAAAAGAAGGAGGATATTAATATGAAGAGAAATATCGCTGCGCTTGTTTTTATTTTTGTCTGTACAAGCATCGCCTGGATGATCCTGGGTGGTGTTACAAGTGCTCGAACTCATGACCAGGATACAAAACTAAAAGCCGCAGTTGGTCAACTCTGGGGTACTGTTCAGATGCAGAATGCGCCGTACATTTATTATCAGACCAAAAAAGAAATAGAGGTCACGACGGTACGCGGTTCAGAAACCATTGTTGAGAAGAAAGTGGAAACACTTAACCACCCGGTGATTCTTGAAGCAAGCGACATTAGCGTAGATTTTAAGCTCGAGTACAGAAAGAAGGGGTTGCTATGGTATTCTGTGTACAAAATCACGTTCGATGGTACGTATGCGCTTGCAAATACCACAGATAGACAACGCGTTTACTTTTTCGAGTACACATTTCCCACCACAGAAGGCATATACGACAATTTCTTCTTGTCTGTTGACGGCGAGAAAGTAAAAGAATTCAAGCCTGTCGGTGGCAGGATTGTGCAGGGAATCAGGATCGAGCCAGGAAAGGTGAAGAAAGTCAGGATCGCCTATGGGTCGCAGGGTATGGATGAGTGGTGGTATGTATTTGGTAGCGGAGTATCACATATCCGCAATTTCAAACTTAGCATGACAACAGATTTCGACAAGATAGATTTCTCCCAGAACAGTGTATCGCCGACTCAAAAGAAGATGCGGGACAAGGGGTGGGAGTTAAGTTGGGAGTACGATGATCTCATCTCTGGTATCCAAATCAGCATCGCAATGCCCCAAAAAGTCAATCCTGGTCCTTTTGTTAGCAAGGTTACTTTCTTTGCACCGATTTCTTTATTTCTATTTTTCTTCCTGATGTTCATTATTACAACTCTGAAGGGGGTTAAGATACACCCCATGAACTTCTTCTTTATCGGCGCGGCGTATTTCAGCTTCCACCTGCTCTTGGCCTACTTAGCTGATCATGTTGATATCTATCTATCGCTGATAATCTCGTCAGCAGTGTCGATATTCTTGGTGATTTCCTACATGAGATTAGTAGTGGGTTCCAGATTCGCTTTTCTGGAGACTGGTATTTCACAATTCGTCTACTTGGTGCTTTTCTCGTACACCTTTTTTCTAACTGGATATACTGGTTTAGCAGTAACTGCATTATGCGTTGTAACGCTTTTCATAGTCATGCAACTTACTGGTAAGATCGACTGGGCACAGCAGTTTAGTAAGAGCAAGTAGCTTTATGTTTATTACAGGATCCCACCGAAAATATCTACCCGGTATTCTTTTAATTCTACTGGGCATGATTGGTTTTGTTTCTTTCGTAGTTTTTTTGTTTAAGCAAATAAACAGCCAATCGCCGAAAATCCAGGTTGTGGTTCCTGGGACGCATGAGATCGAGTTACTGGAACCTGGTACGTACACCATGTTTTATGAATACTGTAGTGTTATTGACAGCAAAGTTTATGTGACTGGCGAAGCACTTCCAGCAGAGATACTGGTTACCTTGCACCAAAAAGCAGGAGATCAACACGTAGATTTGCAACAACCATCTATGAATAATACTTACAATATGGGTGGTCGTGCAGGTATGTCCCTGCTTGAGTTCAAAATTGATAGTCCTGGAACCTATATTATCAATGCCCGGTATGCAGGTGATGTAGAGAAACCAGATATCGTTCTCGCGGTAGGTCAATTCAAGATATTTGGAGTGATCTTTGGAGCTATGGGGATTTTCTTTGCTTCCTTTATCATTACTATTACTGGTTGCATAATTATCCTCGTAGCATATTTAAAAAGCCGTAAGATAAAAAAAGAAGCTCAGACCCAGCAGGCCTGAAAAAATAAAATTTGCACGTAAATTCGCTGACTTCGAGATCGATGAGCCCTGCGAAATACTCGATATTTGCTTTTTGTTGCTCCGTTACTCCAAGAGAATAACTTTTTTGGACAATACTTTTGATGACCCGGCTTTCGCCAAAATAAAATACACGCCTGAGGGCACTCTATGACCATGTTCATCGTGACCAGACCAGATCCATTCATTATAACCACACTTAATACTTCCATGGTGTAGTTTTTTAATGAATCTCCCGAGACGATCAAACACGTCAAGCGTAATATCCATGGTTTGAGATATCGATAGACTGATCTTAAACCCGGTGCGTGATAATGTTGGGTTTGCTTGAAGAAGGGTATAAAAACATCCATTAGTTGACATGTTCCAATGCTCATCTATGCTTACCCACAATTGGGTTGGATAGTGGTAACCAAGATCAACAGTATCGCTATCATAGATCGTATCGGTTCTTGTTGTAAAGGTATGTAATTCCAGACTTTCGGCAGTTGTAAAACCATAGTCAACACAGGGACTATTCTGTGGTTGTCCTGCTGCGGTTTGACTCAAATAATAATCACCCAGGGGGCCAGTAGCAAACAAAGGATCTTCTGATATATCATTTGGCCCTGGTGTTATATTATAGTAATTACCTCCAGTATTATTCCAGACATCATTGTTCATCAGGGTTGCATGGGCATTACTGGGACCGCCGATCCCACCACCGTTCACTGCTGAATTATTTACAACAATGTTGTTTGCGATCGTGTTCGTTGAATCGTATACATGGATACCACCACCGCGATTTGATCCACCGCCAATACAGCTATTACCTGCGATCGTATTGTTATAAACGATCGCCATACTATTGATGTGGATGCCTGCTCCGTAGTTCCATGTTCCAGATTGCGCGGTATTATTGTATAAAAGGTTAGAGAGTATGTATGCCGGGCAATCGCCATAGGCGTGTATCCCGACCCCATAGCCACGATCACCACCAGTAGCAACATTTGAGTGTATTATATTGTGCCGGATATCTGGGTATGATCCCTGATCGCAGTAAATACCAGCACCATAGTTCCAGTAACCACCAATAGCTGAGTCACTTTCAAATGTATTGCCGATAATAAGGGGAGAAACATTATCGTCTACATAGATTCCTGCTCCGTGATTCCAGTATTCACCACGTGTAACATTACCAATAAATGTGTTGGCTTCAATGCGTGGTGTTCCGGTGCCATCACAGAAAATTCCGCCTCCATGTACCCATGTTGAAGTTCCCTGGGCGATATTTCGTTGGATAATATTCCCCACTATATATGGTGAATCGTATAAGTAAATACCTGCACCTTTTTCTGCAGTGCCATTTTCTACGGTAAATCCAGTGATGACGGTGTTTTGTGTAAAGGAGTAATTTGGGAAATTAAGGACTCGTCCTATACTACTACCATTGATTGCGGTCACTGCTGGTCCAGATTCCGACATGAGAAATATGCCATCTTGTGATGGCCAGATAATATTTTCAGGATAGGTTCCTGACGCAACTAATACAGTATCACCATACTGTGCAGCATTTAAACCCTGCTGAATGGTTGGATACTGTGATGGAACATATATAATGGTTCCCCATAATGGTAGTGTGAGCATTAGTGAACAGAGTATTGCTCTTTGATATAGTTTAAATCGGTTCATGCATACCTCCCTTTGATGTATTATACACATAACAATAATCAATGTCAAGAATAGCATTCACTTGACTTCCTGTATCTCACATATAGAATGATTGTATAATGCAGCCAACGACAGTGCTTTTCATCTGGAAGGTTCGTGGCGAATTAAGAGATTATCTCACCACTGGTTTGGCAATAACTATATTATGTATTATTACGCTTTTCATCGTCATGCAACTCACAGGCAAGATCGATTGGGCACAGCAGTTTAGCAAGAGCAAGTAGGGGTTTGTATCATACACTGAGAGCATATTAGAAGGGAGCACACATGAGAGAAATAAAGGATACAGGAGCCCGGCGAAAATATACACTTGGTATTCTTCTAATCGTGGCGGGTGCAAGCTGGCTGCGTTATTATTCTCGTAACATTTTTAAAGAAACGTAAAGTAATGAAAGGGGTGGTGAGGTAATTACGTCGCTCTCCTTTCTGGCTTGTTTTATACACTGACCACGGTTTGGATCGGTTAAAGCACCCATATGCAGAATATCGTAGATATGTCGACTTGACATATGTTATCTATCTGAATACAATGCATCATGAGGTTTTGTCAAATCAGAAACATTTTTTTCTATCTAGGAAAACTCGCTCTGATACTACTTATTGCATCCGCGTGCAATGGTGTTGAATCTGCTGATATTGCACTATATTCAGATAATGGCGCGGACGAAAACTGTATCACTGCCACAAAACATATGTTTGAATGGATGGGATATTCTGTTGCTCTCATTGAAGCAGAAACCATAAACAAAGGTGAACTCGTCAATTATAAACTACTTTGTGTACCGGGTGGTGACATGTACCAATATGGGCAGGATATTTCTTCAAGCGGGAAACAAAACATAAGGGATTTCGTTGCACATGGCGGTGCCTATATAGGCATATGCGGAGGGGCGTATTTTACCGGGCATACTGTGTACTGGCAAGGCCAGCAGCTCCCCATGACTCCCTTGAATCTTTTCCCGGGGACAACACGCGGTCCAGTAGACAGTATTGCTCCGTACCCAAACTGCATAATGTGTCGGATCAGCATTATCGACACAATTCATCCTATCACACATGCTGAACCAGATTCAGCGTGGATAGCCTATTGTTATGGTCCTCAGCTTGAACCAGATATAGGTGTCCAGATAACCGTTCTTGGTGAGTATTCATTGGTTGGGACACCGGCGATCATAGCTTTCGAGTATGACAAAGGCAGGGTATTCATTGTTGGCACGCACCCAGAATTTGAAGAAGACAGTGACCGTGATGGTGTTGATGCTGGGGATTCATTTGATGATAAGGGTTCAGACTGGAACCTTATGAGAAATGCAGTTCTATGGTGTTTGACCTGATGAGGGTCAGGTTTTGACATAGAGACATAAATACTGTAGTGGCAGAGTTTACTCTGCGACACAATGTCAAGGAGGAAAGACATGGCAGAAAATTTGAAAAATGAAATATGGGCTTATTTCAAAGACATGCCGGCAGTTTTCTTCGCAACTGTTGATGGCGATCAGCCAAAAGTGCGACCAGTAACACTCCTACACTTCAATGGCAGATTCTGGATTGGTACCGGCACAAATGCTGCCAAAATAAAACAGATAAAAGAGAACAAGAAAGTTGAGTTCTGCTTATTTATTGAAGAAGAAAAAAAGAGTGGTTACATAAGGGCAACGAGTGAGGCACTAATTGTACACGATAATGAAACAAGAAAACTACTGGCGGAAAACATGCCTTATTTCAGGACTTTTTGGAAAAGCCCAGATGATCCAAATTACACCCTGCTTGAGTTTGTGGTCAAAGAGATTGAATATTTAAAACCAGGAACATTTAAGGTCGAAAAAATCTCCGTGTAGGATGAACTAATTGGACCTCATTATTGTCTGAAGAATAGGGGAATGAACCGAATAAGGAGGTTTTCACTTGGAATCAATATTCTTCATGATGTTTCTGTTGTCGGTCATACTGAGTATGTTGGGTGGACGTAGCAATGATGCAGACGTGAACGAATCGGATGATACACATGATGCTGTTTTTGAACAAGCGATCCTTGCGGGCGGTTGTTTTTGGTGCATGGAGCAACCGTTTCAAAAATTAAACGGCGTTGTTAAGGTTGTCTCAGGCTATACTGGTGGACATACAGAAAACCCGACATATGAGGAGGTGTGTAGTGGTACAACCGGTCATTATGAAGCTGTGCAAATCGTCTATGATCCCAGGAAAATAACGTATAAGGAACTCTTGGCTCTATTCTGGCG
Organism: bacterium; assembly: GCA_049647125.1. GTDB lineage: Bacteria > Hydrothermota > Tepidihabitantia > SM23-42 > SM23-42 > JAUVZL01. The sequence continues at coordinate 21,316 of JBARXC010000151.1, read as the reverse complement.
GCAGATCGATCCAACTGATTCTGGTGGGCAGTTTGTGGACCGGGGTTCCCAGTACAAAACTGCGATTTTCTTTCATAATGATGAGCAGCGCAAATCAGCTGAGGAGTCAAAAAGAGAGCTCGAGAAAGCAGGCATCTACAACAAACCAATTGTGACTGAAATCATTGCATTTTCACATTTTTATAAAGCAGAAGACTATCACCAGGATTACTACAAAAAATGTCCGTTGCGCTACAAATTATACAAAATGGGATCTGGTCGGGAGAAATATTTGAAAAAAACCTGGGGCAAGGACGTAGCGGAAAATCCACACCATTATTCGAAACCTTTCAAAGAAGAAATCAAGGCAAGTCTGACTCCAATTCAATACAAGGTGACTCAGGAATGTGAAACTGAACCGCCGTTCAATAATGCATACTGGAATAATAAACAAGAAGGTATTTACGTGGATATTGTGTCAGGTAAACCGTTATTCAGTTCAAAGGATAAGTTCGATTCAGGCTCTGGCTGGCCAAGTTTTACAAAACCCCTGGTGCCGGACAATATTGTTGAAAAAACAGATTCCAGTCACGGTATGGTGCGGACTGAGGTGAAGAGCAAAAATGCGGATTCACACCTCGGACACGTGTTTGAAGATGGTCCTGAACCGACTGGTCTTCGTTACTGCATCAATTCAGCATCACTGCGCTTTATCCCTAAGGAGGATTTAGAAAAAGAAGGCTATGGAGAATATATAAAATTCTTTGATAATTGATTATGTTTATACCTTCATCTACATAATATTCGACTTGACTCAGTACTTAGTTTTTCCGACTACGATCTAAGAGCTTTCCAGACTATATCGCTTAAGTTCTTGACTTGAATAGTACCGTTGCCCTTTTCGTTCACCACAGCGGCTGCTTTCTTTAATACCTGTTCACACGTTGGACATGGAGTAATGAGGAGCGGTGCACCGGTTTCGATTGCCTGTTTTATACGAACAATTCCTATTTCATCTGATAATTTAACGTCGGACATCAATATACCGCCGCCGCCGCCGCAACAATGAGATGTTTTTCTATTTCTCGGCATCTCAATGATTTCAATGCCGAGCTTTTTTAGAATTTCCCGTGGTTCTTCAGTTATATTCATGACACGTGAAAGATCACAAGGATCATGGTAGGTCGCCTTCAGACCAAGGTTCTTCTCAGGGATATGCTCAAGTATAGTCTGGGTTATATGCCTTACCTTTTTACCATATCCTTCATGTAAAAAAGCTGCACAAGTAGGGCAGAGGGCTACGATTTCTTTTTCTGGAAAGATTTCCAAGAATTTCTTTTTATGTTCTGCAAATTCCTTTCTGAATCCAAGTGCATATAAAGGATAGCCACAGCATATTTCGTCTTTGATCAGCGGTTTTACACCAAGTTTTTCAAGGATCTTTAAATACATTTTTGTCTGATTGGGGCGGGCAAGATATTGACATCCTATGTATACGGGTATTTCACCTTGGTGAACAGGCGCTTTTATTTCTTTGTCGCCAAAAATATTACCGGTTTCCTTAACATTCTTAACCATGCCTTTATGTATTTCCGATGCAAAACCGGCTTTAACAAGGTCGGCCCGTGCGGCGGCAAGAATATCTACTACAGAAACATTGGCTGAACAACGTTCAGAACAATCCCGGCAATAAGTACACTGGAATATTTTATCAGCAATATACTGTGATGGTTCAATGTCACCGGTGAGCATGCCATAGGCAAGAATAATTTTTCCTCGTGCTGAGTCTGTTTCCCAACCAGTAATTTTGAAAACAGGACATCCTTCAAAACAATAGGCGCACCTAATACAGATGTTTAATTCGTTTTTCCAATCTTTTAAATTCTTGGTTTCCATGTTCTCTCCTATTCTACGGGATATCTTAATTCAGTTGCAGTAACCCAATCATCAGGTGCATCCTGCATTTTATGGGGATTTAGAATATTATTTGGATCAAGTGCTTTCTTAATCGCCTTTAGTGTTTTGAGTGAATCTGCTTTTTCTTTTTTCCATGATGGTGCTTTAGAAAGACCAATACCGTGCTCAGCAGAAGTTGTGCCACCAACTGAGCGGACATATTCATAGACCTCTTCTACTGCCCGTTTTGCGCCTTCCCATTGTTCTTTCTTTGTTGGGTCCATTAATATCTTTGTGTGCATACATCCTGAACCACAGTGTCCATAAGCTGTCATGACAACATTATTACGTTTAGCAATCTCATGGATTTTACTCGCACACTCTGCCATTTTTGAATAGGGCACTGCCATATCATCAGCCAGTGAAGTGCATGATAGTCCTTCTTTATATCTTGATAAAGCAGCAAACAATTGTTTCCTTCCAGCGTATAATTTTGTTCTTTCTTTTAGGTCATAACTCGTTTCAATATCAGAACCATTATGTTTTTCGAAGATTTCTTTCATGAACTTAATCTCAGCATCCACTGCTTCTTTTACTTTTCCATCGGCTTCAAACATGACAATTGCCTCGACATCGGGTAGACCCATTTTGAGCGTTGTGTTTACTGCAGTAATAGCGATATTATCCATTAACTCGAGCATAGATGGTGAGGCGCCACTTGCAATTATTCCAGATATAGCTTCGCCAGCATCCTTGAGTTTATTAAAACTTACCCTACCAATACACCGAAATTTTGGTATTGGTTTGAGTAAGAGTGTTGCTTCTACAATTATTCCGAGTGTACCTTCAGAACCAACCATGAGCCTATCGAGCTGATAACCGGCCGCTTCGACCCTCGTATTTGAGCCGAGATTAACAAGATCACCATTTGCAAGGACGACCTTCATTCCGAGAACAGAATCCCGTGTAGCGCCATATTTTACTGATCGTATTCCCGAGGCATTGTTGGCGATCTCGCCACCAATTGTTGCAATCCTGCTTGATGCGGGTGCTGGAGGATAGAACAGCCCATAAGGTTTGAGCGCTCTGTTCAGATCGTCATCAACTAATCCTGGTTCAACTTTGCAGAGCATATCCTCAGGTTTTATTTCAATGATACGGTTCATTTTCTTGAAATCTAGTATAATGCCACCGTCTATTGGAACAGCCTGACCTGACATGCCTGATCCTGAGCCTCGTGCTATGACCGGTACGAGCTCAGCATTTGCATAACGCACAATCTTTTGTATCTGTTCTATTGTCGTGGGTCTAAGTACAACCGAGGCAAGGGCTTTATGTACGGATGAATCAGAACCGTATACGTGTAGGTCAGCAATATCATTTTTGGTATTATCCGGTCCAACAATTCCTTTCAATTTTTCCAAATCTATTTTCATTCTATCTCCTTTTAACTATTGATATTTGTAGTCTATTATTATACTCCACCCTTTGCTTTTGCAATTTGATCATCAATAAACTTCTTAAGAGCATCTGGTCCATGAGCAAGGGTCTTCAGCTCTTCCTCAAGCTTTGTAGGTTTGATTTTTATTATCCATCCTGCGTTATACGGATCTTTATTGATAAGCCTGCAGTCGTTCTCAAGCTCGCTGTTTACCTCAATTATTTCACCGGAGATTGGTGAAACAAATTTACCCACCCATTTTGAAGACTGAATCTTGCCGCAGGTTTCACCTTGACTTACAGAATCACCTTCAAAAGGCAAATCTACATATGTCGTGTCGCCAGCTTGTTTTTGATAGAAGTCATCCATGCCCACCCTGACCGTGCCATCCGATTCAATTTTGACCCAAGAATCCTCAATGTGATAGTAAAGATCTTCTGGCATATTGTATCCTTGAATGTCCATGTATTCCTCCTTTTTCCCCAGCTTTTTTCTGCAAAACTGCTGGGTTCAACATGGTTGTTTTGAATTACTAAGAAACGACATAAATTTGGTTACATCATCCTCAGATAAATCTGGCTCTTCAGCAGTTGGAGAGACACCTCTTTCCCATGAACTGGCATGAATAAACTTTCTTGTCCGGTGGATGAGTCGTTTTCTGAGTTTGGGTACAGTAAGACTGGCATTCATCAGAAAGAGAATCTTTTCTTCTCCTTTTTCTGCAGTTGCTGCATCAATTGCTTCTTGGAGCGTATGAAAAGGTTTGATAAAAATACTATTTAATAACTCATCGTCAAGCTTTGTTACTGCCCACATATGTGCCCATCGGGCGATCTCTGCCATTTTCGCAGCTTTATGGTAACCCAACTTGTATTCTTTGTCGATCTTATTTAAGGTTTCCTGTGGCGATCGACAACTACTCATAAGTTTCACAAACGTATCGCTTCCTACCCCCATTCGACATTTTGAGACAAGGATGAGTATACCATTGTCATTCAATGCCAACTTCCCGTTATCCAATGCTTTCTGTGATTGGTATAAGTCAATGTCCATTGGATAAGGAGCTACTGCAACCACAACATCGGTTTTTTCTTTGATTTCGACAGAAAAAACTTGGTGTGCTTTGTCGATTGCGGCCTTTAGCGATTCTGTGATGTCACCAGCAGTGGCAGCGTAAATCCGCTCGTCACGATCAAGGACCGTCATAATGGAGAAAATTTCCTTATCCTTAACTTTTTGAATGGCGTCTTCCATATCTTCATGTACGGGATTACCCTTTAGACTGAGCGCCTTGGCACTTGCTTTTAATGCGAGTTTATGATTTTGCTCAATGGTTTTGTATGAAGCAACCCCTGGCAAAAAGGATTTCCTCCCGCCTGTATAGCCAGCAAAATAGTGGGGTTCTACTGAACCGATAATTACGATCTTATGCGCGTTAACTGCCATTTTATTGACATGCATTTCAGTACCATTTTTGGATGTCCCTAAGTAGACCATGTCCTCTTCTTTTTTGCAATCGTGGGCATAGATTCTATTTTTGAACTCATGATAAAGCTCGCCAAAAATTTCCGAATATTCCTCTTCAGTAGGTGCCCGATGCATACCAGTGGCGATGAGGAATTTAATGTTTTTATTCTTTATTTTTGAATACAGTATCTTCAGGACTTTAGCAGTTGGCGTCGGTCGCGTCGCATCATTAATCAAAAACAGGATATCTTTTGTATCGATGAGGAATTCGTCGAATTTTTTGGAAGAAATCGGATTCTCTAGAGCTTGGTGAATGGTCTGTTCTTCATCTTGTATCTGTACTTCATTGGGGTAGATTATCTCTCCGATATTGTTCTCGTCCACATGTACAAAGATGATTTCTCTTCCGTAATGTATGCCGACTTTTATTTTCATGATTTAGGGGGTGATTTTCTTAAATCTTCTTGAACTCCTCAGAAAATCGCCAAGTCTTCTAATTTTTCGATAACTTCTTTTACCGCCGCGGCTGAGACGTGTAAAGCTTCCTTTTCTTCGGGGATGAGTTCTAGTTCAATTATTCGATCGATCCCATTTTTGCTAAGCAATACTGGTACACCCACAAAGATTCCTTCAATACCATACTCACCACGCAGATAAGCAGAGCAAGGTAGTATGCGTTTTTTGTCTCTAATAATACATTCTACCATTTCTGCTACCGATGCCGCGGGTGCGTAGTAGGCACTACCGGTTTTTAGATAGCCAACGATTTCGGCGCCCCCCTTTCTTGTTCTTTCGATTATTTTATCGATCTCATCCTTTGATAATATCTCTGTAATTGGAATCCCGCCTACGGTTGAGTAACGAGGCAAAGGAACCATTGAATCACCATGACCACCTAAGACCATCGCCGTCGTATCACCCACTGCAACACCAAGTTTTTGAGCCACAAAATATCTGAATCTGGTTGCATCAAGGATGCCAGCCATACCGACAACTTTTTTTAGGGCGAAGCCGGTTATTTTCAGAGCCACATAAGACATCACATCCAATGGGTTAGTTACCATAACAATTATTGAATTTGGTGCATATTGAGCGATTTTTTCAGAAACAGATTTCATAATCTTGGCGTTTGTACTGAGTAAATCGGCTCTTGACATACCTGGCTTCCTGGCAATACCAGCGGTTACAACCACAACATCTGATCCTGCGAGCTCTGAGAAGTCTGTGGTTCCTCTGAGTTCGATATCGTATTTGCGAATTGGTGCACTTTCTTCAGCATCCAGCGCTTTACCTTCAGAGAGTCCCTCAACGACGTCAATCAGAGATATATCCGCTATTTTCTTTTCTGCCAAATACAGTGCCGTAGAACTACCAACATTTCCGCTGCCTATTATACTGACCTTATTCATTCTACTAACCTCCTCTTAGACTGTTATTCCTCTATAATCTTGACGGCCTCAGATATTACAGTCATTGATTCATGAAATTCTTGTTTTTCTTCAAGTGTTAGTTGTAACTCGATGACTTTTTCTATACCGTTTGCGCCGATTATTGCAGGTACTCCAAGGCAGAGGTCTTTAACGCCATATTCATTTTCTAAACAAGCCGAAATGCACAAAAGACGTTTTGAATCTTTGACAATTGCTTCAGCTATTTCGGCAATGGCTGCGGCAGGAGCATAGTGTGCAGTCGCTGTTTTAAGGTAAGATAGAATTTCACTTCCAGCTTCCCTGGTTCGTCTTATTATATTGGTGATTTTTTCTTTAGGAAGGAGTTGAGTAATTGGAATCCCTTCTACCCGAGCATACCTAGGGAGAATAACCATATAGTCATGGTGGCCGCCCATTACAAGGGCAGTTGTGTTAACCGTGGAGACCTGGAGTTCCTTGGAAATAAATTCTCTAAGTCGTGTGGTGTCCAAAACACCAGTCATTCCAATGACTTGATTGCGTTTGAATCCTCCCTTTTTCCAAATATAACAGGACATGGCGTCAACCGGTTCAGTGACAACGATGATTTTTGTTTCTGGAGTATATTGTTTGATTTTCCCGATAATCGGGGCAATTATCTTTGCATTCTGTTCCAGCAAATCCAAACGCGACATTTCGGGTTTTCTTACATGCCCGGCGGTTACGACTACTACTTCTGAATTAGCAATATTCTCAATATTGTCTGAACCATCGATGTTCGCATCGTAATTTCTGACCGGCGCTGCTTCCATTAAATCCAATGCCTTGCCTTTTGCTCTACCTTCCACAATATCAATTAACATTACATCGGCAAAGTTCTTTTCGCCAATATAGAAAGCAACATTTGCTCCAACATTGCCAGCACCGATAATACTTACTTTCTTCATAGACTTTTCCTCCTTTTTTGTTGGCTGATCTTTCGCATAATCAGTAAAAAGGAATTATTTATTTGATTTAGTAATTGTGCACACATTATAAGTGATTTATTATATCGATTTTGCAGTGGAAGTCAAGTGATAAAGTACTCTTGACAATGAATCCAAATCACTTATAATTACCTGAATGTTTTTGCTTTTTCTGCTTTTATTGAGTTATGATCCACAAACGCTTGCCGTACCTCCTAAGAAGCATTCTTTCGGCTTTTACCGGGCGTCGAAGTATTATTTGCAGCTTTTTTTGGGTCCAGGCTATGACTATGCTGATCCACAAGGCATAGCAATCGTTAAGCTGAAAGAGTTGGATGACCCAAAGACCAAGAAGGATGATGATGAACTATCTGCTTTTGCTGTCAACTCAGGCCGGGGGCAGATTGTCTACAACATAGGTCTTCAAGCCGTAAAGACATATGGGAATAACAAAATCTTTTCAAATCCTAAGGGTATTGCAGTTAATGAAGATGGGCTGATAATATTGGCGGATTTTGGCAATAAACGTGTTGTTAGACTGCAATATAAAGGCGGAAAGATCAAGGAGGTTGGAGAGATATCTTTACCAGGAAGACCCTATGATGTTTGTTTGGATTCTGAGAACAATATCTATATAACAGATTTTGACAATTCTAAGATATATATTTACTCGCCGCAGGATTCTCTTATCCTGGCATTTGGTCGAGAAGGTCGTTCTGAAAGCGAAATCTATCAGCCAATGGGCATCGAGGTAATTGATACTCATGCACCACATAACTACCACAAAGATAATTTCATTGTGGTTACTGACAAGGGTGGTTTAAGGATATCTAAGTTCTCAATGCACGGTAGGTTCATGGGCTCGGTTCATAATTTTGAGATTGGTCTGGCAGATTCGAAATTCCTGTATATCGCAGTTGACTATTTTGGTAGCATCTATGTAACCGATGAGGAAAACGATCAGATACATAAGTTCGATCATGACCTCAGATATATAATCTCAGTGGGCAGGACGGGTACTGACAAGGGTGAATTTATTGCGCCGCGCGGCATATCAATCTGGCGCAAATACGGTCAGGTTTTCTTATCTGAAAAGGAAGGTGGTCAATACTTATGGGTTGCGGCTGATGGATTTGTTGTAGGGACTTTCCCCAAGGTATTTACACATAATCAACCCGGCACTACCCTGGCTATATACACTACTCAAGATTCAAAGATTTACATTTCAGTGTACAATCAGTTAGGAGAAAAGGTACGGGATCTGCTCAGTGGTCTTAGGAGACCGCCTGGTGAGTTCCTTATTGTTTGGGATGGCCTTAATGATGACAACGAGTTAGTAGCCCCAGGCGACTACGAATTTCATATAACCCTAAGGTCACTCCATGGTCTTGCAAAAAGATTGACTAAAGAAATGAAGGTAGGTATAAAATGTATCGCATTATGAGTTTCATTGTTCTCCCCTTGTTGCTTGGGGCAACCAAGTATGCTGGGGAATTCCAAGAGTTAGGCGTCGGTGGCAGAGCTTGTGCAATGGGTGGTATCGGCGTTGCCCAATATGCTGATCCATCAGTCATTTATTTTAACCCAGCTGGTTGCTTTTACGTAAACAGAAGTGCATTAATTATGCACGCTGAGAATTTTGCTGGTGCGGCAAAGAATGAATTCGGTTCAGTGATCTTACCAAAGGGTAATATGTCTATTGGCTTCGGTCTCCAATATCTTTCAGTGGGGGATATCAAGCTCACTGAGTTGCAGGATACAACCCCACCGAGTAGCTCAAATCCGCCAATACCATATGATACTGTCGGCACTAAGGATCTGGTGCTCTACATCAATGTGGCGAGAGGCAATGAAATGCTATCCTATGGTGCTAATATAAAGGTCTTTTACCGTGACCTCGCGGTGATAACCGGTTATGGTGGTGGGGTTGATCTTGGTGTGACGTTAAACCTTGAACATCTCACCACGGGGCTGGCGATACGGGATTTTGTGCTGTCACCGATCATTTGGAGTAATGGGACTAAGGAAACGATCGTTCCGAAAATATCATTTGGCGTGGCACCGGTTATAATATTGAGTAAAATTAACTCAGTGATTACCCTTGGCTGCGATATTGTTAAATCCATTGATACTGAAGGTTTTGATCTGAATCTTGGTTTGGAGTATGCGTACAAGGATTTTGTCTTTGGTCGAGCCGGCGTATACAGAGGTAACTACACACTAGGCATGGGCTTGAAATACAAGTGGTTCAGCCTCGATTATGCATTCGTAACTCATTCAGATCTCCACGATTCTAACAAATTCTCAGGCGGATTCATATTCTAATAAGAGCCGAAGTTTTTCGAAAACTCATGAACCTATGGGCGATATTCATCCCCATGGTTTACTACGTGTTACCTCAACGATCTGGTCGGTTAATACTTTTGGCAATATGTATCGTGGTGGTTACAGTTGATTTCTTGCGGCTCCACGTCGATGGGGTCAAGGAAGGGTTTATTCTATTTTTCGGATCATTTCTCCGTCGACATGAATTTACCCGATTGAGCGGTGCGACCTATCTACTTTTGGGTTGTCTCGTAACCTCGCTACTGTTTGGAAAACCAATTGTTGTTGCTGTATGTGCTTATAGTATTGTAGGAGATACTTTTGCAGCAATCCTTGGGCAGAACATAAAGAGCCCAAAATTATTCAAAGGGAAGACCCTTATGGGCAGTCTCGGGTTCTTACTAGCATCGCTGGCAGCTGCTGTAGTTATATACTATTTGCCTAATACGTTGCCGATGACTACTTTGATAATCGGAGTCATTGCTGCTTCGTTTTTTGAATCTTTACCATTGCCCCTGAATGATAATTTTGCGGTTCCGATCCTTACTGGTCTTGTTATGTATTTCTTTTAGGTTGTTCTCAAAGACCGTTCCTTTTCTAGGGGCTTGGTGAATTGAGATTTATTTTTTAGTATACTGCGAAAAGAACCCCGAATCACTCGGGGTTCTCTCTTGAACGATCTTGTTTACGGTTATTTTATTCTGTTTGTGCTTCCTCGGATTTTTGACGTTCTAAGGTGATTTTCTGGAACTCCGCAAGGCCAGTACCCGCTGGGATTATTCTTCCCAGTATGACATTTTCCTTGAGCCCCTCAAGCCGATCGAGTTTGCCTTCAACTGCAGCATCGGCGAGTACTTTGGTTGTTTCCTGGAAACTTGAAGCTGAGAAGAACGATTCAGTCGAGAGTGCTGCTCTTGTTATCCCAAGGAGAATCGGTCGATAAGTAGCAGGTTTTCTGCCTTCAACAAGCGCCTGTTGGTTAATTTCGATGACGCGTCTCTTGTCGATTGTTTCGCCACCTACGAAAGGTGTATTGCCTGGTTCCTCTATTTTCACCCGTTGCAGCATCTGTCGGACAATTACCTCGATGTGTTTGTCGTCGATTTTAACATCCTGGATTCTATAGACTTCGAGTATTTCGTTGACCAAGAAACGCTGTGTCTCCATAGGTCCTTTGATTCTGAGAATATCGTGGGGATCTATGGCGCCTTCGCAAAGCGGATCACCAGCACGTACGAATTCACCCGAGTGCACCTTCAAATATCTTGTGGTCGGTATTTTGTAATTTCTGGCGTCGCCAACTTCTGGGGTAACAGTGACTTTCCACGTCCCCTTTTCTTCTCCGACATCACAGATACCGTCGATTTCTGTAACCGTCGCAGGGTTCTTAACTATTTTTGACTCGAATAATTCTTCGACCCGTGGTAGACCACCAGTGATATCCTTGCTTTTACCTATTTCCTTTGGTATTCTTGCAATGAGTGTACCAGGCGTAATTTTATCGCCATCTTTAACCAGTAGATATGCTCCAGCCGGGATGGAGAACGTTTTGAGAACCTTCTTCTTGCTGCTTAGGATGTTGATTTTTGGGTGGTGGTGGCGAACTCGATCCTCGACGATAACCAGTTGTTTTCCACCCGATCTTTCATCTATCCAGTTTTCCTGGAGCGTGACGCCCGGGATAATGTCGACATACTTGACTCCTCCACCAGCTGCTGCAACAATAGGTATTGAATATGGATCCCATTCGAAAAGCATATCGCCCTGTTTTACGTTAGCGCTCTTTTTAGGATAGATTATTGCGCCGATTGGGATATTGTAGGTCATTTTTCTGCCGTGTTTAGGTTTTACGATCAGCCGACCTTTATCGTTCAGGCTCACCACGTTGCCATTTGGCTTTTCTACACCGGTCAAATTATCGAAATTGACAACCCCGGAGATGTCGGAGTTTCTTGAAGTGGTTTCAGCAATCCTCAATGCGACACCGCCACCATGGAAGGTTCTCAGCGTTAGCTGGGTACCTGGTTCACCAATTGACTGTGCGGCGATGACGCCGACCGCTTCACCTATTTCAACCATTTTACCGGTTGCCAGATTTCTGCCGTAACACTTTGCGCACGAGCCAATTGTTGCTTCACAAGTTAGGATTGATCTTACCTTGACTTTTTCGATACCGCTTTTCTCGATTTTCATTGCCTGGTCGTTTTGTATTTCATTACCGCCTTCGACGATCACGTCATCAGTGACCGGGTCGATGACATCGACGAGGGCGACGCGACCGGCAATTCGTTCACTTAGCGGCTCAACGATTTTTTCACCTTCTTTAAGGGCACTTAATTCTTGGCCCATGATCGTACCGCAGTCTTTCATAGTAATGATAACGTTTTGGGCAACGTCAACAAGTCGACGCGTCAGGTAACCAGCATCCGCGGTCTTTAAGGCTGTATCAGCCAACCCTTTGCGTGCACCGTGGGTTGAGATGAAGTATTCAAGGACTGAGAGACCTTCTTTACAAGATGACTTGATCGGGGTTTCAATGATTTGTACGGATGTCACCTTACGTTGCGGTTTTGACATTAAACCTCTCAAACCACAGATCTGACAAGCTTGGTTACGCGAACCACGTGATCCAGAATGCACCATCATAAACAAGGGGTTGAATCCATCTCGACTTTTTTCAAGGTTTTCCAAGAGATTTTCTTCGATATCCATAGCAACACGCGTCCAAGTGTCGATGATCTTGTTGTACCGCTCAGTCTCTGAGATGAGGCCATTTTTGTGGGCGCGGTTTATTTCCATAATTTCTTTTGTACCTTTTTGCCAGATTTTTTCCTTAATTCGTGGGCTGACCATATCATCAATACCTATTGTGAGTCCTGATTTTGTGGCGTACTCAAACCCCGCCTTTTTTATACTATCTAATAATTCAATGGTTTTTTCCGTACCGAATTTATCAAGACACTCATTGACAATGTCTTCGAGTAACCTTTTGTTCATTGTTTGATTCCGGAACTGCAATTCTTCAGGGAGTAGGTTATTGAAGATAACACGCCCTGCTGTTGTATCGATTACTTTGTTTTTACATTCATACTTTACTGAATCATGGAGGGTCATAATACGATTGGTGAGCGCTATTTCTATTTCATCCGCCGATGAGAATAACCGTATCTTTTGATCTTTGTGCTTTTTATCTTTTGTCAGGTAGTAGAGTCCAACGACAATGTCCTTAGTCGGTGCCATGAGCGCTCGACCATCTGCGGGTGAACGTATATTGTGAATGGAAAGCAAGAGCATATATGATTCCAGTATCGCTTCAGGAGCTAATGGTACGTGCAAGCTCATCGTATCACCATCAAAATCTGCGTTGAATGGGTGGCAGACCATGGGGTGTATGGCAATGGCTCTTCCTTCCCTCAATACTGGTAAGAATGCCTGAAGGGACACTCGGTGCAATGTAGGTGCACGGTTCAGTAGGACGGGTCGGTCGCTGATTATTTCGTCGAGTATTTCATAGACCTCGGTAGACTTTGCTCTTACTAAACGTTTGGCACTTCTCTCGGAATCAACAACACCGCGTTCTTCAAGTTTCCGGACGATCATTGGTTTGAACAGTTCCAAAGCCATTTCCTTTGGTATCCCGCACTCGTATAATTTCAAGGATGGGTCCACAACGATTACGGAACGGCCTGAATAATCAACCCTTTTGCCAAGAAGGTTTCTTCTGAATCTGCCTTGTTTTCCTTTGAGCGCATCAGCAAGTGATTTGAGTGGTCTATTTCCTCTGCCTTTGATAGGTCGGGCGCGTCTTGAGTTATCAAGGAGAGCGTCAACTGAGTCTTGCAGCATCCTCTTCTCGTTACGCACAATGACTTCGGGTGTCTTTATGCCCGAGGTTATTGATTTCACACGGTTGTTACGAGTGATCACGCGCTTATACAGATCATTCAAATCAGAGGTTGCGTATCTTCCACCTTCAAGGGCAACGAGGGGTCGGAGGTCCGGTGGGATTACTGGTAGTTTTGTAAGAACCATCCACTCAGGTCGGTTCCCTGACAGCCTGAATGCCTCAACCAATTTTAATTTCTTGAGAAGCTGGAAACGTCGTGCCTTCAGGGTTTCCTTTTCCAACCGGATTCTTAGATCTGATGATAAATTTTCGAGGTCGATTTCTTTGAGCAAATCATATATGGGTTGGCCACCCATATCTGCTTTGAACGCCTCATATTTCTCTTTGGCGTCGCGATATTCTTCCTCAACCAATACTTCACCTTTCCGGTATGGTGAATCGCCTGATTCCAGCACGATATATGCCTCATAGTTTAGAATCGCCTCGAGTTGGTTTATCGAGTGGTCTAAGAGTAAGCCGATCTTACTCGGTGGAATCTTATAGTAGAAAACATGAGCCACTGGTACTGCTAAATCGATGTGGGCCATTCGATTTCTTCTGACTGAAGCTGCAGCAACTTCGACACCGCATCGGTCGCATATCGTGCCGCGGTATTTGGCTTTCTTATATTTACCACAGGAACACTCAAAGTCTTTTACTGGTCCGAAAATCCGTTCACAGAATAAACCATCTTTTTCAGGACGTTGTGTTCGATAGTTTATCGTATCCGCCCGGGTTACTTCGCCTCGAGACCATGACTGTATTGTTTCCGGTGAGGCAAGGCTAATTTTTACTCCACTATATTCCAAAAGACCAGTGCTTTCAAAGATTCTATTCCTCACCAGTAACCTCCTTCCTCTCAAGAGTTACACTGAAACAGAGTCCCTGAAGTTCCTTAAGGAGAACATTAAACGATGCAGGGGCACGTGGTTTTGGGGGGTTTTTCCCGCGGATCAGAGCTTCGTACATAGCTGCTCGACCTTCAACATCATCAGATTTGACCGTCAACATCTCTTGAAGTGTGTATGCTGCGCCATAGGCTTCTAATGCCCAAACTTCCATTTCCCCTAGACGCTGACCGCCAAATTGAGCTTTACCACCGAGCGGTTGTTGGGTGATGAGTGAGTAAGGGCCGGTGGATCGAGCGTGTATTTTTTCGTCGACCATATGTATTAATTTTAACATATACATAAATCCAACGGTAATCTTTGAATCAAAAGCCAAGCCTGTTCTTCCATCGCGTAATTCAATCTGGCCGTCTTCCGGCAGATTTGCTTCCAGTAGCTTTTCTTTGATTTCATCAATTGTTGCGCCGTCAAAAACTGGTGAAACTGCACGGAACTTCAATTTTTCCGCTGCCCAGCCTAGATGCGTTTCCAGAACCTGGCCAACATTCATTCGCGAAGGTACACCAAGTGGGTTTAGGACTATGTCAACTGGCGTGCCATCAGGTAAGAACGGCATGTTTTCTTCAGGCATTATTTTTGCTACGACACCTTTATTACCGTGCCGTCCAGCCATCTTGTCACCAACTGAAATTCTCCTTTTCTGAGCAATAAATACCTTTACTATCTTGAGAACACCGTGTGGTAATTCATCACCTCTCAGCAACTTATCTTCTTCGATTTTTTTGTCCGCGACGATCTGTTGGAGTTTTTCCTCGCCTTCAATGACGATTTGTTCGATCTCTCCATTCAGCTTCACGCTTCTGACATACTTCTCATCCGCAGTAATTTTCATAGCCTGCAATCCATCAAAGAATTCATCCTCAAAAGTGTTTCCTTTCTTTAGTAATATTTTACCTTTCTCATTTCTTATCGAAGAGGCTGTGGTATGTCCAGAGAGCACGTGTTTTAGCAGTTTGTTACGAACTGTCAAGGTTTCCTCATAGAGTACTGAAAATTCTTCTTGAATTCCGAGTTTACGTTTTTCTTCAACGAGTTTCGCTAAGGGGTCGGTTGTCCGTCGGGTGAGGATTTTGCGGTCGATTACAACACCTTCTACGCCCGGTTCTACTCGTAACGCAGTATCCCTTACGTTTATTGCTTTTTCAGCGAAGACAGCACGCATCAGTTTTTCTTCTGGAGTTAGTTCAGTCTCGCCTTTGGGCGTGATTTTGCCAACCAGGATGTCGTCGGGACCAACATGCGCACCTATGCGTACTATACCATACTCATCTAGATCATTGAGAAGAAAATCGCTGATTCCGGGGATGTCTCTTGTCACTTCTTCAGGCCCGAGTTTTGTTTCTCTGATCTCACAGTCGAATTCCAATATGTGAATTGAAGTAAAGGTATCTTCTTTTAGTAATCGTTCAGAGAGGATTATGGCATCTTCGAAATTAAAACCCAAAAATGGCATGAAGGCGATGAGCACGTTTTTCCCGAGTGCGAGAACACCTTCTTTTGTTGCATAACCATCAGCCAGCACATCTTCCTTTCTGACCTTCTGGTTCATTTCCACGAGCGGTTTCTGGTGGATGCAAGTATTTTGGTTGGACCTCATGAACTTTGACAGCTGGTAGCGTTTTTTCACTCCTTGGTTCGTCTCTACGATTATCTTTCGGGCATCTACATAAGAGACTTTTCCTTCTTCTTCAGCCAAGAGGAGCGTACCCGAGTTTTTGGCGATGCGGTCTTCCATCCCGGTTCCGACAAGAGGTAAATCAGGTTCGAGCAGAGGTACAGCCTGACGCTGCATATTCGAACCCATGAGGGCACGGTCTGCATCATTATGCTCGAGAAAAGGAATAATTGTGGCGGTGGGGCTAAATACCTGTTCCGGAGAGACATCCATCAATGCAACTTCTTCCCGGGGAACCATTGGGAAATCGTCTTTTCTCCGGCAGAGCACGCGTTCGTTCAGAATTTTGCCGTTTTTATCGACCGGTGTATTTGCCTGGGCAATAGTATATTTATCTTCTTCATCGGCTCGTAGATAGACTACTTCATCTTTGACCCGGCAGTTCTTTACTACCCAGTAGGGGGCTAAAACAAAACCGTGCTTGTCTATTTTCGCGAAACTAGCGAGACTTGATATCAAGCCGATGTTCGGTCCTTCAGGTGTTTCAATAGGGCAGATCCTTGAATAATGTGAGTAATGGACATCACGGACCTCAAAACCTGCAGTTTGGCGCTTTAGGCCTCCTGCGCCCAATGATGAAATACGACGTTTGTGGGTCATTTCTGAAATTGGGTTTGTCTGTTCCATAAATTGTGACAGTTGCGATGTTGTAAAGAACTTGTTTATGATATTGGAAACAAGACGCGGGTTTATCAGATCTTGGGGTGAGAGGCCTGATTCATCCATCAATGACGCGCGTTCTTTTATATTCTGAATCAGTTGTGATATCGCCAACCGAAATTGAGCACCTAAGAGTTCACCAACCCTGCGTATCCGACGGTTTCCAAGATGATCAATATCATCAGCAGAAAATTCTTTGTTAGCGAAACGGAACAGTGTGCGAAATACTTGAAAGAGATCATCGGTTGTCAGATAAATTTTTGTTGAACGTTCGCTAATACCCAGTCTCATATTCAGCTTGAATCGTCCGACTTCAGCCAGGTCGAAATGGTTTTGATCAAACAGTATGTTTTTTATATAAGCAACCGCAATATCAAGGGTTGGTGGCGCCATGGAACGAAGTAATGTGTATATCTTTTTTGCTGCCTCTTCCTTTGAAGATGTACGGTCTTTCTTGAAAGTATTTGTTAAAATTGTAACACCGCGTTCGTGCGAATTGATAATGGTCACCCGCTTGATACCTTTGTGCGCCAATAGCTCAATGGTCGGTTCATCAAAGAGTTCTCCAGCTGGGACAAGGAGGTTTTCCCCTTCAGATATGCTCTCGCCACAAAAATAATTGAGCGCACGCTTGAGATCTATCTGCTTTGTTGGATAAAACAACCGAATGATATCTTCGTTCTTCTCGTAACCCAGACTGCGGATGAACATTGTCCCGATTAGTTTTCTGCGTCGGTCCAATATCGCGTAGAATGTATTCAACCGATCGATCAGGAATTCAACCCATTGCCCACGGTAAGGTATGATCATTGCTTTAACAGTAGTTTCGTCTTCACTGAAATAGACCCCAGGCGACCGGTGGATTTGGCTGACGACAACTCTCTCCACTCCGTTGATAATGAAAGTTGCTCGGTGAGTCATGAGCGGAAGATCGCAAAGGTATATCTCCTGTTCGACCATGTCGTGCATTTTGTGCAACTCATCATTTTCATCTTCACGTTTGACTAACCGAAACCTCACCTTAAGTGGAACGCCGTAGGTCGCACCTTTATCGATTGCTTCATTGACCGAGTACTTAGCCGTTCCAAAACGGTGCGAATCATAAACTAGCTCATACCGATTGTGAATATCAGAAACCGGAAACAGCTCCGAGAAAACCTTTTTAAGGGTTTTGTTTATGAATTGACGGTAGGACTCGAGCTGGACTTCAAGCAAATGAGGCATCTTGAAAGTCGCTTTTCTCTTTGAGAAATTAATAATGTTTCTCATAACTTTATATTTCTATCCCCTGTAATATAGAAACTTACGATAATATCTTTTGTAAACTGTAGTTTGCATGCTGCTCAAAGACTTACAGTATTACAGTTAACAGCGATAAGTATTCTCTTCAGCAAGTTATTGACCAGTTGATTCTTATGCTTTGTTGAGGACCAGGGTCTTGTTTACTTGAGCTCAATAGTTGCTCCGACCTCCTCGAGCTTACTTTTCATATTCTGCGCTTCTTCTTTAGGAACACTTTCCTTTACATCTTTAGGCAGATTGTCAATCATGTCCTTTGCTTCTTTAAGCCCAAGGCCGGTAAGTTCTCTCAGCACTTTCAAAACCTGGATCTTTTTGTCACCGCAAGAAGTCATTAACACGTTGAACTCATCTTTCTCTTCGGCTTTTCCTGCTGCGGCATCGCCACCTGCTTGGGCAACAACCTGAACCGGTGCCGCGGCAGTGACGCCGAACTTATCTTGAAGTACTTTCACGAGTTCGGATAATTCAATTACTGTTAACTTACCGATTTCATCAACTAAAGTCTCAACACTTTTCTTGGCTTTTGTCGTCATTTTACCTCCTTGTTTTTTATCGCTTCAAGCGTGTAAATCAAATTTCTTACCATACCTTCTAACACATTAACGAAATTACCAAGTATATTTAGTGAGCCAACAACTTGGCTATATAGTGTTTCTTTTGAAGGTATTTTTGAAAAAGCAATTACTTCTTCGGTAGTGAAGAAATCGCCTTCGATAAAACTGCCCTTTACTCTCAGTTTTTCATGGCTTGTTATTATTTTTGCAAGGACGATTGGATACTCAAAAGCTATGGCGATACCGGTTGGCCCGTTGAAAAGCTGTTTTATCGTGGTTTCGTCGAATCCCAGATCCTTCATAGCCAAGAATCCAATTGTATTCTTCAAGACAAGGTAACTGCCCTGGTTTTTTTTCAACTCTCGACGTAGTTTTTCCAAGCTTTTAACGGTTAAACCAGTGAAGTCAGTGAAGTAGAATGCTTTTCCTGTTTTCAGATGCTCGGTTGTCTTTGCTAGATACTCCGTGTTTTTTTGCGATGCCATTATAGACCCCCCTTCCGTACTTCATCCAGGACACTTTTCGCATCAAGTGTGATACCTGGTCCTATCGTTGATGAAATAGTCATAGATTTTATGAACTGTCCTTTTACACTCGTTGATTTTGCCGCGAGCAGATCTTCCAAGAATGTTATAACATTCTCACGCAGTTTATCCGCATCAAAGGAAATCCGCCCGACTGCGATGTGGAGACATCCGGTTTTATCAGTTTTGAATTCCACTTTCCCCTTTTTTAGAGCCTGTACTTGATCAGCAACTTCGAAAGTGACCGTACCGACTTTTGGCGAGGGCATGAGACCTCTTGGTCCGAGGATTTTTCCCAGTTTGCCGACGTCTGACATGACGTCAGGCGTCGCAATAATCACATCAACATCAGCCCAACCGCCTTTTATTTTATCAATATACTCATCAAAACCAACATAGTCAGCTCCTGCGTCCTGAGCCTCTTTTTCCTTATCACCTTTGGTCAAAACGAGGACCTTTTTCTTTTTTCCGGTTCCATGCGGCAGATTCGAGATACCTCTAATCAATTGGTCAGTCTTTTTCGGGTCTATATTGAGCTTCAGAGCTATGTCGACGGATTCATCGTATTTGGCTTTGGCTATTTGTTTTACTTTTTCGATCGCTTCGCGCAAAGTATATTTCTTAGCTTCGATATTTTTTATGGTTTCTCGATAACGTTTCGAACGCTTCATTGATCCTCCACCGTAATCCCCATGCTTCTTGCCGTACCTTCGATTATTTTCATTGCTTGCTCAATCGTGTCGCTGTTAAGGTCTTTGAACTTACGTTCGGCAATGTCCTTAACCTGTGCTTTTGTGACTGTTCCAACCTTATCCTGATTCGGCACGGGTGAACCTTTTGCAATACCGGCAGCCTGTTTTAATAAGATGGCAGCAGGTGGACTCTTCAAAATATACGTAAAAGTTCGATCGACATATATCGTAATCACCGCGGGGATAATCAAACCAGAAAGATTTTTCGTATCAGAATTGAAAGCCTTACAAAATTCCATTATATTAACACCATGTTGCCCAAGAGCTGGGCCAACTGGCGGTGCTGGTGTCGCACTGCCTGCAGGAATCTGTAGCTTTACGGTTGCAATAACTTTCTTTGCCATATATGTTTCCTCACATAGTTTTCAATTGATGGAATCCCAATTCAATTGGCGTGGCTCGACCAAATATAACAACTAATACTTTGACTTTTTCGTGTTCCGGGTAAACGTCTTCGATTGTGCCGATGAAGTCGGCAAACGGTCCATCTATGACGGTTACCTTTTCGCCCTTAGCAAAGGGGATTTTCGTAACCACCTTTTCTTTTGATTCTTCAACTTGGGCGAGAAGAGCATCTATTTCGTCTTTGACAAGGGGTATTGGTTTAGTCCTGGAGCCAAGGAAATGAGTTACACCAGGGATTGAGTTTATCAAGCGCAGGTTATCATCATTGCTTTCCATCTCAATAACTATATAGCCAGGATACAGGCGCCTTTCCTCTATTACCCGCTTTCCTTTCCTGATCTTCACGAGGTTTTCAACCGGTATCACGATTTTGCCAAAGGACTTATCTAACCCTTTTTCATGTATTGTTTTCTTCAATATCCTCTTGACTTTCTGCTCGTGTCCGGTAAGCGTATGGACAACAAACCACTGCACTGAGTTTTCTTTAGCGTGTTTCATGGTCTATTTTACTATTAAAGCGAGTCCCTTTGAGAAAATAAGATCAAAGATATAGATGATAACCGCGACAATAGCTGATATGATAATGACAACGATCGTTGAGTTTATCAATTCGCTGCGTGTAGGCCATGTGACCTTGCACATCTCAATGTAGATCTTTTTTAAATAATCCAATGTTTTTTTAATCACAGTTAGACTCTTCACACCAGGCCTGGAGGGATTTGAACCCCCAACCCTCCGGTTTGGAGCCGGATGCTCTGCCGTTAGAGCTACAGGCCTATACTTTCAAATTCCAAATTCAAAGCACTAAGTTCTAAACGTTTTTTTGAATTTCGGCCATTTGGATTTAGAAATTGTTTAGGATTTCGAATTTCGATATGAGTATTTAGCGTAGCGAGGTTCACTTGACTTCCTTATGCAAGGTATGCTTGCGACAAGAACGGCAATACTTTTTTACTTCCAGACGCTTTTGTTTCTTTTTGTTCTTCGTGGTCGTGTAATTCCGGGCTTTGCATTTCTGACAAGCTAAGGTGATAATTACTCTCATTATTCTAATATTTTGGTTACGACGCCAGCGCCGACCGTTCGGCTGCCTTCGCGGATTGCAAAACGCAGACCCTGTTCAATCGCTACCGGCGTAATTAATTCAACCTCTAAATTAGCATTGTCA
>JBARXC010000150.1:0-24824 GCA_049647125.1 bacterium | reverse complement strand
ATTTTGCATTTTATATCAATTAGGCAAAAAAGTCAATAGTTATTATCTGCAGGATTTCTATATATTGTAAAACCTGTATAAAAGGTCAACCAAAGGTTTTAATGAAAAATTTCATAGCCATTTTTGACTCTGCTAAAATATATGAGATACCCGATAAATCGGGTGTCTACATTTGCATTGCTATACCGAATAAAACGCAAGACTGTATTTATATAGAACCAAACGTCTTATCAACTGTTACCCTTTCTACCCTAATGGTTGCTCGCTTTGTATTGCACACACCGTTGATAAATACCCTGATATAGTTATCCGTTAATCCATTCGGTACTGGATCGCTCCCCTCAATCACAACGTCAAACGACTTACCCAAAAGGCGTTTTCTAAACTCATGGTTTTTCTCCTTGATCAGATCCTTTAGCTGCCACAGGCGTTGTCGCTTTGTTCTACGGTCTATTGGGTCACCCAGGATATACGCGCTGGTCAATGGTCTTGGTGAATACGGGAAAACATGCAAATGAGTAAATGGCTGTCCTTTGATAAACTTGTACGTATTGTCAAACTCCTGTTCCATTTCACCGGGAAAGCCTACGATTATATCTGCGCCAATCGCAACATCAGTGAAACTTTTAGCTATCAGAGATACTATCTTTTCAAGATACACGATGTCGTACTGCCGTTTCATTGCTACCAGGATGTTGTTATCAGCACTCTGTACAGGCAAATGAAAATGGCGACAAAAGGGCAAATCTTTCAGGCATCGAATCAAGTCTTCATTGACGAAATTAGGCTCAAGCGACGAAAGCCTGAGTCGCGGCAGACCAGATATTTTACTAAGCGCCTTCAGTAAATCTATTAGTTGCAACCAAATATCATAACCGTAAAGACCGATATTAGCACCGACAAGCACAACTTCTTGATAACCGCGCGACACCGCCCATTTGATTTCCTTGACGATCTCTTCTATCGCTTTGCTTTCAACTGTATCCCTCATCTTTGCCACGATACAGTAAGAGCATTTCCCGTTGCAGCCGTCTTGAATTTTCAAAAAATATCTGGATTTTTCAGGCTCTGGAAAAATGCCTTTGATGAACTCATTCCTTTGTACGTTATCAATAACTTGATCAGCACTATGGAATTTTTCAGGGGCGAGCCGACAGGCACATCCAGTCGCAATAACCTTGTGATCAAAATATTGTCTTTTTGCTGATCTGAATTTCCTCAGTGATTTGGTCTCGGCTTCTTTTGTCACACAACAAGTATTGACAATAATCAAATTTGGGGTGTCGGCAAATTTCTTTGCCAAACAAAATCCCTCATACTGATTCAGTTTGCAGCCAAGATTAATTATCTTCTGCAAATTACATTGTAAAGGAATCTATTTTGGTTTATCGGTTTCTTTATTATTGGCACCGAGAATATCACCGATGGTAAACTTATCAGTTGGCTTAGGCTTAACCGGTTCCTTTTTCTTGACGCGTGGTTTATGGAGTTCTTTTTCGCTGAGTATAATTCTTCTTAATCTGGGATTAATCTTCCTGATTATGACCTCGACTTCTTCACCCAACTTGTACAAGTCCTTAGGCTTTTTCCCACGCCGCGCCAAATAATTTGCCGGGATAAACTCCTCAATGCCTCCTTCGAGCATAAGCCTTATGCCTTTAGGCAAAATATCGCTGACCTTTCCGATCACCATTGTACCTTCATCGTGGCGGTTAGTGAATCCGTTAAAAGGATCTTCTTTTGTGTGTTTTATGGACAAAGAAATCCTACGGTTTCGGCGGTCAATCATTCGGATCACAGCCTCAACATTCTGACCTTTCTTCAAATAATCAGAAGCCTTCTTAACCTTTTTATCCCAGAAAAAGTCGTTCACATGAATCAAACCTTCAACCCCATCGATAAGCTGCACAAAAGCACCAAAGTCCTTGAGGTTAGTAACTTTCACGACAACCTTTTGATTAACTTCGAATTTCTCATCGACCGTTGACCAAGGATCTGGTCTGGTCTGTTTCATGCCGAGCGAAATCCTTCGTTCGTCACGAGCAATCGACAAGACGACTGCCTCTACAATATCACCAACTTTGAGAATTTTCGTCGGGTCTTTGATATCTTTTTTCCAGGACATTTCCGAAACGTGAACGAGTCCTTCAATACCCTTCTCAATTTCAACAAATGCGCCATAGTCAACGACGCTCGTGACTTTTCCTTTAATCCTTGCGCCAACCGGGAAATTCTTCTCGATTTTTGCCCATGGATGAGGAGACAATTGCTTTAAACCAACAGCTATACGGCCGGTCTCAGGGTCCATTACTAACACCTTAATCTTTATCTTGCTGCTGACCTTTAATATCTCAGCTGGATGGGTTATCTTTGACCATGAGATATCAGTTATGTGAAGCAAAGCATCGATCCCGCCAATATCGATAAAACCGCCGAAATCAGTTATGTTACGTACTGTGCCATCAATAATATCGCCGACCTTTATCTTGCTGAAGATTATCTTACGTGTTTTCACCTGCTCTTCTTCAACGGCAAGTCTCCTGGAAACGACAATATTCTTGCGCATCATATTGATCTTTACAATCTTCACACCAACCTTGCTACCAATCGCAGCATCAATCTCAGCCTGTGATTTGAATTCAATCTGAGAACTGGGCAAGAAAGCCTCAACGCCGATTATATCAACAGTAAACCCGCCTTTTATGCGCTTCTTCAAGGTGGCCATGGCAAGTTCGCTATTTTCGTAGAGATGTTTTATTTTATCCCAGGCAAGCTGAAATTCGGCTTTCTTTTTTGAAATCACTGGAAACCCATCGCGGTCCTCATAGGCTTCCAAAAATACATAAACGTCTTTGCCAACTGCTGCATCTTCTGGTGCTGCAAATTCTTCAAGAGGTAAAAAACCTTCGGCTTTAAGTCCAAGATTCAGAAGAACGCCATTGTCAGTCTTTTTGATTACTGAAGCCTTTAGGATCTCGCCCTCTTTTGCGGTAACAAAAGAAGCTTCTAAAAGCTTCTTCATTTCATCTTCAGAATACCTTTTCATTTCGTACAAATCCTCCTTTGAACAGGTTTGCTGTTCAAGTCTCTATTATATCAAATAGAAGCTATTTGTCAATAGGACATACATGAAATATCACTGTAATCTTTCGTGCATCTTTGTAATCGAGAGAGCGATGAATACTTTGTCAGAGCTCTCATAAAATATCATTTGACTTTCTTCATTATCTTGCTATTATAGGGTGCTTTGAGACGGCTGAAAGTACTTATCTGTTCTGACGCCTATTACCCACACCCTGGGGGTGTTTCCGAATATATGCATTTTTTGAGCAAATATCTGAGAAGACTCGGCAATGATGTAGTTATTCTCGCACCCAAATATCCTACGGTTTACAATGATGACTCTCACGTCAAAAGGATTGGAAGGTGCTATCTGTTGAAAGCAAATAGTGCAACGATAACTGTAACCTTCCATCCCAAATTACCCTTTTTGGTTAGGAATTATATCCGGGAACAGAATTTTGATATTATTCACACCAATGGGCCTTTGGGCTGGAACCTTCCGTACTGGGCATTTCACTATTCAAAAGCAGTCAATATAGTAGCATTCCATACTGCGTTTACAGGCATCAATTTTTACAAGTTTGCCAAGGTTATCTTCAAACAACGTTTTCAGAAGAAAATGCACGGTGCAATATACGGTTCAAAAACAGCCTGGAAGACAACGCATCCGCATTTCCCTCTACCATATAGAATAATCCCCTATGGTATTGATATAAAAAGGTTCAACCCGGCTGTTCCTGCTCTGGATAAGTTCCCTGACAACGTGCCAAAGATCCTTTTTTTGGGCAGGTTAGACCCAAGAAAAGGACTCAATCATCTCCTTGCTGCATATCCACTGATAAAAAAGAAAATCCCCGAGGCAATACTGATTGTCGTCGGCTCAGGTCCATCTATTGAGCGCTATAAGAACTCAATCCCGGCTAAGCTTCGTGATTCAGTGTTTTTTGAGGGTTTTGTGCCAGCTCAGCTCATCCCTCGATATTACGCCACGTGCGACGTCTATGTTTCACCGGCAACCGGCGGCGAAACTTTTGGCATCGTACTTACCGAAGCAATGGCAACAGGCAAACCAGTTGTGGCGTCAAATATACCCGGATACAATGAAGTTATAAAACATGGCGTGAATGGATTGCTCTTTGATTTTAAAAACCCCTGTAACATTGCCGATGAAGTGTCCAAGGTGCTCTTGGACAATAAGCTCAGAAACCGTCTCAGCAAAGGTGGTCGGGCATTTGCGCAAAAAGTGTCATGGCAAAATATCGCCCGGCAAGTGCTCGATTATTATAATAAACTATCTAAGGAGGTATGATGAAATATCTGTTCCTTGTCCTTTTAGCTCTTGTCATGTGTACAGGGCCAAAAGATGGGCAAAGCAAACTAGCATTGGAAAAAGGTACGTACATGCATATAAAGGTAAAAGACTATGGTGAGATCATTGTAAAAATGTACAAAGAAGAAATACCCAATAATGTAGCTAATATTGTCAAGCTTACTAATGAGGGTTTTTACAACGGCCTTACTTTTCACCGTATTATCAAAGGTTTTATGATCCAAGGCGGCTGTCCGCGCGGTGACGGGACGGGCTCACCAGGTTACCGAATTGACGATGAAATATCATCAAAACTGACCCACCTAAAAGGAACTGTTGCCATGGCTAATAGCGGGCCTAATACAAATGGCTGCCAATTCTATATCTGTCTTGAACCACAACCCCGACTTGATGGCGGTTATACTATCATCGGCAAAGTAATTGAGGGAATGGATATTGTCACCCGGATCGGCAATGTCAAGACCGACCCTATGGATCGACCAAGTACTCCTGTAATCATGGAAAAGATCTGGATTGTGGAAATAAATTGAAGCGCATAGTATTAAACCATTGCTACCTGGTAATAGTCTAAATCTCATAGAAGGAGGAATTAAATGAAAAGGAACCTATTAGTATTGATTGGGCTTATGATCATAACATCTTATGGTTTTGCACAAAAATTCGACGACCCAGGACAAGGTGGGCACGAAGCCAGACATCAACCCGGACACATGATGAAATTAGAAATGCTTGACCTAAGCCCTGAGCAGCGAGAAGAAATTGAAAATTCAAGGTACGAAGTTAAGAAAAAAGTAATCCCGCTGCGTGCTGAAATTCAGCTCAAACACCTTGATATGCAAAAAGAAATGAAGGCAGATAACCCGAATCGCAGCAAACTCATGACCATCACCAAAGAAATGAGCGATCTCCAACTGAAGATAAAACAGCTTATGTTAGACCAGAAATTGAAGATCCATTCTATCCTTACACCCGAACAAAGAGAGCAATTGAAAAAACCAATGGGAAAAAGGATCGAGAAGAAAATCATCATAAAACACGGTGAGGAATTCGAAGACTGAACAATCCAGTCGACCTCCCTTTTACATAAAAGGGAGGTCGACTCAAACCCGAAATAAGAATAAACCCGAGATTGTGTAATCCCGGTATTGACTTAAATCCACGAAAAACTATAATAGCCGGGTGCAATCAAACAAATCTGCAATATTTGCCAAACTACTCATTCTGCTGATCGTCATCGGATTTAGCGCAAGGCTTATATGCATGATAGTATTGAAAAGCTATGTGGATCCACAAGCGTGGGAGTATGGTGACATTGCCGAAAATATCGTGGAAGGTCGCGGCTTTTCTCGCATCAATGAATTCAGCCATACTATAGAAAACACCTCAAGCCACGCTCCGCTATATCCTTACTTTCTCAGTTTTTTCTACCAATTCGGACAAAAGAACTCGGTTTACTTGATTATCCAATTAATCCAAATACTCGTATCTGCTTTGACTATATGGATTATCTACAAAACTACGCTATTGTTATTTAATAGACTATCAGCAATCATTGCCGCATTAGGGGCGTCTTTGTATCCTCCTCTTATTTACTATTCAACGAAACTAACCCCTACGGTGTGGACCGTCTTTTTCATGAGCCTAACTATCTTTTTTATACTAAAACTCAAAAACAACTCTCTGGGGACTACTTTTCTCTGCGGTCTAACCATGGGTTTATCCATATTGACTAACCCTATTGCTTTTGCATTTTTCCCAGCGCTCATTATATGGTATCTCGTAAAAAAACCTGTCGAATTCAGAAAGCTCTGCCTGCTTATTTTAGTAACACTTGTCGTTCTGGTACCCTGGACAATCAGGAATCACAAAATCCACCACCGCCTCGTCCCGGTTACAACGCAGTTTTGCAAGAATCTCTGGATTGGTAATAACCCAAATGCAACGGGCACTGATTACTACCGGGTGGTGCACGATTCCAACCCTCATTTTGTGCTCATGACCAGTACCCTTTCGAGAAAAATCAAGGATAAACTCGGCAGAAAAACTGAAATAGAACGCTCGGATTATTTCATCACCCAAGGACTAATATTCATCGTGCAAAACCCTACCAAATTTATGAACCTGCTATTCACCAAAGCCTTCTATTTTTGGTGGTTTGCACCTCCTGAGATAAACGGCTCAGTCGACGCGATAAAGTACCGGGTAATAAACACCATGATCTATGGGCCGCTCCTTGTACTCGGTATTATCGGCATTATATTGTCCCTGAGCCACAACTACATAAAGCAGTCTTTAGTGATCCTCCTTGTGTTAATAATTATCTCGGCAACATATATCTTTACCCATGTCGGTCTTGCAAGATACCGAATGCCGGTCGAAACGATTCTTCTAATTTTTGCCAGTCTTTCTGTTAATGAGTTCAAGGGATACTTCATAAAGAAACAATTGTAGACCGAAGTAGCAAGAATTGCATTATGTAACTGTTCAATTGACCATACACAATTACTGTATTATATTGACATTAACGACATTATGAATATCATTTTTTCAACAGCATTTTATTTATTGAATAAGGAGGTAAAATGGCAAAAATTTTGAGTGGTCGAGAACTATCAAGCAGGATGCGTGAAGAAATGAAACAAGAAATAGTTGATCTTAGAGATAAATATGATATCGTTCCTGGACTTGCTGTTATTCTTATTGGTGATGATCCTGGCTCCCTGTCTTATGTACGGAATAAAGAAAAGGCGTGTGCCTCAATTGGTTTAGTATCGCGTAAGTATGAATTCGGAGCTGACTATCCTGAAGCAGATGTTCTAAAACTCATTGATGAACTTAACCAAGACAAAACAATACATGGAATTTTAGTACAACTACCATTGCCCGATCATATAAGTGAAGACAAGGTCATATCAGCAATAGAACCAGACAAGGATGTTGATGGCTTTCATCCAATAAATATCGGTAAAATGATGGTTGGCTCACCAAATTTTCTTCCCTGTACGCCGTACGGTATTCAGCAATTGCTATTGCGCAACAATATCGAAATTGAAGGCAGTCATGTCGTAATTGTAGGAAGGAGTAATATCGTAGGAAAGCCGCTCGCCATGATCCTCGTACAAAAAAAGCCAGGGGGCAATGCGACCGTCACGCTCTGCCATACGCGCACAAGAAATATGGGTGATATAACTAAATCTGCTGATATTCTAGTCTTAGCCGCGGGCAAACCCAATTCTGTAACTGCTGACATGATAAAACAAGGTGCTGTAGTAATAATTGTCGGGCAAACATGGATAGAAGATAAAACCAGAAAAAGTGGACATCGAGTCGTTGGTGATGTAGATTTTGACGAAGCGAGTGCAAAAGCGAGTGCGATAACACCAGTCACTGGTGGCGTTGGCCCAATGACCATAACAATGCTCCTTAATAATACAATCCAATCGGCAAAAAGATACGCAGGTATTGAGTAATCATGCTGGACTTTAGACCCCTTGAGTACAAACAGAACGAAAACTCGATAACGATTCTGGATCAAACTCAGCTGCCAGGGAAAGAGATATATGTATGTCTGAAAACTGTAGACGATGTATATAATGCGATAAGAGACATGAAGCTGCGCGGCGCTCCGTTGATCGGTATTGCCGCTGCCTATGGCGTTGTCTTAACAGCTCATTCAAACGAGCTCGAGAGCATACTCAAAGCAGCTGACTACTTAGGATCTGCCCGACCTACGGCAGTTAACCTTTTTTGGGCAACCAAACGTATGAAAGATGTTGCCGTCAAGTCAAAAAACCTGTTTGAAGAGCTTTTGAAAGAAGCACAGGCAATCGAGCAGGAGGATCGAAATGCTTGTCAGTACATCGGCCAATATGGTAGTGAATTGGTAAAGGTACGTGCTAAAATCATGGTTTACTGCAATGCTGGCGCCTTGGCTACCAGCGGTATTGGCACGGCGCTCGGTATTATCTACACGGCAGAAAACCAGGACAAGAATCCGGTTGTCTATGCTTGTGAAACTAGGCCACTATTGCAAGGGGCGCGACTGACTTCATGGGAACTCACGAAGAACCGTATTAAGACCTATGTTATATCTGATAATATGGCTGCCACTTATATGCCGGAGATGGACCTGACCATTGTAGGTGCTGACCGCATTGCGTTAAACGGGGATACTGCTAATAAGATCGGCACCCGCGGCTTGGCAATCATTGCCCGACATAATAACGTACCGTTCTATGTCGCAGCACCACTCTCCACTTTTGATTTTAGTATCGAAACAGGTACTGATATACCGATCGAAATGCGCTCTGAAGACGAACTAAGGAAATTTAATAATAAAAAAATCGTTGCTGACCGGGCAGGAATTTACAACCCCGCATTTGATATTACACCAGCTGACTTAATAAGTGGTATAGTAACCGAGAAAGGTATCATAGAACAACCAGACCGAACGAAAATAGAAAGACTCAAGAATAGTTGTTTAAACGAGTATCTATGATAGGATTCCTATTGTTCCTTGTCAGCGTTGATTCACTGCCGCCGATCCCTGACCTATCCCAGATAATATTTCCAGAGCCACACCTGTGGTTAGAACAAGCCGAGAAAAGTATCGAGCTCGGTTGTTATGGAAATCAGTATTTTGGCGGTTTGGGTGATATTGTGTTTAAGAATTTCAGGCTTTCTGCCTTGTACGATCAACGTGAGGATTGGGATTCAGTAATAAGCGCAAGTGGTACACTTTCCTACTCAATACCACTAGCCCATCTCTTTCTGAAACCATCAGTTAACGGCCTTTTCCATAAAAGGAATGATGAATACCGCTTGCTCTGCCCTAACCTTGATATGGTAGTGAACCTACCGTGGGCAATCATCTTGACTACCACCAACGCTGATTTTTGGCAGATCAATAGCCTGAATTACCAAGAATACACTGCTGCTGTAAATCTTATCTTTGATCGTGTTATCTACCTGCCTCATTTTGAAATCAGGGGTATTTATTCAGGGAAAAAACTCGAACCGAACCTGACTGGCAAATTACACATAAGTAACCTCCATCTCTCGGTCGGTTCGCGGTTATCTCAAAGCTTCCCATCACCGACACTCAACATACAATACCTCAATCCAAGATTGAAAGTCGGCGCAAGCTTCAGAACTGGTCCTTTGATACGGACGCTAAAGCAGAAGTTCGATCCAGCACTGCCACTTCAATACAGAATATCGATGCCCAGTGAAAGTCTCAAAACCGGTCTTGCTCTTGATCTCAAAGTAGATCTCTATCACCATAGCTTTCAAATTATCGGGTCTTATAATAGTTGGCGCGAAAAACTCGCACCCGGCCAAGGTTTTATTATAAAAACAAAAAGGGATGTTGAGGAATTAAACATATACGTAACAATAAAAGACGATTTCAGATACAAAAATATGCAATTTGAAAACTCCCTGTGTGTTACTTATAACTGGTCGGATACAATAATTGCCTTTGTTCCCCGACATACCGCGTGTGATACGATAAGTATAGGGCTAGGCCCCATCGTGATCGCGGCGGAAGCAGTACATTATGCGGCGCGAGATGGAGTAGTGAATGACCTACCCCCATTGTTTATGATAAACCCAAGTGTCGCTTATAGGTACAAGATATTCAAGGTGTTTCTAACCGCGCATAATGCAACTGATGAAAAAGAACAAATTTATGATGGTTATTTTCTTACCGGACGGCAATATGCTGCAGGGTTAGTGTTCAGCCATGCATTTTAAAAGGTCAAAAAAACTACAATCTCAATACTTTCATCATTTGATGGTGAATTAAGCGATTTGTTCCAAGGACTTCGTCGCCATAGATATCAAATTTGTTACCATTGAAATCAGTAATCCTACCACCTGCCTCCTTGAGAATCAACGAACCTGCTGCTTGATCCCATGGTGAAAGTTTAAGTTCCCAATAACCGTCGAATCTACCGCACGCAGTGTAGCACAGATCTAATGCAGCAGAGCCCAAACGCCTCACTGCCTGGGCACGTACCGCAAAGTCGGCAAAGTGACTCAAGTTGTTTTCACTTGACGTTCTTATGTCGTAAGGAAAACCAGTAACAAGGAGGGCACGGTCTAACTTCCGAACACCTGACACTTTTATTCTCTTCTGGTCCCTAAATGCACCATTACCTTTGATTGCAAAAAATATTTCCTGACGCATCGGATCATAGACAACACCGAGTAAAATATCTCCTTCTACTTCCAGGGCAATGGAAATTGTCCAAATCGGTAATCCATGAGCAAAATTCGTTGTACCATCCAGGGGATCGATTATCCACTTTAGCAAAGCATCGGCATTACACCTTATCCCCTCTTCACTAAGGATACCATATCGTGGATATTTCTTTGCCAGTTCCGCAACAATCATATCCTGTGATTTTTTGTCGAATTGCGTTACAATATCAACTTCTCCCTTGTAACGAAGCTGCTTCTTTTTCTCAGCACTCTTGAATATATAGCCACCTACTTTTATCGCTAGATCGATGATA
Source organism: bacterium (assembly GCA_049647125.1). GTDB lineage: Bacteria > Hydrothermota > Tepidihabitantia > SM23-42 > SM23-42 > JAUVZL01. Next base: position 13,913 of record JBARXC010000150.1, on the reverse strand, counting down.
TCACCTAAACAGCGTTTGAGCTCACGGTTTTGTATAATTCTACTCATCGTCATTTGATTGCCGGCTACTTAAATCCTTCAGTTTCTTGCGTGTATCAATCAGGGGTCTGATTTTATCGCATTCAGCCTTGCTGAGCTTGCTGTATTTTGACCGGCGGTCGATAAGAACACACTTCTCGAAATAGACAATCGCATTCTTGAACTCAAAGCGCTTCACCTCAGCCAAACCCAGATAGTAATAAGCTTCCTGTAAATTTGGCCCAAGTTTGAGCGCCTTCTTGAAGAATCTTACTGCATCGTCGAGCATTGACCGCTCGTAATAAACCAGACCTAAGTAGTAGTTGGCATACAGCGATGCCATTCGATCCTTTTTTTGCTTTGCGGCTTTACCCAGATGTTCTATTGCCTCACCCCATATGCCCTTTTTATAGCATATATAGCCAAGGTTATTGAGCGCAAAAGGGTTGTCAGGTTCAATAACCAAAACCTTTTGTAGGTGCATCATGGCATTATCATATTGATCCTTGTCCATCAAGGCTAAGCACATAAAACCTAATCCTTTTATGTTTTTTGGCTCAATATCAAGAACTCTCTTAAGCACCTTTATTGCTTCATCCAAGTCCTCCATGACTATGAGGTTCCAAGCGCGGTCAAGCAACGTAGCCAGATCTAATTCAACTGACGTCTGTGTTTTCACAAAAGAATAGAACTTATCAACTTCAGTATGAGTTGTTTTACTTTTCTTAAACTCATGAGCAATGCTTCTTATTTTTTCCTGGGCTTCGGTGAGTATCTTAAGGCCATTCGCAATGTCGACGTATATCTTTTTTATTTCACCCCTTATCGCTTTGTCATCTTCAGGTTTGAAGTGTTTGACTCTAAGTTCTAGTGCTGTGAGCTGCTCCTGTAGATCCTTACTTCCTTGTTTCATATCTTTTTCGCAACGTACTCAAAAATCTTGTCTGGGATTAAATTTAATGGCAGAACATAATCGACCACACCGGTATTTATCGCTGATTGCGGCATCCCTCCGATAATCGCGTCATCCGGGTCTTGAGCAATAACAACACCACCGTGTTTCTTTATTACCTTTATGCCGGCGGCGCCGTCACGTCCCATCCCCGTTAAAACAATACCGACTGTGGAATCTTTGTAAACGGTTGCCATAGATTCAAATAAAATATCTGCCGATGGTTTAACGCCGTGTCTTGCTGGCTCGTCACTTAGCACAACTTTGGTTCCGACATCATCGACCTTTATGTGATGGCCACCCGGTGCAACAAGAACTTCTCCATCCGAGATTGGATCACCATCTTCCGCTTCTCTAACGACCATACTGGCTCGCTCATTCATGTGCAAGGCAAGGCTGGCAGTAAAATACCTTGGCATATGCTGCACCACAATAATTCGCAAACCACACTTTGCCGGGAACGAAGGAATGATATAGTTGAGCGCACGCACACCGCCAGTCGATGCGGCGATACCAACATAGAGCTCACGGAATGTCGATATTTTCTTCCGAACCTTATCCTTCAGGACCTCGGGAAGCCTTGCTTTACTCGCGGTCTGCAGTTTATCTATCAAGTCCATCTTATAGTTATATAAATCAATAGAAATAGGACCCGATGGTTTTGTGAAGAAATCCACTGCCCCCATTTCCAATGAACGGATCGTCAACTCAGCGCCGTCTTTAGTGTGTGCTGACAGCATTAGAACAGGCGTTGGCTTTGAATTCATGATCTTACTCAGTAATACCAAACCATTCTCACCAGGTAGCTCATAATCGAGGGTAACGAGGTCAGGCTGCCGCTTGTTGAATTTCGCCCATCCTTCAATTATATCACGGGCATAACCGCAAACTTCAAAATCGCTTGACGAACTAATAATATCGCCAATAACCCTTTGCATTAAAATTGAATCTTCGACAATGAGGACTTTTTTCTTCACCGATCACGCCTCGCTTTGCGGACTATTATCTTCATAGAATTTTCTCCCCGTGTCGGTACGACCTCACCTTGACTTCACCGTTATCAATATTGAATGAAATCGATCTACCCCAGTTACCAAATACGTCTTCAGCAATTATTGGGATGTCGATGCTGTTCAGTTCCTCCCTAGTTTTTACTACGTTACGCTTACCAATTGCATGTCGTTCAAAACCTTCGAACATTGTAGCACCACCCACTATCTTGGCGACGACTTTACCTTTAGATGCCCCTTTTTGAGACATCTGTCTGAGCATTTCGGCTATCGCATCATGCGGATATTTTAGACTCATATCGCTGCCAAACGGTAAAAGGCAATGGGCAAGGCCGCCAATTTTCTTCATTTCGTCATAAAGTATTATCACAATACAAGAACCAACGCCAAAAGCGAGGAGTTTAACCTTACCTTGTTCAACCCGAACTTCACCGATACCAACCTTTTGTTCGTTCATCTCTGCGAATAGCTAACCTGTACTATCCTTTTCCCAGTTGTCTTATAAAGACATTTCTTTTCTCTGGTAGACGTGTTCAACTCGGCTTACTGTGTTGAACAACTCTACCTCAGGGATGCCTATCAGCAATTCCACTTTACCGATCACCAAGTAGCCATCAGGCTTCAAATAATCGTAGAAATTCTTAAGGATAGTTGATTGGGCATTTCGGTCAAGATAGATCATCACATTTCGGCATATTATCAAATCACATGGTCCGAAAGGAGGGGTCGCAAAGAGATCAACATTTAAAAAAGTAACCCGCTCTTTCAACCTGGTATCGATCAAATGACCATCAGGAACACGTTTGAAATATTTCTTCTGCAGATCGTCTGGAGTATACTGAAAGGCAGTGTCTGAATACAACCCCTGGTGTGCGACTTCCAACACCCTGCTGTCTATATCAGTACCAAATATCTTCACATTATCGAGCATCCTACTTTCCGCAACCATAATTGCAAGAGAATACGGTTCCTCGCCTTGTGCACATCCAGCGCTCCAGAAAACAAGGTTGTCCTTTTTTCTTTTAAGTACTGGAAATATGTAGTCTTTCAAAAAGAAAAAAGTTTCAGGGTTTCGGAAGAAATACGACAGATTTATAGTCAGCGTTTCCACTAATTTCTCCAGCTCAGTGTCATTGTCTCTCAGGTATGTTTCATACTTTGCAAAATCTTTGATATCCAGAACCCTCATCCTGACTCTGAGACGTCTCTTGAGTGGCTTTTCTTTGTAACTCTGGCATCTAAACGGGGTTTTTTGCTCAATGTATCTGATTAGGTTCTGAAAGCTATTTCCCACCCGACTTCTTCAATACTTCGATGTTACGTGCAATAATCTCCTCGGACGGATTCAGTTGCTGAGCTCGTTCCCAAAAACTCAGCGCATTTGCCGAATCGCCCTGGCGTAGTGAAATATTGCCCAGCTTGAATAAAACCTGCCAATCTTTGTTTTCATCAAGGATATTCTCATACAATTCTTTCGCAGCACCTAAAATCTGAGCTCCATAATAAAAATCAGCAAGATTTCGGCACACCAGATTGTCTCCAGGATCTATTTCAAGCGCTTGCCTATAAAGCTTCTCGGCATCTTCGGGTCTATCAGTGCTTTCGTAGAGCACCGCAAGGTTGTTCTTAAAAATCGAGAATCTGGGGAATCGATCGATCGCATCATTCAGCAATTTGGCTGATGCCCCACTATCCCCCTGCTTCAAATGAACTAACGGTAAGTAAATATATGGGCTTATAATCTCCGGTGATTTATCAATAATTTCCCTAAAAATCTCAGCGGCTTTATCAAAATCGCCCTTTTCATAGAAAACAATCGCCAGGTTGGTTTTTACTCTCATGTTATCTGGTGCGAGCCCGACCGCTTGATTCAGATAATCTACTGCTTCATCATACAATTCCAACTTCAGGCAGACATAGCCCAAATTAGTGAGCACTGATGCCCGATTGTCTTGAGCTAGTGCTTTCAATAAATTGTCTCGCGCGCCGGTAAAGCTACCATGAGTTAATTCAATAAGTCCAAGATAGAATAGTGCTTCCGCGTTCTTGTCATCAATATCGAGAACCTTTTTATATTCCCGTTCAGCCTCGTCAAACATCTCCGTTTTATAAAAAGCAAACCCGAGGTTCTTATATTCTGATATGTCCCCTGTTGTCTTCTTGCTCTTCAAGAGTTTCTCAGGTTTCTCCAATAAACCAGCAGAAAGTAATCCATAGATTGTTCGGCATGTCTCAAAGAAATCAAACTTCGATAACTTCAAGACATCGTCAATACTCCGCGCGCCATCAATCAACTCAATGATCTGCTTCTCATCAGAGGTCAGTGGTATGTCTGCGCTATCGCCTTTGTGAATTAGCACGGTTTCAAAAGGCGGTATCTTGTTTTCAATTTGCCGCCATTCGTCTATTCGTCTTGCTCCTTCAAGCAGAAGTTCTTGAGCTGACAGCTGTACTGTATATTCCTCATGTGATGGTAACAGATCAGCCTCAAAATTGAAATACCCGGTTTCCCACGTCAACATGGTGAAAATCGTTTGCTCGATCTGCCCCTTGAGTTCTTTTTCTAATACATCTTTTGTCAAAGCGCCGATTTCAATGAATATCTCGCCCAGTCTCTTTTTCTTAGCTGTTTTCTGTATTTCCAGGGCACGCGACAAGGTTTCATTATCAATTATGCTCTTCATCAAAAGAATGTCGCCGAGTCGCTGTTTCTTGTTCAATATTGTGGCATAAATGATTCTACCGTCTTTGATAAAAACATTGCCGAAGTTTCGACCGTCGGTCACCGACAGACAACCCGATTTACCAGAATATGTTAGCAGCTGAATAACGTCTGGCAAAGATGCCTCAGCCAAAGATCCCTTAATTGCCATTTACTGCCCTCTTAGCTTTCTCATGTCTTCTGCTGCCTTTTTGAGCCATGTTTGAGCCTTCTCCTACCCTCTTATTAATAATTATCTTCAATCAACTCACCACGGATTTCTTTTACTATAAACCTTTCTTCTCTGATTTCCTTGAGTGGCTCGCCTTTAACAACTGGAGCCGCGGTTTTTTCCTTTAGTTTTTCTGGTAGTCTTTCTTCCTCAACCTCTTGTTTGCTGATCGCTTCTTCTCCAGGCAGACCTAATGATACAACCGATGTTTCCTCAACAGACTGCTGTGAGACTTCTAAACCCGCGATTTCTTCACTCTTGTCAGGAATGCCAGTTTCTTCTTTGGTTACATCCTCACTGGTGACCTCGCCTGCTTCAATTGTCTCTCCGAGCAGACCCAATGGAACTACTTCCTGCTCGGCAGGTGCTTCCGTTCGTTCAGCTACCTCGCTGTCGGCCACCATTGCAACTGAAGCAATACCTTGCTTTGACATATCAGTAATAAAATCGTCTATCTTGGAGAAAGCAGCAAACTCTGGCAACCCTTTGCCAATCAAAGATTCAGCCTTATCAGGCTCCAGCTTTGTCTTGATATAAGACTCAACTACGTCAGAGCTCGGTTCTTTCAACTCAACCTCGATACCGAGTTCGAAAATCGATTTTTCGTCTTCTTCCAGCACTACATCAGAAGAGAATCTAGCTGAACTGAATATTACTGCCTTCCCAGAACCAAGGGAATTTCTCACAATATCAAATACTTTCTTGCGAAGTTCCTCGTTATAAGAAAAAATATTATGGAAGTTGTCCATTATCAGAACATCAAAGCGGTTTGTCTTCTCAAGCTGGTGTACCGAATCTTCAACGCCAAGATCAACAAAGCAAACCACCTTATCTGCTGATTCCAGATCAATTCTTACCTCTTCCAAGAACCTCGTTCGACCGGTCCCTTCTTTACCAAATACCATAAAGGGATTAAATTTCTCCCCTAAATTCTTGACGACCTGCGCTTTGTACAGGTCATATGCATCCTTGTTACACGCGCCAATAAGGTAGTCCTCAAATGCTCTCTTGGCTTGAGCAACCTGAACCACCTGTTTTATTTTCGCGATGAGTTCTTCAATGTCATCGGCGTGTTCAGAAGAAAATAACATCGATTCAATCTTCATGGCTTCGTCAGGAAAATCGCTCGTGTTAAGTGAACCGAATTCCTTCTGGAGTTCAATAAGCCTTTCCACCTTCTTGATGAATTCATCATATGCTTTTTTCAGTTTTTCAACATCGCCTTCCAGCAAAGGTTTAAGAACGGTAGTATCAAACCCCTTCATCTTCCAGATGTATATCTTCTCCTTGTACTCTTCGCGCACATCGAGTTTTTCTGACACACCAACCAATACTTCACTCGCGTTCTTCTTCAATTCCTCAAGGAGTGAAGAAACCGGACTATAAATACCCTTGGGATAAAAGTCCTTCAAAATCATACGAACACTGTTAGGATCGAGTGATAGGTTTCCGAGCGATGAATAGGCAACTATGCGATTGATCATACCCTCTATCGTGCGTATTGAACCAGTCGATATCTGGGCAAGCTCCAAGGCAACCTTGTCTGGCAAAAGAACCCCGGCTTCACCAGATTTCTTCTTGATCATGTCGATAAGTGCCATTTCTTTTGGCGGTAATATGTCGCAGATAAGACCACCTTCAAGTCGGGAAAGTAGACGGGGATCAAAATTCTTCAAATCCCGGGGTGCCGCGTTACCAGAGAAGCACACCTGTCGGTTGCTCGCTAATGCTGCATCAATAACTCCGATAAGTGCATCATAATATGTATCTGATATCGCATGTAGGTCATCGACAATAATTGAACAGTCAAAGACTTTTGTTTCATCCAGGGCTTTTTCGAATTCTTTGGCGGAGAAAAACTTCGTCGTGGATTTCTTGTTCAATTCAGCTTGTACTGCTAACAAAAGATGAGTCTTACCCAAACCAGTATTGGCGTATACATATAATGGATTGAAGAGTTCGCCTGGGAACTCAATAATCTTCCGGCCAGCAAGATAAGCAACCTTGTTGCCTTCATACACATAGAAATTTTCGAAGTCTGATCGCCGTTTCATTTTCCGTTTCTCAGAACCTCCTCTGCACCTACTGAAAAATCCTTGCTCGCCACCTTAACGACGCCGGGTAGCGTTCGGTCGTCAAAAAGCGAAACCAATAAATAGTCTTCGTGGATACCGATATAGTAGACGCTGAATTTTTTACCTTCTTGCAAGAATTGACTGAAATGCCTTTCCCCAACTATCCGGGCTAGTTCCATAGTCGAATTGAAAACACCACATGCCAACGCAGATATCGCTAATACATCAAAGGAATCAACAAACCCTTTCTGCACCAACACCTGACCTGCTGCGGTGACGAAAATCGCCCATACTGTATTTGCCTGTTCGCAGAAATCAACTAGTAGACTGTCGAGTTTTTTGGCTTTTTCAGTAGTTAGGGTGATTGTTCGTTGTTTATCCATTGTGCGTAAATTATAGCAAACAACTAAACCAAAGTCAATAGTTTTTTAGGTTGAATCAGCTATGAATGAGGGTTACTTAAACCTTGGGCAGATTCTCCATCTGCTTGACTACGGTGAGCTGACAGATTGACTTGAGAGTATCAAAAACACCTATGCCCCGGATTGCCACGCTTTCAAAATAAGTATATCCATTGCGGTTAATATGCAATTGCAGATCGCTTATCGGTATAATATTGGGAAGATCCCGCTTATTATATTGAATAACCATTGGGATATCTTTGAGGTTCAAACCATAACTACCCAGATTATCATGTAAGTTGTTAAGACTTTCGATATTCTCGTCGACGCGTTCTTCCTGGGAATCTACTACGAAGACCAAACCGTCAACGTTCTTAAGAACTAACTTGCGCGAAACATTGTAGTATATCTGACCTGGTACAGTGTAAAGGTGGTGTCGTAGTTTCCAGCCCTTAACACTTCCCAAATCTACTGGTAAGAAATCAAAAAACAGCGTTTGATCGAGTTCTGTAGCAAGACTCATCATCTGTCCCCGTCTATCTGGACCCATAGCGGAAAATATCGTACGTAAATTAGTTGTTTTGCCACAAAGACCTGTTCCGTAGTAAACAATTTTCAAATTGAGTTCCTTCTTTGCAAAATTAAGGTTTGCCATTGATCTCCTTCTCGATTATATTGAACCGGTCATCAATTGTATAGATATTTGTGCCGTCTGTCAATAGAGGCGGCGGATTGCCTTCGCCAAACGGTGCCAGAGGCTGCAATAAATTTATTTTTGTACGTTCGAGAAAAAAAGTGGGTTGAGCATTCAAGGCTGGTTCTTCTTCTAATTTCACTGGTGAATCGTCGTTTGAAAGATATTCAACCATGCCGTCAACAAATCTATCAAGGTTCGCCTCAGACATCGTGAACCCAGCCGCCCTGCAATGACCACCAAAGTCTATTAACAATGACCTGAAACGGTCTAACATCTTGAATAGATCGACGGTATTACTACGCAGTTCACCAAAGCACTTGGCATCTTTGAGCCCAATAAGGACCGCGGTCTTTTTATACCGGGCTCTTAGACGTGCGGCAACCGAACCAAGATAATGCTGTTTTGAAAAGGGAACTATCGAAACAACGAGTTGGGGGAAGAACTTTGCTGCTGAAATAACCGCGTTCAATAACTCATCAACACCTCGTTTACGTTCCTTGTTCATATCCTCTAAAACACCAAGAATTTCCGACACGCGCTCAAAATCACGACATAAGAACACCTCTACACCGAGTTTGGGATCAACATAAGCGGCTGAACCAATTATCGGGATGATCTCACGTCTTATCAAAAACGCATCGACCTCGTCATCTTTTTTGAAGTACTTTATCCAGGGTTCATCGAATCTGTTAAAAACGCTCAAACCATAGGAGCTAAATATGCGGTTCTCATCCAATAGAACAACTCGATCTGATATAGTACCAAACATCAATAACGGGAAAAAATCTCTTTTCAACGAATAGAATTCACCCGCATTTAGATTGAGTGTTCTTTGATAAAGACACTGGGCAAGTTTGAAGCTAACCCCAACGCCCGCCAGTTCGCGGAATGGATATTGTGAATCGGGCCGTTTCGGATCTACTGCTGGAGCAGGAAAATCAGACAGCTTGGTTTCGTGATGATCACAAACAACGAGTTTCAGGCCGAGTTCAGAGGCGATGCGAAAATTCTCCAGACTACTGATACCAAAATCAACGGTTATGAGAAGTCTAACCCCTTGTTCCTTATATCTTTTCAGAACATCCGGGTTAAGGATGTAACCGTCTTTTTCACGCACAACCGGGTACAAAAAAATCCTCTCATCCTCCCCCTTTGTAAGGTCGATAAGAGTCTTGTACATGATTGATGCTGAAGTGTAGCCATCAGGATCATCGTGGCAGTAAATAAGGATACATTCGTTGCCCTTTATTGAAGCAACAATTTCATCAACTGCTTTTCCCATGTCTGGGATTGACCATGGGTCATGGAGGTTTGCAAGGTTTGGAAATAAGAATCTTTTTGCTTCATCGTATGACGGGAAACGCGCCGCGAGGATTTGTGCAAGTTCATAAGGTATAGAGAAATCCGACGAGTATCTCTGAGCAATTACCTTATCGACAACAGCGTACTTATTTGAACTAACCATCTTTCTTCGAATGCTCGTCCTCGGTCATTTCATCACTTTCAACCAGCCCCCTTACGTAGTCCTCAATTTCCTGTCGTTCTCTCGGCAACAGAAGAAAAACTCCGCGAAACTGATTCAAAAAAGTTTTTCTTTTGAACGGACTAAGTAATATCCCATTTTTACCCCGGTAGAGTTTCTTGAACTCGGTAAGGCGCCTGCGTTGGGTAAGAAATATATTCCTGATAATCACCTGTTCCTGATTCACTTCATAATCTGTTCGAAAAAAATAAGAATATAAAGTCACAAATAAGATAATAAGCCCGAGGATACTCCAGAAAAACCCGTAGAAAATTGACACAAACACGAGGAAACCAACGATGAAAATCAGACTGAAAATAGTTTTTATAAAGTTATCTTTTGCTGGATGTACCGACCACTTCATGGGCGAATAGATATACTAAATACTAAATTCGAATATCTAAATTCTAAACAAATACGAAATACTAAATCCAAATGACAGAAACAGTTTTGAATTTTGAGCATTGGATTTTTGAAATTGTTTAGAATTTCGTATTTAGAGATTAGAGTTTCTCCTTTTTCTATAGCTTTGCATATCATTAAAAATAAATCACTTGCAGTGCATTCGTGTTCTATCACCTGAAATCTCATTGCGTTCTGATTATATAGGATATTAATGAAAAGTCAAATAAAAAATTCCCTCTCCGCTGTGTTAAAACCATTCTTTTGGTAGAGCAACGGATGCCTGCGCCGTTACAATTAATTTGTAATGGTGCTCCCGTGGTGGGTATGACTAAAATGTCAGTAGGTCTAAGTGCATCACAAGGCAGGGGTTTCACTTTTTAATTTTTCACCGAATTTATAACCTTTATCAAATGCAGTACGATTGAATGTTTCACTACCTTTGGGTGCAAGCTCAATGATTGCTTTTTCAACAGCTTCTTTTGAGATAATTTGAGTAATGCCACATAGTGCACCGATCATCACTATGTTGGTGACCACCTGTTTTCCTATTTCTTTAGCGATTTTATTTGTGGGGATCTTATAGTATTTCACTTTCGGTCTGCTTTTTACAAGATCTTCATCAATTAAAACAATTGTGGTGTCACCAATCTCTTTTGAATATTTAGTATACGCTTGCTCTGACATAACAATGAGTATGTTAGGAATTTCGACATAAGGGTAACATATTTTTTCATCAGAAATTTTTACATCGGATTTAGATACACTACCTCTTGCCTCGGGACCATAGGATTGCGTTTGTATTGCAAATTTTCCATCCTTTTGAGTGGCATGTTTAGCATCATAGAGCACTGCGGCTCTTGCAAGAATAATGCCCGCAAAAACTGCTCCTTGACCACCAGATCCTGCGATTCTAACGTTTACCTTCATTTTCTAATGCCAAGTACTTTGGTGTACGCTTCACGATTCCGTTCGACAAATTCACCTACTGTGATCTTCCCCATAATATTAAGATCAAAGATGTCTTCAGATAATGTATGTGCTTCTTTTCGAGGTATCGAGTTCTGTTTCAGCCATTCAAAAAGCTGTTTTGCAGTATGCATTTCATTTCTTCTTCCAAATTGAGTGGGACATTGTGAAGCGATTTCAACAAATGAAAAACCATCTTTCAGTAAAGCCTTTTCAATTGATTTGGTTAAAGCCTTGATATGATAGGTTGTCCATCGTGCAACATAATTGGCACCTGCTGCTACTGCTATCTCCGAAAGATCAAAAGGATATTCTTTGTTTCCGTACGGAGTCGTTGATGAATAATATCCACATGGTGTTGTTGTTGATGCCTGCCCACCAGTCATACCATATATGTAATTATTTATACATATTACTGTTAGATCGATATTCCTTCTGCAACCGTTAATAAAGTGGTTGCCGCCTATGGCGCCAAGATCACCGTCACCTGTGAAGATAACTACCTTAAGGTCTGGATTGGCAAGTTTAATACCCCCGGCAAACGGTATTGGACGTCCATGTGTTGTGTGTAAAGAATCTGCTCTGATATATCCAGGAATCCGCCCAGAACACCCAATTCCCGACACAAATATAGTTTTATCCTGATCGAGTCCTGAGGCATCAAATGCTCTAAAAAAGCAATGCATTACTGTACCAATACCACAACCAGGGCAAAACATGTGAGGCCAGCGGTCTTTTCTATAAAAATCAAAAAATTTCATGTTTTTAGTTTTTGAATTATCTCTGACGGTTTGTGGACATCGCCACCAATTTTGGGAAAGAATTCAATACTTTGACAGCCAGCCTGTCGTGCAATCCGTTCAACCTCCCAGTATAGTTGTCCCAAATTCATTTCCAAGACCAGAAGATGTTTGACACTTTTGGCAATCTGTTTTAGTTCTGCTTCAGGAAATGGCCACACGGTGATCAATCTGAAAAGGCCAATATTTTTCTTCTCTTTTACCACCTCAAAGGCTGAGTTTGACGGTGAACCATACGTTACAATCATAACATCAGCATCCGCGTTTATTATTTCGGTTTTACAAATATCGTCTCGATGGATTCGAATTTTCTCAACCAATCTGGTTACCAGTTTTTTATGTATCTCAGGGTCAGTGGTCTTCGGATATCCAGATATGTCGTGGGTTAATCCCGTAATATGGACTCGATGTCCTTGACCGAATTTAGGGAACTTGGGAACCAGGCTTTCATCAAAAGCAAAAGCGTTATGCTTAACACGTTCTACATGGTATTTTCTATCTATTATCTTAATATCGTCTGAGATGATGTATTTTCCTCTCATATGACCAATATCTGCATCAGATAATACAATTACAGGAACGCGATATTTTTCAGAAAGGTTAAAGGCTTCGATTGTTAAATCAAACATTTCTTGAACGGAATTTGGAGCGAGCACAATTGTCTCATAGTCACCATGCGATCCCCATCTGCTCTGCATTACATCGCCCTGTGAGGCTCTGGTTGGCTGACCAGTGGAAGGCCCACCTCTCTGAACATTGGCAATAACAATCGGGGTTTCGGTCATGCAGGCATATCCTAAATTCTCTTGCATTAATGAAAAGCCGGGACCACTTGTTGCAGTCATAGCCTTTGTACCGGTCCACGATGCCCCGATTATTGCTGCGATTGACGCAATTTCGTCCTCCAGTTGTATAGCGACCCCTCCAACCTGGTTCATTCTCTCTGACATTCTTTCAGCAATTTCGGTTGCCGGGGTGATCGGATATCCAGCAAAAAACTTACAACCTGCATAGAGTGCACCCTCAACACAAGCCTCATCTCCCTGCATGAAATATATACCCTTTTTAAGTTTATTCATTTCCATGACTTATTGCCTGATCCGGACAAAACAGAATACACAATTCACACTAACCTCTACAGGACATATTGTTACACGTAAATTACACCCTTTACAGTAGTCCGTGTTTCTCTTATTCCGCATGTTCAATTGACTGATATGCGTATATTCGGGAAAGGTCTTCAGCAATACTTTTTTCTAAGATTATAGTAAATTTTTCAATCAATCTATTTAGCATAATTAGCAAGTGCGGGAAAATTATAAACATCATATCTTTGTATTACGATTTTAATCAAAATAGATAAGATGTCAAGATAACCACAAAATGCAGAATTGGGGTCAAATCATCTCGACGGGCTCGATACTAACAGCTTGAATAGTGAATACAAAATGGTCACCAGGGATTGAAGTTTCTGGAATGACCCTTTGTTTGTAGAGAGAATCTGTGGTTGTAGATTAAAAGGGGGTAGTATGCCATTCAGAATTGAAGTACCAGATTACACCCTTCTGGGGGATATGGGTAAGGTCGGAATTGGGCCCGGAGGGACTTGTCCCGATTCTGCATTAAATCTGTTTGTACCAAGGAATCGGGATTCCGTTTCCTAAACCATGCATTCATATTTATAAAATGATAAAAACGGAACCCCCGACCCGCTGATTATTGACAAACATCAGGTGTTGAATATAATTTTCTTGACATAAAAGGAGGTTGCATCATGTTTAGAAATCATGTCATTCGTTTCATGATCGTCGCTGGTTTTATCATAACGCCGGCAATAGTTGGCGCGCAGGCATTTCCCATTGCGGTTGGATCAGACACCACGATGGGTGGCGGCGCGGTATTTGGCGGAGTGAACGGGATAGTTGCCATAATCGGCGATACGCTGAGTCAATACAATATTACCGCCCAGTTGGTCTATCCCCCAGACAGCTTGATCAATAACAGAATTTCGGTTGGCAGGCAGGGTTTTCCCCCCGGAGCAACGGTCGCATCTGATATGACCAACTATCTCATGGTTTGGGGGGAATTCAATGGTGATTTAAACGGACAATTCATCAGTACCTCAGGTAATCTGG
>JBARXC010000149.1:0-13669 GCA_049647125.1 bacterium | reverse complement strand
GCTCTCGCAAGATTTCAAGCTTCTTCTCAGGACTAAACCGTCGCCTTTTTCTGTCCATTTCTGCTCCTTCCTTCCCACCTTATTCAACTATGCCCATTTGTCAAGTTCCATCTGAAGCAGAACACTTCTACCGATGCTTTTTATAGTATTATTCCTGCATTAATAAATGTTGTGATTATATGGTATCTTTTTGCTAGCAAAAATGCAAATAAGTACTTTGGACAGATGCAATAATCTATTTACGCTTACTTTAAAAATATAAGGTATAAAGAACCCTCAGCGTCCATAAATAGTCAAAAAATATGTTGTACATTGAGAGTGAGGTATTGTGTTGTGTACTTACAGTAAGGCGACCTACCCCCACCCCCACACAAATACTACACACACCACACCTAGAGTTAACATGGTTCATCACTGCACGGGGGGACACATGGACATCCCCCTTACCCACTACGGCGGGGGGTGTGATAATCAACTCTTATACGATAATTATGCAGCTATACAGCTACACTATTGATAGTGTGACAGGACATTTTCACTTTGTTTTTATGCATTTATTATTGTATTGTGAGACTTATTAGTTTACAGATTGCACTATATGTAAACTACTATTATAAGTTCTTGTGATCACTTGGTTATGCTTGTGTCCCCCGTGTCTTCAAACAACACACAACAAGCGTCCACACCCGTAATAAAAAAAGCTGACTGCACGTGGGTGTTCTTACTCTCTCTGTGTTGTGTGCTCCATCTTACCTCCTTCGGGGTAGTTGATTATACCCCGCCTTTGAGGGGAGCACACTCTTTTTGTGTATTTTTTGCACTACATGATGCACAATCATTTTATGATTTCGTTTATAGATGCCAAAAATGACTAAAAATACCACGCGTACTTCAGTAGGATATTGTGATAGCAAATTACTATACGCCTACCTATACTACACCCTTTTTCTATGACCTCAACGAGACTTAGGACTGAAATGTTCTGCTTCAGATGGAACTTGACAAAGATTTGTTTTTCTATATAATCTTTACAACATTAGTTGCTTGTGAATTGGAGGAATGATGATTGGACTCAGGCGTGTGCAACATAGTTTATTTAGTAGTAGTATAGTTTTAAATGATGTAGTTAGAACTGTAAATAACATAAAACAAAGGTATCCTGACATATTTGACGGTGATCCTACAATTCTTCCAATGCCAGATGATGCTCCACCACAAATCCCTTTTGTTCAATTGACTGATAAAAAAGAATGTTACCAACTTAACATTTCACGCAGTAGAGTAGACTTTTTTTTCCACAATAAACAAATGATTGGTAAAATACATTTGCCTGTGTTGCAACTATATGATATTTTCCTTCAGGTTTTCAAAATAATGTATGATGAGATTAAAGCACCGTTCAATAGGTGCGCTGTAGTTGTTGAATGGGCTATTGCATTGGATTCTGGATCTGCTGCTGAATTTTTGAAGAAAAAGTATATTGATTCACATGCGCCGTATAGAAATCCATTCGCAGTTCGATTGAATTATTTATCGCGTGAAGTTTTTGATGATTTTACTACTAATACATGGGTTAACCTTAGATCAGCACGTAAAAGCAATGCTCCGGAAGAAAATAATTTTATTATTGTTGAAATCGATTACAACACTATCCCAGAGGAAAAGTATGAGTTTAACCATGATGCTATCGCTAAATTAATAAAGCAATATTATGAAAGGATGAATAGTGGCATTGATGAACATGAATTATATCTGAGGAATTCAAATGTCTGAACCATTGATAGAACTTAATACTATAAGGGAGGAAAAAGAGCATCTGGAACGAGAGTTTATTAATCGACTCATACAACTTCTTCAGACAGAAGAGTATGGTCCAACTTTCTTATACCCGTTAAGTAAAACACACCTGAAGGGAGCATTTTTAAATTATTTATGGTTTTTCCAAAAACTTTTTGATGTATATCGTAAGGATGATAACGAAGCACAAATATCATTTAGTCTTGGTGATACATTGATAAGCGTACCAATGCCACAACAAAAATATTCTTACACATCATGGTGTAGCGATTTCCATGAAGATGAGATGACTTTCACTGACAGGACGGTTACTTCCGAAAGTGGAAAAGAGGTAATTCCGTTAAATCTTGAGGACAGAGCTTTTTTTGAAATTATGTGTACTTTTTCTCCCATTGAAGCTGTTGCCGCAATATACGTCCAAAGATACAGGGATGAAATTCATATTCATGTTCCTTTAACTATAACACATTATGATGATGATTTGATGAACATTTTACTGCAAAGAGAGTATAATATTCGTAAAGATTATCCTGAGTTAAGTCTAGATTTCTATTATCCTCCAATAGGAGAAACTATGCCCTCTGAATCTATGCACCCACAAGCTCAAAGGATTTATTAGAAATATGGCAGTAGCCAAAGTGCATTTAGCACAAGCTAAACATAATGAAGAGGTTGCAGATTTGTTAGTTGAGGCAGGTTCGACACATGATTGGGCAATAACAGCAGCATACTATGCTGCTGTTCACTATGTTGAAAGTTGGCTTTATGATTTCATGAAACCAAAGGATAAAAAACATACTGAGACAAGCGTACCTCTTCGAGAAAACAAAGAACCCAAACATTCCTTGCATACTTGGCGACAGAAAATCGTTGAGAATAACTTAACAAAGGAAACAGCACAAAGTCTAAGAAAATTAAAGGTAACATCCGATCAAGCACGTTATTTATTCATTATGCGAAAAGGCCCTGGTGGGGAACCGGTATGGATTTGTGTAACTGCCGACGAGTATTTCAAACCAGAGCATGCACGGAAAATCGTGAATGAGTGCCTTCATCTGATAAAGCAAGGGACTGGATTCAAACAAATCTGATTTGGATTCCAATCAAATGCCAATAATATTTGCGACCGCTCAGTGACATCAATATGTCAAAAAGGTCGGTAGTAGACAGAATTCTCAGCAAAGGTCAGAAGGGTGCGAAACCTTATTTTACAACACTTTGCTCAATTTCTTTCCTGATTTCATAACATAACAAAATTGCTGAAATCTGTTTCGTAAACAGCAGGTCTCCAGTTCGAATCTGGACGCTGGCTTCGTCTCCTATTCATTGGTCTACTGCAATTCATTTGCTATTAACGCGTCATCTGGGAGACCTGTACCAGGTCTTCTCTCACATTCGTTCGAGACTTTCAGCCGGTTCGAATCCGGACGCTGGCTTCTCACCTTCGGTGAGATCGATTACAGAGATTACAGAAAGATTGCAGTGATATTATTTAAATGCCCCAAAAGGGGCTTTTGATTATCCCGAATTTTCATATTTGCAGTTTAACAATAGGTAATTCGCGGATCCCGCCAAACTGGACAGAGATAAAAAATAGACTGCTGTAATGTAGAATGTAGAGATTTGACCCCAGGGCTCCTCTAAACGGGCGCAGAATAAAAGGTTACTTTGGATTAGTTAAGGAGAACTACGAGTAGGGGATATCTCTGAAGGAAAAAAAAGAGCATCTCCAAAAGAAGAACAAGAAAACGTAAGAATAAATGTACTGAGAGTAGCATACATTGTTAGTAGGTTCAGCTTTATTATTTTTTCATCTTGACATCTTATCACCCCTCTGTATAATTCCTTAATAAATATATCAGATATTTGATAACTTATGTGGATTCTAAAAATATAGATGAGGGGGATTAATGAAGATTAAATTCATTGTTGTCTGTCTTGCATGTCTGTTGCTACGTGCACAGACTCCTATAGTGAGAGCAAAACTCAAAGGCATTGCGGTTCAGGAAGCATCATCAGATTTGTATACAGAATTCACCACAAGGACTGCGGGTGATTCTATTTTCTTAAGCGTGAACAATGGTGTTACTGACATCGATATTCTAAGGAGTACATTAAAAGAAACTGCGGTACAGGCGTTTAATTTTGCTGGTGACACGCTGATAGGATTCGCCACTTCAGGACCTGATGCTGAAGGATGGGTCTATCTGCGGGCAGTATTGAAGAATGGTGGTGAAAGTGATATTTTCAGGACAAAACTATGTGATGTTGGGGTTCAAGACTACAGTGTAGGAATAGGCGAGTTGATCAATGAATTCACAACATCAACAGATGGCGAGTACGTGTATTTGAACGCTGTTTCAGCGGTTATCGGTATTGAGGAAGATGAGCATAGTGAATACGAGGTCAATAGATTAGTGTTTGCCTTGGATGTTTTCCCTAACCCGGCTATCAATTCAGCACAGATAAGCTATTCGATTGCCAAACAATGCCAGGTTAATCTCAATATCTACGATGTAACAGGAAGGTTAGTTAAGACGCTTCTCAATAATAAGACTCAAACCCCCAATGTCTATCGATTAATCTGGCAAACAGATGACAAACAGGGATGCCAGCTCAGTGCAGGTGTTTATTTTATAAAATTCAATGCCGGTGAATTTCAGTCAACTCAGAAGATATTATTGTTGAAATAATCATGATTAAGTTAGATCAGATAATTTTCAAAGATATATTAAAACAAGGAGGATCGCATGTTTAAAAGATTAATATTATTCAGTGTAGTAATATTTGCTCTTGGGTTTGCCCAGGACAATGTTGTTATGGATAAAATAGATAATGACCACATGGCCAAACTTGAGTCCAGAATATCTGAACTCGAAAGGGAATTGGCAGAGCTTAAGACAATTCTTGTGAGCACTCGAAATGCAGGACAATTAGATGATAATAAGCTAACACAACCTGTTAGTCAGGAAAAAATGCCACAGAAATCTGCCCCTGATTCCCGTGTGTGGTTAGAAGGCACCAAGGGCTGGACACAGGTCGGTGATATTCTGTATCCGAACAGCATCACAGCAAATGTTGGTATCGGAACAACGAGTCCAGGTCAATGGAGACTCTATGTTCAAGGAGATATCAGAGGAATCTACGGTAGCGGCATCAGCTGCGGCGTGGACGGCCAGAGCGAGAACGGCTATGGCGTGTATGGCAATAGCAACAACGGCAAAGGCGTGTATGGCTATAGCTATAGCAACGACGGCGTGTATGGCATGAGCATGAACGGCACCGGCGTGTATGGTTGGAGCAACAACTACGACGCCGTGAGTGGCAATAGCAGTAGCGGCGTCGGCGTGTATGCCCACAGCACCGACTACCACGGCATGTATGGCGTGAGCACTAACGGCATTGGCGTGAGGGGCCATGGTGCGACATACGACTTTTATGCTGCAGGTCCTGGTACAAATTATGGTCCTTTTACCGGTGCCCATGAAGTCGAACTTTCTGATGATTTCCCAGAAAATATCAAATCTGGGATGATTGTTTCGGTTACAGGCAAAGCCAAAATCAGAAAGACTGATGAAGGAAAAATATCTTTCTCGACAACGCTACCGACAGTGCAGTTGTCTGATGCACCAGATGACAGTAAGGTGTTTGGTGTGCTTATATCTGAATGCCCCCTTGGAAAAGACCATTGGTATTTCAATGAAGTAGATAAGGACGACCGATTTGGAATTGCCAATGCCCTGGGTGAAGGAAGGGTATGGGTTACCAGTATCAACGGGGATATTGATGCGGGCGACTACATCACAACTTCAGCAATAGCAGGTTATGGGCAAAGACAGAGTGATGCCCTGCTTCATTCCTACACACTTGGTAAAGCTATTGAGGATATCGATTGGAGTAAAGTTACTGAAACTGTTGAGTTCAATGGAAAAACATATAAGGCATATCCAATAGCTGTTGTTTACACGAGCGGATAAAAAAAGAGAATTTTCGATAAGGTAGTAGATTTCTGCGTAGCACAGGGGAGTGACCTCAACATCACTCCCCTTTTCTTGTGACCTCTCAGTGACATCAATATGTCAAAAAGGTCGGTAGTAGACAGAATTCTACCGCTTTCTCAGAGTTCTATTTTCAAGTAAATGAAGCGAGTATTCTCGTCCCGCAAACGGGACGGAATCAGCAAAGGTCAGAAGGGTGCGAAACCTTATTTTACAACACTTTGCTAAATATCTTCCCTAATTTCACAACATAGTAAAATTGCTGAAATCGGTTTCGTAAACCCCGTTAAAACTGTGAGTTGGATCATATATAAAACGTGTAGGTGATGTTCTCTTTTTCTCTGAATGTTTCATACTTTAATAACATGGTGTTTAACGAGGTAAACAGCATGTCTTCTCTCACATTCGTTCGAGACTTTCAGCCGGTTCGAATCCGGAGATGAAAAATAATGAGATTGCCACGTCCCGTCCGCTATATATAGACGGTCGGGACTCGCAATGACAAATAATGTGAACAATCCGGGCTACCCGTCCCCTTGACAATATCTGATTTCGTGTTATTATCATTATGAGGAGGATTTGTGAATAAATTCTTATATGGTATAGAACTAATTTTATTAATCACTGTTATAAATGTAGACATATCTTATGGACAATCAGATCAAGTTTTTCTCATTTGTCCAAATGGTGGTGAGGAGTTATTTTGGGACTCGACATATACAATTCGATGGTCGTTTAGCCCACCAGGACCCCCGAATATTTACGACTACATTCTTTCTCTATCAACTGATGGTGGTCAGAGCTATCCGTATCCAATCACGGGTGTGGTTAATCCAGATAGTGGAACTATGGAATGGATAATACCTCAGATTAGCTCAACTACCTGTCGTGTGTTGATTCAAGTTGATTCCGCAGGAGTTAATGTTGGGTGGGACGTTTCCGATGGTAACTTCACGATATCCGAAACTGGGATTGAAGAAAATGGTAGTTTGAATATTCCAAACACTAGTATTGGGTCAACAATTTTCAGCGGACCTCTTCAATTACCCGAAGGCAAAAACTGCAAAGTCTTTGACATTACTGGACGAGTTGTGATACTAAATAAAATAAAACCAGGTATCTACTTCATTGAAATTGATGGAAAGATAACAAAAAAAGTAGTTAAGGTTAGATAAGCGTATATCCAGATGATGTCCAATGTCGAGATTTGACCCCAGGGGCTACACGTATTTGGCAAAGACTCGGCGAAAATGGAAACCATATATTGCAAGGGTTATTGCCAGTGGAAAGAGCCGCGGATGGCTATACATAGTCCAAAAGCAAAGTCTCCAGTAGTGAAGTCTTTCTCTTCCTTTCATCCCAAGAACAAATATAGACTTAAGGAACGCGGCTAAGTACCTGAATCGAAATCGAAATGTTTTCTTTTGTGATGGCTTATAACCTTCTAGAAACGTCTTGATCCGTTCGTAGTAGCAATCAGGGGAATAAATGGTTTTGAGGATTTTTTTATAACCGTTGATAAGTACTTCATGATTCATCTTGGGGACGAAGTTGATTGAACAGTCTGTGTTGTCGCCAGAGATATCTTTAAGTAACCGATTTTCTTTCTCGAGCCGCTGGTGAAGTTTTGTACCACGTGCCGCATTCAACAGTCCAACCATGGCCGTGACAATGCCGGTTTTTTGAATGAATCTAATCTGTTTTTCAAAAATCGATAGTGGGTCACTATCAAAACCAACGATAAATCCACCCTGTATTTGCAAGCCGAATCTTTGCATTTTTTTAACGCAGGCGACCATATCACGGTTTTTATTTTGAACCTTACCGCATTCGGCAAGGCTTTCCTCATTTGGGGTTTCAATACCAACAAAAACCGTATTAAATCCTGCCTGAATCATCAATTGCATGAGTTCTTCATCATCAGAGAGATTTAGAGAGGTTTGTGTAAAAAATGAAAAAGGGTATTTTTTCTGTGCCAGCCATTTAGCGATGGCAGGTAAAATTTCTTTTTTCAAATACTTTTTATTACCGATGAAATTGTCGTCGACAAAAAATACTTCACCTCGCCAGCCTTGTGAATAAATAGCGTTCAATTCTGCTGTTATCTGATCCTTTTCTTTTATGCGTGTTTTATGCCCGTAAAGTGATGGAATATCACAAAAATCACAGTCAAAAGGACAACCCCGCGAATATTGAATGTTCATCGAGGCATATTTTCTCATTTTGATTAGTTTCCAGAGTGGGGGAGGTGTTTTTGTTATATCTGCCCACTGGTTAGAAGTGTAGATATGTTTGGGGGAGCCTTTTTCTAAATCCTCTAAAAAGATAGGTAATGTTATCTCCGCCTCGTTGAGTACCAGATGATCTACTTCAGTAAATTCATCAAAGCCACTTGTAAATAAAGGGCCACCAGCCACAGTCTTAACACCTATTTTTTTGCATCGAGATATGATTTCTCTCACAGATTTTTTCTGAATAGAGGTCGCACTTATAAAGACATAATCAGCCCACTTAAGGTGTTTATCATCCAGGGAGCTTACATTCATATCTACAAACTTTTTATCCCAAGCTTCAGGGACCATCGCGGCGACCGTCAATAATCCTAGCGGCGGGCTATTTGCCTTTTTAAAAATGAATCTTAAGGCATATTTGAAACTCCAGAACGTATCCGGGTTCTTTGGGTAAACGAAAAGTATTTTCATCAGTTAACTCCAACTGGAGTATACGATAAAATAGTCGAAAGTCAAGCCGGAATGTCAGACCGTCAAATTTCTTGACATTGTTGGTTCGATACATTATTATAGTTTAGGATATGGAAAAAGATTTTCTTCAGCTTGCGGACGAATATACCAGAGAAGGTAACCTTAATGCACTGGAGAAATTAATCCATAAAATAAACCTCACTGATCAACCAGCTGAGCAAATGTACGTCTCAGCATGCTTGTATTTTCTGAAAGGTAAACTCTCAGAAGCACTCGGGCAATGCGAAAAGATCCTAGCGATAACCTCAAAAAATAGGGTTCTGCTCTGTAAGGTACTGCTATTAAAATCGAGAGTTCTGCAGCGAGAAGGAGAATATGCTGCGTCGAACCGTAACCTTGACCGTTGTTTCACGGTGATGCACGGTAAGGACAGAATGCTCGGCGATATCTGGAATGCAAAGGGTGTTAATTACTGGATGCTCGGCAAACTTGAACGTGCAAAGCAGTGCTATAGAAAAGCAAGTTATTTATCAAAGAAATCGAATAATACCGCCCTCTTTCTCAAATCGTCGATCAATCTTGGTATTGTTCCGTTGCGGCAAGGTAATTTCTTTGAAGCGAAAGTATATTTGCACAACGCACTACAGTTATGCGAACATGAACATGCGACGAGGTTACAGATATATGCCATGCTCAATCTTAGCGAATTGTACTGGCAAAATGGTGAATGGAGAACTGGTCAGGAGATACTCACAAAGTGCCGTCACCTTGCCCAAGAAGCCGGGTTGAACTATGAAGAGGCTGCTGCATATTGGATACATGGCAGCATTCTGCGTGATGAATACGATTATGATAAAGCAAAAGAATATTACCGCAAATCACTCAAACTCCTCGAGAAAAGCATGTCGTATACTGAGAAGATATATGTTTACCTCAATATGGGGGTGATGGCAAGACTGCAGGGTAATTATAAGCAATCTCTGGAGCTGCTTAACAAAGCACAGACAATAATGAATGAGACTGGAGAGAAACTCGATGAAGGATACCTCCTTATGGAAACAGGGTTTTCGCTTTGGCTTCTTGGTGAAAAACAGTCAGCACAGACTTATCTTAGAAGAGGTATTGAAAAGACACTTGATAGAAAGTATGAACACACCATCGGCAGGTTCATACAGCATTATATTCAAAAACAAAAGGGTGGTGATTATCTCAAGGGTTTTGATTCTCTTCTAAAGATTTGCTGGAAGCATGGCTATGATACCATCCTTATGCGCGAAAGGGAATTATTTTTACCAATAGTATGTGAGTACGCGTTGAAAAGAAAACGTGCTGTTATGCCGCGCATGTTATTATTGCGTCTTGTTACAAACGATGAAAAACTGATCGATTTTCTTATGAAACATAAATCTGTGAAATGTCAGGAGATTGCTCTTTCTATGGTTGAAAAATTAAGACTGGAGCATTTTAAAGACGATGTCCAGGAACGCATCTGGCATTTAAAACCGAGCATCGCCAAAAAAGCAGTATCGGTACTTGAATCACTCGAGCATAAATCTGTACCGTATCTCAAGATCAAGCTCTTTGGTCGGTTTGAGATATTGAAAGATGATAGCACGCGGGTTCTCATTGCCCGGAAAAAAGTACAAGATCTTTTGAAAATCCTGTTATTAAATTATCGGCAAACCGTGTTGAGAGATCAACTGATGGAAATGCTCTGGCCCGGTGAACGACCAGAAAAATCATTCAGTTCTTTGCGGCAGGTGATTTTCTTGCTCCGTAAATCCTTGCACGATTATGGCCTTGATGCTAAAAATATGATCCACCGCGAATCTGGGGTTTACGAATTCCGTTATCCCGAACAATGGTTAGATATCGATCTGTTCAGTTTTAATGATATCATTGAACAGGGTGACAAACAATGGCGTGACGAAAATACCACAGAAGCGGTAAAAACATATGAAAAAGCCTTTGACCTATACCGAGGTCCTTTGCTTGCCGCGAACCTTTATGATGCGTGGAGCGAAACATATCGGCTTGAAGCACGTGACCAATATACCCGGATAGTAACGCGCATAATGAATACCATATTGCTATCGGATAAAGAAAGAGCCGCGGAATTCATACAGACGGCGATAAAAAAAGACCCCGAAATTTCGGTGAGTACTCATAGATAGAGAACTCACAAACAAAATAGCCTGACTCCATATACAGTAAATAACACAGAAATAACATTATCATCATAATATATATTACAATAAAGTGCACCGAATAGCTGTGCTTAACCAAGGTGCGCAAAGGGGGTTTTATGCAGCGAATAGAATTTACGAAAAAAAAACAGTGCCCTTATTGCGGTAACTTCAATGTCGAATATATCGATCTATCTGATCTTCTTGGAACAACACATAAAGATGTGATTCGAATACATACAAACAAATATATTTTTAAATGCAATGACTGCAAAGAACTATTTTACTATACCGGTGTTCTGGAACCTGCAGAAAAGCAGGTGGACAAATAACGTGAGGTTTAATTCCAGCATGCTGATATAATGCTGGAGGCTTAATTAGAGTAAAGGAGGAGAAATATGATTCTAATAGCATGTAGTATTTTACTGTGTATAAATTCAGCGATCACTTGGGAAAATACCAATGAGTTACAGAATGCTCTTTATGTTTACGACATCACCGTCGGTTTAAATGGTTATATTTATGCTGGTACAAAAATCGATTCGACATCACTCGACTGCGGCAGAGTATTTGTATCCCAGGATATGTGGAATTGGCAAAGGTGTTCAGGGGTTCCCTGGGTTGTGGGGGATCCAATAGAAGGGGTCTATGCCTTAATAAACGGTGCAGGTGATACTCTTTTTGCGGGAACTGGTGTGTACCACAGTGGTGATGTACCGCGCATTCATAAATCAAGTGATGGTGGTGCGACCTGGACTCCGCTCAATCCCTATGGATCTTTCAAAACCGGGTCAAGGGTCTATGCGCTTCTTGAAGATAACCTGGGTATATTGCACCTCGGGAATAATTATTGGGGTATGAGTGCAGCTTATCCTCGCTATTCTACTGACCGGGGTGTAACATGGGATACTGGTACAGGTTTTGCTTATCACGCAGATGAGTGGTGTTTTTGTCAAGCATCAGACAATGCAATATACCTTGGAGCGTGGAGTGATTATATCCACCGTTCAACTGATAATGGTGTTACGTGGGCAGCAACAACACCACCAGTCAATATCAGTGATACATATTCCATTATTGAAGTCAGTAATGATACTATTTTTGCTGGTACAAATGCAGATATCGGCAGGCTGTTCATGACTACTGACCAGGGTGATACCTGGACTGAAAAAGGAGACGGGTATTTCAATTCGACGACTGCAATCAGGTCATTGCTATATGCCTCAGACGGAGCTATATATGCCGGTACTTCACCGAATGCAGAAGTCTTTGTCTCGGTAGATAAAGGCGATACCTGGATCAGCACCGGTGTATTGTCCGGGGCTAATACCGTGTATAAAATTATCGAGGCAACGAAATTCGGCACCAGACAAGATAGTACTTTTCTCTTTGCAGCAACCGGTCCTAACGGTGATGTATTCAGAGGTTTGCTTTACATAGTCGGTATTGACGAGAGGAATCTTGGCAACGTTCCAGAAGCGAATCCGTTTGTTTTCTGCAAAACGCCAGTTCGAGGAAATGAAGTTATGCTTAATGTCAGGGTGAATTCCCGGGAAGCTGCCAAGTTGACCATTGTAGATGCAAGCGGTGCAGTTGCAGGACAAGGGGACTATGTTTTGCACCAAGGTAATAATAGCATGAAAATCGAAATGGAGAATATGGGTCAGGGCGTATATTTCTTTTACCTGGACGTGGCTGACCAAACATTCGTCAGGAAACTTATTTTGTTAAAATGAGATAAAAGGCTTGGCTTTGATATATCGAGGTCAGTAAAAGAGGGAGGTATTTGTGAACAATAGATTCAAAGGTTGTGCAATATGCGTGTTTATCATATGTTTGTCCTCTTTACTATATTCTATTGACTGGCAGACAAAGACAGCAATGCCGACGGTAAGGAGTTTTGGTGGTGCGGCAACGATCGGTGAAAGCTTTTATGTCGTTGGCGGCAGGAACAGCAGCGGTTTATTATCGACCCTGGAGATCTATGATATGATAAGTGATTCCTGGACAACAGGAAGTTCGATTCCAATCCCTGTACGTGAGTTTGGCACCGCCGCGGTGAACGGCAAGATCTATGTGATAGGCGGATACGATGGAACTAATGTTCTTGATTCTGTATTTGAGTATCAACCGGGTACTGATACCTGGACAACCAAAGCGTCAATGCCGACTGCTCGAGCAGGGTTAACCGCTTCTGTTGTTAATGGCAAAATCTATGCGATCGGTGGTGACGACGGTACTAATACATTAAATGATGTTGAAGAATATGATCCAACTACTGATATATGGTCAACAAAGACCGCCATGTCTACAGCTCGTACAAACCTGACATCACAAAATGTAGGGAATAAAATATATGCCATTGGCGGATGCATTACCGGCGTCACGCCCTGCGATACAATTGAGGAATATGACCCGTCAGGGAATGATTGGACTGCCAAGACGAACATGCCAACTGCCCGGTACGGTCTGGCTTCCGGTGTAGTTGAGGGTAAAATCTATGTACTTGGTGGTTTTGCACCGGTGTCAACGATCTATTCAGTTGTTGAGTCCTATGATCCATCATCAGATGCATGGTCTGGTGAAACATCAATGCTGACCGCGCGCTGGGGACTCGTTGCCGATACTATTGATAGTAAGCTCTATGCGATCGGGGGTCAGACTCTCTTTCACAGTGGTTATACAGGTGCTAATGAAGAGGGTACGGTGCTGGTTGGGATAGTAGAGCAGCGTGTACCTGACTCAAAGAACCGTTTGCAGATCCAACCGGTGCCATTTAAGGACCGGGTTCATATTATTCTCAACGAGGAAATAAAAAGTACAGAAATAAAGATTTACAATACTGCAGGAAGACTGGTCAGGTCTTTACCCATTGGTAATGCATCGGTTAATCATGTTTCATGGGACCGAACAGATGAAACTGGAGAACGGCTTCCTTCCGGCGTCTATATTCTTCGCCTTGAGACATTTGAGGAAACCATGACAA
>JBARXC010000148.1:0-2680 GCA_049647125.1 bacterium | reverse complement strand
GCTCTCGCAAGATTTCAAGCTTCTTCTCAGGACTAAACCGTCGCCTTTTTCTGTCCATTTCTGCTCCTTCCTTCCCACCTTATTCAACTATGCCCATTTGTCAAGTTCCATCTGAAGCAGAACACTTTTTTCTATCAAAGTAACTAATAATTATTCCAATAATACTAATCAATGTTGAAATGCTAACTAACCCGAATACTAAAGCAATAAATACAGTTAAACCACGGGATTCATTAGTGTCAAAAAGCATGGGTAAATTCCTTATGAAAGACATAAAGAATGAGCAAATATATGCATATAAACTGAATTTTCTAAGGAACAATGCACTCATGCCTGCAAGCAGGAGAGCTATACCTGAAAGAGCATGAAGAATAAAAAATAATGAAACATTACCAGAAGTGGACATGGCAAGAAAGCCTAAGGTTAGAGATGCTCCTCCCAAGATGCTTATGCCACCGATTAGTCTTAGACCATTTGACTTTTTGTGCTTTTTCACATTTTTATTTCTCTCTATGTAAGTTATGCAGAAAATTGCTATACCAAGCATAAAGATGATGCTTATTATCCATATAAGTGTTTTTGTCATGACAGGTTGATTGCGTGCAATGTTAGGGATTATAATAGCAAAGACGAAAACAATACCAACAATATATAGTATACTAAAAAACATATACTTATCATGTGCAGCAGATCCAGGTAACTTCATTCTCTCTCGTGCTATAATAACAGGGGAATGCATGAAAGTCAATATAGCACAAAGGGAGTGACTTCAATCTCACTCCCTTTTTTTTCAACTGTGCTATTTTTGTGCGGTCCATTTACCAAAACGAACCCTAGTACACAGAAAATCCCATAACGGTCAGAATGGTGGAAATCCA
This sequence comes from bacterium, assembly GCA_049647125.1. Classification (GTDB taxonomy): domain Bacteria; phylum Hydrothermota; class Tepidihabitantia; order SM23-42; family SM23-42; genus JAUVZL01. The sequence goes on along the minus strand of JBARXC010000148.1, from coordinate 1,802 downwards.
TGACTGGCTTGCATTTCCCTGATTTCCAACGTAATCTCGGAAGTTACGAAAAATCGTAGAATAGGATTTTCCCCTCAATAAAAATCTTCGGGATCTACGAGAGTACGCCGCGTCTTAGGGACCAAAATTGGCCCACGGGTTCGCCAAATAGGTTTGATTCCCCTGAATTCCGTATGATTTCCGGTATATCCTACGGACGATGAGTCCGTTGTACCTTCTTATTAGCCACTGCGGACTTATAATCCGCTGTTTAAGCATTGCACCTTGACAGCTCCTATATTACTCTTATAATTAGTATAAGGAGGCGGGATGAGTTCGTTTACCAAAATTGTGTTTATTACAGGATTGTTAATTTTACTTATGGGCACAGAATTGCAAGCCCAAAGCCGAGCTGATTCAACTTGGCCAATGTTTCTTCATGACACGTATCACACTGGCTTATCTCCTCTGATAGGAGATATGGATACATGCTACAACTTCTGGCAATACGAAACAGAATCGACTATTATGAGTTCACCTGCGTTGGGAGATATTGATAATGATGGAAATTTGGAGGTGGTTGTTGGCACTAGCGGTCTTCCAGAATACAACGTATATGCCTTGAATGGTGAGGACGGTAGTGTTCTTTGGTTGTTTCCAATAAACCACGCTGTACGCTCCTCACCTGCGTTGGGAGATATCGACGGTGATAGCCTCTATGAAGTAGTTTTTGGATCATTTGATAATAATGTATATGCCTTGAATGGTGAGGACGGTAGTTTTCTGTGGTCGTTTCCAACAAACGCCTTGGTTGATTTTAGTTCACCTGCACTGGGAGATATTGATAATGATGGAAATTTGGAGGTCGTAATTGGCTCGAGCGATAGCACAATATATGCCTTGAATGGTGAGGATGGGAGCCTTTTGTGGTCGTATGAAACGAATAGGTGGGTAAACTCCTCACCTGCGTTGGGAGATATCGACGGTGATAGCCTCTATGAAGTAGTTGTTGGATCAAGCGATGGTAATGTTTATGCCTTGAATGGTGAGGATGGTAGTTTTCTGTGGTCGTTTCCAATAGGCGACTGCCATCGCTCCTCACCTGCACTGGGAGATATTGATAATGATGGAAATTTGGAGGTTGTAATTGGATCACAGGGTGGCGATCTGTATGCCTTGAATGGTGAGGATGGGAGTTTTTTGTGGTCGTATGAAACGAATTCCTGGGGTTGTTCCTCACCTGCATTGGGTGATATTGATGGTGACGACAGTCTTGAAGCGGTTTTTATGATGCCCGTCTGTACAGTACATGCAGTAAATGGTGAGGACGGTAGCTTTTTATGGTCCTATATAACACCCGGCGATCGTATGATATCGCCTTCTGCAGCCCTCGGAGATATCGATGGTGATGGGCTGCTTGAAGTAGTCATTGGTGGTGGCGATTATAGATTATATGCCTTGAATGGTGAGGATGGTAGCGTTCTTTGGTCATATCAAACACTCGCATTAATCTTTGCGGGTGCTGCATTTGGAGATATAGATAATGATGGAAATTTAGAGGTCGTGGTTGGATCTAGTGATCATATAGTATATGCGATAAATGGCGAAGATATGGGTAGATTGGAAGAAAGTACTGTTACGAGAAGTAATGACTTCAGTCGAACCATCTTCCGCGGTCCCCTGGTGTTACCCAAAGATAAAAACTGCAAAGTCTTTGACATCACAGGACGAGTTGTAGCACCAGATAAAATACAACCAGGAATATATTTTATTGAAATTGATGGTAAGATCACACAGAAAGTAGTAAAGGTTAGATAAAGGTA
>JBARXC010000147.1:0-1678 GCA_049647125.1 bacterium | reverse complement strand
GTCTTTGGCCCGGGATGGTCGTATATTTGCAGATCAGTTGATTGGAACCTGTCACCTTATCAAACAAGGAGTCCGTTATGCGCAAGCTTGTACTGCTCGTCTGCATCGGGGCGTTGCCGCTCTTTTTCGCTGTAACAGCTTCAGGCGGAATCATCCCCTCGTGGGAGGCGCCGTCCGGGAAGTTCGGGTTCTACCCGATCTCAAACGAACTGTCGGTCTATCAGAACTATGACGACGCCGGGAAGGATCGTGGCCGGACGCTGCAGATCGTCTCGATCAATTCGTTCAAGCTCCTCACTAATTTCAGCTTCGAGTTCACAGCCGATTACAACTGGGATTTCTCATACGCTGATCCATTTGACCCGTCCCAAGGAAAGAACAACCACGACTATTACATCGAGCTGTCAATAGTGAAGCCGATAACCGGCGTTGTCAGCATCAACGTGCAGCGGATCATCGCTACTTTCGAGGCTGAGTCGATCAACCAGGTGGGAGTGAGACTGTCGTTTTAGGCGAGGCCACCGGTCGCGGCCCGAATATGGCGCAACTTTTCGCGGTCGCGGGCGTTATAAGCACAGACTAATGTTGCCAAATCGAGCCGATACATTATATTGAGAATGACGCTCTTTGATAAACGAGTTTTCGTGGCAGCCCGTGCCGCGCCGAACCGATATCGTAGCTGGGGGTGACCTGGTTTCGACGGGTTCAGCGGGGGGTTGTTTGCGTGCCGGGGTTGTCTGGGGCCCCGTTAAAAAACCGGGCAAAACACTAATTGGCGAATTTAACTACGCCATGGCTGCCTAGTTTACTAGGAAGTGCCCGTTGCTACCTGACTTTGCCTTCAAGGCGGGCTAGCAGCGTCGACTAAAGAAGGCTCGGCGGACGGACGCCTTTAATGTTCGCTTAAATGAAAAGGCTGGTCTCGGGCATGGCCTGTCTTTTGGCAGTGCTCGTGGCGAGAACTCATAAAGAGACTACGCACGTAGAGAACGGCTTGACGTTGAACTCGGACGGGGGTTCGATTCCCCCCACCTCCAAATCATTGTGACACAATAAGTTACAATGATTTTGGCGATCATATCCCTCAATAACACCGAATAACGTGAAACCATTTTCGTCAAAATTTGGACACACCGGGACAGCATCCATGAGGTTTCTTATCACGAGACCATAATAGAATGCTGTATCGATTATGATTGCCGAACTCGGCTATACCGGTTAAATTATTGCCCAACGACTGGTTGCAGAGTATGACTATGACCGAGCGTACGAAAACGCCACTGAGAGGAGAGGATTATGCACCTGCATTATATACCACGGTTAGTTGTCGCGTTCGCCTGTTTACTACTACCTAACTCCGATATTGCCGCTGAGGCTATTCACAGTGCTGTCAAGAATGGAGATATGGCTGGCATTGAGGTGCTTGTTGACAACGATCGTGGGGTGCTGAATAAGCAGGATGAAAGTGGAAAGACGCCTTTGCATCTTGCCATTGAAAGGGACTTTACAGATATCGCCCGGTATTTGATTGAGCACGGGGCAAATACAAACCTGACAGACAAAGATAACGAATCACCTTTACACTACTCCGCATCCGCAGGTAATCTGGAAATAGGTAGACTGTTACTAGAGCAAAGAACCACTTCACTGAATGATTCAAATGCTGTCAAACATGGAG
>JBARXC010000146.1:0-1977 GCA_049647125.1 bacterium | reverse complement strand
GGGCAGCAACGTGCACGAAGCTCTCACCGAGGCCATTTACACCGACGCGGCGAGCATTGCCGATCGGGCGGTGAGCCGCTCCGACGAGAGTCCGAAGTTTGATCTTGACCGGACAATCGACAAGATTGTGACTCACAGGTTCTGGGGTTTCCCGGTCATGATCCTGCTTTTCGCCCTCGTCTTCTGGATCACCATCACCGGGGCGAATGTTCCCTCTGGTTGGCTTGCATCTCTGTTACTTGGAAAAGGGCACCCATGGTTGTCTGAACTCGCCCTCTCATTAGGCTTCCCGCTCTGGTTGAAGGGGCTGTTGATTGACGGGATGTATCTGGCAACAGCTTGGGTTATCAGCGTAATGTTACCGCCGATGGCGATCTTCTTCCCGCTTTTCACACTATTAGAGGACTTCGGGTACTTACCGCGCGTTGCCTTCAACTTGGACAACGCCTTTAAGAAATCCGGCGCACATGGCAAACAGGCGCTCAGTATGATGATGGGCTTCGGGTGTAACGCCGCCGGCGTGATCGCCACGCGTATTATCGATAGTCCGCGTGAACGACTTATCGCCATCATCACCAATAACTTCGCACTGTGCAACGGCCGTTGGCCGACCCAGATTCTCTTAGCGACAATCTTTATCGGAGCGTTGGTTCCTGCTCATCTCGCCGGGATCATCTCCTCCCTCGCAGTTGTGGGGATAGCTGTTTTTGGGGTCTTGTTGACCTTCCTTGTAAACTTCATTCTCTCGCGCACGATGCTCCGCGGGGAGCCGTCCAGCTTCAGCATGGAGCTTCCGCCTTACCGACCACCGCGTGTCATGCAGACGATTTATACATCGCTTATAGATCGCACCATCTATGTGTTATGGCGCGCAATCGTCTTTGCGTTGCCGGCGGGTGCTGTTATCTGGTTGAGCGCGAATATCACCATTAGCAGAGTGACCATTGCCGAGCATCTCGTTCACTTCCTTGACCCGATAGGCATCCTCCTTGGATTGAATGGGGTGATTTTACTGGCTTATGTTGCAGCTATCCCAGCGAATGAAATCGTCATTCCAACGATCTTGATGTTGACTGTTTTGATGACCGGCGCCGAGGGTTTTGATGCCGGTACAGGGGTTATGTTTGAGCTTGATTCTAATGCCAGCACATTGGCTTTGCTTCAGACTGGAGGCTGGACGTTGCTTACGGCGGTTAATTTGATGTTGTTCAGCCTGGTGCACAATCCGTGCAGTACGGCGATCTACACGATCTACAAGGAAACCGGAAGCTTAAAATGGACCACCGTGGCGACGATTATGCCAGTTGTATTGGGTGTGTTAATGACATTCTTTGTGGCTCAGATATGGCGGGTTGCAGCTGGTTTTCTGTGAGCTTGATTCTGGCGTGGCTGACTGTGTCGCGTATAAGTTGATTCTAGGCGCGACACTGACAATTGGAGCTAACCAATGCGCGAGCAGCTAACGCACGCGATCGAGGACTATCTTAAAGCCATCTATAAGTTAACAGCCACGGGTGGGCGGGCTACGACGACGGACCTAGCCATTCTTTTGGGCGTCACTCCAGCCTCCGTCACCGGGATGGTGCAGAGACTGGCGAGCGCCGATCCCTCCTGGGTTGATTATAAGAAACACCATGGTGTCTCTCTGACCCCGGAGGGAAAACGCGTAGCGCTGGAGATCGTCCGCCACCATCGCTTGATAGAGATGTTCTTGCACGAGGTACTTGATTATCCATGGGAAGAAGTGCATGATGAGGCGGAACGACTGGAGCATGTAATCTCTGAAAACTTTGAGGAGCGGATCGCCAGGGTGTTGGGTGATCCCACTCATGACCCGCACGGGGATCCCATCCCCTCACGCGATCTCAAAATCCCTCCAGCATGTGACACGCGCTTGAGTGATTTGCGCCCGGATCAACACGCGATGGTTATGAGAGTGCATGATTCCGACCCTGATCTTTTACGACACCTTGGAGG
>JBARXC010000145.1:0-11904 GCA_049647125.1 bacterium | reverse complement strand
GATACGTGCAAGCCCCCATTTCGTTACTGTATAATCTTCGAAATTTTTATATCCAAGGGCACGCCAGCCGACATCCTCGCCGAGATCCTTCATTGCTTTCATCCCCATACCGATATTCAAAATACCTTCGAATCGCTGTTTAGCTCCAAAAATAATCAGTGCTTCATTCTCGGCCACGCGCTGCGTGATTTCAGCCTTAGCTAATTTTTTTGCCACGCTTCCTCCGTTTCGCCTTTGCTTTTTCTTTCCTCAATTTGATCTCCACGTACGGACCATTCTCCTTGATGTTCAGAGCGCTCAACACCTCTGCTTTTTTCATCTTGGCGCCCTTGTCGCGCGCCTTGATTAACAGATTAAGATTCTTTGTCGGTCGGTATTCACTCCGTTCTTCAAAAAATAAATCAAAATCCCTTTTGCCCAGCGTCTTTTTTAACTGCTGCGCTCTCTCGGGGTCAACCGTTATCTTTCTCTTCCAGGACACAACTGCCTCAGCAATAATCCCGTCCAGGCGAACCATTCTGCCTTCGCCTCTTCGCTCGATTCCGATTGCAGCCAGTTCATCTTTAGCCGTCTTTAACTCACCCTGCAACGGTTGGATTTTATCCTGTAGCTGCAGCGCTTTCCTGATCAGATTTATTCTGTGAATCTCTTTCAGGGTAAGCCGATATTTCTTGCCCTGAATTCTAATTTCTTTAGTCCTCATCACATTCCTCCTTTTCCTCAATAACTGCAAATACTAACTCCTTTCTGTAGGAGATCCGATTTACTTCGGAATCCAAGGGCACCAGTATTATCCAGTCATTTTGATATTCGACAAAAGCAATACCCTTGTGTTCTACTTCTTTGAGGTAAGTAGTTTGTGCTGTAAATCTTCTGACTAACTTCAGTGTTACTTTCATTTTAATTCACCTTAGGCCGATGATATTGCTCGTGCATCCTATCCATGCCTCGTCGTAATCCTTTTATCAAAGAAAGCAGCGCCCAATTTAGCAACACTGATATCCAGAGGGTTATACACAAAATTACGATTACCATAATTACTCCTTCAAGAAAGTGCTCACCGCACCTTCGATGTCCTTCAGAATCTCCCGTGAGATTCTTCTCCTTTCATGCCTGGTAAATCCCGCGTTTTTTAGTTTATCGTTCAATCGCAATAACATCTTCCTGAGCCGTTTCAGAAAATACCCGGCTCGCCACCTTCGCCACCATCTTTTTATTTTTCTGAAGATCATTGACTCACCCCCTTATCAGAATATACTTCGAAGATTCGTTTTTTGTTTCTGAAAGGAGGTGAGTCAATAATGTCATGGGATAGAGATCTCAACCCCGCTGAGAAAGTCGAACGATTGGAAAAACTCGACAAAACACTCGAACAACTGGAACAACTTATAGATAAGGATTTGGCTATCAACATATCTCCAGCAGTACAGAATTTAGTCATCATAGTTTCTATTCTCGTTCAATTCGTCAAGAACCATGAGTATCTTTTTTTGTCGTTCTTCGAGACTTATAAAAAAGGTTAATTCAGCCATGCTAATCTATTGTTTAAATCGATATTCATTTCACGTGCATCTTTTATTTCTCTAACAGTTCCTGCCAACTTTCTTACTATCGGCGAGTTTTCAATCGCTCTTTTGATTTCTGCTCTAATTTCTTTTCTCATCTCGCCTGATATCTGCATTTCTTCTATTGCCATATCACCCTCCTTATATGTTGCGGATCATTGATATTTCCCCTGAATACCTCCGCCAGCATTTCTCCAGTTCGTAGATCGTGAACAACAGCTTCTTGTTATTCTGCCTAAACAGCAGTACGTGCTCGCCCGATTGTTTCACCACCACGTCAATCATCTGACCGTAATCAGCTCTCTTCTTCTGTTTTCTGCCGTCAACCGCTGGAATCAAAATACTATCACCGATCTTAATGCCGTATTCCTGCTTGTACTTCTTCCGCAGCTCTTCATAACTGCAAAGTTTAGGTTGCTCTTTTACCATAAATGAAAACCTCCTTTACTCCCAACTTTCTCGCCATTGCGTTGCCGATCCATTGTTTGAACCGTTTGATTTCTCCATGCCGAGAAATCTCATAAACCAGGTAGCCACCATAGAAATCCCGGAACGGATAAAAAGCCACGAGGTGAATACCTTTATCCATTCGCAGCCAATATCTATCCGCGATTTTTCTGAGATCCTCTTTGGTCTTTGGAAGATTAATTATTCTGGCCACTGTTACTCCCAAACAGATAGGCCTCAGAGAATCCTAATAACTCCGAGGCCTTTTTCCTAATATGCCAGCCCGGGTTTCTACCAACAATTATGTGGGTAAGCTGCTGCCGTGATATGCCGATTATCCTGGCAAACTCCGTTTCCGTACCGTATTTCGTGAGGATCGCTATCTTAAAAGGCCATCGTACGCGATCGGGGTTTTTTACTCTACCGCTCATTAAAATTCACCATTGACAGCAGATAATATAATGTTATACTGTATTGCTGGAGGTGATATGGAAAAGATTTTTGGATTTTCACCCGAAGAATCGCGCGAGGCATTAAAAAAGAAATTAGAGAAGCACCTACCCCAAAGTTGCCTTGGGCCAGTGGGGATCAGTGCTTCTCCTGTTAGGTTATGAATCACTATATAAGATTATACTCACAATACGGAATTTGTCAAGTAGTAATTTTACGTATAATGAATGTAGTTAAGAAGTCTTGTTTTTTCAACGATTATGGGCAATATAGGTAAACGCATAAAATCTTTACGATTGAAGCTCGGTCTAAGTCAAGCTGATTTCGCAATAAAATCTAAAATTTCTGTTGGAGGTATATGCGAAATCGAAAAAGGCAAACGGGGGTTAAGTGATAAAACTATTATGCGCATTTGCAGAGCATTTAACATTGATCCATACTGGCTTTTGACTGGCGAGATGAAGCATAAAGTTTTACCTAATATTGTTGCCGAGCCGCGCGAAGGATATGGAGAAAAGAAATATGCGGCCGTGCCGGTGATAAATGAAGTACCGGCAGGATTTCCTACGTACCCGGACATCGAAGATCACGTCCGCGCTCATGTTTATCTGCCCAAGGTCCCAAAGCGGGCATTCGGTTTATACGTTTCTGGTAAAAGCATGGAACCTGAGATCAATGATGGCGACATCGTTATCGTCGATCCCAGGTATGAAGAGGTCAAAAAAGGGGAGATAGGTGTATTCCGCATAAATGCCGATACGACAATCAAACGCTGCTTGCCGATCCATGATGGATATATTCTTCAACCGGCAAACCCGGACTACGAACCTATCCTGGTCACCGGCGATACCGAATGCACCCTAATCGGTAAGGTGATCTATAAAATAGTAAAGTGCTAATAAGTAAATAATGGAGGTATCATGTATAATTTTCTTGAACTTGATAAGATAACGAGAAAATGGATGTTGGAAGAGTTTCTAAATGAACAGAATTCGGGGCAACCCTATCTTTCAACTCAACTTACAAATTCTGGGAAAAAGGTATTCTTGATTGAAATGCAGAAGGCTATCACGAGTTCGAGTGGTAATGAGATTACTTTAGGCAAGGCTATTATGAACCCGTCATGTTGGCGACCGTCTTATATTGATAAAAGAGGACGCACTATATCAATTAACCCGCAGGCATCGGCACAGCGTCTTGCACAAACTGAATTTAACACATGGTATGTGCGCGGTTTGGCTCGAAGGCTTATTGAGGAAAAGGTAGACTTGTGTGAAGTCTACAGGGCCGGTTCTGCTGAAGATCCACGAACAGAGTGCACTTCATGGGAAGGGAAGACTTTTAAGGTCCAAGACATCTATAATGGACATCGCGCTCGCTACTGGCCTTTACCAGGGAATCCCGGGGCGTTTTCTGTCCCCTCTGGACCTAATTGCCATCACAGTATCAAGCGAATTAAGTAGCGGATGTTCCAAAAAAAAGGGGGATATATGCCATGGACAAAAGAGCAAAAAAAACAGATTTTAGATCAATATTGGGGCATCGGATCTGCCTCATGCCCTTTGGATGGTGCCGATCTCAAGATCGTTCGTAAAAATATACAACAAGTAGCAAATACTTTGTTATCGATTAAATGTCCACGCTGTTTGGAGCATTTTGATTCCAGTGAAATTGAGCCAGCCGCGCAACCGTTTGATGATTATTCGATTGCCGACAAAATCGCCATCGCTGATTTGATATTTGCCAAAGAGACACCGACTTGCCCAAAGGATTATGCTGATTTAGAATTCTCAAAAGAAGAGTATTCGGGTGGATGGTTATTATTCGTCCACTGTCCACGATGTGGGAGAACATATCGATGGGATAACAATTTAGACAAAAAACACAGATCCCTGGGGATTAATGAATAACAGTATTGAAAGATGAAAAATTTTAACACCCCTAAAAAGCAACAGGAACTTTGGCACCGAATGGATTTAATCAACAGGGTTGTCTGTTGCGGCGAAAACAAAAGAATTCTAATTGAATACTTCCCCGACGAATGCGTTGACTTAATCTATTTAGATCCCCCTTTTTTCAGTAATAAAAACTACGAAATTTTATGGGGTAATGGAGCAGAGTTGCGTGTATATGAAGACCGCTGGAAGGGAGGGATTAGTCACTATGTGGAATGGATGGCAGAACGTCTCAGGGAACTTTACCGTGTACTTAAACCCACGGGCAGTATTTATCTCCATTGTGATTGGCACGCTTCTCATTATTTGAAGATCGAGATGGATCGTATTTTCGGACAAGGACACTTTTTGAATGAGGTAATTTGGCATTATCGAACAGGGAATATCGCAACAAAGATATTCGCCCGACGTCATGATATAATTCTCGTCTACACGAAAAGTAATAAATGGACCTTCAATCCGATTGAACTTAAACGGTATTACGTACAGGATTATGGACCAGGTTTCAAACCAGGTTTTAAAGGGCGAAAACACGGGAAAGATGAGTTTGGAGAATTCCGAATAGTATATGTTGATGACGTATGGGATCTTTCGGCAGTTTTCACTCGGTCGAAAGAACACTTAGATTACCCCACACAAAAACCTGAAGCCTTATTAGAAAGAATCATACAGGCAAGTTCAAAAGAGGGGGATCTAATACTGGATCCCTTTGTCGGCGGAGGAACAACATTAGTCGTTGCCGAAAGATTAAAGAGACGTTGGGTGGGAATAGATGTTTCTCCAATTGCAATGCACACAATTGAAGATAATCTTCATCGTTATAACATTAAAGACTATACTCTTGTTGGTGCACCGGCGAGTATCGAGGATCTTAAGAATTTTACACCAGAGGAATTCCAATATTGGGTCATTAACGCAGTATATGGTACTCCTTCACGCAAATTATCCTCTGATTATGGCATTGATGGATATACCTATTTTGAACAGAATCCTATTCAGGTTAAGCAATCTGATAAAGTCGGACGAAATATAATTGATAATTTTGAGACCGCAATAAGAAGACTGAAGAAGAAAAAAGGGGAGATATACGCATTCAGTTTCACAAAAGGGTCCTACGATGAAGTCGCTCGTGCAAAACGAGAAGAAAAGCTCGAAATCAAACTCATCACCGTTGAAGACCTCCTGAAACAATTACGTGAGCACAAATGACACCATCAGAACATTCTCCCTCTCTCACTCCTCAACACCATCTTGTACGATCTCAGTTACTTACCTCTCTCACTCCTCAACGACCTTTACTGCTTTTGTAGATATCAGTTTTCTGTATTGGTTTAGCTACTTGTTCCAACGCGATGAGAGATATATAAAGATATGTTGTACATAAAAGAAATGTCAATTCAGACATAGTAATTGAGCACCCCTTCGCAAATAATCGATTATACATATCTTGGAAATCTTTTTCATTTTTCTTTGCGAAATTAAAAAATCGTAGATCTTGTACATATTTTGTTGCTTCGGCATCAAAATCCCACGCCATCCAGTTATGAGCGAATATTACCCTTATTTTATTAACTCGTTTCAAATGGTCACGTAAGTCTGTGTCAATTAGACCAATTCGATAGGCAATATCAATCCTGCTTGCAAAGGACTGCAACGGTCTATGATCGCCTAGCAGATTGTCGTTTTCTAATTTAGAGCCAGTATCGATCAAGTATTTCTTTAAAACGTTAGCTAATTTCTTGTTAAGCATATCGGCTACAAAAATTGGTCTTGCCCGTGTACTCTCAAACAAAAATTCATTGAGAAGAAGAGCTAATTCAGTTGTTGAAGCGTCGTCAAATTCAACATTATCCACGAAAAGATCACCTAGCATGATAGGCAATATTGTTGCAAGGTGTTTCGCGAAATCAGAGATTTCATTAAAGTTATTTGAATTTTCCTTTGCCAATCAGCACAACCTTTGCAATTAGAAATCTTGCATTAACCAGCGATAATTCATATAATTCATGAAAGACTCATACGCATATCCTAATTCAACAAGTCCCCCGCGTGTCTCATTATGATGATCAATAAAGTGCCACGGGCTTATATGGTAGGCTTGAAAATATAAATCATTAAGTTCATCATACTCGTCCTTGTCATAATGAATGATTGCTCTGAGAATATCTGCTAAACGCGACTGTGTTGGGTCTTGTTTATCAAGTAACAATAAAAGGAGGTAAAGAAATTCTTTACCAAATTCTACAGACTGCTCTAGACCTCCAGAGAGATCGTGTTCTTTTAAATTTTTTATTATTTCGAGTGCGCCATTTTCGTTTGCCTTTTTTAGTTTATGTTTGGTTTTCTTTAGTAATTTAAGAGCTTCCTTCATTCTCACATCATTTGGCTTCATTTGTTCATGGAAGAACCCAACAGGTATGGCTTTTCTTAATCTAATTATTCCCTGCAAACATTTCGCAAATACTCGTCTAGCGAAGCGAACGTGACGGAAGTATTCTGCACCACTGCCAAGTGGTTTGTACTTAAATGATGGTATATCGACATCGCCATGTACAATCTGATTTCTGGTTTTCCAAAATTCATCTACCCATGTTCTTAATTCTGGTGTTGATCCCAGAAAATTACAGATGCCACTTTTAACCTGTGAAAAAACCGCTTGTTCATATCCTTTATTAGAAACCTTAAACAATGATTCAAAAGCGGTTTCCAAGTTTATAATGGCTTCGCTTTCATCAAAACCTACTGGTTTGTAAAATGATCGATTATACCATTCAATTGCTCTAAGAAACCGTGGATATTCCTCTTTTGTGAAAAGATGATCCGCAAAAAGATAGAGACATTGAAATAGTTTGTTTCCAAATATGTCAGATAGACTTTTTTGCTCGTGAGTATAACCCGGAGGTCTCATTATGACCTTGTTCTTTCTAATGAAAAAGTTAACTGGTGTCTCTCCATTGAGCGAGGCGTCATAGCGGTTTAAGTCGGCGATGTTTTTTCTTTGATTGGGAGTGAATTCAAAAATAAAAAAATGGAAATATGAGACAGGCTCAGCTGCCCAGCTATTTGATAGCTCTTCAAAAAGCAAAATGTTTGTGAATTTTCTAAATTTCTTCACTAAAGTCAACCACCCTCTCTCGCTTCCTATCCGAGTGATTGCATAGCTGAAGTGGCTTATAGGTTGCCCGTTATTTTTGAGAAACAGTTTTCTTAAATTCATGATTAGTTTTTTTGTTGTTGAGCCTTCTTTATTCACAATTTCCTGCAATGAAGGTTTTATTTCCAATTTGTCCAATGAAATTTTCTTGTCTATGAAAAGATTTGGGAAAATAATGATGGTTAGGTGAAGTGGCTTCCTTTTTTTCTTCATAATTATTTCTACCTTGGATCAAGTTCCCTTTTATTCCTGACAGAAAGAAACCAAGCATGATTCTGCGCGAGTAGAGCAAGAACAGGAATTGCCTTCATCCGCGCAGCAGCTATTTTCAATCTCCTCTCTGCTTCAGGAGAAAGTCTGGCTGTACTGGTTTTCATTCCCCGTGTAGCTTTCACCTGTATACACCATTTCCTTGATTTCTTTATTGCATACAAATCCCATGGACCACGACTACCTTTAGCAATCCATACCCTCCAGCCTTTTTTTATTAAGTATTTGCCCACCTGTTTTTCTTTATTTCTTCCATATTTATATTCTAACATTTTCATTTCCGGGTTTTAAAATTATAGCTGTCGCACCCCCTCGTGCGATTTTTTGTATAATCGCGCAATCTCCCTTAATGACAGTCCTTGTTTCTTCCAGTACTCAATCCTTTTTTTTGAAAAGCTCTTCCTCTCCTGACTTACTATCTGAAAAATTCTCACTTTACTCACACCCAGTTCACCACCAAGCTGACTATACGATTTTTTATCATTTTGAGCATACCGTATCAAGACTTTTTCTTGATCAACAATCTGTTTCTTATTTTGATTTTTTGGGAAATACACCAGCTTACCTTCGGCCGCGGCGAAAATCTTAGATTTTATTTTATCAGGAAAATCTTTAAATATCTCATCAGCCTTAAAAAACTTTTTCATACTGAATTATAGCTGTAATTTTAAAAAAGTCAAGAGTAATCGTTAAGTGTTTTTAAAAGACTTAACGGCGGCGTAATTTATGTGAAATCGTTAAGGGCTTTAAAAGACTTAACGAAAACCCCCGAACCAGTGACATTTTAGTCCCATTTTAGTCCACTCCCGACCAAATGACACCGACATACCCCCCCACCTGTCGCAATCCTCAACAATAGCACGGTAGATATGTCCAATTTTTATAATATACTTAAAACTACTTTCTTAGCCTTCGGGTTTGATCTCTCTAAATACAATATCACCTTTGATATATTCCCTCGGCGCAATAAATCTGAGTGGTGTTATATTTTTCCAGTACAAAAAGGGAGAGACGTGAGAGTACTTGCTAATGTTGGAAATCGATATCATGAGTATTTTGCTCTTCTACATGAAACCGGACATGGACTTCATTTTCTACTCCTCGATCCTAAGGATATATTGCTTAACATGGGTATTTCCGGTATTATTATGGAAGGTTTCGCCATGCTTTGGAATGATCTTCTCTATGAGAAGATATTTTATAAGCAATTCGTTGAGGATGATTTGTCTACAATCGATAATGATTTTACTAAACTAAAAACTCGGCAGCGAATTCATCGTATCACTTTAATTTTTACTATTTTGTTTGAATTTGATTTTTATCGCAATAAGCTTAATTCATTGACAGACATTAACAACCTCTATTGGAAAAGATATGAAGAACTTTTTAATCGCGAACCGTATACTGACAATCCGCCTTGGGCCTATATTCCTCATTATACCATGGCACCAATCCACATACATCAGGGCTCGATGGGTGATATTACAAACGATATGTTGCGGCATTGTTTTGAAAAAGTATCAGGCGTAACGAGTTACCTTGAAAAACCTAGAGAATTTGGTCGATTCGTCTTCGAGAAAGTAATAAAACCATCAGGTGCTTACCCCTATTTGGAACTATTTAAACGAATTAGTGGTGAACCATTTTCTCTGAAATATTTTACAGAAGATTAATAGTCTGCAGTCTCATCAGGATGTCGAAGATCTCGAGTAAACCGAGAGGTTATAGACAACAAACAGGAAAGGTGTTGAGGATACCGTTTGAGATGGTAAATAGAATCTAGCAGATTTTATATAACTATGGTTCGAATCATTGATGAAGATGTAACTATGATTACGAACTGGGAAAAAGGTAGGTTTAGTCCGAGTAGGAAGTACTTAGGGAAGGTGGAGGGATTTTTGAAGATGTCCTTTAATCCTCTAATTTCCAGAGTTGGTAGCCGAGGATAAAATATGGAGGTAAACCACCACAAAATTCACCAGAACCAATTGCTACTGTACTGAAACCAGACAATATATTACCATGGAGCACTGAGGTTGCTGCCCCACGGTACGAGCCAATTGCGTAGGCGTCATTGACAATATCTGTTACCATTGCATCACAAGGGAATGGTCCCAATTTTTGAGGATATACCGGATCGTTTAGATCAATCAATTCATATGTTGCTGATGTATCAGGGTCGTAGTAGGACCAGTAACAATGATAAAGAACAAGGTAATACTTGTATAGAAAACCATCCCAGTACATTGACACTGAGTTTCTGTAAATTTGCTGTGGATTAAGAGGATTAGAAAGATCGTATATAATAGGCATTTCGTCATCGCTGCTGATTGCCACAAGGTAGTCGGATACGAAAGCCATGTCGTTCATTATCTCAATTGTATCAATCACTGACACTTCCTGGTAGTGACCATCATATCCAAAAGAATAAAGTCGTGTATAATCACTCCACGCCCCAACTGCAAGAAAGGTATCTTTGACTGCAAATGGTCTGATCGTGTAGCCGAGGATATCAAGGTGGCACATTAATTGTGGCTGCAAGGGATTTTGCAGCGAATATGCATAGAATCCATTGTCATGGGTACTGAGCCAGAGTGTGTCACCGTATGTTTTGAAAAATCGTATGCAATTGGGTAGTTGGGCTGATGCTATTTCTTTCAGATTGTCATTATCATATGAATATACATAATATTCACCATGGTATGTAACAGTCAAAATTCTTGTAGATTCAAAGCGTATGGCATCACCAGTGATATCACCTAATAATGTCAATTTCTGCGACGCTGGTTCAATCATATAAGTTGTTGATGCTAATTTTTCTATAAAACATGGAAGGAAATCGTTTTTCGTAATTGTTGAACTCTCTCCACGGGCATGACCTGGCACTATTGCAATACCTTCATGATTTGTATAAACAGAATACATGTCCCAATCAATGCCCCCGGCTATACAAGCATCCATGACCGGATAACCTCTAATATCAATAACCTTGACTGCGAAATCACCTTCATTGCCGCAATTAATCATTAAAAGAAGTATGACGATAACGACAAACATAAGGGTGAAAAAAATATACGATCGTGACGCTTCTATTTGAATTTTTTCTAACCTCATCTCACTTTCACTACTTTCTGCCTTATCTTTCCATCCACTTCTATAAAATATATTCCTGGTGCGGGATCAAGGTTGTGGATCTGACGTCCCGTAATGTCAAAGACTTTGCAGTTCTTGCCTTCTGGTAATAGTAGGGGACCGCTGAAGATAGTTACAGTAAAATTATTATGCTTTACAGATTCAACCCCATCTTCATCAACTCCTACATTTCCCAGAGAATCTGTCTTGATGAGATAGACATCCCAAGAGCCGGCACCGTAGGAATCTGTCCTGCCAGTTATTATATAACCTAAATCAGTTGTCTGGGCCACAGAATTGCCTCGATCAGTGTTAGGGCCTCCGAACCATTCTTCAAAGGTTACGACTGCGTCGGCTGGTGAAACACCTAACAGGCAAACCAATAAACAGATTAACAAACTGAAATACTCTCCTGCTCTATAGGATTTCGCTTGGATCAACATGAAAATCTTCTCTTCATCCACATTTTTTTAAATCTCCAAAGTTGTCAAATATCTGTATACCGTTATGAAATTATACAAGAATGTAGAAAGATGTCAAGATGACACAGATTTGGCACAAATAAAAAGGGGTCGGTGAAAGCCGATCCCTTATGCTCTTTGAGACAACAACCTGTTGATTTTTCCAACATAATACTTATAATGTGAATTACAAAGAAAGGATCAGTGTTATGAAAGATGAAACCAAGTTATTTTATGATTTGACCGCAAAAGAAAGTGCTGATCGGTGGTATAAAGAACAGATCTTAATGCCTACTATACAAGAATTTGTTTCTTTACTTCCTAAGAACCCTAATGGGCAAATTGGGGTCAGCCCTGGTTTAATATAGTCAAGCATTAATTTACACATTTGCCTCCTTTAAAAAATATATTAGTAAACGAACAATTCACTGTCAGTGGGTAACCCCACAGCATGGCAGTTTGATACCACA
>JBARXC010000144.1:0-1511 GCA_049647125.1 bacterium | reverse complement strand
CAATACCAGAGGGGGCGCGTGGCTTTCCGGCTTTGGGCCGTGTTGGTTTGGAGTTGCCGCGGCGTGACGCATTGTCAGCAATCACCGCCCCTAGCCCCAAGGACCACGAGAGCGCTGCGGCTCAACTGATGGCCCGCGCGACGCCCATGGCCCGGATTTGTGACCGGTTGTTTCCTCGCGGGGATCTGCTGTCTGATTAACCTCGCGGGCCAAATTTTGAAGTGCGGCTATGCGGTTCTCCGTGTTGGGATGGGTTGAGAACCAATTGTCAAAACCCCGGCCGGAAAGAGGATTGATGATAAACAAGGACGCGGTCGCCGGTGCTTCCTCAGCGGTCTCGTTAGGAATGCGATGCGCGAAGTTCTGAATCTTAGCAAGCGCTGATGCGAGCCACAGGGGCCGGCCGCAAATCATAGCACCGAGCCGGTCGGCGGAATATTCGCGCGAGCGACTGATGGCCATTTGCACAAGCATGGCAGCAAGCGGCGCTACGATAATCGCCAAAATCGTTCCGAGAAACCCAAGCCCACCGCGGTCGTCGCGGTGGCCACCAAAAAGCATTCCAAACTGCATGTATTGGGCGAGCATGGAGATCGCACCACCTATTGAGGCTGCAACCGTCATGGTAAGTGTGTCGCGATGTTTGATGTGCGCCAGCTCGTGCGCCATCACGCCGGCAACCTCATCGCGGTTCAGTGCTTTGAGCAGCCCGGTCGAAGCGCAAACTGCTGCATGCGAAGGGCTCCGTCCAGTCGCAAATGCATTGGGTTGATCACTTTCCATGATGTATACGCGCGGCATCGGGAGGCCGGCGCGCTGCGCAAGATCGCGCAACATGCCGTAGTACTCAGGAGCGGAGCGTTCGTTAACTTCCTTAGCGCCGTACATGCGCAAAACGAGCTTGTCAGAACTCCAAAAGCTGAACACATTCATGCCGAGTGCAAGCACGAACGCGATAACCATGCCCATCTGACCGCCAATCGCCGCTCCAAGCGCAACGAATATTGCGGTCAGTGTGGCTAGGAGCATCGCCGTTCTTACGTAGTTCCCCGGCATAAAAGTTCTCAGCCTCCTACGTTTTCCGTTTTCAATTATGCTATATGGGAACACGTGTCGCCGGCAACCAGTGGCAATAAGGAGCTGCGCAATGCAAGGTTCGAAAGAACGACCCGTTCTTCCAGCCGCCGCCGAGCGCGCCCTGAAAGAAGCCGCGGAACGCCGCGCATCGCACGAGCGCTTTGATCGACCGGACCAACGTGAGATCGGCGGGCGAGACGGCCTTGATCCGACGCGCTATGGCGATTGGGAAAAGGGCGGCATTGCATCCGATTTCTAGCGGGCCCTGCGCGAAGCGTGGGACGCATTAACCTGACCTCAACCATGCTGGCGTTGCGCCGCCCGCTCAAGCAGGCAACGAGCAAACTAGGCATCTTATTTGCAGCGTCTCACCGCATTGTTTCAGGGTGAGGCAAGATGCAAGTTCTAGCAAATTCGCTTCTTCGCCGCTTCGG
>JBARXC010000143.1:0-2682 GCA_049647125.1 bacterium | reverse complement strand
GTACGCATAGGTGACTGACTCATGGTCCTAAATGATTATATAAATAATTAACCAGGAGGTCAATATTGACAATTAACTGATTATTGAATATAGTCAACCGGAAACAATTTTTTCATAGGTGACCCTACTGCTTCAAAGATCTTACTGGTGAAATTGAATTAATTGACAAAACACATTATTATGAAATTAAACAAGGATTGGTGGAAATAAAGAGACCAATAATTTCAGACAAAGTTTTTGGTGGTATTATTGACAAAATAAGGTATTCGGCAAAAAAATACTGCTGGAAAGAAGAGGTAAAAAGCAATACAATGGGATATTTCTAGAAAAATAAAAATGAGTGTCATCATTAACCTATTCTAAGATGGGCTAGTGAGGAATAGTTGTTCAATTCGTTACAATATTCGTTACAATAAGGAACAAAAATGAAACTAACAAAAAGAAAAAAACAGCCATTATCTTCTTGTTAAATTAAATGCAACGAGTAAACTCGCATGATTACGCAGATAAGAAAAGCAGATTACACAGATAAAATTTCATTTGACTTTGCTCAAAAAGGTCATAGAATTAGGTGTTGAAAGGGGGTCTATGATCAGATGCCCACTCGCTGAGTGTAAAAGGGTTCTACGCATTGTCTTTCTATGTCTTGTGCTAATCAACGGTGCATTAGGAAGTTGGGCTTATGTGCCGTTCATTTCTTTATTAGAAGATGCTGATATTGTTATGGTCGCAAAAGTAATTGCTATAGAGCAAAGCGAAACTACCAAGTATGCAATAGCTGATCCTCAAGAAATTTTAAAAGGCGAATGGCCAACTGACAGTATGCTAAAATTACAAGTCTTTGAGATACCTAAAAGTGGAGTTAGAATAATAACTGATTTTCCTATTCCTTATGATTCTGCTGCTAGTTATCTGTTGCTTCTTACAGATAAAGATGGCAGATTTGACATAATTCACTATCCTGAAAAGACTAAGATACCACTGGATGAAAATAGTAATAGCCTGATAGCAGATGTAAAAAGTATTTTAGAGATTGACACAATTTCTACACCTGCGGAACAGGCACTACGATATACTCAGCTACTCGGATCGCCCCACCAGGTTATCCGGGAGTCAGCAGCATGGAAACTTGGTCGTATTGACTGTCCTGAGGCTTTGACAGGCTTGATTAGTGCTTTAAAAGATGAAGATCATTGGGTGCTAAGCAATGCAATTCATGGGCTCGAGCTTCTTGCTAGAAAAGGAATCAGTTCTGATCAAACTGTGTCTTCCATCGAGAATATTCTACGCTACACACACTATACACCCAGTCTTATTGAGGCTTTAGCAGCTCAAAAGGGGGGTGATGCAATACCTTACCTCCATAATTTTTATTCATTTAACCGTGATTATAAGGTCCGGAGAAAAATTCTGATAGCTCTCAATCGTTTGCGAGATTCCACAGTAGTCTCATTATTCCATAGGATTATTTATGATGATGAAGTATCTTATGAAATAGCAAGGTTGAAGATAACTGTCCTAGAGTGTCTAACTAAAGAAGATAATATTGACGAGCAGTATCCAGACAGCATTGCTTTCTTGTTTGCCTTTGAAGCCCTTGATTACAAAAATGGTAAGATGGATTATTATAACATAGAACCTGTTCAAATTGAAGCAATTAAGTTGCTTGAATCTCGTACCAATAAGAGTTTTGGTGATCCGGAAAACATACGTGGTTTCCCGGATGAACGAAAAAAAGAACGAAATAAAATTATCAGTAAATGGCAGAAGTGGTATAAAAATTGGCTAAAAAAGAAAAATCTTGGGTCCCAAAAATAAAACCAACAAGAAGTGTGAATGGGGTCTGACCCCTTCGACGGAGTTTATACTGAACGAAGTGAATGTGCTCAGGATTATAGCTTTACATTTTGCATAGATGTTGAAGTGAATTCAGGATCTGAATTCCGTGTAATAAATTCAGAGATTGCTTCGTCCTTCGATAGACTCAGGACTCGCAATGACAACATAAGGATAGATTACCCGGTCCCCGTGCGAGCTGCACCCTACGGCGCAGGCAAGCCTCGGTTCTAAAACACTGGGCCCGGAGGGACTTGTCCCGATTCTGCATTAAATCTGTTTGTCCCAAGGAATCGGGATTCCGTTTCATTTAACTAAGAACACAATGATAGAAACGGAAAACCCTGCCGATTCTATTATTATATCATTGTCAATAACTAGGAATCGAGCATCCTCGTTCAATAAAATTGAACGGGACCGACCCGCTGATTATTGACAAACATCAGGTGTTGAATATAATTTTCTTAATATAAAAGGAGGTTATAATGTTCAGAGATAATGTCATCCGTTTCATAGTAGTTGCCGGTTTTGTTCTTATACCGGCAATAGTTGGCGCGCAGGCATTCCCCATTGCGGTAGGACCAGACACCACGTTTAGTGCAGGCGCGGTATTTGGCGGAGTGAACGGGATAGTTGCCATACAAGGCGATATGTATAGTCAATACAACATTACTGCTCAGTTGGTCTATCCCCCGGATAGTTTGATCGGTAACAGGATCTCGGTTGGCAGGCAGGGTTTTCCCCCCGGAGCAACGGTCGCATCTGATATGACCAACTATCTCATGGTTTGGGGGGAATTCAATGGTGATTTAAACGGACAATTCATCAGTACCTCAGGTAATCTGG
>JBARXC010000142.1:0-4839 GCA_049647125.1 bacterium | reverse complement strand
ATTCTTCGGCTTTAACACTCCTCGTTCCCTTTTCAATCTTACTTAATGTCTGAAAATTCCGAAAACCCGCCATTTTTGCAGCTTGTTCCAAAGTCAACTCCCTTGATATTCTTAAACTCCTCAACTTCCCGGCAATACTCCCCATGTTGGTCTCCTTTTTCTTTTGTCAATTATAATTACTATTAGGGAAATGTCAAGTAGTAAATTCTCTAAAATCGGGAAAGAGAAAAAGACATTATGAGGATAGAAGTATTCCTGTTTGAGCCTGCCCCGTGAAATACGACACTATATATTCGCAGCAAATTATTTTTCTTGTTTAGAACCGTGTATTTTCATACACAAATACGTCACTATTATTTCACAGAGCTTGTCGAGAACAAAACTGTGGGATTTAAATCTTCATTTTGTAGTTGTCCATATCTTATATTCTGATTTATTTTAAACTTGGAATTCCCCGGTGCTTACAGCGTGGTTGAAATACAATGCTCCCTCTCCTTTAAAGGGAGAGGGGAAGGGTGAGGGTTAATATTTGGAGTGCGGGGAGTTTCCTCGTTGCACTCCACAAATACTACAGATAGAGGATTGTGTGTTTGTAGTTGTCGCATTCATGCGACTTCACTTCTGTCATTGCGCCTGTCCGCCTCGGGCGGAAGGGACGAAGTCCCGAAGCAATCTCAATTAACCTTGATTCCTAAATACATTTTCAAAACCTTTAGGCGCATTGAAATATCAGCAAAATTTGCTTTTCCACTTTGGGAACTATATTCTCTGTGGAAGATATAAAATGCTCCAACTAAAGAATTCCAGAAAACGGTTAGATACAGTCTATCTGCGAGGCACCTAGAATACTTAGTGAATAATTCTTCGTTTGCTTGCAATTCTTTTTTTATCCCGCAGAATTTTAGGAATTTTTTCCTAAATGATTTGGAGAATTTTAACTGATAATCACCCAAGCCATTATCTTCGATAAATTGTGTGATTTTGTTCTCTTTATTATTTAATAGAGATAAATTCAGTCCCTTTTCAAGATTTTGGTCTATTTCATCAAACCAATCTTGGATTAGCGAGTACAATTTCCTCAATCTATTTCGTAGTAGTCTTGGCGATATTAATTTGGCGTAGATTTTGCATAATAACCATATACCACCAAGGATTGTACAAACAGCTGCAACTATTGCTAACCATATGGGCATCATATCATCCTATCGACCTGTCCTCTCAATAATCTTCCTCTCCTCCTCCGTAATCCCATACAATTTATACAATATTTGGTGAGCTAAGTCGAACCACCAAATCATCAATTTCTTTATTTTTTTTTGATTTACTGTTTATTTCGTATTTTCACATTTCCTTTGATATTTTGTTTTTCCTAATCAAACACTATAATATTCATTCAGACACGTACAAATTTGTATTTAGAGTTGTCCAACATTTTTAATAATTAATATTTTTCAACTAAATATGCAACCTTTCTTATATTTATTGATTTCTTACCAAAAACTTCTTGAATTGATTGTTTCGCCCGCTTCATTTCTTCCGGATCATTTCTATATGCTTCCAATATACTTTTAATAATCAATTCTACATATTTAAAATAATGAAACCCGTACTCTTTGTGGTTAAAAT
Organism: bacterium; assembly: GCA_049647125.1. Classification (GTDB taxonomy): domain Bacteria; phylum Hydrothermota; class Tepidihabitantia; order SM23-42; family SM23-42; genus JAUVZL01. The sequence continues at coordinate 3,213 of JBARXC010000142.1, read as the reverse complement.
GCTTCCAAAGATTAATACTAATCTCAAGTAGTTGCTTATATCCATTAACACCTTTTTCAATAATGTGGGGCATCGGCCACAAAACTTCGTATATGTTATTTATTTCACTGGAGACAATTATCCTTCTGCTATCATCGTTGGATATGCAATTATAGAATTTGGCTGTGCAAAAAAGTCTAGGGCCCTTAATTGATTTTTCGAGTCCCACAGCTTCCACAACTGCTGTACCCAAAACATTATATATTTCAACTGTCTTCGATCCTGCGATTTGCTTTATTTTCATGGGAACACAATCACCAAATGCAATTCCCCCTTTGAAGAGTAGAGGATACCATTTTCTTTTTGAATTATTTGCTTGTAATAAATCATCTTTATCTTTGCTGTAGTGATTGTCATATATGTGCCCTCCGAGCATGAAAGAACCATATAGAAGGTTTGAAAGCTGATAGACAAACATGTCAGCGTTATTTGCTATAATGAAAACAGAGTCAGAAAATGGTATGAAATATTCAAATGTGTCAATTATAATTCTTTTGAATGATTCTCTTAAATTTGGATCTTTTTCGTGCTTGTCATAGTGATGCTTGTGTATTATCATATCAGACAGTTTCATGTTAATGGTTTCATGGAAATCCGTTAATAACACCAATGCACCGCTTATCTCTTTTTGTACGATGTCGCTGAAGCCTAATATATCAATATAAGCACATATTCGGCTTTTACTCAATTACTTATCCTCCTCAATTACATTCCTCTCTTCCTCCGTGATCCCATACAATTTATAAACCAACTCATCAATTTCTCTATTTATTTTTTATTCTGCTATTGAATTCATTCTTTTTCGCGGGCTGTTGCCCGTCGACCATTTTTTCTTCCATTTTTGCAATTGTAGGTTTCATAAACGCAGGTGTGATATCAAATTCAAGTCCTGTAGGTGGGGTGAGTTCTACCTCGACTCCACCTACTTTGAAACGAAGTAACACTGGCGATAGCAACAAAAGAGCAAGAATTATTGCAAGCAGTCCGTACAATTGCCAGTTTACGCTTATTTCAATTTGCCAATTTAGTGCCTTGAAAATTAATCCTATAAATGGATGTACGGAAAGAACAATTATTTCTATTCCCAAAAGAAGTGTAATAATACCGCCAGCAACTCGCTTAATAAATCTATTTAAATGTTTCGGAGAGAAAAACCACCATCGCCACCAAGATGGTCTCATCCTAAAGTTCCATATGTGGTCGAGGAGTTCTTTTGCCTTAGCGCAATTTTTGTTAAGTTTTAATGATTTTTGTACATTCTCTTTTGCTGATATTAAGTCGTTAGTTTTGAAATAGAGAACACCAAGCCAACAATACATCTCAGCCATTGTTTTAGCTCCATATGTGTCCGTGATATTATTTTTGAAAGTTTCCATTGTTCTTTGAAGGTCAAGAATAATTAAATGAATTTGTTTCTGATACAGAGGACTGTCGTCTTTCTTTTTTTCATTGTCTGTACAAATTTGAGACAATAGTAAGTATTTGCAGTAAATCATCCAGATATTTGGCAAAATAGATTGGGAATCAATATTTTTAGCATTATTAAAACTACGATGAGCTTCATTGAAATTGCCCAAACTGATTTCAATCTTGCCATTTAGCATATGAGCCCGCATAAATTTTTCATTAACAGCAAAAATTTTTTCAACTACCTTCTTGGCTTCATCAAAAACACCAAGAAGATAAAGGAGTTCACCTTTATAATACCACGCTTCAGTATCTTCAGGATTGATTTTAATTGCGTTGTCATACGCTTGTAGTGCTTCCTTAAACTTGCCGATTTTACCGAGTGTAATTCCTTTATTAAACCAGACTTTAACATAATTGGAGTCGATCTTGGTTGCGTTTTCATAAGCTTGCAAAGCTGCCCTAAACTTTCCAAGTTTCGTGAGTGTAACACCTTTATTATTATATGCCTTAGCATCTTTAGGATCAATTTTGATTGCATAGTCAAATGCTTGCAGCCCTTCCTTGTATTTGCCAAGTTCAGCAAGAATGACCCCTTTATTATTCCATACATTCGCAAATTGTGGATTGATTTTAATTATATATTCATACGCCTGTAGTTCTTCCTCATATCTACTAAGTCTCCCTAGGCAAATAGCTGTATTATACCATACGTCAGCAACTTTGGGATTTATTTTAATTGCATTCTCATATGTCTGTAATTCCTCCTCATACCTGCCGAGCTTGCCAAGCGTAACTCCTTTATTATTCCACGCACCAACATGTTGCGGATTGATCTTAATTGTATTACTATATGCCTGTAATTCCTCTTCATATCTATATAGTTTGCCAAGGGTAATTCCTTTATTAAACCATGCATCAGCATATTGAGGATCGATCCTAATTGCATTATTAAAAGCTTGTAGTGCTTCCTCAAACTTATTGAGTTCCCCCATGGTGATACCTTTATTATTCCACACTAATGGAGCTTTGTGATCAATTTTGATCGCAGCATCAAATGCCTGCAGTGCTTCCTTAAACCTGCCGAGTTTACGAAGTGTAGCACCTTTATTATTCCACGCACTTTTATATTTCGGATTAATTCTAATTGCGATGTCATACGCCTGTAGTGCTTCTTCGTGTCTGCTGAGTTTCCTGAGGATATCTGCTTTATTATACCAAGCTTCAGCAATATTGGGATTAATTGCGACTGCATTGTCAAACGACTGTAGTGCTTCCTCGTACCTGCTAAGTTCGGTTAGAATAGTACCTTTATTATTTAATGCTTCAGCATATTGTGGTTTAATTTGAATTACTTTCTCATATGCCTGCAACGCTTCTTTATGTCTACCAAGTTCAGATAAAATAAATCCCTTATTATTCCAAGCCTCAGCGAATTCAGGATTGACCTTGATCGCGTTCTCATACGCCTCCAATGCTACCTCAAACTTACTCTCTTTCATATGTGCATTGCCTTTATTATACCATTCTTCAGCGGTCATATATTATGTTCCTTCAGTTGAATTTCCTGTTAGCATATCTTATCCTTCAATCACCTTCCTCTCTTCCTCCGTAATCGCATACAATTCATAAACCAAATTATCAATTTCTCTATCTGTTTTTTCAACCCCGTTAGAAATTATTGAAACCAGCACGTCCACCTCTTTTAGGATGTGACTTCAAAAACACAATAGATATTTCTAACGGGGTCAATCTATCGCTGGAGAT
>JBARXC010000141.1:0-7162 GCA_049647125.1 bacterium | reverse complement strand
ACCAGGTATTTGCTGGGACAGCACGAATCTACAGGTGATGCCACCAGGCTCCTTGGACGTTTCATTACCACTTCGGGTTCGGTCGAACAAACGATACTCATCTGTGATTCCACAGAGTATCCTCACTTTCCCAGTGTTGCTTGCGACGGCAGTAATTACCTGATAACATGGACACAGCTTTATGATCGGCAGCTCATGGGAAGGTTCTGGACTCCATCGGGCGTCCCGATGGACGTGCCATTTGTGGTTCTTGACTCAATAGACAGTAAAATTCCTTTAGGAGGATGTGGGTTCGGCGGTACCATGTATCTGGTTGTCGGTTCCAGGGTGGATCCAAGCTTTAGCGATGGTGATGTTTACGGAAGATTCTACCCGCAAACCGGGATCGAAGAAGCAAGTGCACAAAAACCCGGCTGTGTTATTGAGCTCCGGAGTTATCCTAATCCCTTTGCATCCTATACCACGATACCCGGATTTGCGGAAGAAAGTTTTAACCTCTACGATACCTCAGGCCGAATGATGGGAACATATAAAGGCGACTGGATAGGAGCTGATCTCGCTCCTGGGATCTATTTCGTGCAGCGGCAAAATTCAAATTCAGAACTTCTAAGGATCGTGAAGGTCAGGTAAACGGAAAACGCATTCGGGTTTAAATCCCAACAATATACAATAAAAAAGGCATGGATGGGATCTGACCTCGAATTTCGAAACTAATCGTGGTAGATTTAAGGAGCCCAAAAATGAATCTAACTGGCAGGAGTTAAGACTATGATAAATCAAGAAAAGTCAGTAGATGAGAAAGTCTCCATTGTTTTAGAAATACTTAGGGGTGAAATATCAGTAGAGAAAATTTGCCAGCGCCACCAAGTCAGTATAACCGATGCCTATCATTGGTGTGCCCTGTTTTTGGCTGGCGCGAAAAAGGCATTTGAAGAAGATCGAGGTGAAAAAACCATTACTCAAGAAGAGATTGAGAAACTAAAGAAGATTATTGGTAAGGAGTAAATATGGAATTGATAATACGACAAATGAAGGAAGATGATGCACCAATAATGTCACGCGCTTTCACGGAAATCGGATGGGATAAACCGATATCACAATATGCAAAATATTTTGATGAACAGAAAAAAGGCACAAGAATTGTACTTGTGGCAATCGCTGATGGTATATTCACTGGTTACCTTACAATAGTCTGGAAACCTGATTATCCATATTTTCGAGAAAACAATATTCCCGCAATAGTAGATATGAATGTTCTACCACAATTTCGTAAGAAAAAAATTGCCACCAGATTAATGGATAAAGCAGAAAAAATAGTTGCTGAGAAATCAGATGTTATTGGTATTGGTGTTGGTTTGTACGATAGCTATGGACCTGCCCAAAAAATGTATGTATTGCGTGGTTATGTACCTGATGGATTCGGTGCAAGCTACAAGAATGAATATATCCAAGATGGCCAACGAATGGTGGCGGATGATTCTTTAAATCTAAACTTAGTTAAAAAAATCAAAAAATAGTCAATGAAACAAACAAAAAGAAAAAATGACCATTATTTTACTGCTTTGATTGATACAAAGAGTGTATCTGTAGTTCAGTTTTATATAGACAATTATCGAATAAATAAAAGGGTAAGATGACTGCGGATATTCAAGAAATACTTTGTTGTCCAGTATGTAAATGCAGTTTAACAGAAGAACTTATTTGCACAAACTGTAGAAGAATTTATTCTCTGGTTGACGGTATTTATGTAATGATAGACCCGGCTACTTCTCAGAAAAAATGGAAGTGGGATCCGACGATCTTTACTGAAGAAAAAATGACAAAGGTGACCACAGAATACAACAGCTACATTAACGAAGAAACTAAAACCGCTCAAAAAATCTGGTGGGATAAAATGGACATGTATTTAACTGATTTTCATGGTGTAGTAGTTGATATTGCAACTGGATTGGGTGGTCTATTCGAAAAACTCATGAAATCTAACAGCAACTTTTCCCCTATTGCCACAGATATCGATCCTAATGTTCTTTTCTGGACAACAAAGCGGCTGCAAAAAATGTGTGTCAAAGAATTGTTTGGAGTAGCTACTGATGCCAAGTATTTAGCTTTTAAGAATAACACAGCTGATTACATTACTTCTTGTAGTGGTTTTAGCAATATCCCTCACGTTGAATTAGCTTTTCAAGAAGTCTACCGAATCTTGAAAAAAAACGGCAAATTAGTATTTATGCATTCTTTTTTTGATGAGAATAGCTCATCTACAACATTGGCGAAGCAACAATGTATTGGAATCTTTATTGAGAAAAATCTTAAAGCTGTTTTAAAACACGTCGGTTTCAATAACATAAGGTCAGAAATTGTAGCATCAGCAACCTGGGCCAAAAATCCAATGGATATACTTCCTATGGCAGGAGATAGACAATACTATGCTGTTGTATATGCGGTAAAATGATTTCAATTGCATTAGGGAGATATCAAATGAACGCAGTTGACCTCGCTCAAAAAGATCATATAATATAGCAGGTAAAAATGCTATGGGCAAAGAGGTGAATCGGGGTCAAATCTGGTTTAATATAGTCAAGCATTAATTTACACATTTGCCTCTATATATGACAAATACCAATATAATTATCTCTTTGAACAGTTTCCAATCTGATCGCATGTTAGTTTTTATTTCTCTTTGATCTTAAAAGGCGTTCATTTAGTTCCCACAGCGCATTCTTATTACTATCCCATTTAAGCATTGTCATTGCTTCTTCATAACCAACCCATTTATATTCTTTATGTTCCTTTGACAATTTGAGTTGTCGGTGTTCTACCCTAATTCCAAATGCATATTCAGGTATTACAAAAACATCATCTCCCCATGTATATTCACCTGTTACGCCAATCACCGGAACAAAGGCCTTAGAATCTAACGATATGATGTCATAATTTTTTACTATCCCTGCTTCCTCTTTTATTTCTCGTCTTGCTGCTTCTTCTAGAGTTTCTCCCTCTTCACCGCCACCAGCGACTGCTTGCCAATAGTCACCATCTGAGCGTCGAAATATCGCATATTCTATCACGCCTTGTTCGTCTTTGATGTAGGGAAATATCAATACTTGATAAGGTGCTCGTGCCATTATTATCCTTATAGGAGCAATTATATGTAATCATTTATCATTGTCAACTCGATCAGCGGGGATATGGGGTCAGCCCCCTTCGACATCGCTCAGGACAGGCCCTTCGACGGAGTTTATACTGAAGGAAGTGAATGGGCTCAGGACTATAGCTTTACATTTTGCATAGACGTTGAAAAAATCAGGTTGAGTTGCTGAAATGAATTCAGCACGACAGCGATGCCTACGGCATCGTCGATTACCCCGTACAAACTCCGTTCTACGGGGCAGGTGGTGATAAACAGAAAGATTACAGAGATGTTATTCAATAACTAGTGAATAATAACTGCAATGAATGGGTTTGGAGGGACTTGCCCGATTCTGAGCTGAGATTGCTTCGTCGCTGCATCCCTCGCAATGACGCAATACTCAAATGACTCGTTGTATTAATGACTAATGACTCAATGACTTAATTACTCAATGGCTGTAATGAATGGGCCCGGAGGGATTTGAACCCCCGACCCGCTGATTATGAGTCAGCTGCTCTAACCAACTGAGCTACAGGCCCTCCCCGCTTTCAGCGGAAAATCACAAATTCCAATCTCTGAAAATCTTTTTCTTGGGGTATTATAAGCAGCAAATCATAATTGTCAACCGCTTTGATGATCCCCTATCGCCTTCCAGTCATCCTCTTCTGCCCTTTCTCAACCTTCTACATTATTATTGACATTAGAAAAAAGCCTCTTATAATAGAAAATCTAAGGAGGAAAACAATGCTGCGTACAAATGAAAAGAATTTAGTCATCATGTCAGTTCAAGGCAAAGTAGCGAACCCTGGTGGACGCCGGATGCACAGTGTGGACTCAGCTGGAAAGCCTTTCCATTTGCCCGGAACTGGCGGTATTGTCTATAATGTCAAAGTGGGTGACCCGGCGTTTGGTTGGGAAGCAGATCATCTCGAACCCTGCGCTTCTACAATACTCGATGAGAAAAAAAGATATGAAGGTCCTAATGCAGGGTATGTCTTTTATGCTTGCATAGGCAACGAGGCGATCATTAAATCAGGCGATGCTAAAGGTAAGAAAGGAGTAGTTACTGGTCACCACGGCGGTGCCGAACACGTGATGATCGACTTTGCTGATGCGACGCTTGAAAAAATGACCCTTGATAATAAAATTCTGATAAAAGGATTTGGTCAGGGCTTGAAACTCTTAGACTATCCTGATATTGCAGTCTATAATCTCGATCCCGGGCTCATTCGAAAAATGTCGATAAAAACACGGGGCCAAATAATCCAGGTACCTGTCACGACAAAAATCCCCGCCGCATTGATGGGTTCAGGTACCGGCAGTATGATGATGACGAGCGGTGACTATGACATAATGACAACCGATAAAAATTTCATCAAGAAGTATAAGATTGACAAGCTGCGCTTTGGCGATTTTGTTGCTTTGATGGACCACGATAATCTCTATGGCAGGAGTTTTCGTAAGGGCGCGGTGACCATAGGCATTGTCATCCACGGTGATTGCCGCTATGCTGGGCATGGACCAGGTGTATCCACTTTATTGTCTGCAAGCATACCGATCATTGAACCGCTGATCAGTCCCAATGCCAATATTGCCAAAATCCTCAGAATTGGGCGGTTTCGTAAAAAATAAAACTACTCTTAAGCTCTATTTGCCCAGTTCAATTGATCATGCTATTTGGGTAGCTTAGGATGTTTGTGGGAGCACAATGGTTCAGTGAAGTACACTAATTTAATAAAGTGTCGCTCAATACTTAACAAATCAGGTATCCCGGGTATTGACTACGCTATAAACCCCTATGTTGGTTGCACTCACAAATGCCAGTACTGCTATGCTGTATTCATGAAGAGATTCTCAGGACATACTGAACCCTGGGGTGATTTTGTTGATATTAAGACAAATGCACCAGCTGTGCTTGAACGCCAACTGACACGATTGAAAAGGAGGAGCCATATAAATTTCGGTACGGTCTGCGATGCTTATCAACCTATTGAACGAAAATACAAGATCACAAGAAAATGCTTGAGCAAACTAATCCCATACCATCATTCAGTGTCGATACTTACAAAATCTCCTCTTGTAACCAGGGATATAGATTTGTTAAAGCAAATCGACGATGTTGAGGTCGGTTTTACAATCACCACACTTGACCCAATGGTTAGGCGGGTTTTTGAACCTGGGACTTCTCCACCGAGTCAACGCTTCCAAGCGATTGAAATGCTCAACCGTCATGGCATACGCACCTGGGTTTTTGTCGCTCCAGTACTCCCCTATTTTACAGATTCGCAGCAGTCGATTACCCAAATTATACGAAAGACACGTGATGCCGGCGCTCGCCATATCATGTTCGATACGCTCAATCCCTATCCAAAGGTTTGGAAAAATGTCAAACGTCTCGTTAAGAAATACTTTCCCGAAGCCATTGAGCAATTCCGTGATTTTCAAGATGATTCAGACCACTATCGAAACCGTCTCAGACGCAAGATCACAGATATAGGTTTTAAAAACATTTTACCCTGTAAGTTCGCATTCGGCTGCGGTTAATACATAGTACTCTTCTTATGCTTGAATTATAATTTTCTATAATTATCAAAGGAGTTTTATGAAGAAAATATTTTGCTCAGTTCTAGTCTTAGGTTTTTTATTCCGCCCTCTGCTTGCTCAATACACCTCTGAGTGGACGAGCAATAACCTCGGGCAATACGGATGGGGCGGCTCGTTTGGCTATGATATTGACAGTGACGGACTTGTTGAATTCGAAGTGAGGACCGCGGGCGAATTCCGGTTTTATAATGGAAATTACACAATTGAATGGGCAATCCCGTTCTCTGGATATGATTATGTCAATATCACTCACCCAAGAGATATTGATGGTGACGGAATATTGACGCCACTTAATACTGATGCTGACGGCTCGGGTGAATTGATCGTAACAGGCTTCTATATCTCTGGTTCAACGTATTATGGAAGGTTTCGTATCTATGATGCATCGAGCCATAGTCTTGAATATGAAAGTCCTTTAATCACTGGATTCTATGGAAGTGCGACACAGGAGGATATTGATGGTGATGGTCAAGACGAGATTATCATTGTCCGCTTTGGCAGCACGACAACTACATCATACGTTGATGTCTATACATATTCAGGCGGTGGAGTGAACGAACAGAATAAGACCTACGATAGGTTATCTTCTATAATGACCACGCCTAATCCAACCAGCCACCAAACAATAATCTCTTTCTCAGTAACCAAACAGGAATCAGAACAACCCATAGATATTACTATTTATGATGAAATCGGCAGACAGGTCAAATCATTATGGCAAAGTGAAAAGTGCGTGCAGGGTGATTACAGATTAGTCTGGGATGGAACTGATAACAATGATGTTTCAGTACCTTCTGGCGCGTACTTCGTCTGGATAAAAAAACGAGAAAAACTTGAAACCAAACAAATCCAAATAATCCGATAAAAAGCTTTTAAAAACACATCTCAATTCGGTAATTGCCGAATTACCGAATCATGGAATTATATATTGACCAAACTATGGAGTAGACCAAGTGCTGATGTTATAGGTCTTTTATTCGATCAGCACAACCTTTTCAGTTAGTGCTTCAGACTCATTTTCCAACCGCACAAAATAAACCCCGGCCGGCAGTCTAAACCCTGAATTGTCTGTACCATCCCAGAAAATAGTAGTAGGCAGTATGGAGTAAGCAGGAAGCAGCGAAAAATTCTTGACCACCCTCCCTGTAGCATCATAGATTTTCAATTCCATGCCCTCTGCTCTTCCTGTCCCGTAGGAGAAACGTGTTCTCCTATCGGGATGTCCTATGCAAAGACTGATCTTGGTTTTTTGTCTGAATGGGTTGGGGTCAACAATTAAACTACTTCTGGTTTTGATATCACAGGCATTCGATTCCTCAACTCCTCCAACAAAGATATAGCTTCCGTAAATATCCCAATCTGCATTCCTGTCAGATTGCCACAGGACCCAGATATACAAATCACCTCCAGTCATCACTGGTAAAATAT
>JBARXC010000140.1:0-2134 GCA_049647125.1 bacterium | reverse complement strand
GAATCACTTCATAGTGGTTTACTCTATGCAAAAGTGATGAAAATGGCGGATGCAGAGGATGAAAAGTTTAAAAATCACTAGATTTTTAGATAGTGCCATGTGTTTAATTAGTTTAGTCGATTTTGGGAATTCTATCAAATTTTCAACACCCATTATCGACGCTAACTCATCAGTGCCTTGTTTTGTTGTTGCCAAACCAGTCCAGACCGTTTTTGGATTATATTTTCCTCGTTCTTTCTCATAAAAAAGGATTCCTTGTGAATTAAAGTAAAATCTAATAACTTTTTGTCCTTTTGAATCATATGTTTCTTCTCCATTTATCCAGCTAATTACTTGATTTCTCATTGCCCAACCAGCTTTCAATACGACTGGTTGATGTAGTTTTCCATCCTTAAAAACCATCTCATTTGAGATTATATATTGTTTTTCAGATCCACCAAGGGCTCCTTTGAAAACAGCGTCTTTACCTTCAAAGTCAATACCCGCAGGAAATTCGATTTCACTCGCAGGATTTGCTTTTGATATTTTTTTAAGGGCACCGTGAACGATATTGCCAGTTTCAATTGCATTAAAATTTTCAAGTATAATTTTTTCTCTTGCAAAAACAACCAAATATTCATGTGATTTTGTAAAATGTCCCGCTTGCCGTCCTGTTTTTAAATCCCAGATAACTTGCGCTAGAAAGTTTTCCTCTCCAAGAATCTCGTTCATCATTAATCGTAAATTATGAACTTCATTGTCATCAATTGAAACAAAAATCACGCCGTCATCCCGTAGTAAATTCCTTGCCAGGAACAATCTGGGATACATCATAGAAAGCCAGTTGGAATGATAATGGCCACTGTCCTTGCTGTTTGTACGGAACAGTCCTTCACGGGTCATGTAGCCAGATTCGTCTTTATCTCCGATTCGGCTCAGATATTCCTCTTTTGTTTCAGAAAATTTATCTGGATAAATAAATTTATCATTGCCTGTGTTGTATGGTGGATCGATATATATCATTTTGATCTTGCCAAAGTATGATTTTTGCAGAACTTTCAGGACTTCAAGGTTCTCTCCTTCGATAAAGAGGTGTTCCGTATTGTCAAAATTGACCGATTCTTCTTTATCTGGTACAAGGGTAGATGTAGTAGGAGACTGTAATACCCGGAAAGCATCGGATTTTCCCGCCCAGTTCAAAACATAACGTTCGTTCTTGAATTCAATAGCTTCACCCAAGGTGGCTTTCAGTTTCTCCCAATCGATTTTACCCTCTGTGAACGCTTCAGGGATGATTTCCTTCAGCTGATTAAGCTTTCCTTCGGTAATGTTAAGTGATTTTCCGTCCATTATATCATCGCCAATTCATATTTATATCTCTATGAGTAGTTAAGTAATAAGACAGGCAGTTTTAATCTTTTCTTTGATACATTTTAGAGAACACACCCATGTAAGAAAAAATTTGGGTCGAACGTAGTGAGCCGTTTAACACTCGTTATAAGATAGTACTGACTTGTCGGGATTTCTTTCCCAGACCCTCTTTCGTTTCCGTTAAACGAAGGCAACAACGTCATGAATTTAAGGACTCCTTTTCCAAAGGCAGGTTTTCGAATTGCACATAACGTTATATATCCGAACCCGTTCTGATATCCTTCCAATTTAGTAGTATATCCGAAGTACTTCGGATACACATCACTTTGGACGAACTCTTTTATACTCAACCATCTTCACCCCCTTTTAACTGCAAGCTATCCAGCGGACTTTGTATCCGACTTAAATCTTTATTACTTACGTAAGTATATATTTCCGCCGTTTTTGAACCTTTATCCCAAAACAACTCTCAAACAGCTATAAATACCCCGTCCTTCTCCGTCTTCATTATCTCAAACTCAACAGTTGGCGCCCTACATTTGATTTCTTCTGCCTTTACACCCATGAGCTTGCCCATTTCTTTAACGTATTCGGGTAAACAGAATCCCACGGATAGCACCACCATCTCGAACTCTTCCTCTTTCTCTTCCTGTTCGCCTTCAACCACATATTTCACCCTCAAATTCTTCGGCCCTTCCGTTTCCGTTTCCATGACCTCAACGTTATGGATTTTAAAGCATTTGATGTCTCCGGTATCTTCGTAGATTTCACGTGCAAAGATACA
>JBARXC010000139.1:0-79070 GCA_049647125.1 bacterium | reverse complement strand
GTACAATAATACTATAAGTAAGAAAGGCAAGTATGTCAATAGTGATGTAATGGTGGTTGGTGTTGATATTGGCAAGGAGTTTCATGTTGCGGTAATGCGCCGGCGTGATGGTAGTTTTAGCAAGGCGTTTAAGTTTACCAGTGATGTTGTGGGGTTTAGTAGCTTTAAGGAATGGTTAGACCAGTGGTATACGCAAGATGGGTTTTCTCACTTTTTAATTGGTATGGAGCCAACCGGTCATTACTGGATGACATTAGCGTACTGGTTGCGAAAACAGGCTATTGAGATAGTGCAGGTGAATCCCCTACATACGCATAAGGCCAAGGATCTTTACGACAATACGCCCTCCAAGACGGACAAGAAAGATGCGCGGGTGATTGCTGATTTAGTGAGTCAGGGGAAGTTTTTGAATTGTATCATACCCCAGGGCCGGTATGCGGATTTGCGGTATTTGGTGTTATTGCGGCAGCGTTTGGTACGGGAGCGGACACGACAGGTAAATACCATGCACCGGGTGCTTGATGTGCTGTTTCCTGAGTTTACCAAGGTGTTTAAGAATCTGCAGACGAAGACGAGTTTGTATTTATTGCGGTACTATTGTACTCCGGCATTACTATTAGCCGGTTCGCGGTCTCGATTAGTGCGGCGGTTACAAGCGATAAGTCGTGGTAAACTCCGAATGGAGAAGGTAGCGCAGCTTTATGAGTGGGCGCGTTCATCAGTGGGTGTTGGTGATGGTATTGAGGGCTTGCAGGTGATATTGTTCAAGGCATTACTGCGTTATGGTCAATTAGTACAGGAGATTCGGGCACTTGAGGTGCGGCTTGAGGAGTTAGTGTACGATTTACCTGAGACAGTGTATTTACGCAGTGTGAAGGGTATTGGGTTAGTGACGGTGGCGACGATTTTAGGTGAAACTGGTGGATTAAACCATTATCGTTCAGCTGAAGAGGTTATTAAGTTGGCGGGTTTAAATTTATATGAGTTGAGTTCGGGGAAGCATCGTGGTAAGCGTCGGATTACGCGTCGTGGCCGGAGTGTATTGCGTGCGGGATTATATCGTGCGGCGGTAGGTGTGGTGCGGCGTGGTGGTCCGTTACATGATTTTTACCAGCGTTTGCGAAATCGTGGGAAGTATTATGGTACGGTCGCACTGGTTGCGGTAGCCTGCAAATTGATGCGCTTGCTTTTTGCTTTAGTGCGCGATCGTCGCTGTTATACCAGTGACTATGTGCCGATAGGATGATGAAAATACTGTCAGTGGGGGAGTCACGAGGGTCAGCCATTGGGTGTTTTTTCAAAGAACAGCCCCGTTTTCGAGAGCCAGTGATCCCCCACATGTTTGATGACCCGGATGAAGCACCGTTTGGGTTCATGAGCCCCGGAATAACCAGGTTGTGGTATCAAACTGCCATGCTGTGGGGTTACCCACTGACAGTGAATTGTTCGTTTACTAATATATTTTTTAAAGGAGGCAAATGTGTAAATTAATGCTTGACTATATTAAACCAGAGCTGACCCCATCTAAGTTTTTAAAATACACAGATAAGACTGCACTCGTCTGCTATTTATTCAGGATATAGATCGCGGCATTCAAAAGAGTTGCGAAGGAAACCCAAAGGACGTAAGGTGCAAGTAAAAAAGCTCCTATATAGCTGACCCGGGCAAAGAAAATGATAGTGACGACAATAAGTACAAGCAGTATGATAATATCAATTAGACCGAGTAATGGCGAGTGTAAAGCAAAGAATGCTGCAGACCAGAGGATATTGAATACCAGCTGCACGAGAAATATTGACATCGCAAAACCAGCACCCCTTAATACCCCATAACGCCGCCATATTATCGCAAAAGCGATACCCATTAGGATATAGAGAAATGTCCAGACCGGACCGAATATCCAATTTGGCGGCGAAAATGAGGGTTTTGTAAGTGATGCGTACCAGGTCGGCACGTTCGGTGAGGTGAAAAGCGATCCGATAAAACCTATGCCCAAACACAGGGCGACGCTTATGAAGAGCTTGAGCAGAAATGGTATTCTCATGAGATGCAATAATACAGGAAAAAGGGCAGAATGTCAATATACCCTATCCTTAATAATAGTTACTTGTTTTATTAATGATGATAGTTTATAATCTTATCATGTTTATTTAACTATTTATGGTATATAATGGTCTAAAGAATATGAGGAGGATATTATGAAACGTAAACTAAGCATATTGTTCCTATTATTTTTGGTAAGTGTAATATATGCTTATCCAACAAAAGGATTTGAATTCGATATTGAATCAGGGGCAGTAATTGTAAGTTACAGTGATGTTCAGATACCGAAAAGTACCGGTACTCTGATATCTTTATCTGATGAGCTTACAACTGATCCGACCTTTTTTATTCGGGGTCGGCTTTCTTACTATTTTAACCAGAACCATATGGTTTCAGTGTTTATTGCACCGCTCAGACTGGAAGCGAGCGGAAATATCGACCGCGAGGTCGTTTTTGAAGGTGTTTCCTTTGATCCCGGGGTGACTTTGAATTCTGTATATAAATTCAATTCCTACCGGTTAACATACCAGTATTTCCGTTATCTTTCAGATAATTTTTATTTTGGTGTCGGCTTGACCGCCAAGATACGGGATGCATTGATCAGTATCGCCGATTCGACCCGCACATCGGAAAAGACCGATCTTGGTTTTGTCCCGTTGATAAAATTCAATCTAACTTGGTATTTTCTTGAGCCTTTAGCGCTTGTGCTTGACGGAGATGCGCTTGCAGCTCCACAGGGCAGGGCAGAGGATGTATCACTGGCAATACACGGTGATCTGGGTAAAAATGCGGCACTGAAATTGGGCTATCGCGTGCTTGAAGGCGGATCAGACGTTGAGGTAGTGTATAGTTTTACATGGATCAACTATTTCTTCGCGGGTGCTACCCTGAGGTGGTAGGTTGTGAACAAATGGGGTCAAATCATCTCGACGGGCTCGATACTAACAGCTTGAATAGTGAATAGAAAATGGTCACCAGGGATTGATGTTTCTGAAATGATCCTTGGGTATAGGTGTCAGGTCAAGCTAAAAGAGCAGTTACTGAGTAATTAGGTCATTTAGTAACTTCAACAAGAATGTAAGGGAGCATCGGAGTTCCGGAGTAACGGTGACAAGAAAAAAACCAATGATGTTAACGTTTCAAACGATAAGAGAATAGTAATTGAGTCATTGTGTAATTAAGTCATTTAGAGACTCAACAGAATAAAAAAAATCATGCACTCTGCACTTAACGCAATGCTTGACTTTTTCTCATATTTTTACATAATTTAATAGGAAAGGAATATAATGAAGTATACTATCATATTTTTAATAGCCGCAATGCTTATTAGTTGTGCTGATGAGTTTCAAGGTCGTCCGGAGGTATTTGAGGATGATTTTGAATATTATACAGTGGGTGAATATCCTGATTCAAGTCCGTGGTTCAATGTAATGCCTGGTTCAGACAGCACACGTATTGTAAGCGGAATTGCCTATAGCGGGAATAAAAGCTTCCGACTCAACGGTTGGCCAAATTGGGAGCGTGTAGAAAAAGTGAACCCGTTTAATCCGCAGAATTATTTGAAGATCAGGGAGCTCACTTATCAGTTTGCTGTCATGATCCCCGATAGCAGTACGGTCGGTGCCGCAGCTGGACCTGCTGTTGATATAGAATACGAGGAAAAAGAGACTGATGGATTCAACTGCATTATTTTTGCTTCTGAGGACAGTTTTATATATGTGAAAGGAATATCACGAGTGCGAACTAATTATTCATGGACTCGAAATAGCTGGTATCATGTTAAAGTAACTTTATATTACGATAATCTTTTAATGTATGTATGGGTGAATGGCCAGAAAATCGCATCAGGGATTGAAGCTGCAGATGAAAGATCCTCTATTACGTTCTCAATTGCCACAGAATGGCGCCCCATACCAGGTATTAGTATCGCTTATTTTGACGACATAGATATGTTTGCATCACCATTTTGAAAACTCAAGATAGTTTAGTGAGGAGGAGGTAGAACGGGAAACGGGGCAGGCGCGATGCGGAATAAGGAGTAGAAATGATGATTGACAATAAACTAGTAATGTGTAACATACATCAAGCCCCTCCTTGTCCAGTTTAGAGGGGAGCAGTGTGCCTCGGTCTTCTGATAGTTTCCATAATTCCATGTAAAAAACGTTAAGGCAAAACTTATTATCTGGTGAAAGGAGGCCATAGATGAAACAAGAACAGACATTTTTCCCAGTATCTCTCAAGGGTGAACTTACTGAACCACCGTCTCGCGGCTGGTGGCTCCTTAAGTGGCTGCTTGCCATTCCCCACTATATTATCCTGGTATTCTTGTGGATAGCCTTTGTGGTGGTGTGTATCATCGCCTTTTTTGCTATTCTTTTCACGTCTAAATACCCAAAAGGTTTGTTCAACTTTAACGCGGGGGTTCTTCGCTGGACGTGGCGGGTCGGGTTCTACGGCTACTCGGCTCTGGGGACTGATAAGTATCCGCCGTTCAGCCTCGATCCTGATGATGACTATCCAGCTGACTTAAAGATAGAATATCCTGAGACACTATCTCGAGGACTGGTCCTGGTGAAGTGGTGGCTGCTTGCTATTCCTCACTACATAGTCGTCGCTTTTCTCCATGGGGGCGGAGGAAGAAACGGAGGAGGTTTAACCAGCGTTTTGGCGTTTTTCGCTGCGATAGCCCTTTTATTCACCGGCAAGTACCCTGAAGATATTTTCAAACTTGTTGTAGGTATGAATCGTTGGGCATACCGTGTTGCCGCATATGCATCCCTTATGACTGACCAGTACCCACCCTTCCGGCTCTGGGATTAAATCAATAACGATAGATGATAGATACTGGATACTAGATGCTAGTTGAAAAATGGGTTCCTACAAAACTGGGGTTAGACCTTTTTTAAGAAACCCCGTACGCTGTCGCTACGGGACAGGCGGGATAAGTTTGTTTAGTTTACATTGCAAATTTTAATTTAGGGAGGAGATGGGGTCGAATCTTTGCATTTTGCATAGTAACATTGTCATCAAAAAAATTGGGCAGAGTTCAGTCACCTATGAAAAAATTATCTCAGGATGACCTTGTACAGCTATTAAGCTGCTATATAAATAAGGAGTGCAAAAGGAGTGTTGAATTACAAAATGACAAATATTCTCTGTTGACTTTATCTTTGGTATCAGGATAATAATGTAGAGGAAGTTATAATGAAGTGGTATTGTATATGTATTATGATATTAATAGGTTGTAGCGAACATTATAATTTCAACCCAATTCATTTTCATGATGGTACAATAAACATAATGGAGTCCGATTCATCATTTTTATATGAGAATTTGGATATTCTAATAGAAAATGCCGAGATTGAGATTATTCTTGAAGGTCATACAAATTCCGTTGGCGGCGATAGTGCTAATATGGTTTTGTCGCAAGCGCGTGCAGATGCAATAAAATCCTGGTTGATAGCGAACGATGTGGATGTTAATAGGATCACCACAATTGGCCATGGCGAGACAAATCCTGTTGTGGATAATCGGACTGCAGAGGGACGTGCTTTGAATGATCGAGTTGAGTTCAAAAATCAATGAGACGGAGAATTAAATCATTATCCATGACAAATTGCTATTTACAGTATTTATTTTTTATGGTTGAAAAGCCGCATAGTTTATGCTAAAATAATGAGGGTGTTATGGCTACGAATGAGGTATATAATGAACAGGTAGTCGATACTATTGAAATGACCGAGTCGGTCAAGATCATTTTTTACTACGATTATTTCAATGATAAAGTATGGGCTAATATAAGGAAATTCATAAAGTCAAAGAAATATACCGGTCCTACTAAACAGGGCATCAAGTTCGATCCGGCAAAGCTGCCAGAGATAAAAAAAGCTTTTGACGAAGCTAATAATCAGGGAAATACGATCCAGGATGAAGAATTCTTACGGATTCCCAGATCACCGAACCGCGAACTTGTGGTTCACGCTTCTGTTTACAAGGGCTCACTTGGCGTTGATCTTAGGATTTGGTTAAATACTGAAAAATATAAAGGCTGGACTAAAGATGGTATAAGATTTCCGATTAATATTATTCCACGCGTTTTAGAAGCGTTGCAAAAAATGATTGAAACCAAACCAACATTGGAAGAAAAGAGTGGGCAAACAAAACTTAAAGAACAAGGCGAGTCCAAGAAACCACATGACTCATCTTCGAGTACATGATTGAATAGGGTGACCGGTTTTGACATTCGACAATTCATCCAATGGCATAATGAGGAAAGGTATAAAGGGTGACGATTTTTATTATCGCGTTGGAGAGGTCAAGAAGCGATTCGCACCATTTGGCATTACAGATATAACTCATGCGACCACTGCGCCGGGATATTCTTCTTCGTAACCATATCACAGACATGTACGAAAAAAGGATTGACACCTTAACCGATTTTGTTAGAATTTGGTGAGCAGATAAGCAAAGGAGGGAAGATGAAGATATCATTCATTTTTATGGCTGTTTTATTAACGGCAAAATTATTAGCAGGAGCCTGGACAGTGGAGACTGTTGCAACCCTTGCTGATAGCTGTAAGGGCCTTGGGTTCACCCTTGATGATAATAAATGGCCGCATATCGTGTATGCAGAGAAGCATACTGACAGCGCAAGTGTCCAGGAGAAATATCGGGACGCTGGTGGAATTTGGCAGGGACCATATGATACGAATTGCCCACATAGCGAAGATATGGCGGCGTATGGTCCGTGGAATTGTGTTGCGTTTGATGCCCAAAATGATACTTTTTGGGTGATAACCCTTTATGGTCTTAATAACGCCTCTTATCTCTGTGCTTCATATAAAGATGGGATAAGTGGTGTCTGGACATCAGGCGTTCAAGTGAAGAGCAACTACGGGACATGGCCGGCGCGGTACACTGCCTGCGCTGTTGCAGTGGAAAGCGGTAGAGTGGTGCATCTTGTATATAGCGACTACAACGATACGACCATATTTTATGTAAAGAGAACAGCCAGTGGGTGGGGCGTGGACGAAAACATCGGCGGTACAGGCATGGATTACGGATTCTGGTATTACTACGGCATTTCAATTGCACTGGACGGAAGCACCCCGCACATTGCAGGTTATTTTTATAATGATGACCCGACATATTACGACATCCTGCCGTCATACCGAAATAAAGAAGGCGGCTCTTGGGAAACGAGGATAAGAATGTCAAACTGGGGATTCTGGCCCGGCATGGGCGGCGGCTATGTATCGCTTCTCCTGAATCCGATGGGTAATGATTATGACTGGGCTTGCTGGGGTAACCCGGAAGGCGAGAGGTGCGTCAGGTATGGACAGCGATCAGTATCCGGCTGGATAGCGACGCCTCCAGTTGAACCTGGGGATATGGGCTCAGGTTGTTTTAGCGCCGATATAACCGGATTTGCAGGTATGGTTTGGTTTGCCTACAGGGACAATAATGGTGATCTCAAACTCGCGAGATACGAAAACATGGGTGCACCAACCGAAACCGAGACCGTAGATACCGATCCGACGAGTGTTTCCAATGTTTGTCTTGAGATGGATTCGGACGGTAGCATCCACATTGCTTATTTTGCGATCGAGACAGGAAGCTATAAAATAAAGTATGCATACAATCCCGGTGTTGGCGTTCAAGAAGAGGAGACAGACGATCGCTCACAGGAGACAGGCATTAGTGTTTATCCTAATCCATTTAACAGTAAAGCGTGCATGAAATTTGTAGTTCGGAATTCAGAGTTTAAAAACTGTCAACTGATCGGCTGTGTATTGAATATTTATGATATTCTCGGCAGGTTCATCCGAAGCTTGAGTCTTTCAGGATTGAGCTCTGAGCTCTCAACTGCTTCTTGGGACGGCAGAGATGATCGAGGACAAGAGGTACGAAATGGGCTATATTTCATAAAACTGCAGTGCAAAGGTGTTTCTGGATTTGATAGTCCCTTGAGCTCATCAAACGGGGTATCTTATTTTACCAAGAAGATAGTGCTGCTTCGCGCGAGCAGGTAGGCTAAACCCTGATTAGATAATAAGTAATAGCAGATAATCGCGTTGCCTTCGTAACGAGAACAGGTGTATATGACGACGGTGCATGACATTATGACAATTTCTCGCGGATTCATGATTATGTGTTTTAAATCAAAATCGTTCATATAAGCCTGAGACTTAAAACTTGACAGCTGATTTGATTTAGATAATATTAGGGAATAAGGTGATGGGGTCAAATCTCGACATTGGACATTATGAATATCATAGGTTGTTTGTATTTTTAAAATAATGATCTGGTTGTCCAATGTCGAGATTTGACCCCACAGACTCAGGTACCTGAAGCCGGAAGAATTAACTGATAAGAAAAATGAATTATTATGAAGAAAGATAAAATAAATAAAGGATTTTTAGTCAGGGCATTTTGTGGACTTGGTGCTGTATATAATTTAATAGGCAGATACAAAGATGCCTTGCAAGCGTATAAAAAAGCTGAAATGCTTGTATATGATAGACGCTCAAAAATAGAAGCATTAATCGGACAGGCAACTATTTACGAAAACCTTGCTGAATATGATTCAATGATAAACTTGCTGAACAGGCTAATAAAACTCAGCCGCAGTACACTATCAGAGGTGTACGTTCTCTCCAGATATTGCTGGGTATACAGGCTTCAGGGCAGAATGGGTAAATCCAATAGTGCAGGAAATAGAGGAATGGAGCTTCTTAAAAGGTTGAAAAAGCGAGGACTTTCCCAAATAGAATTGTATCATGTAGAAGGGGCAATAGTAAATGCCATAGGTACGCTCTATTTGAGCCAGGGTGATTTTGATAAAGCAATAGAACTATATCAAAGATTCTTAAAAGTGTCTGAAGAAAGCAGAAACCTTTTCGGTATAGGTATGGCTGCTAACAATCAGGGAAGCGTTTATACGCACAAAGGTGATTATGATAAAGCAATTCCCTTGTTTAAGAAAAAATTAGCGATATCGGAGAAGCTTGGTAACAAAGTCGGTATAGCAATGGCTGTAAATAATCTTGGTTGGATATACGGCGAGAAAAAGAATTTCGACAGGGCAATTGAATTATATGAGAGAGCCCTGTCAATTGCTGAAGAACTTGACAATAAATTCGGTATTCTAAATGTCATCATAAACCTGGGAAATCTTCATAAGAGCAAGGTAAATTATAACAGGGCGTTTGCATTGTTTCGAAAGGCAATGACAATCGCAAAAAGAATCGGGGATAAGCAGGCCATAGGTGCTGTTTACCTGGGTTTCGGTGAAATTTACAATGAGTTGAATGAACTGCATAAATCCACTGAATACCTGGAAAGAGCACGTGCTATATTTGAAGAACTGGGGGACAAGACATATCTGTCATCTACAATCCTGGTTCTTATCGAAGTCGGGATAAAGGAAATAGAAGAAAACGGAGTTGATAAAAATAGAAGAAGGTTAAAGAAGATATACGAATACATAGATGAAAATTTGAAACTTGCAGATGAAATGAAATCGGGAAAGGAACGCCCAGGTGTCCTGTTCTTACATGCAAGATTGGCATCACTTGATGAAAAATGGGATAAGGAAAGCGTAAAAGAAAAGTTCGTCAAAAGTATCAAGATGTTCAAAGAACTTAACATGACCGATGAACTTGGAAAGGCATATTATTTTTACGCTATATATCTAAAGAAAATCGATGAATTTGAAATCGCAAATAAATTTCTAGCAGAAGCAAGAAAAATATTTAAGAAGATCGGGGACATTAATTATTTAAACAAAATTGATGAACTGTGAAAACGTATTGGGGTCAAATCTTTTCTAAGAAACGGAGAATGGGAGTCACGGAGTATCGGTGAAAGGGAGAGTAAATATTAGGAACTAAAAAGTAGAGGGATAGATGAAAAAAATTATTATTGTGATATTTTTTAGTTAAAAAAAAGGAGATCAAAATGAAATTACTTCTTCGTTGGGTAATCATCGCTTTTTCGCTTTTTGTGGCAGCCTGGCTCGTGCCGGGCATCCGCGTCGAGGGAAACGCGTGGCTCATCTATGCGGTAATGGCGGTCATCCTCGGGCTCGTTAACGCAGTTGTGCGCCCGCTACTCAAATTACTTACTTGTTCGCTCATCATCCTCACTCTGGGTCTGTTCGTGCTGGTGATTAATGGGCTCACCTTGTGGCTGGCCTCATCCATCGCGGTCAATTGGTTCCATGTCGGCTTTTACGTGGATGGCTTCTGGTCTGCTTTCCTGGGTGCGCTCATTGTGAGCATTGTATCAATCATCCTCTCGGCATTTATCAAGGAACCAGATAAAACGCCAAAAGGTTAAAAAAAGGAAATGAAAGAAATTGGGGCCAAACCTTTAAAAAAGGTGGCAGGTTTTGACATTCTACAGTTCATAAAATAGTCTAATGGAAATAATGTGTCCGTCCCCGGTGTCAGAACTTTTTACCACGATTCGGTAATTCCCGAATTCCCGATCGTATAAGTGTGCCTATCCATCGCTGCCCCGGTTTTACTCGCTGTCTGGTTCTTCAAACTCATGCGGTTGCATATAGAATTTTTCAGAATATAATGCAGTGATCCGTTCATACCAGGATTCAGGATAGCCTTTCCATTGCGCATGACCGTGTTCATCCTTTACATAGCCGTCGATGTATTTTACGATGAGATCACCGCCCAGTTCACGCCAGCGCTGCACTACCTTTTCAGCCTGCGTGTTGCTGTAATCGGTCAGATAATTGACCATGAGTTCTTTATTTTTTTTATGTAGTCCGAGCGCGGTCTTTTCGATCTCCGGCTGCAGCTGGAGAAAATTGCCTTCCAGTTCGCGCTGTACTTTCTGGATATCTTCGATCATATAAGAATAGCGCAGGTAAGAAAAGTTGGACACGAGATTGAATATCCAAAAGGCACTATCCCATGAAAATTCATTATAATCACCGGTTGCAAAGGCTTTTGGGATGGCGTCGCTGCCGCAGTAAAAGGGGATGTATACCGTGTACCAGGTATCATCGACACCATACCAGTAAACCCCGCCGATCGGGTCGGGCAGCCAGGAACGCGACTGGGAGACAAACGAGTAGGCGGTCTGCTGCGTTGAGATTGCACGTTCCCATAAATAATCAATGCTGTCGACGGTCCACAGTACAGGACGCCAGCGGTAGGGCAGTCCGTGAGCGCCGGCATCCACGCCTTTTGTCATATCCCAGTCTGTCCCTTCGAAATGATTGCGCATGAGCGCGAAGACATTTTCGATAGAGAGTTTGTGATCAGGTTTTATCCAGAGCGGATAGGGTTTTGCTCCTTGCACGCACCGGAAAAAATCAGAAGAAAAATTCCGGGAAGGTGCAGCTCTGCAGAATATGCTCCAAACCCTGCTGTCGCAAAGCCGTTTATTGAACAGTGTAGCAGGACAGTAGGCATCGCAGAAAAGGAACGGTTCGCCTGAAGATGGATCATAATAACCTTTTTCAACGGCATAAGAAATGACGTTTTCCGAATACATGGAATTTTTTTTGTCATGAAGCAGGATCTCACCAATACGTGCCTTGTTTGCGTGGCATGAAATGTACCCATCCGGCACTCTGACTGCGACCCATTCGGCGCCTGACTCAGTCGAGTCGTGGCCAATTATCTCCATGATCCATACTTCACGCGGATCGGCTATGGAGAACGATTCACCGGTCGATGCGTATCCATATTCTTTTATAAGGTCAGCAATCACCTGTATCGCTTCGCGTGCAGTTTTTGCACGCTGCAGAGCAAAATACATAAGGTCCCAGTAGAACAGCAGACCTTTTGGGTTGCGCAGTTCTTCCCTGCCGTCGAACGTGGTTTCTCCTATCACGAGTTGATGTTCGTTCATCAGTCCCATAACCGCATATGTGTGAGTAACCTGGGCAATTTTTCCGCGGACATTGCCAGACCAGTCCATTAGATCGACTGAATCCCCTGGTTCGTTATCAGCTGCTGGTTCGTATTTAAGGTGCGGAAGGAACGGACCATCGCAGGTATATGTTATCATGGTCGAACCGTCTTTTGAAGCCCCTTTAGTAACAAGGAGGCTCGTACATGCATAAGATATAGATATTGCAAAAAAAACTATGCAGATACATCGCATAAGAAAGGATTTCATTTTATTCTCCTTTTTATTACCTGTAATAATATGGAAATACTGTGTGAAGTCAATAATATTTCCTGAGGAAAAAAAGGAAAAGCATGTTGACATAACTGATGAATTCAGGATAATGAATCAATGATCAATAACGACCTGACAAATAGTTGATTAAGGTAATAGTCCCCGGTTTGGATTGGAAGGAGATTAATGCATGGATCATGAAGAACGAATGTCTTTAGCGCAGACCGTATGTGACCGTTTTGTCGATAAATATAGAGATAATGTGATCATCGGCGGCGTATATGGTTCTGCGGCCAAAGATTCAGATACCGAGTGGTCGGATCTTGAAATGCTTTTTGTTGTGCAGGATAAATGCAAGGCTCAAGCACAGCAGTTCTTGTACCGCGGCATTGCGGTGAATTACAGCGTGCTCAAGCGCGGTAAACTCGAGAACATATTGAACCACCCATGTTTGGAAGGTGATATGGGCTGGCCGTTCTGGATGGGGGTGCTTTGCGTTCTTAAAATCTTATATGGCGATCAATCACAGATTGATTCCTGGCTTCAGATGGGCGATAATGTACCTTATGTTGAATTCAGAAAAGCCCTTGAAAAGGAATTACCGGGTCTTATCTTTGAATCGTATGGGCGGATACTTTCCTGTAAGGCGCGTAATAATATGGATGATTGGTATTGTGCGGTGCTTGAGGTACTCTTTGAGATGAGGGATGCGTTGTGTTTATTGAACAGAAGTTGGATAACGCACGATTACTATCAGGGTCTGGTCGATACATTCCAGTTTCCGAAACTCCCGCGGCGTTACAAAGAACTTATTCCACTTCTATGGAATGTACAGGATATTGATACGGCAATTACGCTTGCCAGGGAGCTAAAAGAGAACTTTCAGCAGTTATTAGTGGAACAGGGTATAAGATCTATTGAATATACAGGCGGTTCCGATATTCCGGTATGAAAAAGGAAAACAGGGCAAGCCGGGTCTGAGGACGGTGCATGACACAATGTCTATTGTATGATCTAATCTTGAGTAAAGGGGGAGAAAATGGATATAAATATCAGATTACAAATTGGCAGGTGCCACGAGTGCGGGCATGAATATGTGATTGTGTCGCGCAAGCTGGAGCACCCAAAAGAGCTCAAGGTTCCTGCTGTGGCACGGTGTCCAGAGTGCGATGCCCAGGATACTGTTGTGTTCAGCAGTAAAAGGCAGTTGAGCAGTGTTTCGTATGAAGATCTTGAAAAGCTCTCGGCAGTATTGCTCCAGGATATAAAATGCGCAAAGTGCAGCAAAGCACTGCCCTTGCTTTGTGGTGAGCGCGTGGATCTGGCTTTTAAGATGAAAAAAGTAATTAATGAAGCTGAAGGACTTACTGAAGAATGGACGCTTACCGTACCCTTTTGCCAGCACTGTAAGGAAAACGAAGCAGAAGAATCACTGATCATTGCAAGCCAGCAATATCTTGAAAAAGAGGGCGAGGACAGTTCAGTAGAGCTGTTGAGAAATGCTGCAAGGAGTTGGAAGCAATGATTCCAAGGAGAAAGAATGTCACTGACTTGAGCAGTTCGGCAATCCATATCGTGAATATATGGCCAGGACTCCGAAGTGGCTGGGAATACCGAAAACAGAAAAAAAAGTGATGAGTGGATGATTGAATAAAGGCCTGAATATGCGGTGTTTCCTTCGACTTCGCCTAGGACAGGCTCGAAACTTGAAGTTACACGTACAGGACACAGGGGTAAAATGTTACGTATAAGATTCCATATCAGTATCGTCATTATTTTATTCATGATGAGCTGTGCAACGACGATAGCAGACTATAGCATCCTCGAAACTGTACCTTTTCCTGAATACAACTTAGGCACTGGGCCTCACATGATTGGCACACGGCAAGGATTGAGCATGGGTATTAGCGGAAAGTATTTGTCAATTTCAACTAATAATGATACTACTGTTCAAGCAGCAGGCAGCAGTATTTCAGTGCTGCGCTGGCGCTTGAGCACAATGAGTGAAGTAGGGCTGGCGCTTGGTCTTTGTTCAATGGAATCTCAATCAGGACATGGTGATTTTTTACCTTATATGGTTTTAGATACCAAACTGTGTTTGCTGCATGATCCAATAATTATAACGCTGGATCCCGGTATTGGAATGGGTATTGCAGAAACAGGTGGTCTTAGTTATGACTTGCGTTGTTCATGTATTGTTGGTAAACCACTTTTGTATGGGATATTTGTGCCTTACATAGCGCCAAGGGTGATTGGGTTGATATATACGTGGCGCCGAAATTCGCATGGTTTGGCCGGCGAGAACGCGCGAGCTTTATCACCAATGTACGGGTTTACTGGGGGGTTTGACTTCAATGCCTATTCACCTTCAAAAAGTCTTCAATTCCACATAATACCTGAGATAACTGTTTTAAAAGGATATGAATCAACAATGGATCAGATCAATTACACAGTTATTAAACCCAGTGTTATGTTGAGGGTACAGTTTTGATCTGTGGTTTAAGGAGGGGAATTGGGGTCAAACCTTTCCTGAAAAACGGAGACTTGGGGAAACGGAAAACCGATGTAACGGACTAGATCAACTGAAGAAACAAGAGAGATGAAATAAACCAAAGCATTGACTTCTGCTGCGAATTCAGGATAATTGGTTGAGGAGGAAGGAGTGATTTTATTACTATTTTTAGTGAACATCACCTGGGAGTATCGGGCCTCGGCACCAGCTGTATGTACGTACCCGGCGATCGGTGATGTTACCGCAACGAACAGTAGTGGACATGCTTGTGTGTATATAATTGGCGGCACGCCTGGCACTGGTCAAGTAAGGACCAACTATGAATATGACTGCGTTGTGAATACATGGACTGCCCGGGCACAGATGCCAATGCCTGAGCGGTATGATTTTGCCGGGTGCCACGTATCCCGAGCTGGTACGGAGCGGATCTACGTGATCGGCGGTTATCAAAGTGCGTTCATATATTTAACAGATGTGGATGAGTACACGCCCGCAACCAATACCTGGATATCGCGAGCCGATATGCCGACCCAGAGAGAGGGCGTACGCGCGGCAGTGATAAGCAATATGATATACGCGATTGGTGGGGATTATTTTGATTTGGGTAACATGATCGACAGTGTATATGATATTGTTGAACGGTATGATCCCGAGATGAATACATGGACAAGCGGCTATGCGACTATGCCAACCGCGCGTACAGACGCATGTTGTGCAATTGGTGTTAATGAATCAGGCGATTCATGCATTTACGTATTTGGCGGTTCAACCAGCATAATCGGGTATGTTCCAACGAATGCTGTGGAGGAATACGATCCGTCAACGGATTCCTGGCGGACAAGAAACAGCACCGGGTTTACAGCGCGGGGTGGTGCAATGGCAGTGACTGACCGGAATAATCTGATATATGTTATTGGAGGGACATCGGACGGTTCCAGCTCGTTGGGTCTGGTGCAGGTATACAACCCAGTCGACGACACATGGTCAACGGAAACACCTATCCAGCAGCCGCGCGACGGCGTGACCGGCGGGGTCGTAGGTGATATTGGAGGAAGGATACATGTTGTTGTGGGTTCTACGGGCGCGACGCCAGTGAATACGAATGAGCGATCAGCCGAGATTGTGTATATCGATGAAGTCTCAGTAGATAAAAAACAGAACGACTTTCTATGGATTCAATGCAGTCCATTTAAAACATCGACTGAAGTGCGGGTCAGTATACGCGATGCTGGTTTTGTACAGCTACAACTTTATGATGTACAGGGACGATGTGTAAAGACCATAATAAATGAGCATATGCCTGCGGGAAACCATACCGCCATAATTAACGGGAAGAATTTGAGCAGTGGGGTGTATTTTCTACAATGTAACACCGACCAATATAAAGAAAACAAGAAAATAACGCTATTAAAATAAAGGAATTGGGGTCAAACCTTTCCTGAGAATCGGATGAAAGACAAATACCTAAACACCTAAATAGAACAAAAAAATAGGGTGCGGGGATTGACTTTGTGACAAAATTTTGGATAATGTACAAGTGAGAAGGAAAGTGAAGCGCAGAGAAATAATGAGCTGGGGCATAATTATTATTATCCTTGTAATAATCGCGTGGATTGTTTGCGAAGTGATTCGATAAAGGTGCGTGGGAACGGTGCCTGACATTTTGACAATTTTCAGAATTACCCAAGACTATAATGGGTGTCAGGTCACTTCAATTCTTCCCCCCAGTACTTCGGGATCTCCGACAGCACTTTCAGCATTTCGATAAACTCAATATCTTCGACTGGACATTGGACAAAAGGTATACAGTACTTAGAATAATTGGGGAGAGGACAAACGTGCTAATTGTGATTCATGCGAAATGTCCAATGTCCAGGGTGTGTTGCCCAAATCGAATTAAGGCATATAGAATTTCAAAATGTCATTACGAGGAGCGAGATTCCTCACTGCGTTCGGAACAGGCTGCGTAATCTCATGAAATATAATGAGATTGCCACACCCCGACCATTGCAATTCTTAATGGTCAGGGCTCGCAATGACAAAAAGGGATTTGGGCAATACGTCCTCCAGACCTGCCCCTGTTTGATGTTTGAAACGCAGTCATCAAAAGATAATTGAATTCAGTTGTGAGAAAACATTTCCCGAATTATCGAAAAACTGAACAGAATTACACTTAAGTCTTGACGGCTCGTACGATTTCGTTATAATATTATTAAAGGCGGGTAATATGAAGAAATATATCGTAATATTTATACCTTTGCTATTGCTCTATGCGCCGACCCGGATTTTCTATAGTGATTGGGACTGGGGTTATTATTACTGGTTATTTGGTCCGATTGGTCCAAATCATTCGCAGGGCATGGCCGCGGCTGGGTTCAGTACCTTGGAATATCGTGGCTATAATCAATTTAGCATAAATGGTTATCCAGGTGCCGGGACTGAAATAAGTTCACTGGTCTTGAGGCTGCGTAACAATACCGGTGGTGCTGGACTTCAGATTGACATAAATCGCGTTTTTTCGAATACCCCAGGCTGGAATGAATGCGGTGGTACAGAACCTATATATTTGACAAACCAGGCAGTAAATGCCAGTGCAGAAGACTATACATATTTTAATTTGACTGGTACCCAGGCAAGAGATGATTTTATCAATGCCTGGCAAAGCAGTTCCTGGTTCGGACTTGGGTACAAAGGTTCACGGGGTACTGCTGAACCGTGTATGCATTTCTTTTATGCTTTTTGGGCTGATGAAATGCTCGACGCTGCGCTGATTATTGATTATGTAATTGTGGGTTTAAAAGAGCACGAAGAGAAAGCAATAGGTACACCTTTTCTGTCCGTATATCCGAATCCGTGCAGCAAGAGTACGAATATCAGATTTAGCACAGGGTATCCTGATAGGATAACATGCTTATCCTACGGGACAAGTTGGGCAGAGGGTATGGAGCTAAAGATCTACAATGCGAGCGGGAGGTTAGTAAGGCAATTTAAGGATTTGATCAATTGTTCATTTGATCAGGTTATCTGGGATGGTACAGACCAAGCTGGACAGAGAGTGGTTTCCGGCGTATATTTCGTGAAACTCCAAACTGCAGGAAACTCATATATCGAGAAAATAATATTTCTTCATTAGGATCAATGAACAAATGGGGTCAAATCTTTTCTAAGAAACGGAGAATGAGTGAAAGGGAGAACCGGTGTAACGGGCCAGATCAACTAAAGAAACAAAAGAGATTAAACAAACCAGACCATTGACTTCGATTGAGAATTTATTAAAATTAAACAAATAAGGGGGAGAGATGATGAGATTTCCAACATATGTATTATTGGTATTGCTAGGCAGTTATTTATTTACTAACTGTGTAGCGAAAAAACAATGGTAGGGTAAGTATACTACGGTTTCATACACGAAAATAGAGCCAAAAGAGGATTTTAAGGTATCCGCACCCGATTACGAAATTGTGAAAAATGATGTTATTAACGTTCTGTCCGGCGAATAAAAGTATGAAATATGACGGAGTCCGTTGAATTGTACTCAACGGGATAAATATCGGTGTATGGGAGATCGTAACTGTACGTACTGTGCGTTTCACGCTATGCTCTTTGTGCTACGCTTCTTCTAATTGACTTTCCGCTTCCATTGCATATACTGAATAAAATTGGTAAACAAAACGGATTCATTATAATTATTAATGAGGAGGAAAGGTGTATTTTTTATTGCTGATGTTGTTTGTGCAGAATAGTAAAACTATTGAAGTACACTACACTGATCACGTGCCCAAGATCGACGGTACCATTGAGGAAGTCTGGCACGTTGCAGATTCAGTGAGCGACTTTATTCAATTTTACCCATATGAAAAAGGTATACCAACTGACAGCACGATCGTCTATGTACTTCAGGATGCGAGCAATTTGTATATTGCGTTCCGCTGTTACACCCATACTGAAAAAGCCACGATCTATCCGGGCGGGTATGAAGATTATGTCCAGATCAATATCGATCCACTTGGGAATAAAACCACCGCGTACTTCTTTAAAGTCACAATAAGCAGCATTGTCGATGATGGAATGATGTTGAATGGCGGTAGAAATAGTGATGACTCATGGGAAGGTGTATGGTATCGCGGGGTAAAGGTGTATGGTGATCGCCATGAAGTGGAAATAAAGATTCCGTTCAAATCGATACGTTATAAAAAAGGATTATCTGAATGGGGTATTACTTTTAAGCGCTATATTGCTGCAAAGCGAGAACTGATAAATTGGAATGAAGTATTACTAAAAGAAGGAGAACTAATTTCCAAATACGGTGTTTTAAAAGGGATAAACCCACAGGCAGCTGGATATTACTTTGAGTTGTACCCTGAAGGATATGTGCGTTATGATATTGATAATCGCGAAGACAAAATCAGACCGAGCGCCAGTCTCAATCTCAAATGGGATGTCACACCACAAGTGACATTCAATGCAACAGTATATCCGGATTTCGCCCAGATCGAATCTGATCCGTATACTTTAAATCTTTCCAGGTATCCGACCTATTTAAGCGAACGCAGACCGTTTTTTATTGAAGGCAAAGAGATATTCAAGATGTCAAGCATGGGGAATTACGGACTTCATACACCAATGGAAATTTTTTATTCCCGCCGTATCGGCAGATCAATGGGCGGCGATGCCGTGCCAATAATCGGCGGTGCGAAGTTTACGGCAAAATCAGAAAAATTCAATCTGGGAATTCTCAGCGCCTATACTAATGAATACCGCGATACCACAGATGTACTGATTGAGCCCGGAAGATGGTTTGGCGTGCTGCGGGCTATGCGACAAATATACACAAATACTGACATTGGGCTTCTTTTCGCCGGCACCATGATCGATGAGAACGAGTATAATTACGGATTGGGTTTGGATGCCACCTATAATCAAAAATCAACGATTTTTACCCTGCAGGGAGCTTTGAGCGATAAAAACAAGAAGCAGGATTGGGCATTATCAGGTGGTTATTCATTCTATCCAAAGAACTTTTTGCTCATGGGACGCTGGGAAGTGGTGCAGGATTCATTCGATGTAAGTGATATCGGATTCGTCCCTTGGATCGGGACAAAGGAATTTGAAGCCTATAATGCGTATTGGGGTATATACTCAAGCGGCTTTTGTCGGGATTGGAGTATCGGACCAGGGATCAAATTGATACAGGAATCGGAAAGCGAACCCTGGTCGAAGATTTTTTATATTCATACCTGGCCCAGTTTCAGAAACGGCATTGAGCTATGTGCTCGTGTCACGCTTGGTTCCTGTTGCGAAGCTGACACAAATTACTTTACGCGTCAGGCATATATGGCGTTCTGGCGTGATGGCTCCAAATCGTGGTGGGGTGTAGGTCTCAGTTATAAATACAATTACAATTACGCGCGTAATTTTATTGCGTATAACGGTTCCAATAAATGCTGGGCCGGGATCCGGGTGATTCCGAATATTGCATTGAGCACCGAAGCGAAAATATGGGTCGAATGGGATACAACCGGATCAATACTCGCCACGACTCCAATGGCGAGACCAGAAATCCATTATTCCATCACTAAGGATATTAAACTTAAGATTTTTAATGAATTCGTGTTCACCATGCCGGGCAGTGATATCGATAATATCACATGGAGTTCTAACCGATTTGGCATGCTTCTGTCGTGGAATTTTCACCCAAAAAGCTGGTTTTATTTAGCGATCAATGATTATCGCGAAGATGAGAATGACGAGCTTAAACCGCAGTACTTTATTGGTGCAATAAAGGCTAAATATCTATTGTATTTCTAAACCGTGGCATCACCTATGAAAAAATTGCCTCTCACTATATTCCTCTCACTTCATTTCGAGATCTACGACGAGACCTTCCCTCGGTTCATTCGGGACTTATCGGTCGGCAGCAAATTCTAATTAAAAAAACCAGCCGGGATTTTAAAGTTTATCGAATGTCAATAGCTGCCATCTATCAACTGGTACCCGAGTTCTCTCGATTGATGATTAAACCCACGATAAGTCTCTAGACCAGCATTTGTATCCATTATTGTATTATAAAAGAAGATGGTGCTATTAAAATAGAATAGATCATTTGCTGCTATCCCTGATCATTTTTTTCGCCATCTTCTATTAGTTCTATTTGTCGTTTATCCCTAGCTTTTCCTTTACGGGTGTATTTTTTCTTGTCCCTGTGTACTTTTGTGGATTTATGCGGCACCCGGTGTTTATAGCTTGGTTTTATTTTAATTTTTTCTTCCGGCTTTTTCTTCTTCACCGGGTGAATTTATTTGAATATCTTGTACCGTATATTTTGCGCGGGAAGTCTCCGCTGGAATAATCGACCTTCTTTTTTCCTTTTACAAACTCTTCGTCTGCATATGCCTCGATGACTTTGCCTATAAATAGATTCTTGTCACCGGTATTGAATATATTTTCTATCTTGCACTCCATATGTGCTATGCATTCGCCAATGATGGGAGTTTTTACTTTACGTCCCGGCTGTGGTGTCAGGCCTGTTTCCTTGAACTTGTCTACTTCACGTCCTGAATGGTATCCGCAATAGTAAACCTTTTGTTTTAATTCAGCAGTAGGAACATTCACAATAAACTCCTTGGTGCTTTTGATTAATTCACAAGAATATGTTTTTCTGCCGATAGCACAGGCGATGAGCGGGGGTTCTTTTGATACCGGCATACAAAAACTGACTGCAATGATATTGGATTTTGTTTTTATGTCTCCACAGGTGATTAAAAAGTGCTTCATTGGCCACATAAACTCAAAGTATTCCACATCGGTTTTCATTGTAGAATTGTATTTATTTTCAATGCTGTGTCAATCGTAAGGGATATGGGGTCAAATCTTTTTTGAGTAACGGATGAAAGACAAATATTTAAAATCCAAAATACCTAAACACCTAAATAGAACAAAAAAAATAGGGGACGGGGATTGACTTCTATTGAAAATTCAGGATAATTTAGATATGCAAGAAAAAAAAATCATATTTATCCTAGCAAATGATGTTGGTATGAAATGGCTTTCATTATATGCCTTGATAATATTCATTTTGGTTTGTAGTACAGCTTGGTGTGAAGAAATTCACGAAGCAGTCCAGGGTGGGAATATCGAGATTGTGAAGTGTTTACTAAAAGAAAAGCCTGTACTCATTCATGCAAAGGATATCCACGGATACAGACCATTGCATCGCGCTGTTATGACCGATCAAAAAGACATGGTATTTTATCTTCTCCGTAATGGAGCTGATATCAATGCCAAAGGGAAACACGATATTACCCCGCTCTATCAAGCAGTTTTCTATGGTAACAAACAAATGACAGAATTGCTCATTGCCAATGGTGCAAGTATCGATGGAAAAACTGATCTCGGTTGGACTGTCTTACATGTATCAGCATTCAGTAACCAGGTAGATATTATCAAGATTCTGATGCAACGAGGAGCCGAGGTGAACGTTCGCGATCTGCTTGGTTATACTCCTTTACACTGGGCAGCATTTGCTGGAAATAAAGATGCCGTTGAGTTTCTTGTGCAAAACGAAGCTGAAGTTAATGCCCATGCTAAAGATGGACATACCTCATTGCATTGGCTTGCATATACGGGCTATTGTGATATCATTACCATCCTTTTGGCAAAAGGGGCAGACATCAACTCAAAGACAAAAAAAGGAAACACCCCTCTGCATTTAGCCAGCCTGAACGGCCAGGAAGAAACAGTAAAATTACTGATCGAATATGGAGCAGATGTTAATTTGAGGAATAACAACGGCTATACGCCTCTATCATATGCTCTTTATAAAGGTTATTATGCCATCGCTGACCTACTCCGTAGCTACGGCGCATGGTGATAGCAGTGGCGGGATCAAATTATCCGTCAGTGGAAGATATGGGGGAATGGGGACAAATCTTTTTTGAGAAACGGAGAATGGAAGCACCTAATAATAAGCACTAAGCAGTCCCGGTTGAATAGTTATCACATTCTACGGGATAAATAAGCACTAGGCACAACATTTGATAAATGTGACATTGAAGATTTAAGATTGAAAAAGTAAAGGATCAAAACCTTAAAGATGGGAAACGGTTGCTTCGTAGATGAAAAAATTGCACTTCGATGAACTCAGTACAGGCACTTCGATGAACTCAGTACAGGCTCTTTGATGAACCCGGTACAGGCTTCTTGACACCTGTCAAATTCAGACTATAATATCAATGGAGATATAATGGGAGAAGAACAAAGAAATATAATAGAGCTGATGGCAACGCATGAGGAGGCCATCAGCCAGCTATATGCGCGTTACGCCGAAAGATTTCCCGATCACAAAGAGTTCTGGTCTACTCTGTCAGAAGAGGAATTAGAGCATGCCAAGCTGGTTCGTCAACTCAGTGAGATGTCTGTGCATTATGACGAAACCAAATTGAGAACACCGGTGATAAAAATATCCTTGGACCACGTAAAATATCAAATCGCCAAAGTACACAAAGAAGAGGTGTCATTGATAAACGCATTGTCTACTGCCTTGGATCTTGAGCGGTCTATCGTGGATGGGAAAATCTTCCAGGCATTTGAAGGATATTCAACAGAGGCAAAGGGTGTCTTACGGGAACTGGAAGGTACTCTCCAGGATCACGTTGAAAGAGTACAGAAAGCCTGGAACGAACACAGGACTTTTTAAAGCGATTACTGCAAATTAGAAGACATGGGGTCAAACCTTTCCTAAGAAACGGATGAAAGGCAAATACCTAAAATCCAAAATACCTAAACACCTAAACAAATCTATGTAAATGGGTCACCTATGATAAAATTGCCACTCGGTACACTCCGCTCAATACTTCATCTCATTACCTTCGATACTTTCGCCTTGACATTTTCTGAGGATTCGGGATAATAACAAAGCTGATTAATCTTGATTGAGTAAAATAAATGAATCATTTTAGATAATTTCTCAATATTAGATAGTTGTTGATAAAGGGGTTCAGGTGATCTATAAGCGATTTTTCCCAGTATTCTTTTTAATGGTTACAGTTATCTTTGCACAGGTTATTGGTCAGGGCAGTCTTACTCAGGATATAATTGATGAAATCAGAAACTCCGGCAAATTGGATTCAACTGAACAGGTAATAATGAATGCCTTAACCAACAGCCGCTTGACCGACCTGATCATTAACAGAGATTTTTTAACGAAGCACACTGATTATTTCAGCCATACGATTGAAACCAAAGGGATAACTGATCAAGAGCGTAGTGGTCGTTGCTGGCTTTTTGCCGGGCTCAATGTTCTGCGACCCAAAGTAATTAAGAAGTTTAAATTAACCGATTTTGAATTCTCACAAAGCTATCTTTTCTTATGGGATAAGATGGAAAAGGCTAATACATTTTTGGAATACATTATCGCTATGGCAGATAGAGATCTATATGACAGAGAATTAGAAATCATCTTGAAACGTCCAGTAAGTGACGGGGGTTATTGGTCCTACGTTGTGAATTTAATAGACAAATATGGTGTTGTACCTAAGGATGTAATGCCGGAAGCTTATCATACTCGTAATTCTTGGGTTATGACATCCCTCCTTGCGCTTCAGCTTCGAAAAAATGCCGTTGAATTGAGAAAAACGGCTGCGAATGGTGGCAGTATTTCTGAACTACGTAAGAGAAAAGTTGACATGTTGAAGGTCATCTACAAAATGCTCATTTTAAATATGGGAAAGCCTCCTGCTGAATTTGCTTGGCGATACAAGAACAGTAAAGGAGAGATTTCTGAATCTAAAACGTACACACCGATTGAATTTTACCACGATATTGTTGGTGTTGATATCAAAGAATATATTGCATTAATGAATTATCCTGGTAAAGAGTATAATAGACTGTACCGATTGGAGAATGCCGGGAATATCTGGGAGCGAGATGATCCACTATACGCTAACCTCAGTATTGAGAAGATGAAGGAACTAACACTTGCCTCGGTGCTTGACAATGAACCAGTTTGGTTCGCCTGCGATATCGGGCAGGATAAGGACTCTGAACATGGCATTCTTTCGACAAAAATTCTTGACTATCGCGGTCTATATGGACTGGATTTTGAGATAAATAAAGAGGAGAGGATAAGATATTGGGAGAGTTCAGGAAATCATGCAATGGTTTTTGTTGGAGTGGATTTCCAGAATGGCAGACCTGTTAAGTGGTTGGTTGAGGACAGTCATGGAAAAGACCGGGGACATAACGGCCACTGGACTATGTATGATGATTGGTTCAATGAATTTCTTTATGTAGTAGTCATTAATAAAAAATATCTTAGTACCGAGATCAAAGATATCTTTGAGCAGAAGCCAATTCCTCTACCACCCTGGGATCCAATGGTCCTGATATTGCTAAATAATCAGTAAACAAAATTGATGAGGTAGCATGAAAAGCCTGTGCCGTTTAGTTTTTTGTGTATTTTGCTGTGTGTTAATTGTCGAAGTAGTATATGCTTATCAGTTGCCACACCTAAGCTCCGATCAAATCGAGGGTTCCTTTCTCGGTATTCAGAGTAACCTAAATTTTTCTGGGCGAGTACCTAATAATAGTGACTATACAATAATGGACAGCATTGCCAGTACCGGTGTGAAGTGGGTTCGCTATTGGCTCAGCTGGTACCAGGTAGAAGTAGATTCAGGAGAGTATTATTTTACGGCGGCTGATTCGGTAATTGAGGCTTATATCTCCCGGGGCATCAATGTCTATCTCACTTTGTTCTCAGGTAATCAATGGTATGACGGCCCGGATTCAACAATATACGACAGCGTGCCGCATCCAGAACAGGGTTTGTCGCCGACCCCTGGTTCAGCATCAATGCAAGGCTGGTTAGCATTCGTCGATACTGCAGTTGTACGCTACGGCGACAGAGTGAAATACTGGGATATATGGAATGAACCCAATATAGATTTCTGGCAACCGGTACCAAATGCACAGGATTATGCCTATCTTTTAAAACAGACTTCTCAGAAAATAAAGTCGATCGACCCATCCGCAAAGATCATCGGCCTGGGCACATCTACTATCGATTATGCCTACATATCTGATGTTCTGCAAGAGGATGCCATTAATTACATTGATTATCTTGGCTATCATCCTTACCGATATTATCCTGAAGACGATCAGGATAATATGGGACTCTGGTATCCGCCAGCACCGTATACAGACTACGAAGAGGAATTGCAGGGATTGCTCGATACCCTAGTGAAATATGACACGTCGGGCAGAGTGCAACTCTGGGATGAAGAAGCCGGCTATCCGTCACAGCCTGAGATTTTCATCTGGACACCCGATACTATCTACAGCTCAGAAGCCACTCAGTCAAAGTACCTGCTACGTCGATATTTACTTAATCTTGGTTTCAATGTAGGAGTAACAACCTGGTTTTATGATTGGGACCAGGTCAGTGCCTATCCCAGTATCTTGGGACCTACTTGGTATCAACACTACTATAATATGAATCTGTATGAGAAAGAAGTTCCTTTTCCGTTTAGCTTTCTCGGTCTCACGTATTCCTCGCCGGCTGATACTCTGTTAATTGAGGCAGAAGCGTACGATAGTTTATATCCACCGCTCAAGGATGGTGGAACTTACGTATACACAAACGACGGCGATGGCGATCTGCAGGGTAGTGCCGTTTACTTCTTTAATGTCCCTGACTCCGGGTTATACACGATCTGGTTGTATATGCGCAATCCTGATGAGACGGCTTGTTTCATAGTATATGTTGATGATACAATACCACACTGGACTATGAATGCTCTGGGCACAGGAACCGGCACCCAGTTCATTTGGTCGCTGCCAACCGACGCGGAACTCATACGCTGGCATTACCTTTACAGAGGACGCCACTTTTTCAATCTGAATACAAATGTCCATCGCTTAAGGATTCAAACCGGTTTAGATGGTGCAAGCCTGGATAAAATTGTCATAAAACGCGAAGGCCCGGCGTTAACGTTGAAACCCGCCCACGCCGCTCTTCAAAATTTGGCTGCTTTGTTTGACAACCGAGTCGTGACTGATCCGCAATTGGGGACAAGTTTTGAAAACGTAGATGTTCCGGGTGCAGAATGGGATGAATTGCGCAGTTTTGCGTTTCGCGATACTTCAAGCAATAGATCATTAGTTACATACTGGTTGGGCCTGAAGATGGTCAATGATATTTACCCGATCCACAATGTCAATATGACAGTGTATGTGGATTCAGTAGTAAATCCGAGTATCATAGATCTCCTCGATGGTTCTGTGATGCCGATAACTGATTTCACAACGACTGATTCCAGCGTGATCTTTGATAGCCTG
This sequence comes from bacterium, assembly GCA_049647125.1. Taxonomy (GTDB): domain Bacteria; phylum Hydrothermota; class Tepidihabitantia; order SM23-42; family SM23-42; genus JAUVZL01. The sequence continues at coordinate 52,027 of JBARXC010000139.1, read as the reverse complement.
CCGATTTCTGATTATCCATACTGTCTGGCTTTCAATCACACTACAGGGATAGCAGAAGAGCAGGAAAGAACGATTCAGGAGGCAGGTCTTTGTCTGTTTCCAAATCCGTTCAGAGAGAAAGTTGATATCACATTTCAAATACCGCTTAATAATTATGCCGTATTGGAAATCTATGATATTGCCGGTCGTTTGGTCAAGAATTTCGATCTGAAATCTGAAATCTCCAATCTGCAACCGGAAGTTTCCTGGAGCGGTGCTGATAACACGGGACAGAAACTTCCCAGCGGTGTCTATTTTCTGAAATTTCATGTAGGAGATTGCAAAGAAACAAGAAAATTGCTTTTGATTAGATAAATTTCATCCCTTTATTGAATCTGGGGATGCTGCATCTCGATAGACTCGATATTTACAACAGGCATTTTTACAGACCTTGGCTATACGGTTGCTGTGTTATCAAATATTGATAATGCTGTTGAAAAACTTAAGGAAATTGAAAAGATTAGTCATTAAGTCACCAAGTCATTCTAATAGACTTCGCATATCAAGCAATCAGGTAATTGGGTAACGAGGTTATTAGTAAGTCATCGGGAATATCGCGGGTCCTTTTCTGTAATTAATGATGAAGGAGGAAAACATGCACAAAATCTTGTTTACTATTCCCATATGTTTATTAATGATTGCCGGATGCGGCGAGAGAGATTTAGAAACCAGTCTTGATCATACAACACAAGTAGGTTTACATGAGAAGATGGAAATTGGTCGAAGTTTTGCCGGAGAAATAGACGCGGAGAAATCATACAGAAGCGAGATTGAAGAAAAAATCATCAAAACTGCCTACGCATCGATCAAGACTAACAGGGTCGAGGAAGCTTATGACAAAGCACTCAAGCTGGTAAAAAAATACGATGCAATAATTCTGAATGCCAGTATGTCGAAATATGATGATACTGAAGAGGCGCAACTCTTAATAAAAATTCCACCTGTGCATTTCATGACATTGCTCGACGAGCTCAATACTATCGGCAAGGTTGAATCAAAATCAATAACCGAAGAAGACGTGACTGAGGAGTACTATGACGTAAAAGCACGGCTGGTGAACGCGCGAAAGGTTCAGGATAGGTTATTTGGCATTTTGAAAAAAGCAAATAAGGTTGAGGATATTCTTAAGGTGGAAAAAGAAATAGAGCGGGTCGGTGAAAAAATCGAAATATTGGAAGGAAAAATCAGGTATTTCGATAGCAAAGTCGATTATTCAAGGATAACTGTCACAATATACAGCAGAAAAGCAAAATTCATCGACCTGAGTGGTATTGGTCGGGATTTTGCGAATGCTATAAAATATGCGATACATTTTTTCTTTATCATTATTTGGTTCATTATTATCATCATCCCATTGATAGTAATAATTCTGGTATTGCGACCGGTTATTGCCTATATTATTGGAAGGATCAAGCGAAAGAAGTCAAAGTAGGCACGCTGCTCCGCCCCGTACATTCTTGTTGACTTTTAATGGAAATGTCTTATAATATTTATAAAGGGAGGTAAAAATGCGGGTATTTATTATAATGTTGTTGTTGCCGATACTGAGTCAGGCAATCACGTGGACAACAAAGACACCATTACCACAGATTAGGTCAAGTCCCGGCTGTGCCGTGATTAATGATACTGTCTATGTTATTGGTGGCTCCAGCGGTGGTGGATCTCTTCATAATACTAATTATGTCTATGATCCGGTAAGTAATTTATGGTCGGCAAAAGCATCAATGCCAACTGCCCGTTCTGGTCTTGGTTGTGCTGTGGTAAATGGTAAAATCTACGCTATCGGAGGCTTTGTAGGTGGTGTACAAGCCGATACTAATCTTGTAGAGGAGTATGATCCAGCAGCCGACTCATGGTCATCAAAAACACCAATGCCTACATCAAGGTATGTTTATGCTATCGCAGTTGTTGCGAACAAAATTTATGTAATCGGCGGTATGCTTCCAGTAACGGCAGCAGTTGAAGAATATGACCCAGCATTAGATTCCTGGTCAACAAAAGCATCCATGCCCACAGCAAGGATGGGACCAGCATGTGCTGTAATCAGAGATACAATTTTCGTCTTTGGTGGTTCGACCTCAGTTGGTACAGGAGCGATCACTGTCAATGAGTGTTATGACCCTAATACAGATAATTGGTCTTCAAAGGCAAATATGACTTATAACCGATATTCTCTTGGCGGTTTCTCCTATGAAAATGTAGCATACGCAGTTGGCGGATATAATTACACAGTTTATCGTAACAATGTGGAGGTTTATGACCCTGCTACTAATAGCTGGTCAGATGAAACATCAATGCAGTACGCCCGACAATCCATGGCAGTCGGTCTTGTCGGAAACGCGGTCTATGTGATTGGCGGATGGAATAACGGGGCATTAATCTATAATGAAGAGGGGATAATCACGATTGGAATTGAAGAGCAGGAAGCAGCTCGCAATATGAGAATAGACATAACCCCAAATCCATTTTCAAAGCAGACAAAAATCAGCTTTAGTAGACTGCAGAATTCCAGGCACATAGAGTTAGAAATTTATGATGTTACAGGAAGATTGGTTAAGTCATTTGGTGAATTTATCGATCACCAATTCTCAATTAACCAGATCATCTGGGATGGTAAAGATGATAACGGGACTATTCTGCCAAGTGGAACTTATTTGCTCCTTATCAATAACCAGGGAGTGAAAGAGACAAGGGTTCTGAATTTTATCCATTCCTCAATGTAATACGGGCGAATTGGGGTCAAACCTTTCCCGAGAAACGGAGAATGGGTGAAACGGGGAAGGGGGAATACGAGAATAATTAATAAGGAGGTTAGGATGAAACTCCAGAATCTGAAGATGCCACCTTTTAACACCTCTTTAATGGGTGTTATAAAAGGTGTGCTTGATTACTATGATATCAAAATAAGCAATGGCATGGCTTATGCAGGTTCAGGTCATGCATTTTTGATCAATGTCCACGAAGTGGTGTGTCCGAGCGGACCTTACTGCTGGAAATACGACACGTTCTATAAACTTTTGCAGAACCTGGGCTTGGAAACAATTGATCTTGGTTTCTTCCACCAAGGTAGCACTGCTGATGAACGGAAAAAAGTCGAACAGGCTTTATGCGAATACCTGGATGCCGATATGCCCGGCTTAGCTCAAAATATGGATAATCAAATCATTAATGGCTATGATCATGAAAAACTCCTATTACTTCAGCCCTGGACGCAATGCTGTGATACTACACCCGCGAAACTGACCTTTGGAACCTGGGATGAATTTGGTAAAGAAATCCATGCAACATTTTTAGCATTTAAGAAAGTGCCAAAAAAGGATGATGCTGTTATCATCAAAGAAAGCCTGCGCTATGCCGTGGATCTTTTCAAAAATCCAGATCAGTATAATCTTGAAAAATATCGTATTGGTTCAGGGGCGTATGATAACTGGATAAAAGCGCTTGAACAGGGGAAAGCTCATGCGCACGGCAACTGGTGGAACGCCACTGTATGGTCAGAGTGCCGGAAAATGGCTGGTGAATACTTTGCTGAAATAGCTGATAACCATAAAGACGAAATTTCAAGTTTGTCTAAAGAATCGAGTGCACAATATAAGGACATTGCTGATTTATTGAAACAAATAAGTGATAAAGAAATGACTGCTGAGAAAAAAATTCCCTTGCTCAAGCAAGCAAAAGCAAAGGATGAGGAGGCAATCCAAAAAATCGGAGCACTCCTCAAGCTTCTAGATTAAATACCAGCGTGTTGAAATATCTATTTTTTCTTGCTTTGCTTATGCCGGTACATTGACTGGTCAGCAGTCGATAACAATTTATAAATAGTCTGAGGTTTATCAGGGTCATAGTAGGCCCAGCCAATGCTCAGCTCAAGGATAAGCGGCAGTTTCGTTTTTTTATTGAATGAATCAAGGCTTTTTTGCAGTCGGATATAAAGATCTTTGGCGCGGGTTGCGCCGGTTTCTGATGTCAATACCACAAATTCATCACCACCGATCCGGGCGATTATATCAGATCTGCGAAACGTGGTTTTAAGAATATCAGTTATTTCGAGCAGCGCCCGGTCACCGATCGAATGACCGAATTCGTCATTGACTTCTTTTAAATTATCGAGATCAGTAAATAGGAGGATGACGCCTTTTTTCTTGCGACTGGCGATTTTCAGTTGATGTTCAGCTAAGGTCATAAACCCACGCCGATTATATAACCCAGTGAGGTCATCAACCAAGGACAGGGCACGCAGCTGTTCTTCCTTATGCTTGCGTTCAGCGATATCTTCGATCACTCCGTCGATCCATTTCACCCTACCTTTGTCATCGCACTGGGCTTTCGCATAGATCGATACCCATATCGGCGTGCCGTTTTTTTTCTGCATTAATATTTCTCGGTTTCTAACGAAGTTTTTACGCCTTAATTCTTTGATAAGCCCGCGACGGTCTTTGCGATTATGATACATGTCCAGGACCCGAATTTTCAGTAATGATTTTACCGACCTGTATCCGAACATCTTGACCAATGCAGGGTTTACCTGAATGAAATGTCCTGCAGGATCGCCAGTTGTTCGAAATACACCGACATTTACGTTCTCGACGATCGTTCGGAATCTGATATCGCTTTCACGCAGCGCTGTTTCCGCGGTTTTATGTTCGGTTATGTTCTGGGTAAGGATTACTATTTGCTCAACCTTTTTATGTTTATCCTGGATCCCATAATAATATTGGGATATCCACATAGTAGCGCCGCTTTTTGGATGTTTTACCCTGAGCTCGGGCAGAAATAATTCACCGCCATGTTCAAAAACCTTTTTGAACTTCGAGATATGATTTTTTAGATACGGATATCTTTTGATTAAAGGCCAATGCCTGGTTTTTCTATCATTTTCCCCGATCTGTTGGGTTGTGAGCCGCCAGATTTTTTTCCACGCTTTATTGACAAAAAGCAGGTCACCTGCGCTATTTCGAATCGAAATACCGACCGGTGAATGTTCGAATAAAGCACGGTTCAAAACTTTACTCTGCCGCAGCTCTTCTTTGAGTTGCTCATTCATGGTTTCAAGCTTGTCCATACCGCGGTCTAACCTATTAGATATTTTCTTGTGTCGCAATTTCGTACGGGATGATCGTTTCCTGATTGTATTTTTCATTCTACACTTTGGCTTCTTAATGATACCCCTTTTTTAATAAAAGTCAATACTTTCCGCATCATCGGGATAAGTAGAGTGCCAGGTGTTCACCCGTTCACAAGAAGCAATAGAGTGTGAACACTTTCATACCTGCTACCGAAGTGTTCAATAATGAATTACTTGGTGACTCCATGACCAGTTTTTTTCAATGGTGAGGGTGAATAATCACTATCATCTAGTATCCAGTATCTGGCATCTGTTCTTATGCTCTTAATGGCATCTCTATTCGTAACAAACCGTTTCCATAAACTGCTATTGCCTGGTTGGCAACAACAGGAAAATGGAATGAGAGGTACTTAGCATAGTGAACATCACCGGTTACTGCAAATAGAACTAGACACCTTGAGTTTACCCTGAGTTTTATATTCTGTTGTGAAACACCTGGCAGAACAATTTCCACGGTTAGATTGTTCATCTGCTCATCAAAATAGGTGCACACATCAGGTTCTATTTTGTGCCGGATTGTTGTCATCATACTCTAATTATATGCAAATCTTATGCCAGTATTTTCTGATTAAATTTAAAAGGTTTTTATAAATACTGCACAAAAATTGTGCAAAATGCCACGGGAACAGGCGTTTAATTGTCTAATAATATGAAACCTTTTACCTTTTTCTTGCGTATTATAAGTAATGACAAACAAAATAGAAAATATTAAAAATAACCAAAGAGGAGGAAAAATGTTACATTTAATCAGTGGAATTTCAATAGCTGCAACCATGATGGCTGCTCAGCCCATGAATATTTGTAGGTCAGATTGTGATTGTATAGGAAGATTACCTGAGGTAGTGATTACTGCCCAAAGGTTTGAAAGTGAAGACATTGCTTATTGTGGGATGTTATCGGAAATAGTCGTTACTGCACCGAGATACGAAGGTGAAGACATAGCCTATTGCGGGATGATGCCCGAGGTGCTCGTTACTGCATCAAGATATGAAGTATCCAACCTGGACCTGACCTTGATAAGCATATTAAGACACAAATTGCCATTGAGAATAGTTTATCCAGAGCTTGTTCTAAGAGCCAATTTCAGGAGCACTGGATATTTAAACTAAGCTCGGTGACTGAAAGCCCCCGTTCATGAACGGGGGCTTTCTTATTTATGATTTCATCTCCTGAATTGCGTGCTAAGTGTCTTGACATTCCAACATCACTACTGTTCTGTTCCAGCACATGTGGTAAAAATTCGATGGGTTACAACCGGGGACCGGCAATGTTCCAATAAGCTTTGATAATGAAGTTGCCATTAGAGCTTATGCCGGCGATGTAATTATTGGTGAAAATCTGTGGCTAAAGAATTAGGTGGCGATAAAGTTGCATAGCGAACGATATATCTGTTGGAGATTGCCGCGTCGCTTCGCTCCTCGCAATGACTTTTTAGGATTCCGAATCTCTGGATTCGATTTGGGCAACAAGCCCTCAAAACCTGCCATCTATTTTTCCTTTTTTCCTAAAGACGTAGTGCAATAGGCTATTGACTCCGGGCCTATAAAACATATAATAATAGAAAAAGAGGAGGAAATTATGGAGCAAAGATATACCAAAATAGTCCTTATAGGACTGCTAATAGCCATGTTTGTTGGTTGTGGTACTAAAGATACAGAGACCGAAGTAAAGCCCCCAGAGACGCAGGTAAAGGGGGAAACAATTTCTTTACAATCATACAATTATCCCGACCATTTCATTCGGCACAGAGATTTTCTCGGCGAAATTACGATCATAAGTTCGGATTTAGACAAAAAGGACGCTACCTTTAAGATCGTGCCAGGATTAGCTGACAGTAAACTTATTTCCTTTGAATCGGTTAATTATCCGGGGTATTGTTTAAGGCATCAGAGTTTCCGAATAAAGCTACACAAATATAGTGATGACCAATTGTTCAAAGAGGACGCAACATTCAGAAAAGTACCGGGCCTGGCAGATAAATCATGGTCATCATTTGAATCCTACAATTATCCAGGACACTATATAAGATACAGAGATTACCATCTATATATTGAGGAAGGCAGCGATGATTTGTTTAAAAAAGATGTGACTTTTAAAATAGCTGCTCCAAAATGGTCAAAGCAATAAGATGATGGCGCCTGCGGCGGTATAGAAGAACATCTGTCCTTCAAAGTTGAAGAATCGATGTAATAATTGAAAAGCGATATAGGTATGCATAAACATATTGTTACAGAATTTTTTGTACCTATTGGTAGCGCTATGGGTCAACAATAATCAGAGATGTCGAGAATCTATTCGGAAAATCACATTCTGATTCACCACTTGACACTATAGTAGATTTGAATATACTCATTTTAGATAAAGGAGGTTCTGTGAATATATACGTAGGCAATTTGTCGCATGATGTTAGTGATGGCGATTTGCAAAAGGCTTTTGAAGCCTTTGGACAGGTTGCATCTGTAAATATTATCAAGGATAAGTTCAGTGGTCAGTCAAGAGGATTCGGATTTGTGGATATGCCCAATAAAGATGAAGCCCAGGCTGCGATCACTGGTATGAGCGGCAAGGATTTTATGGGACGAGCGCTTAATGTTAACGAGGCGCGTCCCCGTTCTGATCATCGAGGTGGCGGAAAAGGAGGTGGCGGAGGCAGAGGTCGCTCCTGGTAGGAAAAAATACTCAAAAGTAGCATGTGATATCAAGTGCAAGTGGGGTGAGGCATTATTTGAGATAAGGGAATAAGAGACGTAAGAAATAATGTGATCAAAGGAGCTGACCCCGTATCTTCACTAAGAAATGGAGAAAAGGCACTTATAATTATTGAAAGGTGACGAAGGGGGTCAAATCTCGAAATTCGAAACTATAGATCAGCTATGCTGCTTTATTAACTCTCGCCATTCGTTTTGTGTTATGGCATAGATAATAAGATCTTCGTATTTGCCCGATTTAATGACATGTTCTTTGAGTTCACCCTCCTTTGTCATGCCAATTTTTTCCATTATACGACCGGATGAAGGATTGCGTCTCAAATGTGATGCATGGATTTTGTGTAGATTTCTTTCTGCAAAACCATATTCGAGTACTCGCATTGCGGCCTCTGTAGCATATCCTTTATTCCAATAATTCCTGGCAATCCAATATCCCAGTTCTGCCCTATTGAATCTCTTGTTTATCACTAAACCGATAGCGCCTATTAATTGATTAGTTTCCCCCAGTATTACTGCGAAATTTGCCAGTTCACCTTTTTGATACTTTTCTTCGTGCGTGCCTATCCATTGTTCAGCCATGCCGTCGTCATATGGGTGGGGTATATTAAGTGTTGTATCTGCAATTGCTTTGTTACCTGCCAAGCGCTGTACCCTTGGTGCATCCGATATTTCAAAGGGTCTTAAGATGAGTCTTTTTGTTGCCAGTGATGGTTGTTTCATTTCATATAATTATATTACTATTACAGAATTGTGCAAGAGGGTCTATACTTTGTCGTATTTGAAAATAGATTCAGGGTCAGTCCTTGACATCGGTTGAGAATTCAGGATAATCTGGTGATGAGTTTTTTAGAAATCACGATATTTATTGCTGCGCTGATAATCATGGCAGTGGGGTTAGCTGGTGTTATACTTCCGATTCTGCCCGGTGTTCCGCTTATCTTCACCGCAGCAGCTCTGTACGGAATTCTAACTGGATTTGAAGAAATATCTTTTAACCTATTGCTGATTTTTGCTTGTCTTACTGTAATCAGTCTTGTATTCGATTATTTTGCTAATTATTTTTCAGTTAAGAAAATGGGTGGAGGAACAGCCGGAGCCATTGGCGCTGTGATCGGCTTGCTTATAGGGATTTTTGTCCATTGGCTGGCAATTATCCTATTTCCTTTCTTATTTGCGGTTGCTTTTGAATTGATCGCAGGAAGAAAGAGAGGAAAAGCTCTAAAAGCAGGCACCGGTGCCTTTATAGGTTTATTATTCGGTGGGCTATTTAGATTCATTATCGGCTGTGTAATGATCGGTATTTTTGTCTGGGAGATATTGTTTTAAAGCACGGGGGTATGCTCAGAGACATAAGGACTGAAGCGTAGGACATAATACGTATGGCGTAGTGCGCCGTTCGTAAAGCCGAGATTGCCGCGGCGATTTCATCGCCTCGCAATGACAAAATTGGATTCCCCGGTTTAACCGGGGAATGACGGGAGGGACGAAGGGGTTCCATTGCGAGTCTTAAGGCTCTTGACAAAAGTAAAATTATTCTTATTATAAATATAGGAACGAATCGAGGTGCCATTCTTGGAACAGATTTAGCGGGAAGGTATCTCTTCAATATAGGAGGAGAATATGAAAAGAATACTTGTTGTAGGATTGGTGATACTTTTCAATCCTATTGTATGGTTCGCGTCAGCTGCCGCGCTTCAGGATGATGCGGTTTTCATCCATGATACTGACAACGGACCGATCATTGTGCAGACCGAAGGATTGACCGGCTTCGGTGACGTGGGAACACTAAGTGATGCTTCAGTGATATGGTCAGCCTACTTAACAGATGCTATTTACCTGACAACATCATATACGCTTAATGATTATGTGTTTGCAGGTACATACCTTAATCCTCCAAAGGAAGCCGAACTATTTGCGTTGACTGGAGGCGGTACACCGGATTGGACTTTTGCGGGAACCGAATTTTACACTGATGCTGGTGATGGCGTTTTTGCCTTAGCAGCAGTTGATGAAGATGCCCTGGGCATAAATGTGAGCAAATGGTCTGATCCGGGAAATAGTACACCGGATTGGACTACCAGTTTTCTATCGTATGTTGTAAGTTCCTACGGACCAATTGCTGTAGCTGATGACGGGTCGACTATTGCCGTCATAGCCGCGCCATCTGGAACTGATGCTCATCTATTATTGTTCGATACTGATTCAATGCTGGTCGATTATGTGGCTTCTGGCCTGGGATTTCCTCGCTATGTGAAAATCAATGCAGATGGTCGCTATACCGCTTTGATTGCTCTTTCTACGATCGTTGTATTTGACCGTGATCTGCTGAGTGTGCGCGCTCAGATCTCAATGGGATTCACTAATAGCGCTATGGATATCTCTGGAGACGGCAACCTCCTTGCCTATGGCTGGCCATCTCTTCGAATCATGGGGTGGAATGGGTCATCTTACCAGGAATTATGGTCATGGAGCCCCGGAGGTCATTATGTGAGCAGAATAGCAGTATCTACTGATGGCTCTACAATCGTCTCCTGCTGGTATACAACTTCGCACAATACCATTAAGGTGGTGGTTCATAATGTCGGTTCATCGACGCCTTTATGGACATATGATTACCCTATGTCCAGTGGAGTTTACCAGGAGAGCGCTGGGGATGTCGATATTACTGATGATGGCAAATACTTTGTAATTGGCAGTTGGGGTGATGCGAACAATATAAACCCAGAGGTGAATATATTCCAGCGCGATACTATCCCACACATATTTTATAGTGTGGATATGCCCGGTTCGATGTTTTCAACAGACATAAGCAGCGACGGCAATTACGTCACTGCTTGTGGCAAACATATTCACGCCAATGTTAGTGGACGCGGGGGCGATATCGTTATGATCGGCACTGACATAGTGGGGATTTCTGAAAATGATTTAATTGATCTGCACTCAAATTCTATGTTGCTTAGCGCCCACCCAAATCCGTTCACGAAATCGATTATGATCGATTTTAGCAAAATCCATCCCGATAGGATAACACAACTATCCCACGGGACAGGAAGTGCCGAGAGCATAGAGTTAAAGATATATGATATTTCCGGGGAAATGGTAAAATCATTTAGTCGCAGCACTACGCATAACACCATGCAGCCTATGCAGATTATCTGGGACGGTAAGGATGATCAGAACAGACAACTGCCCCCAGGAGTTTATTTCGTAAAGCTGCAAACAGATGAATATGTGGAAACAGATAAACTGATTCTTATAAAATAAGTTATTTGATTATTGAATAATTGAACAGAACAGTAATCAGGTTACTTTAACAAAATGTTCAATCCCTGGCGAATGATCTGGCACGTTTTTGGCGGAATCATACCGATATTATACTATTTCGTGCCTTTGGCAAAAGTAACAGTGCTGGCAATCATTGTGTTTTTTTTCTTATTGTTTCTGTCCTTTGATATTATTCGTTTGAGAATTCCATCACTGAACCAGAAATTTATAACTAAATACTCTTTTCTGATCCGGGAATATGAGAAAACGCAATTTAACACGACGACTTATTTCTTACTAGCATCTTTCTTGAGCATTTTGCTATTTCCCAAAGATATTGCAGTAGTCGTGCTATGCTTTTTAGCATTTGGCGATACAATAGCGTCTTTTATCGGTAGTACATTCGGTAGAATTAGGATTTTTGACAAGACCATAGAAGGAAGCATGGCATGTTTCCTGGTTTGTTTTATTATCGCAAACGTATTATTAGGTTTTCGGCTTTCGCTTATTGGAGCACTCGTGGCTACGTTTGCCGAATTACTGCCCTTGAAGATCAATGATAATTTGCTCATTCCACTTATCTCGGGAACAATTATGACTATCGTGTATTGACTTTAAGTATGTTTCAGCATATTATATTTAAAGGAGGTATTATGAATGGATTTTGCCATATTGAAATTCCAACGACCGATCCAAGCAAATCCAGTAAGTTTTACAGCAGTATTTTTGGTTGGAAGGTAAACGAGAGCAACCCGGATTATTTTGAGTTCTCAACACCTGATGATGACGGTGGCGGTTTTACGACCGCGACCAAACCGGTTCAAGATGGTGTAGTTTTGTACATTAAGGTCGAGGATATTGAAACAAAACTCAAGGAAATTGAAGCGGCTGGAGGAAAGACAGTTAAGGGCAAAACAAACATCTCTCCAGAATTTGGGTTTTATGGTTTATTTATTGATCCCTGCGGCAATATCATGGGATTATGGAGTAAAAAATAAGGAAGAATTGACCCCATCACCAGGTTGGTTGCCATAGATAAAAGGATCCAGTGATAAGAATGGTTGGATTATGATGTGTTTTTGTCTTTATGTATTCTATTGCTTTCTGAACCGATGGGGCAACTATAAGGTTTTTTTGATATTTTTTCGCTCTTTCGTATAAATCGATTGGTTCCATTGCCCTTGGGTTATCCGCCTTAACAAGTAGAACTTCTTTTGCTCTTGGAAAAATGTATTTCAGGCAATATCTAATATCCTTATCTTTATTAGTACCAAATATTAAATAGAGATCTTTGGTATTTACAAGATTTAGATTTTTTCCCAGGGCTTCAAATGAATCTTGATTATGTGCACAGTCAAAGATTATCAAGGGTTTTTTTGAGATGATTTCAAATCTGCCGTGTAGGTCTGTTTGTCTAATACCCTTTTGTATGGCTGATACAGGAATTTTAAAGCCCATTTTTCCAAGTTCATTTATCACAGCAAGAGCTATAAGTAAGTTTTCAACCTGATGTTTTCCTGGTAAAGGTAAAAAGGTATTAAATGTACCGATTTCTCCTTTAATTTTTAAATGGCTTCCTTTGATTATTTGTCTTACGATTTTAATATCATGTTGACTTTCAGCAAGGCTAAGGGAACACGATTTTTCGCGGCATATCTTCTCGATTATTTTCTGGACTGTGGGGCGTTGTTTGATCGTGATCAGTTTACCGCAGTTTTTTATTATTCCTGCTTTTTCTCGAGCGATCTGGGATAATTTATTACCTAAGAGATTTGTATGGTCATAGCCGATTCTTGTTATTACCGATATTATTGGGTTTGTGACATTTGTTGAGTCGAGCCTGCCGCCCAGTCCGACCTCAAGAATTGTGAAATCGGTTTTTTTCTTTAAAAAATGCAAAAATGCAATTGTGGTAAGTATTTCAAAGAATGTTCTTGCCCCGTGAAATTTATGGTATTTAATAGAAGGTGCCCCGGGTAATTTTCTATATTTCACAGGGCGGGTCCCGTGTTTTCCTTTGATATAGGGTTTTATTTGTTTTATATATTTCATCAAATCGCGGTTCGAAATTTCAAAATTATTGATTTTTATTCTTTCATTTATTCTTTTAAGGTGAGGTGAGGTAAATAGTCCAACCCTGTACCCACAGGCTTCTAAACATGAACTGATCATTGCGGCAGTGGAACCTTTTCCCTTCGTTCCCGCAATATGTATGACATTATTTAGTCTTTTTTGTGGTGAGTCAAATTGTGTTAAAAATTCTATGAAATCTTCAAGTTTGTAATCGTAACCGGGTATTTTTTCGTAATCAACTAGGGAGTTAAAAAATTCTTCAGGGTTCACATTATTCTAATGGTTTTAATTTCATTGCAATGTCAATAGCCGGGGCTGAATGGGTGAGTGCACCGATGGAGATAAAATCCACGCCACAGTCTTTATAAGCAGAGATATTGAATAGGTCGATGCCGCCGCTCGCCTCGATTTCTGTATCACCTTCTGAGGCGCGCACAATTTCAACGGCTTTGCTCAATTGATCAGGGGTCATATTATCGAGCATGATTCGGTCAACCTTGACTGATAGGGCTTCGTCCAATTCTTCAAAGGTCTTGACCTCGACTTCCACAAAAGCTCTTTTTCTTTTCTTGCGTGCCGCGCGTACCGCATCAGTTATACTACCGGCAATCTCAATGTGGTTGTCTTTGATCAAGACCATATCGTATAGACCAAATCGGTGGTTATGACCGCCACCAGTACGGACGGCATATTTCTCCATTACTCTCAGACCAGGGGAGGTTTTTCTCGTATCGAGAATTTTCAATCGTCCCTCAGTAGCATCCACGAAGTTCTTGGTGAGCGTGGTAATGCCGCTTAGGTGTTGCAAGAAATTGAGTGCCGTCCGTTCACCTTTCAAGCATAAGGCGGCTGAACCAATGAGCGTGGCAATGGTCATACCGGGTGAAAAACTAGCACCGTCAGGCATTTTGCATTGGAAATCAATGCGTTCATCAAGCTCCGCAAAAACCATCTGGGCAATCTTGACGCCGCATAAAATGCCGTCTTGTTTTGCGAATATTATACCGAGTGCTTGTTGTTGCTCATCAACTATCGGATCAGTTGTGATGTCACCCCTGCCGATATCCTCTTTGAGCGCATTCTTGATGATCCTCAAGAATTGCTTTTTGTCTTTATCGCTTTGAACCGACTTCCCTTTGATATTTCCTCCCTTCGTTGTTTTCCAATCGTTGCTTTATTAGTTTTATCCGATCCCTTATTTCTGCGGCACGTTCAAATTCCATCAAGGCGACCGCTTCTTTCATTTCTTGGTACAGCTTTGCCAGTTCTTCAACCTTTATTTGTTCTTTGCTGCTTTTGGTTATGCGGTCAGCGACTGAGGTTGCCTTTATTATCTCTTCCTCGGTTTTTACAATGGACCGTGGTGTGATATTGTGTTTTCTATTATAGGCAAATTGCTTATTGCGCCTTCTTGCCATTTCGGCAATCGCTCTTTTCATTGAATCTGTATTTTCATCAGCATACATGATGACTTCGCTGCGCACGTTGCGCGCGGCACGACCGGCCGTTTGAATCAGGGAACGTTCACTCCTTAAAAAGCCTTCACGGTCGGCGTCGAGGATTGCCACCAAGGCGACTTCGGGCAGGTCAAGACCTTCCCTCAAAAGGTTGATACCAACGAGCACGTCAAATTCGCCCAACCTCAATGCTCTTAGAATTTCTATCCTCTGGATAGCATTTATTTCCGAGTGCATATACCTTACCCGTATGCCGATTTCATTGAGATACTGCGCAAGATCTTCAGCCATTCTTTTTGTCAAGGTTGTAACCAATACCCGCTCTTTATGCTGTACCCTTTGCTGTATCTCCGCGATCAGGTCATCGACTTGATTTTTCGCTGGTTTTACTGTAACCTTGGGGTCAACAATGCCGGTGGGGCGGACGATCTGTTCGGCCACGCGGTGTTTTGATTTTTCAATTTCCCATGGTCCTGGTGTTGCTGATATGCATATTGCCTGCTTAATCAATTGTTCAATTTCATCGAACTTCAAAGGTCTGTTTTCCAGTGCCGAAGGTAACCTGAAACCGTGCTCAACGAGCATTGTTTTACGCGCACGGTCACCTTCGTACATGGCGTGCAGCTGAGGTATTGTTACATGTGATTCATCGATGACCATGATGTAGTCATCACCAAAGTAGTCGATCAGGCAATGTGGTCGCTGCCCGGGTTTACGCCCGGACAGATGCATAGAATAGTTTTCAATACCTGAGCAATAGCCTAACTCAAGAAGCATCTCGATATCAAATTTTGTGCGCTGCGCCAAGCGTTGGGCTTCGAGGAGCTTGCCCCTTGCCTCAAAATACTTTAGCCGGTCAGCCAATTCGTCCTTTATTGCCTCAACCGCTTGCTCAATCTTGGATTGGGTTGTAATGAAATGTTTTGCTGGGAAGATTGTGATATAATCGAGTTTCTTTAGGGTATGTCCGGAGACCGGGTCAAACAATTGAATTCTTTCAACTGTATCACCTAATAATTCTACACGGATGCCGTATTTTTCATCGGCTGGGTGGATATCGACTGTGTCACCGCGTACGCGGAATGTGCCGCGTGCAAATTCAAGATCATTCCTCGCATACTGAATGGCAACGAGTGACTTTAGCAAGGTGTCTCGATCCCGGGTATCACCTTTGTTCAGGTAAACAACAAGCTCTTGGATTTCTTCAGGTGACCCTATGTTAAAAATGCAGGATACCGAGGCGACGATTATTACATCACGGCGCGTGAGCAACGCCGCGGTTGCTCGCAACCTGAGCCTTTCTATTTCTTCATTTATTGACGCATCTTTTTCAATATATATATCGGTTGCTGGAAGATATGCTTCAGGTTGGTAATAATCATAGTATGAGATAAAGTACTCAACGGCATTCTCTGGAAAGAACTGCCTGAATTCACCGAATAACTGCGCGGCAAGTGTTTTATTGTGCGAAATGATGAGCGTTGGCTTCTGGACGCGTTCGATAACATTAGCAATTGTAAATGTCTTACCTGAGCCAGTGACGCCCAACAAGGTTTGAAACCGTTTACTCTGTTCAATACCTTTAACTAAGTTCTGTATGGCTTCAGGTTGATCACCTTTGGGGGTAAAAGGAGCGTGGAGTCTAAGGTTCACGTTTCAGTATTCGATATGATTTAGCGTTGATAGAGAACCTCAGATTTTGTGAAAAGGCAGTGAGCTGCTCGCCGCTCACCAGGTCAGTATAAGTAGCATCCCATGCCGGCAAGGAAACAAATGACTGTTTATCTCCTGAATTGAGGGTGACGATAAGACCACCTCGGTCATATGCATAGATTCCTGTAATGTCATTGACATACAGGGTGAAAAATGTGCTGCTCGATATAAGAGGATTTGATTTACGGATTCTGATGAGCTTCTTTATTTCTGCAAGAAACATGCGATCCTGGTTCACGATATCCCAGGGAAAACTACCCAGGTTAAGCGGTGCATAATCAGACATCGCTATTTCTTCGCCGTATAGAATGACTGGTGACCCTACGCAGGTGAAAATAAATGCATAGAGATTCCTAACAGAGTTCTTATCAGGGACAACTCGCATGTCATGACTCGAGAGGTTAATTAAGTTTACACTATTGCTCTGGGCCGGGCTAAAAAGGAGTATCTGCCGGAGTTTTCTATTAAATTCACTAGTCGATATGTTATTTTTCAAAAAGTAGTTGACAAGCAAATCGGTCAGTGTTTTATTCGAACTGCCATCAAAGGTTTCACCGGTAAGAAGGCGTATGTCACTGCCTAAGAGCAGAATGTTTGGATATCTCGATTTCAAATGGGCACGCAAGATCCGTATAAACTTTGCATTAAAATGCTCGTCTTCACCAATATAAAAACCGTCAAAGCCAAAGCGCTTCCAGTATCCCAAATACCCGATTAGATAATTCATGACCTGGGGGTTGTTTAGATTGAACTTAGGAAAACGATAATCAGCACGCCAACATTCATAGTTAGGCGGCGATTTTTTTATGGGTGGTGTGTTGATCAGGTACCAGTCAAGGTATTTCGAACCTGCACCGTTCGTTTCAATATCTGCGAAGGTTGGAAAATCAACCCCGGTATGGCTGAAGGTGACCGAGAGAATTATCTTCATATTTTTTTCGTGCACTTGGTCGATAAGATTTCTCAGATCCATAGTATCTCCAAAACAGGAATCGATCGTTGCAAAATCACTTGCATTGAACTTGTGATTTGACGATGCTGAAAAAATCGGCTGCAGCAATATGATATCCGGTTCCAGTGAATCAATATACGCTAACTTATCGATAATACCTTTGAGGTCGCCGCCATAAGGCTCCCAGTTTTTTGGCGCTTTGCCCCAAGCCCTTTTTTTCTTGGGATCATTGACACTGTCGGCATTGTAAAAACCATCCGTAAAAATCGAATAGTAGATTTTTCCGACGGCCCAGGATGGAGGTGTAAACACCGGCACCTTGGGACTGAATTCATCAGTTTCCGGCAATAACAGAGAATCCTCGCCGTGCTTGACGATGAAATGGTAGGTTACTGTAGTGTCAAATGCATTTAGGGTTGCTGCGAGATAGTCGTAGTTTGCATCGCTATAAACCGATTTCATCGGGTGGCGTGCGGCGTTCATAACGACCAGAACTTCCGTGATCGCACCCCGTTTTGCCCTCAGCTTCACTTCACCAGCCGAAGGGTTAACATAGAAGATACTGTTTGGGTTATGCGTGATATCACTTCGGCTGAGTGCATTGCTCAATTGAGGTATCAATAGCAATAACAAAGAAGTTAGAAATAGCCCTCTCATATAAAATACTACTTAAATTAGATATGTTGTCAAGTTATTAATGTACCTTTGGATAAGACTTAAGTATTTTACTTGACAATTTCCAATAACTTTGTATACTTTCACGATGGAGGACAAAGCGTTAAAAGGTGACGTGATGTCTAACACTTTTGCCACGCCTGGTGAGATCGTTGCCCAACTCGGAAAATATGTCATTGGCCAGTCCGAAGCAAAAAAGGCCGTTGCCATAGCTCTGCGTAACCGTTGGCGCAGGCAGCGCGTTACTGATAAAATCAGGGATGATATATATCCAAACAACATAATTTTAATCGGTCCCACTGGCGTTGGAAAGACCGAAATTGCACGTCGCCTAGCCAGCATAGCCCGCGCCCCGTTTATCAAAGTTGAGGCATCTCGGTTTACTGAAATCGGCTACGTAGGTAAGGATGTCGAATCAATGGTCCGCGACCTCGTTGAGATTTCGGTCAATATGGTGCGCCACGAAAAGATGAAATTGGTGCAGCAAAAAGCACGCCAGTTTGCTGAGGAACGCATACTCGACATTCTCCTTCCGGTTCCTCCAACCGTCAAGAAAAGCGAATTAGTTACCGATGAAATAGCCAGAACACCTGGCTCCACGCGTGAGAAAATGAGGGATTTGCTGCATGAGGGGAAGATTGATGATCGGGTAATCGAGTTGGAGACCTTCCACCAGCAGATGCCTTTTGTTGAAATCTTTAGCCAGGCAGGCATCGGTGATCTAAGTGGAGTTTTGGAAGATGCTTTTGGTAGGAACTTACCCAAGAAGAAAAAAAAGAGGAAGATGCCGATTAAGGAAGCGCTCAAGTATATCCAGAATGAAGAAGCTGATAAGCTCATTGATATGGACGAAGTGATTAATGAAGCACGGCAGCGTACTGAGAACTCGGGGATTGTTTTCATCGACGAAATCGACAAGATAGCCGGGGGTACTGCCACACACGGACCTGATGTTTCCAGAGAAGGCGTGCAGCGAGACCTTTTGCCGATTATTGAAGGTTCCAATGTCATGACTAAACACGGTATGATAAAGACAAACTACATTCTATTCATCGCCGCCGGTGCTTTCCATAACAAAAAACCATCAGACCTAATTCCCGAGATGCAAGGACGATTTCCAATCCGGGTGGAGCTTTCCGCCCTAACAACCGAGGATTTTCAGAGAATACTCGTCGAACCAGAGAATTCATTGATTAAACAATACAGTTTGTTATTGGCGACTGAGGGCATTAGCCTCGAGTTTACAGATAGTGCTATTAAAAAGATCGCCGTGATAGCATCCGAGGTCAATACATCAACTGAGAACATCGGCGCCCGCCGGTTGCATACGGTAATGACGAAAATTCTTGAAGAGATACTTTTCGCAGCGCCGCATGTAAGTGAGAAGCAAATAAAGATAACCGACGAGTATGTGAACACAAAACTCAGGGATATTGTGAGTGATGTTGATATGTCGCGGTACATATTATAAGAGGGCTAAAAGAGGATATGAGAAGGCAAAAAGAGGGCAACAAGTGTTTTCTAAGATGAAATTAAAGAAAGCAATTTTTGTTTTAACTGACTCTAATGATCAGCATGTTGCTGAGTCAGCAATTCAGCTGTGCAAGAAATTCAAGAGCAAGCTTTTTGTGTTGTTTATTATCGAGACAGGTAGGATATCTCGGCTTGCACGCTTGACTCAGAAGAAAAGCAACATGTTGCGCAAAAAGATTGAAGATGATGGATGGCAGTCACTCTACCTAATCGAAGATGAGGCGGACAAAACCGGTGTTTCGACTTCACTTCACCTCGAGAACGGCGTTGTGACAACCATTGTTAAGAAGTATGTTGACGCATACAATATCGATACTTTATTAGTAAAGCGAAAAAATGAGACCCATAAGTTGTTTGTTTCATCAGCGGTTCCAGTGATAGGATTATGAAAACATGGTTATTGGGTTCAGGGTTAAAAAGCTGGAAAACATCTATCCAGCATCCAAACCCGAAACCATCTTTCCAAATATATAAGGAGGTTTGATGATATTGAAGATATCAGAGGTTCTTAAGCCTGAAGCGATTATCATGAAGATGAAATCCAAGGAGAAGATCGCGGTGCTCAAGGAACTGGTTGATCATATGGTTGATAATGAATTAGTCGAAAATGGTGAGGAATTTCAGAAAGCCCTGGCAAAGCGCGAGAACCTTGAATCTACAGGCATTGGTGATGGTATTGCTATACCGCATGCGCGTACTGATGCGGTCAAGGATCTCGTCCTTGCCTTTGCGCGGTCTGAACAAGGTGTCGATTTTTCGGCAATTGACGGCAAACCGTCCCATCTCATTTTTCTTATTGCCTCACCGGTGGATAGGAAAAGTGAGTATATCATGGCTTTGGCAAAACTCTCCAAGTTATTGCGCAAGCAGGGGGTGCGTCGACTCTTGAAAGATGCCGATAACCCAGATGAGATACTAAACATTATTAAGAAAAACGAAGAGTGAAAAGCGTAGGGCGTAGAATGTATATTGTAGGGCGATTTTACGCAATGGGTATGCTATTTTTAATTCCTATATTCATCTTTGCCGACAAAATTCTTGTTCCAATGGACTTAACACAGATTGATCATCTTAAGGCATACGGCGTTGCTTTTCATGCCCTGGAAATGGGCGTAAACGTTGAATGGTTACTAAACTACCAAGGTGGTTCTTTTCTCATGGATTATGAACCCAGGATCGAAAAAGACTGTGCCCTGAACAGTGTAGTGTGGGAAGTTATCCCTTCAGGGAACATACTTGAAATCTACCAGACGATCGAGGAGAACAATATGGATGTTATCCTTCTCGAAAAACCACCCCAAATAGCGGTTTATATCCCGGATAATTTTGAGCCTTGGGATGATGCTGTAACACTCGCTCTCGAGTATGCAGATATCCCGTATGATCAAGTGTGGGACGAGGATGTGCTGCGTGGCAAGCTAATGCAATATGACTGGCTTCATCTCCACCATGAAGATTTTACTGGTCAGTACGGCAAATTCTACGGCAGCCAAGCAAATACTGATTGGTACAAGGAAGAAGTCAGAATAAATGAAGAGCTGGCAAAGAAACTCGGTTTCACAAAAGTTTCCAAAATGAAACTTGCCGTTGCCCTGGTCATAAAAGATTATGTTGAAAAGGGTGGCTTTTTGTTTTCCATGTGTTCAGCATGTGATACATACGATATAGGTTTGGCTGCACAGAATATCGATATCTGCCACAATGTTTATGACCACGATCCTTTTGACCCGGCAGCAAACAGCAAATTGGATTTTTCTCAGTGTCTGGCTTTTGAAAACTTCGAAGTGATCCTCAATCCGCTCATCTATGAGCATTCCACGATTGATGTTACCAACGAAGCTCAGGCACGTGGTCCCAAAACATACATTTCATTATTTGATTTCTCGGCAAAATTCGATCCAGTGCCATGCATGCTCGTCCAGAACCACACGGCATTGGTCAAGGAATTCCTTGGTCAGTGTTCAGGGTTTAGAAAGAGTACGATCATGACATCGGTGTTGGTTTTGGCCGAGGTTAGCGGTGCTGAGGAGGTAAAATACCTGCACGGCAATTATGGCAAAGGCACTTTTACATACCTTGCCGGTCACGATCCAGAAGATTATCAACATTTTGTCAATGATCCGCCAACTGATTTGAGAAAACACAGAAATTCGCCCGGCTACCGATTGATCCTAAACAATATTCTGTTCCCCGCGGCTAGGAAAAAGGAGCAGAAGACATAGCTGCTTCGAAGTTTTTAATTGGGATCAACGAAATAACGGAAGATACTATTTTTACTTTCGATAGTCTCCGGGTACATGAGCTTGACCTCAAGATTAAAGCGGTTGAAAAATTCGGTTCGATCAACGCACGTATCAAACTCAATAGTTCATCAATAGGCATTACCGCGGATTTCAAAGTCGCTTTTAAAGTTTATTTAAAATGCAACCGTTGTTTGGACACCTTTACCAGGGACTTTCAAGCAAGCTTGTATCTAAATTATATTCAGGGTAAAGATCCGAATAAGGATGCTGAGAAAGTTGATTTGAAAAACTCTGAGGTTGAGCGCGTGTACATTTCAGGAAACAACATTGATCTCAGTGTTGGCATAAGGGAAGCTATTGTACTTTCGCTACCGATTACTTTTCTTTGCTGTGAGCAATGCCGCGGATTATGTCCGGTTTGCGGAATTAATAGGAATAAAACAAAGTGCAAATGCAAAGTCGAAAAAATCAGTCTTTTTGCACCAGTGGTTATGAAAAGGAAGACTGGGGAAAAAAGGAGTAAGAAAAAATGATATTACTCCTTATCATCCACACCTTATTCATAGATAACTTTTTGAATCAACCTGAGCTGAAGACTGCACAGTACGGTATCTATGTTTTGAACTTGAGTAACGATAGCCTGGTTTATGCGCGCAATAGCCAGAAGCTTCTTATACCCGCTTCTAATATGAAGTTGATTACGACCGGTGCCAGCATGTGCTATCTGGGTACTGAGTACCGTTACACAACGCGTCTTGCCATGCGTGGAAAGGTGGAAGATAACCGTCTGGTCGGTGACATTATTGTTCTTGGCGGTGGTGATCCTACATTCAGTTTTGCTGACCTGGAGCGTTTTGTGGCAAAAATTAAAAGCCAGGATATTAGAGAAGTAACCGGTAATATCGTGGTCAACGAAAGTTATTTTAAGGACATGAGTCTCCACGGCAATACTTTCACGAGTGAACGATTGCCTACGGGCTGGGCATGGCACTATCTTGATGCGCGGTACGCCGCCGAGATTTCTGCATTGTCCATGAACAAAAACTATATAAATGTTAATATCAAATCAACTAAGCCCGGGGAATATGCCGAGGTCACCCTTGAACCCAATACTCAGTACGTGACATTGGTGAGTCAAATGAAGACCAAAAAAGGTGAGGATAGTATTATTATCTATCGAAGACCAGAGGAAAATATTATCCACGTAGATGGTGGTATTGGTGAGGGGTATGAAAAAGATATTCCAGTTGCGGTAAGGGATCCGGCACTTTTCGTGGGCAGTTATTTCAAAGAAAGGTTGAATGCTGAGGGTATTAGTGTACACGGTGGCGTTGTGAAGGAAAATAATCCACTCCCGTACAAGGCAATGAACCCTCATCCGTTGATATTTATCGACTCTGTGGTTTCACCGCCCCTGAATGATATTTTGAGCGAGACCAATATCGAGAGCGTGAACCTCTATGCCGAGATTTTGCTAAAGACACTTGGTGCCCGGTTTTATGGCGAGGGGACCTTTTACCACGGGATAAGCATGCTCAAGAGATTCCTAAATTTATGTGGTGCTGATACGAATGCAGTATCGCTCTGGGATGGTTCTGGTCTGTCCCGCCACAATTTGGTTTCACCTTACTGTATCGCACTTGTTTTGCGCTACATGTACTGGTCCAGATACGCCAGTACATTCTATGAATTTCTGCCCCAGGTTGGTCAGGGCACCTTAGAAAACAGGTTTGAGGATTTCGAAGGCGAGATGCACGCCAAAACCGGTTCCTTGCATGCGGTTTCCAGTCTTTCTGGCTACCTCAACATCGATGAGACTATTTATTGTTTTTCAATGATATTCAATAATTTTACCTGTTCCAGGAAAAAAATCAGGGAAATTGAAGAGGGTATTATCATGACGCTCCATGAACAGCTGAGCAACCCCTGTGGGAAATCCCTTGATGAATAGCAATCAGAGAAGAGCTTGATGCCTATAAAGAAACGATTCTTTACGCGTGAATACCGGTTTATGAAGCGGAAAAAACAATGGAAGCCGTTTCGTTTTGTCGGTTCGGGACTTATTTTGATGATCGTAATAATCTTTTGTTTCTGCAAATTCATATTGGGGATAGATTTTGGTTTTTGATCTTCACTGCGATACGCCGCGTAATATTGCTAAAGGTAAGTTCAATCACATTGAGCCCGAGAAATTGTACAAACAGAGTTATCTGGGAGCAGTTTTTGCTCATTTCATAGAACCTAAGATAAAGCACCCGTTTGTTGACGCGGTTAAGCTGCTGTCATCGACCATCGCTTATACAAAGAAGAAAAAGGCGATTCAGATTATCCGTTCTTATAAGAATCTAAACACCAAAAAGCTCAACCTTTTGCTCGGAGTTGAGGGCGGTCATATTTTTGATAATACATTCAAGCAATTTAAAGCATTTTATGATACGGGCGTACGTGTCTTCACTTTGACCTGGAACAATTCAAACAAGCTTGCCCACTCTGCCTTAGAAGCAGACAATAAAGGTTTAACTAAGAAAGGTAAGCAGTTTATTAAAGAGATGGCTAATTATGATATAATAATCGATCTCTCGCATGCCTCTACAAAGACGGTACTCGATGTATGCGGGTTGTGCAAGAATCAGGTTATTGCCTCGCATTCATGTGTTCGGGCATTGAACAAAACTTTCTTAAGGAATATAGCGGATAGGGCGATAAAGGCGATTATTGAAAAGGGTGGTCTTGTCGGTATTAATTTTTCAAATTACCATCTTGACGGTTATACTATTGCTGACCATATTGATTATTTGAGTCAGAATTTCGGTATTGATTCAGTCGCGATTGGCAGTGATTTTGACGGTATAAATGATGCGGTGATTAAGAGCCCGGCAGGTTTGAAAGATTTAGAAAAAGAACTCATGGAAAAAGGCTATAAGAAGTCAGACGTTGAAAAGATATTCAGCGGGAATTTTCTGCGGCTTTTTAAGAGGATGGAATAGCGAAACTTGTTTCGCGCAGGAAGTAAGAGGATGGAGTAGCGAAACTTGTTTCGCGCAGGGAGTGGCGCAGAGCAAGTTCTGCTACTCCGGTAATTATTTAACCTAAAACAAACAATGAAGAAACATCGACCCCCACACATCTATAGAGATGAACAATATTATTTTGTGACTGCGGGGACATTTCGTAGAATAGCATATGTTCATGATGCTTCGAGAAAAAAATCACTCAAGGAGCTGATTTTTAAATCACTGAGTCGATATCAATACTTGCTTGATGCATGGGTGATTTTAGACAATCATTATCATTTGTTATTCAAGAGTGCCTTAGGGAAGTATTTACCAGAAGTGATTGCTACTATTCACGGTAAAAGTGCTATAGAGATAAATAAGATTGATAAGAGTCCAGGACGACAAATTTGGTTTCAATATTGGGATTATTGTATACGTAATGAAGAAGATTACTGGAGACATTTTAATTATATTCACTACAATCCAATAAAACATAGCTATGTGACTGGGATAGAAAATTTATGCGATTTTCCATTCTCAAGTTTTGGTGTTTGGATAGAAAGAAAAGGTGAAGAATGGATTAGTGATTGTTCTAGAAGATATCCGATTATTGATTTCACGAGGGAGGAAGACAATTTTTAGTTGAATCGCAGAGCAAGTTCTGCTACTCCGGAAGCAGGGAGTAAGATGATGGAGTAGCGAAACTTGTTTCGCGCAGGGAATGGCGCAGAGCAAGCTCTGCTACTCCGGAAGCAGGGAGTAAGAGAATGGAATAGCGAAACTTGTTTCGCGCAGGGAGTGGCGCAGAGCAAGCTCTGCTACTCCGGTAATTATTTTGGAATTTGGTGCTTGGAATTTGAGATTTGGCGAGGAATTTTACCTAATTCCTCGCCTTACAGTGGAGGTGAGCGGACTCGAACCGCTGGCCTGTGCGTTGCAAACGCACTGCTCTCCCGCCTGAGCTACACCCCCAAACAGATCGGTTTCGTTGCCCGGTTTCGAATCGTGATTTATATTTATGCAAAGATCGACAAACGACTATCGATGACGAATCGCTTTTCGCAACCGAGAACCGCAAACGCTCCGTTAAAATCTTCCGAAGTTCAGTTCAAGACCGAATGAATTAAAAATGGTTACGTCTTTGTCAAAGAGGCGTTCCTGGTTCAAATGGAAATCAAGTCTGAATTCCCTGATCCTTATACTTATACCAGGTTCCACAACCCACTGGGGTGATTCAAACCCGTCGACAAAGTCCTCTTTAACACCCAGGAGCAATGCTACCTTTCTACTTATCGGCAGATCCAATCCCGCGTGGATATGGGTATAATCATTCTCAATATCACCGCGGTTAAAGTCGTATTCAGCAATGAGGAAAATAAATCCTTCATTGAAAATAAAACGCTGCAGCATTAGTCCGATTCTATGCCGGTAATACTCATAAGGTTCGCTCCACGAATCCACTGAATATTTTGGCATGATGATATAGTCGCCGCTTCTTTTTGCCAAACGTGCGTTGAAAGTAAACCATTCTTCATTGGTCGCATCGTGGATCAAGAAAGAGATGTCAAAACGGCGGTTGAAAAAAAGTCTGCCTATACCGATCCCAAATGTCGTTTGGTTTTCTGCTGGTGAACCGCATATCCCGATTTCGAATTTTTTTAGACTGATTGCGTAACCAAGGTTGAATCCACGGCTTCCTACAGGATTCTGCCAAACACCAAATGTACCGAATTTGGGCAATGGAGCCATTACCACTCCGTAATCATCAATTCCAGATCTGATATCGCCATAGATATTGTTTTGGTACATTACTAATTGGTGCGGATACACGCCGATGTTCACTATATCATCAATATAGTCACCAGCCATCAATACATCCATTCTGGTCTGGTCAGCCTGTGCTGAACTTACTATTACGAAAACGCTGAAAATTACTCCAAGAATTATTCTCTTCATGGGTTGATTATATATGGCAGTCTCAAAAAGTCAAGAGAACTAATAGCTCAACTAAATTGAGCGGTCATGGTTCACTAAGGTGAACGGTTCCTCTCGACAGGCTCGGGACACTGAATTTTATGGCTGAATCACAGATTAAGGTAAAATTCGTGATGGCTGCTGCGAGCGGTTAAAGTTACCTCAAATTGACTTGTTCTTTTATCCCATTATTGTGGGAGCGGGCTTCTGCCCGCGATTGTCGAGCCCAGAAGGGCTCTCCCACTCTAAAAGTAAAAATAAGGTGGGGATGTTTAGAAAATTAGATATTATTTGGAATTTGGAGCTTGGAATTTGGAGCTTGGGATTTGGAGCTTGGGATTTGGAGTTTTAAATAATGCGCCTTATGCGGGTTATTTGAATAATGGTCCTTGTTTGCGTTTTATGCCAAAATGCTCGTAGGCAAGAACCGTGACTTCCCGGCCACGCGGCGTCCTTTTTATGAAGCCTTCCATTATCAGAAAAGGTTCGAATACTTCTTCTATAGTCTGGGCATCTTCACCGACTGCCACGGCAAGACTGCTAATGCCGACCGGACCCCCGCCGAATTTTTCCATAATAGTTTTGATGATTTTCTTATCCATCTCATCGAGACCACGTTGGTCGACTTCAAGCTTTTCCAGTGCATAATCACATATTGCCAGGTCTATTTTGCCTTTACCTTTTACCTGGGCAAAATCCCTTACTCTTCTTAAGAGGCGGTTTGCAATCCTTGGTGTACCGCGCGCCCTCTTTGCGATTTCACTTGCCGCATTATCTTCAATATCAACCTCTAATATCTTTGCCGAACGTTGGATAATGTGATAGAGATCGTCAGCCGGGTAATAATCAAGCCGGAAACTCATGCCGAATCTGGAACGCAGGGGTGAGGTAAGAAGTCCGGACCTTGTTGTTGCGCCGATCAGCGTGAAGTGGTTGAGATTAAGACGCAGCATCTTGGCGCCGACCCCCTTATCCTGCATTACATCAAGGCAAAAATCTTCGAGTGCCGGGTATAAATACTCTTCAACTGATTTGTTTATGCGATGTACTTCGTCGATAAACAGGACATCTGCCGTATTGAGGTTACTGAGGATGCCGGCAAGATCATAAGGTCGTTCAAGGATAGGCCCAGCAGTAGGGTAGATATTTGCTTCCATTTCCCTGGCAATGATATGGGCGAGCGTGGTCTTACCGAGACCGGGTGGTCCAAAGAGAAGGATATGCTCAATTGGTTCGCGCCTTTTCTTGGCGGCTTCAATAAACACTGACAGATTCTCGACTATTGTTTTTTGCCCGACGAATTCATCTAAGCTCTTCGGTCTTAAAGTCAACTCATAAATTTCCTCACCTTTAAGTAGCTTACTGTCCAAGGGTTTTTCCATTTTATTTCCTCAATGCTTGTTTGATCATTTCCTCAAGGCCGAGATCCTTGGGTATCCCCTTGAGTCGGTTTACTGCTTCACTGCGGCTGAGTCCCAATGAACAGAGCGCATTCACGGCTTGGTTAAAGGGTCCTGATTCCTCTACGAACTTCAATTTACCCTTGAGCTCAAGGACTATTTTACTGGCAAGTTTCTTGCCTATTTTGGGAACCGAGAACAGCAATTCAAGATTCTCATCTTCAATAGCTTGAGAGATCTCTTCGGGTAAGAATCTGGACAGGAAGTTAAGGGCTGATTTAGGTCCTACTCCGGATACCGAGATTAAATCCTGGAACATTTTGAGCTCGCTGCGGCTGAGAAAGCCATAGATGAATGCCTCTGGTTCTTTGAACAGGCATTTGGTGTAAAGCGTAATCTCCTGGGTTTCTTGTACTTTTTCAAAGGTCGGTAATGAAGTGTGTACAGCAAAACCAATACCGGAAACATCGAGTATAAGAAAGGGTGGTATTTTTTCTATTACTCTGCCCTGCAGTCTACCGATCATTTCATTTCCTTCATTTTCTGGATTGCTGTATA
The DNA here is from genome assembly GCA_049647125.1 of bacterium. Lineage (GTDB taxonomy): Bacteria > Hydrothermota > Tepidihabitantia > SM23-42 > SM23-42 > JAUVZL01. Next base: position 23,317 of record JBARXC010000139.1, on the reverse strand, counting down.
GGCAATAGCAAGGGCGTCAGTTGCATGGTTGGAAACACGCTTCTTATCACTCATTAAGATTTTTTCAATAAAGTACCTTACCTGCTCTTTAGATGCCCGACCATTTCCTGTCGTTGTTAATTTTATCTTGGTTGCCGCATACTCAGTCAATGGCATTTCATTTTCGAGCAAAGTAAGGATAATTGCACCGCGCAACTCAGATGATTTCATTAAAGTCTGGATGTTTTTATGGTAGAACACCTTCTCAAGCACGGCTATATCAGGTTTATGATCATCGAGTAAATGTTTGATCTTCCTGCATATTTCCAGAATTTTAGCGTGGGTATCCTTTTCTTTTGGTTTTATCGTACCGACACCAATGCACTTACCATTTTCGATAATGCCATAACCGGTTGCAGTGAGCCCCGGATCTATGCCTATGACTTTCAACCTTCAGCCGAGATTTTTTCCATCAGGGCGTCGGAGATCTCGAAGTTAATATAAACATGCTGAACATCATCAAGATCATCAAGCAACTCATATAGTTTCAGAGCCTTTTCCGCTTCTTTTTCTGATAAAGCTACAGTGTTTTGTGGAATTTTGCTGATTTCACTACTTATTGTCTCGACATTATTTTTCCCCAGAATATCTTTTACTTTAGGGAAATTGTCAAGCGACGTAATGATCTGGTAGGAGTTATCTTCGGTTTTTACATCAGTAGCACCGCCATCTAATGCATAGGCTATTATCGTATCTTCATCATACTTGCTTTGGTCAATTATTATAATCCCCTGGGTTTGAAACTGCCAGGCAACAGAACCCTGGTTGCCCAAGCTGCCATTATGTCGTGACAGAACATGTTTGATTTCGCCGGTGGTTCGGTTGCGGTTATCAGTTACAACCTCGATCAGGATTGCGACACCGCTCGGACCATATGCCTCATAGGTTACTTCTTCTAAAATCTGGCCTTCGAGCTCGCCGATGCCGCGCTTTATTGCACGGTTGATGTTTTCATTTGGCATATTCAGGGATTTGGCTGAGTCAATTGCAGTGCGGAGTCTCGGGTTGGCATTGGGGTCACCTCCACCATACCTTGCGGCGATGGTTATTTCTCTTATTAATTTGGTGAAGACCTTACCCCGTTTTGCGTCGGTACTTGCTTTTTTTCTCTTTATTTTTGCCCATTTTGAGTGTCCAGACATATGCTTCTCCTTTTAATAATTTTAGTCAGAAAAGAAATAAAGTCAATGCTCGAAAACAACGTTTCATTTTTTTACATTTGACATTTCACCAATTCTCTCTACACTTATTATATGAAAGGGATAAAGTGGGCAGTTTTCTTTTCAGGCATTGCTGCAGTGACAGCCCAAACCCTGATGATCCGTGAAGGCATTGCTTTGTTTGGTGGTTATGAGCTAATTTCCGGGATTCTACTGTGTTTTTGGCTTGTCTGGGTTGGTATGGGCAGCTTTGTATTCTCGAAGTTGGAAACAAGGAGGTCGGACAAGGCAACTTATTCTATATTACTCATTATGTTGGCCATATTCATGGTTTTTTCCATTACCTTTATCAGGTTCGCGCTGAAGATTTTTTCGTTGCCGTTTGGTGAGGTTATCAGTCTGGGCAAAATAATTATGATCTCCCTTGTTTCCCTTGCCCCGACCTGCCTGGTTTTTGGCGCGCTCTTCCCGGCTGCTTCGAAATTGCTCGAACCAGAAAAAGTATATTTCTACGAAGGGATCGGTTCATTTTGTGGTGGCATCGCGGTATCGTTCATTCTGATTCAGATTCTTCCAACCTATGGTATACTATTGCTTGTGGTATGTTTGCTATTCACCTGTGCGTTTATTATGACAGATAAGAAAAAATTGCTGATTATCCCCGTAGCCCTACTCCTGGTTTTTTTCAAGATTAATGATATTGAAATGTTTTTCCGAAGTGCGCAGATGCCTGGTCAGGAGCTGGTCGGTTTGCGCGAGTCCAAGTATGGTATGATAGCAGTTACCAGGACTGGCGCTCAGGTAAATTTCTACGTTAACGGCGTATATGATTTTTCTTATCCTGATCTGTATTCCAGCGAAGAAGCCGTACACTACTCTTTACTGCTCCATGGTAAACCAGAAAGTGTTCTGCTCGTAGGCGGTGGCGTTGGTAGCTGCATTGAACAGATATCAAAACACCATCCGCGCCAGCTGACATATGTTGAACTCGATCCGCTCCTCGTGCACATGGGTGAGTTTTACACCGGTGAATCTTTTGATGATCTTGAGAATGTGTCCGTAGTATTTGGCGATGCCCGCTTTTACATCAAGAAGACAAAGAAGAAATATGATGTGGTGATAATAAATCTGCCCGACCCGGTCAATGCCCAGGTCAATAGGTTCTATACAACTGACTTTTTTGCCGAAGCCAAACGGATTCTGAATAAACAGGGTATCTTATCAATTCGCGTCACTGCGCCACCAGATATTATCAGCCCTTTGTTTGGTCAGCTTCTAAGTACCATCGCAAAGTCATTGAACACATCTTTTGAACACACCCTTGTTCTTCCGGCAGCAAAAACGACTTTCCTGGCTAGTGATTACGAAATAGCCTTAGCCAACGTCGTTAATATCTTAAAAGAACGAAGTGCGGAAAGAAATCTGGCATTACAATATGTTAACGAGTACTATTTTGACTATAACCTCACCGCGGAAAAGATGAGTTATCTTGCAAAAAGGGTTGAGGGGTCTTGTGGTGTTTTGAATACTGACCTCAAGCCAGTTTGCTACTATTTTACCATGATTCTGTGGGGTGGTGTGCTTTCAGAAAATGTCCGCGCCGTGTTTATCAAGTGGTTCAATATAAACCCCTTGTTTTTTCTTCTGCTCATTATTCCGGCACTGCTTTTTTTCAGACGCCGGTCAATTATTTATTTATCAGTATTTACGATTGGTGCGAGTGAAATTTCCGCCGAGGTTATTCTCATAATTCTCTTTCAGATATATTATGGCTATGTATACGGTTGGATAGGTGCGATTATTGCGTTCTATATGCTCGGACTTGCCCTGGGTACGCTGTTTTACATGAGGTCGATGTTTTTCAGGAGAAGTACGACAAAGATCTTGTCCAATGTCGAGTTTATAATGGCTTTTTATTTTGCAGTTATACTACTCGTCTCAATCCTGAAAATACCAGGGACAACCCTTTTGATTTCGTTCTTGATATTTTTTGGCGGTTTTATGGGCGGTCTGCACTTCCCGCTCAGTATTGCTCTTCTTAGAAGAAGGCGTGCCGGCAGTGTCTACAGCGTGGACCTGATCGGTTCGAGCCTCGGTGCTCTGATAACTGCGGTAGTTTTTATCCCGATTCTGGGTATTGTATTTACGCTTTTTCTGTTTTTTGTATTCAATGTAGTGGTGGCTATAGGGTTGAGGATATTAGCAGTAAATAAAGCAGTCACTTGGTAATTAAGTCATTAAAGATGTTGAGGACGTTTAGATCGTGTAAAACGTTATGATCATTATTATCGTTTAAATCGTTTCTTTGGTTTTTCTGGTTTATTTTGTCTGTTTTGTTGCTCCCGTACTCCGTTACACCGTTACTCTGATACTGCCTATTATGTTCTTGGTGCTTGGAATTCGGTTCTTTCTTCCTGGTTCTTAGTTCCCAGTTTTTACTATCCGGTCCAGTGCTTCTCTGTATCTTGCGACTGTTTTTTCGACGATGTCTTGGCGCATTCACTGTTTTCTCTTGACATCAATGATGGTTTCTCTATAATAATGCTGGAGGTGGTAATGAAATCTGTAGGCATTACCTTTCTATTATTGATTACACCTTTTATCCTGTGGTCATATTCAAATAACAGCACAGGACCATCAATTGCCGCATATTATGATGTGCGCTATACAACATTCGGGCAATGGCAAATACCCATGGCAAACTGGGGTGCAATAGGCGGTTGCAGTAGTCCATATCTTGGGTTCTGGCCAAGGAATTCCGGACATAATTATATATATGGTGCCGGCGTTTGGACTGGTGGAGTTATACCAAACAGTGATACGCTGGTATCGGTCAGCTATGCCCCAAGTATTGGAGGTACTGAGTTTGCTCCGGGCCCGGCTTATTCGGATCCTAATGATCCCCAGTGGCGCGTATATTTTTCGGTTGACTATGATTATCCTTTACCCCGCATTTCATTTGAAGACGGTTATACGATAAGCAATGATTTTGATACATTATATCACATGCCTGATACATTACATGTACCTGAACCTCTGGGTATAACAATAACGCACAAGACCAGTGTTTGGCCAAAGGGCTGGGCTCAAGATGTTGTTTTTATTCAGACTACTGTTAAAAACGACACTACTTATGCAATAAATGATTTTTATTATGGCTTTTGTCTGGATTTTGATATTGGCAATGAGACGGTTGGTAGTGCCAATGACCGATGCGGTATCGATCTGCAGAGAAAGCTATTTTATGGCTGGCAAGAAGAAATAGAACCCGGTAGTCCTCCATGGCGACCAGGTATGCTTGGTTATAAGTTGCTTTCTCCATGTTCGCTCGCTGCGGCCAAGCGATTCACACTAAATAATGAGCCGTCCTGGGACTGGCAGCGCTACATGCTTATGGCCGGGTACAACTGGATCAGCGGAGCATATGAACCATATGATACGATCTGGCCAGCACCAGATGACCAGAGAATTATCATGACGACCGGACCCATGAATCCACTGGCTCCGGGCGACAGTATTGTTATTGACTGGGCACTGATTGCGAGCGATGATACTTTACCTCCGAGCGATGATTTGAATGAAAAAGCAGATAAAGCGCAGGCATTTTATAATATAGGTCCTCACAGTGTTCACCTGACACACCCCAGTAGCAACGTAATATTATCTGGTCTTTACCGGATCGGTTATACAGCTCAGTCGATCACAGGAGCACCTTTACTTGCTGATATTTACCTATTCTCAGAATATGGATTAGATACTGTTGCCCTGGATATTGAATATTACGGCGCATATGATTGGTTTACTGATTCTTTCCCAGACTGCGTTCTTGGTAGGCTATATGTTATGGTTTTTGATTCGATTTGTTTTGGCGCTGGTATGTCAGACGATTATTTCACGATTGATAATTCTGGAAATGCAGTACCTTATTTTAGGCTCATTGCACCTTTGAGCAATGAAACGATCTTTGGTGATTATGATATTACGTGGTTTGCCCGTGATCCTGAATTTCAGGATTCATTGTTTGTCAGCATATTCTTTAAGAGTCAATATGACTCGGCTTATCATATTGTTGCATCAAACGAGCCTAACGACAGTATTTATACATGGAACACACAACCCTATCGCAATGGATCAGGTAGTTTGATCGTAGAGGTGCACGATGATTCTTTTACTTTGGCAGATACTGTACCTGTTTATTTGCTCAATGAAATTTCCGGCGGCAGCATGGAACACATATACGGTCTAAATAATTGTGTAAACCTTGATCTATTGATTCACGAACCAGGTCAGATTACGGGTCATACTTATGAACTTAGGTTTTTAGAACACCATCTACTTCAACCAGGCTACTACTATCCTGAGTATTTGTATGAAATGACAGATTCAAATACTGGTATAGCTGTTCTCGATACCTATAGTCTGAAAGATAGTTATAATCTTGGCACTGGTTGCCTTGGTGTAAATGATTTTTCACCGATAATAGACGGTTTTTCCATACATGCTTATACTGATGACGACAATATTATTGCACGCTGGAATTTTCATTGTGATTCAGTAAAGGTCATCCTGGGTATGTATCCTGAAGATTCAATAGAAACATCTTCTTCACTGGTTTACTGTTGGTGGGCGTATCGCGGTTCTCGAATTCAATTAGACTGGCATACCCATGCTAATGGCGGACTGACTTTGCTTGCAACAGACCTTGATTATGAAGACACAATACCTTATAAACCATACAACCATCTTAACTCCGATAGTGCTGCTGGTTGGTGTTTTGATTCTTCGCTTGTTGGCAAACCATCAGATACACTAAGGGATAACGACATTTACATTTTCCTATGTGGTGGTATTATCGAATTTAAAAGCACAATACCACCGCCTAATCCTGGTGATTGTTGGTTGGTATTTCCATCTTCATATTCGCCGCCAATCAAAGGGAATTTGTACAGGTTCACACCATCGCGCAGCGTCGGCGAAAATGCATTTCAGGTACAGCCAATATGCTTTAATGTTTACCCGGTGCCTTTTGTAAAAAACCTTACAATAACCTATAGCATACCGCAGAAGCAGAAGGTAAAAATAGCGATTTATGATGTCGTGGGCAGGCAGGTAAAGCTTTTTGAAGATGGCATAATTGGACCTGGACAGTATACATTGATGTGGAATGGCATTGATGATAAGAATCGCAAGGTTTCATCCGGAGTATATTTTTGCAGATTCGTTACTGGTGAACACGAGGAATATCATGAAACAAAGAAATTCATCATGATTAAATCAAACAGGTAAGGAGAGATGGTGTTTGCTATTACATTTCTTATCGCGGTGACTTGTACACACGAGTTGGAAATGACTCTTGATAGAGCAAGAACCACGCAGGATATGACACTTTTTTACACGATATTAGAGCACCTTGAAATAAAATATCCACACACGATTCATTTTTCACATCTTCCTCCTGCGCGTCATTTGCTATACAATCCTGATTTTTCATCGATGCGCTGGGGCGATGATATTCTGGTCGACTCGTGCTATTCTTATCAAAGCGTATCGATCGATGCGCGGAGCGATAGCGTGCTTTTTATTGCCGCGTCACGCCAGGTTGATGTCGATGACACCGCCCATATTGACATTCGTTTTTCTTCAGACGGGGGTAACACCTGGGCTTGGTTTGCCGCTATTGGCAGCAGCGGCTATCCATACGATCTCGTTAATCCTTCACTCGAGGTGGTAGAGGCTGATGACAGTGTTTATTTGTTTATTACATACGAGGCAGAACCGTTATCAAACCCATCAGATGGCTTCATTGGAATATGGCGCTTCAATTTCAACACCATGACCGACACAGCTTTCTATGTTTCGGATTTATCAGGCGTCGATGAGGCAGATCCGGATATTGATGCGGATGATATCCAGTACTCATATGCACCGTATTTGTACTGTACATGGGAAAGCAGCGACAGTATCATATTTGCCCGTTCAGTTAACCGCGGTAAGGATTGGAGTGAAAGATATGTTCTGAAAGGCGGCAACGCCATAGTTGATTATTATAATCCTAATTGTACTTTTGGCTGGTATGACCCGGGCGCCGATTCTCTGACTATTGGTATATGCTGGGAATACTATCATTCCTTGAGCGGACAGAAAAGAATCTGGTACAGTTTCAATTGGGCGTACGGGCACAGCTTTGCCTGGTCGGCATCCAAGTTTTTTGTACCCCCAACAGGATGTTTGGAATACGCGGCTTGCATTAAATCAGTGCATCAAGCTACAGGAGCGGTGATTACCTTTGGCAGGCGAGATACACTACTTGGTTTGAATAGTGTTGTATGCAAATACACGTTTGATGATGATGTCTGGTTTGAAAGCATACTTGATTCCAGCTCCAGTGTATCGTTTTTCCCGTCACTCGGCGTGGATGATTCGTGTGGCAGGTTTCACCTTTGCTATAACAGCATCGCCAATGCTTTTTACACAAACGCACCATATGACAGCCTGGAGCAAGCTGGTTGGTTGACGCCGTACCGCATCAATGGGAACACAATCAATGATTCTATTCCGATAGCAACTGCTGTCTTGCTTGATTTACCAATGGCTTGTTGGGTAGAATACGGTTCCACCATTGATTATTTAGTATTCGATGCCCTTTGGAACGTAACTTATATTACGGAGGAGAATTCAGAGGACAAGTCACGAGGTGTTTGGCTTGCACCTAATCCATCAAAGAGAGTCACAAAGTTATTTTGTGATTCACCTCAGAGTTTTTACATGTCAGTTGAGATTTTTGATGTCTGCGGAAGGTCAGTGAAACGATGTTTATGCAAGCGGTGTTGTGGATCAACAAATGCGTATGAGATTGAACTGGATGGTCTCTTGCCGGGCATATATTTTGTACAGACAGATGTTGGTCGGGCTATGCAACCTTTAAAACTGGTGATAGCTCATTAGGATATAGCGAACCCATGTGGATGTTCATTGATAAGATATTCTATTGATCAATATCGTGTAATGGCGGTTACATCTCCCTTGTGATCGTACGGTGTTGACACCGCGCCGTACATTCATGTAATAAGCCACAAGAGGATAGATTCTTGAGTATAATAAGTATAATGGAGGAGGAATCATGAACAAAAATTGCGGGTCACGTATTATTATCTTGATTGTTTTTTCGATCGTTGTCGGACATCCAAGCCAGACGCGGTTTGCAGGTATGGGTGCTTTGTCTTTTGTATTTCAAGACTATTTTAATAAGTTGGATCTATATGATTTTGCAAAAATACCTGCAGGTTTTTTCAAACATGACTCAGTCACAAATGCAGTCCTGCGCGCCTCGGGTCTGCGCGAGTCATGGGAACAAGATTCGCTCGTATATCTTGCCATTGGCCAGGCAATACCTCAAAAGCTTATTGATTATGCTCCAGTTGAGGCAGTTTCATTTTATACCGTCATTCCTCAGTTCGATCTTGTTCCCTGTGAAATCATTTATAGATCAAGCCGCCACAAGAGTACGTATGATTATTTTGGAAATATCCAAAGACCGCAAGCATGGGGTGTGCGCGCAGGATACTCACAGTTGCAACGCGAATTTCGCGATGATGGGACGTCGGATGCAATAAGAACGCCGTCGTTTAGTCTTGTGTATTCAAGACCATTATTTGAAAGATTCGATCTTGGATTGGCTGGTGATGGATTCTATGGCGCCTACAGTTCACCTAATAATGAAGAGAAAATAACTCTTATGCCATTTGGTGGGGGTGGGGGCATTAGCTACAATAGCGACGTAGTTACGCTCGGGTTGAACGGAGACTATCATTATTCCAGTTTTAGCTATGATGGCACAATGGGGAGCGAGAAGTTTAGCGGACACGCAGTTGCGCCGTCATTCGGGTCATTGGTCAGGTTTACGAATTTCATATGGGTTGGGTCGTTTAACTTCAGGTGGGTCAATCTTGCCGGAACGGCAAATGGTGAAGATATGGGTGAACTCAAGATCATAGGTTACTCAACCAAAACCCAGATACTTTTTTCTCCACATTTTGCACGCGTTGCCGGGTTTGTGAAGTACGATAACAAAAAACCTGTTTATACTGACGAAAGTGGCGATACATGGTTCGAGACCGTATATGATAGCTACGATTTCGGTGGCGGCTGCGGTATTGCAATCGCCAGGATAAATGCAGGTTTTGAGGGTTTATACCGATACCTTCTGACCGATGATTTGATCTCTGAACAGAGCATTAAATCAAATAGTGTGATCGTAAGATGTGGTGCTGAACTCAGTTTTATCGAAAAGTTCTTTGTGCGTAGCGGCTACATTTACAATACATTTGATCCAGATCTTGATTTAGATAGTGATAAGACAATGACCAATACGGTGACTGCGGGCTTTGGTCTGGATTTTTTTGAGAACACAAGAATTGATATTGCTTATAACTACAAGTGGATGAAAACGGATTTAGACCCTGACGAACGAGTGACTGACCACGTTGTGTTTATGTATTTCAAACATACGATGACAAAGAGAGAATTCTGAATGCTGAAATAGATTATTTAGTGCTTACTGCTTATTTATCCCGTAGAATGTGATAACTATTCAACCGGGACTGCTTACTGCCTACTGATATTGTCAACGTTTCTATTTCAGTTTTTATTCTGCGGGTGCCCGTATCGTTTGTTGGCATCGTGTATTTTTTTTCAATTGTAGTAACCTGATTTATCAGGACAAAATATTCCAATAAACCTCCGCATTGCGTGGGCCCCGTAAAACGAAGGCAAGTGGATGAGTACAAACCAAGAGCCAAGAATTAAGAATTTTATGGGGAATTTGCATTTTGAGTATTAGGTTTTATTTGGAATTTGGTGCTTGGGATTTGGGATTTTATTTAATCTGCGTAAAGCAGATTAAATAAGTCTATCGAGTGCTTCTCTGTATCTTGCTACTGTTTTTTCGACGATGTCTGGAGGTAGCTCTGGAGGCGGTGAGTTTCTGTCCCAGCCTGTGCTCAGGAGATAGTCTCTCACAAACTGTTTATCAAATGAAGACTGGGAACCGCCTGGTTTGTACAACTCAGGGTTCCAGAAGCGGCTGGAATCCGGCGTGAAGATTTCGTCAATGAGAATTATCCGGTTATCGAGCTTGCCGAATTCGAATTTCGTGTCGGCAATAATAACATTGCGTTTACGTGCATAATCGTGCGCAAATTTATAGAGTTCAATGGTTTTTGATTTTATAAACTCGGCGTCATGTTCAGGTACTGTTTCTTTCATCTGCTCAAAGCTGATATTTTCATCGTGTCCAGCATGTGCTTTGGTCGCCGGTGTGAACATCGGATCGGGGAGTTCATCACCTTGCTTGAGATCGTCGTATTTTATACCACCAACAAGCCCGGTTTTTTGATAATCTTTCCAACCTGACCCTGCGATATAGCCGCGCACCACACACTCAACGTCTAAGGGGTCTGCTTTTTTAACCAGCATGGAGCGGTCAACCAGAATATCTTTGTATTGTTTTAACTCACTTGGGTATTTATCAACCTGGTCAGTGATAAAATGGTTTTCCATTATGTATTTTGTTTTGTTGAACCAAAATACCGACAATTTGTTGAGGATCTTACCCTTTTCAGGGATCAGGGTTGGGAGGATATAATCAAATGCAGATATCCGATCAGTGGCGACAATGAGAAATTTATCACCAATGTCAAATACCTCACGTACTTTTCCCGAAGCGAATTTCTTGATGCCTGAAAGATTTACTTCACCAATTGGTTTATTCATGGAACGATATGTCCTTTACTGCACTCAGGACTGCAAAGATTCGTTCATTATTGCTTTCTGGGTCGATTGGTGTAAGGAAAAATCCGCGGCGCTGTGGCGAGTAACCCAGGGTTATGCCGTTTAAAACCTCACCGTCAAGGAACTCGACACGCACTTTTTTGCCGATCAGTTTTTGATCTTTCAGGTCGGCAAAGTCCCTTTTTACGACGGGTCGGTCTTTGTCCATGCCGTGTAACTCCTTTACAAAAAATACAGCTTTCAGATTAGCCATCTTCACGGCTAAGGATCTATCCTGTCCTTCACTTTTTACGACGAGGTGGAATATTTCTTTATGGGGTTGGAAATCAGCGGTATAACCGCGCTCAATCCGACCGTCAAGAAAACGTATGACTACTTTATTTGGCATGAGCTATTCTACATATCTTCTATTGCTTGTCAAGCCATTCATTACCGGTTCATTTCCATGTAATGCAGGGTTGACTTCGCGCGGATTGCAATTATAATTTATCAAGAGAAGATATGTTAACCTTGGCGTTTGATGGGCAATAAACTAAAAGCTATGAGAGTATTCTTAGAATTTACGCTATATCCAATCTTTTAATGGGAGATTTCATGAAGTATATTGAATGCTACATTATCATGGCAATGGCGGTAATCAATTTCCTGCCCGCTCAAATACCAGGTAATATTATTGTCCGTCCGGATTCAGAAAATATTGCTATTTCACCTTTGATTTTTGGTTCGGGTGATGAAATGTCCTCTTGTTTTTCACCGCTCGCTCAGACTCAGCCCTTGATTGCCGCGACAAAACCCTCATTATTGAGGTTCGGCGGTATTGCTGCGGAATATCTTGACTGGGAAGCAGATTCCCTGGGCGGTGTATTTTATATTGATTTTGTCGATACCCTGTTAATACCAGATGCGGTCAATTTTGGTATTGATAGTTTTCTGCGCTTGTGCGAGGTGATCAATGCCGAGCCGATTCTAACGGTTAATATGCAGGTTGCTGATACAGCGCTTGCCCGCCGCATGGTCGAGTATGCAAACGCAGATTCGACAACCCCGATGGGTCAATTGCGTGCACAGCGCGGACACCCGGAACCGTATAATGTGAGTATCTGGAGTCTTGGTAATGAACCTGATATTGCTGGCGGACAGTGGCCTGTACCGCCCTGGGGATACTGGACTTTTTACCGGCACTTTGGCATCCCTTTTGCCAACTGGTCCTGGCAGGACTCAGTCTTTTGGACGCCCCAGGATTTTGCCAATCTCATCCCTTTGTATGTGAACGCAATGGAAGGTGCGAGTCCGATTCCGCTTGAATTCATCTATTCCATTGCCGGCGCGCCTTCATGGATTCGACCGGTGATCGAGCCTAACCTGAATCTAATTGATTATCTTGATGTACATTATTATGCCAGCAGTGCGTGGGATTCGACTGCAGACACGACCGATTATATTGAATGGCTTAGTGGTACCGATACCATATACCCGGCTGAGGCAGTAGTCCAGATGTACCGCGATTCTCTGGATGCGATCGGCGCAGCGCATATTGAACTTGTTGTCCTTGAATACAATTCAGGGATTATCATTGTCCCGGACCCCTTATGGTGGAATTACTTGACTGGTCTTTTCATTGCTGATTGTATTGGTCACTGGATGCATGCGGGACTTGAAATGGCTGCGGTTTACAGTATTCATGAAGGAGATCCTGATAACCCGTCAGATTTTCCCTACTTCGGAATAATTCGAGGAGACTCAGTGAGCAGGCGTATGCCTTCATATGTGCTCGAATTATATAATACTTATTTTGGCGATACATTGATATATGCGTTTTCTGACCATAAAAACACTGGCTATGGTATTGAATGCTGGGCATCAAAGCGGTCGTCCGATAATAAGTACGTGCTCATGGTCATTAACAAAACGCTTGATTCGACGTATGCAATGACTATGCAGCTCGAAGATTCAGTACAGTCCTATCACCTGTATAATATTACGAATAATGCGGTGATAGGCGCGCCATACAATGGCACAACCGGTATAGAAGACCAGGGTGTTTTTGTGCCGGACAGCATACGTGCAGGTTGGAGTTATTTGACCATGGATTTTGAACCGGCAAGTGTTTCTCTTTTTGAAGCTTCACCTTATCTATCTATCAAAGAGTTTTTTTCAAGACCACGCACAAATTTTCTGCTGCCCACAATCATAAGAAAAGGCTCAAGTATTTCGATACCTTTTGGTACGCATATTCTGTACACAGTGACTGGTCGCGAGATCTATAAATGGCGCGATACTGAAACGATCAAGATCCCGCACATACCAGACGGCATCTACTTTATCAGAGTAAAAAATAGCACGTTCAAGAAGATTATCATCTTCTAATTTTTACAAGGAAGCAGGATGGAAAAAAGGAATTTCTCAAACAAAGAAGCGATCAAATCGACTATGTTCCTTGCTTACACTTAAACATATTTAAGCCTAAAATACCCCCCTTGTGGATTTGCTCCAAACAGTTATAATATATATATAAGAAAGGAGTTTTATGGCACAAGATCGTTTGATAAAAGAAGGAGCACAAGGTACATCAAGAACCCCTGCACAGAACATCGTACCGCAAGATGCTGCAAAGCTGCCTTTTGAAACGCCGTCTTATGAATTCTATTTTCACAATAAGGACGGACAAAAGACGCTATATGTTAAATCAATAACTTATCACCCCGGTATATTAAAAGTGCCTTTGGAAAAACTTGCAGAGTTGATTGCTTTTTTGCGCACCGCCTAATCACACAGCAGGAGTTCTTTAAAGTAACAAATGCAACCCTTTTTATTTAGGGTAAGGCTTAGATCTTAACGCACAATCCATATACGAGGAATCCTGAGTTCATATGTCGAAGGGCCTGTCCTGAGTAGAGTCGAAGGAACCAGGGTATCCAGTCTCCACTCCCGTCATTCCCCGACCTGATCGGGGAATCCAGTTTTGTCATTGCGCCTGTCCGCTATTCTGTGTGGCGGAAGGCGATGAAATCGCCGCGGCAATCTCGGCTTTATTTATTCTGTAGTCGCCTGATTCATCAGGCTATATGAAATTATTTCATCGGGGTCAAATACCGTCCCTCTTTTTCCACAAAACTAGTAGAAATTACGATCAGCAATATTCTATTCTGGAATATATAAAACCACACGCTTTTTTCGTCGTTCAAAATTTACATTAACATTTTTGAAAAAATCTTGTTGACCTAAGATGAAACTGAATCCATGGAATCTAAATTCACCAAAGTCAACATCCGCTGGAAACTTATATTTTCCGTATTCTATTGCGATTTGAATTTTATGGATACGTGTCTCTATTCCACCACCAAGACCAAATAATTTACCTCTAGGGCACTGATCAAGAGGAATCCCTATATTTCTGCCTATTTCAATGGGACAAAAACATCTCACTGCCCCTGAATCTATGAGAGCTTCCACATTCATTTTTTCCTTTTTAAATGAAACTGTGATCGGAATAACTGGCATCAGATCGAATTTTGCTGGACTTAGTGATGTTGCAATTGATTTGTACTTATAAGTTACTTTTTGCACTGCAGTTTCTTATTGATTAATAAGAAAAATTACCGACTTTTTCTGAAACCATTACGTATATTGGTTCTTTTTCTTTTGTTTTTTCTGCTTTTTTTATTGCTTCTGATAGATTTTTACCTGCTGCGATTACTCTTGATTCATCGTGAGACAATGCTACCCATTTCCCACGATGCTCAAGAAGCATTTTGCCATAATTTGAGTTCTTACTCATATTACATTACCTCCATATTATATAAGCTATTATAGCTATAACAGAAAAGAAGTCAAGTGTGTGTAATATTATATTAGTCGAACGATTTAATATTTTTTCTAATCAATATTTTTCGATCTGCGATCCGGTAATCCACTGGGTTTTCGGCAATAACCTATGTAATCTATATTATAATCTACACACCTCGTCCTACGTTCTATTCCTAATGTTGAATGCTTGCCCCGTAGAATGTTAATCGTACGGGGTCATTCCCCGGCTTGCTGTAGTCCTGAGTTATATGTCGAAGGGCCTGTCCTGAGCAGAGTCGAAGGAACCGGGGTATCCAGTCTCCACTCCCAGCATTTCCTAAAAAATATTTTAGCATTGACAAGCTTAGTATACTGAATACAATGGAATTGATGAGTATTATTGAGATTAGAAAGAAAATATATCCCATTCTGAAGAAATACAGGGTTAGTAGAGCTTCTTTTTTTGGCTCGGTAGTTCAAGGTACCGCAACCAAGAGCAGCGATATTGATATATTGGTAAAACTTCCTAACAATGCAAGTCTTTTAGACCTTGCAGGATTAAAATCTGATCTGGAGGATAAATTAGGAAAAAAGGTTGATGTAGTAACCTATAATTCTTTGCATCCACTGTTGAAAGATAAAATCCTTAGCAATCAAAAAATCATATTGTGAAAAAAGACCCAATAATCTTTATTGATCATATAATTGAATGTGCGGATATCATTGAACGTTATATTAAGCACTTAGCAAAATCAAAATTCCTAAAATCACGTGAGAAACATGATGCCATTATCCGTAGAATTGAAATTATTGGCGAGGCGACGAAGCACATTCCGAAGTCCTTTAAAGATAAATACCCTGATATCCCATGGAAAAAGATAGCAGGAATGAGGGATATGTTAATCCATGAGTATTTTGGAGTAGATTTAGATCTAACATGGAATGTTGCGAAACGAGATGTTCCTCGCCTTAAGAAGCAATTGATAGAGATCAAGAAAAAACTTGAATAAAAGGGGAGTCTTGAAGAAAATAAGTCGATTCACGTAGCGTTTATTTTTACAGTACGTCGTTGGTTCAGATTTTCTAAATTTTATTTGCTATAGCAAGAAAAGGTATGAGGGATGAAGCAAAATAGTATTTCATTGTTGATATTACTGCTATTATTAGTACTTCCAGCAAAATCTATTTATGCTGCTGATACAGTTTACTGTAAATGGCACGCCGCTTATTTTGATCTTATATACGTAAACTGGTATGGGGATGGAGATTCCCTGGAAACTGAGCGGTATTTACGCGATGTCATGATACGTTCTTATGTGAGCATAAGACTTGATAGTCTGCTCAAAGCGCTGAACAATCAGGGACGATTAAAAGACTTTAAAAGATGGACATTGATCGATGATCCCCACCTTAGTTACCAGCATTTTGGTGATTCTGATCCTGGCGACATAAACATTGAAGACAGTAAAGCGTTTCTTTGTTTTGCAGATTCGATTGCAATCAACAAATCATTAAAGGAATTATGGAAAATCGAAGGGATAAAAATTGACAGTAACAAAAAATGTGGTATGTGGCTTTTCTCGTTACATCTCGGTACTTACAAAGATCAAACAAGGGCTCGACAATTGCCCGATACAGTGTGGATATCTCAACGTCCTGATTCTAACCTCGTGTGGTTGAGTGTTGAAAAAAATTTGTGGGTTTGCCATGCATTTTACCAGCACGAAACTGATGGTTATTATCACAGGTACATCGGTCTATATCTAACAAGACAAGACGTTATTAAAGCGCAGAAACTGCTTTTCGAACAACTCGGTTGGAAAACGACCATCACCAGTCAATATATTACTCCGTCGCTTTTGCGCAAATATATTTCTGACTAAAACATTGATTCTACATGATGAATAATAAGCGAATATTCAACCGGCTGGCTGTGGGTTTTATTATGTCATGCTGGATTTATTCCAGCATGACATGTTTTTCATTGTATCCCTGTTCACCTCGGGTAGAGGAGAATCCAGTACCTGGTCATTGCGAGCGCAGCGCGGCAATCTCTGATACATCACTGTATTTTTTTATTTATCCATACCATCGACGCCGCTGTAGCGGCGTCTTGACTTTTTCTCTCCTTTAAATATACTTATCACCGAGAAGGTATGAAATGCGCTGCATCATGTTGGTGCAGTGGTTCATACCTTTATGATTTTAATTCTGTAGAAGAGGAGGAATGAAGTAAAATGAAAAAAATAGTACCAATAGAAATCATAGAAAACAAGATACTGGTTGTCCGCGGTCATAAAGTGATGCTAGATAGAGATCTTGCCAAGTTGTATGGTGTTAAGACCAAAGTACTTAAACAAGCGGTAAACAGGAATATCGAAAGGTTCCCAGAAGATTTTATGTTTAAATTGAACAAAAAGGAATTCAAAGATTGGAGGTCACAATTTGTGACCTCCAATTCTGGCGACAAAATGGGATTAAGATATAGCCCATATGTTTTCACACAGGAAGGCGTAGCTATGCTTTCGAGTGTTTTAAAAAGTAAAAGAGCAATCAAGGTCAATATACAAATAATGCGGGCATTTGTGAAACTTAGACAATTTGCAATATCCCATGTAGAACTGGCGAAAAAGCTGAACGCTCTTGAGAAAAAATATGATGCCCAATTCAAAGTGGTTTTTGAAGCTATCCGTCGGCTTATGGAACCCCTAGTGAACCCCAAACGTAAAATCGGTTTTCGTAAAGATTAGTAAAACTCTGTCTACCGACACTCCTACACATGTTTGTTTCTTTTGTTGACAATTGAAACGATAATAACGATTAAAACGTTCTAAACGCTTTCAATTACTTAATTACCAAATGACTATGGGCTTGTACGCCTTGACTCTTGGAATAATTGTGATATACTGACCAAGTGTTTGAGAAAAGCATCAGAGTTCTTATCCTTGATGATATGTACAGCCGGGTAATAGAATTTGAAAAACGGCTGAAACCAATAGATATCACTGATATCACCCATGTTACGACTGCCAAGGAATGTATCGAATGCCTTTCCAAAAAGAAATACGATCTTATCTTCCTGGACTATGATCTTGGTGAGCCTCCAGTGTGGGCAAAGGATACTGATATCAGCGGGGGAGTGGTTGCAGAGTGGATAAAGAAACATCCGAAGAATAAGAACAAAAAAGCTATGATCATCATTCACAGCAGCGACTCTCATGGTGGAGCATACATGAAAGAGTTAATCCCTGATGCTACTCTTCTCCCGCGTGCTTGGTCAGAGGAGAAATTTGAAGAAATCAAAATACCAGCGTTCGCAACAGTTTGAATCATAAATAGATTCTTATCATTGTTGTCAAATCACTGCCTGCCCTGTTAAATCCAAACATAAATGATTGAACGTTGTGTGTATCGTGGCTAATATATTTAATAGGGCCTATACCGTAAAATGTAAATCGTGCGGGGTCATTGCGAGCGTAGCGAAGCAATCTTAAGAAATAGATCGCAATTATTGCCTTACGCGTTACTCCATACTTTTTTCTCCTTACACTCTACTCATTACACCCTACGTTCTATCCGTTATGTCCAATGTCGAGCCTGTCCTGAGCAGAGTCGAAGGAATTTGACCCCACCACGGTTGCCAATCTCGGCTTTATTTGTCCTGTAGATGTTCATTTCCTGCGTCATTCCCGTGAAAACGGGAATCCAGCTAAGTCATTGCGAGGGCGTAGCCCGTGGCAATCTCAAAATGTTGAATGTTGAGATTTGACCCTAACGCTTGTTCAGATTTTATCTTTTTTTTTCACTATACACTCTTCGACATACGCTTCAATCCTTATGTCTCTAAGCCTGCCCTCGCCTGTCCCGTTACGTAGGTAATGGGATGAAATAGCCCTCGTTATCATGTCCAATGTCGAGATTTGACCCCAACGCTCCCCAACGCTGCCGCAGGAGCTAATACCGTTTAGCCATCTTTTCATCACTGTAATCTTTCTTTAAATCACCGTAATCGACGCCGCTTTGCGGCGGTCTCTTGACATCTAATAAATAATGTATACAATTTGATTGGTATGAGTGCCGTTCTGGAGACAGAACGGGTTGTCGGATTTTTCACTTAAGTAGCAGACTTGGAAAAATCCGCAAAGGTGTAGTTGTCTTAACTGTTTCTACGTGTGTTTCGTGGTTAAGGGGCTATGCCTTTTTTATAATTTAGGAAGCTTTATAAAAGAGAGGAGGATAGATATCTGCATTCACCGATACTCCATTTCTCCGAAACTCCGTTACTTAGAATTAGGCTTAAGGCTTGACATTACGTGAGATTTTTGATAGTATAAGTAGCATTAGAGCGTAAATAAATTATACAATATCGGGGAGGATGTTTTGAAATACGTTTTAATAGGAGCTGTTAATATAACATGAAACCTGAAGATAAAGTAATCACCGGAGTGTATCGTGGTAAGAAAGATTAAGAAAAAATCAACAACAGGTGCTAATCTTGGCTTCGAACAAAAATTATGGCAGGCAGCGGATAAAATGCGCAGCAACATGGACGCAGCAGAATACAAACACGTTGTACTCGGACTCATTTTCCTAAAATACATCTCTGATGCATTTGAAGAAAAGCATAAGAATTTAGTGGATTTAATATCCGACCCGAAGAGTGATATTTATGTCAAATCGCCGAAAGCGCGCTATCAAGTCACTGAAGATAAAGACGAATATGTTGCTGAAAATATTTTCTGGGTTCCTCCAAATGCTCGATGGGTTTACTTACAAAAGAATGCCAAGCGACCTGAGATCGGAAAAATAATCGATGAGGCAATGGATGCTATTGAACGTGACAATATAAAACTTAGAGGTGTTTTACCTAAAAATTATGCACGACCAGCGATGGATAAACAACGACTTGGTGAACTTATAGATCTGACCGGGACAATTGGTCTCGGTGATGCAGAAAATCGATCAAAGGATATTCTTGGTCGTGTCTATGAATATTTTTTAGGCCAATTTGCCGATGCTGAAGGTAAAAAAGGAGGGCAGTTTTATACACCACGTAGCATAGTCAGATTACTCACAGAGATGCTTGAACCTTACAAGGGTAGGGTTTTTGACCCTTGTTGTGGTTCAGGAGGTATGTTTGTTCAAAGTGAAAAATTTGTTGAAGTACATGGTGGTAAAGTCGGCGATATTTCCATATACGGGCAGGAATCTAATCAGACAACCTGGCGTTTGTGTAAGATGAACCTGGCAATACGTGGAATCGATGCAAATATAGCATGGAATAATGAAGGGAGTTTTTTAAACGATGTACATCAGCATTTGAGAGCCAATTTTGTCATTGCCAACCCACCCTTTAACGACAAGGATTGGAAAGGTGATCAATTGAGGGATGATCCGCGCTGGAAATATGGTACACCGCCAGTTGGGAATGCAAATTTTGCCTGGGTACAGCACTTTATTTATCATCTTTCGCCAGTTGGTATTGCTGGTTTTGTACTTGCGAATGGTTCTATGTCTTCAAATACGTCTGGTGAAGGTGATATAAGGAAAAACATCATCGAAGCTGATCTGGTTGACTGTATGGTAGCACTTCCTTCTCAGCTTTTTTACAATACGATGATTCCAGCCTGTCTGTGGTTCATTGCTCGAGATAAAAAGAACCACAAATTCAGAGACCGACGAGGAGAGACTTTATTTATTGATGCGCGTAAAACGGGGGTGCTGGTTGACCGACGACACCGTGAATTAATCGATGAACAGATCAATAAAATTGCTGATACGTACCATGCCTGGCGTGGAGAAAAGGGAAAATATGATGATATTCCTGGATTCTGCAAAGTTGCTAAGATTGACGAAATAAGAAAACACAACTATATTCTTACTCCAGGACGTTATGTCGGTATGCCTGAGCCTGAAGAAGATGATGAACCATTTGATGAAAAAATGAAGCGTTTAACTGCAGAACTTGCCAGTCAATTCAAGAAATCCAAAGAACTGGAGGCTGAAATACGGAAAAACCTGAAAGGTTTAGGGTATGAAATTTAAAGAGACTGAAATGCTTGAACTCAAACAATCAACATCAGAAATAAAAGAAGCTGTTGTCTCAATCAGTGCCATTCTCAATAAGCATCAACGAGGTGAGTTATATTTTGGCATTGGCCCTGATGGCGCTGTAAAAGGTCAGACTGTCGGGCGCAACACCCTCAGGGACGTGTCACAAGCAATTGCGGCTAATATAGAACCCAAAATATACCCACAAATTACGAAAGTCCGTATAGATTCAAAAGACTGCATCCATGTTGAATTCCAGGGCAATGAAATACCATATTACGCTTATGGTAGAGCATATATGCGGACTGGAGACGAAAACCGGCAGTTGAGTGCAAAAGCGTTAGAAGCTATTATATTGCAGAAGAACAAAGACAAACTTCGGTGGGATACTGCCATTTGTTCAGATGCAAAAATAAAAGACATAAACGCACAAAAAGTTAAAAGATTTTTAGATGTTGCCGGCATAAAATACGACACAGCAAGAAATTCCCTTAAAAAGCTAAAACTGATGACTAACGGCAAATTACTTAATGCTGCTGTATTGCTATTTGGGAATAAGCCACAAAGCTTTTTTCAAAATGCAAAATTACGATGTGCGGTTTTTGGTTCTAACGATACTTCATTTACGCTTGATATGAAGGATTTTGAAGGAGACTTGTTTAATTTAATCGAGCAGGCACAAGCATATATCCTCGAAAATATCCATATAGGCATGCAGCTGCAGGGATTGCGGCGCATAGATGAACCAGAGATCGATAGAGAAGCTTTTAGAGAAGCCATAATCAATGCTTTCTGTCACCGTGACTATTTTGCGTATGACTCGGTCAATATTGCGATTTTCAAAAACAGAGTAGAAATAAGAAACCCCGGGCTGCTTTTCGGTGGATTGACTATCGCCCAGATTAGAAGAGAAATGGTCTCCGAGAGAAGAAACGAATTGATTGCAGAAATGTTGCACCGAGCCCATTTTATTGAGAAATGGGGACGGGGTATAAGGCTAATATTAAACAAGGAACCGGCAACCGAGTTAAAAGAAATCGGTTCGCATTTTGCAGTCATTTTTAGAAGAAAACATGTAGAAAAAGAAGCAGACAAGATAATCGAAAAGTTGGGTGAAAGGTTGGGTGTAAAGTTGGGTGTAAAGTTGGGTGTAAATGAAGCCCGGATTTTAGAACTAATAATCCGAAATAAATTTATGACAATTATTCAAATATCAAAAGAACTCCATATCAGCACTACTGCCGTTGAGAAAAACTTGGCAAAACTTAAAGCGAAAAAATTACTAAGCCGCATCGGCTCGGACAAAAAAGGATACTGGAAAGTGAGAACACCATGACCCGCAAATTCAAACAAACTGAAATTGGTAAAATACCAGAGGATTGGGAGATAGTGAAGCTTAGCGATGTGGCGGTTGTAAACAATCTGACTTTGAATGATTCTTTTCCTTATGAAGAAATTGAATATATTGATATTTCATCTGTTGCTCAGGGAAGAATTAGTGAAACCAAGCTGCTTCAAAGATCTGAAGCACCAAGTAGAGCACAAAGAGTTGTACGAGATAATGATATTCTATTGTCAACAGTTAGACCAAACTTGAAACATTATGCGTTTATTAAAAAAGCGAAATCGAATATAATCGCCTCAACAGGTTTTGCAGTAATAACATCAAAAAACATCCATCCACAGTTCCTTTATTATTACATTTCAACGGATAGGTATACCTATTACTTATCCGCTATTGCTGATATGCATACATCCGCCTATCCTGCCTGTAACCCAGATGTTATTGAGAATTCGTTGATGCCTTACCCTCCCCTTCCCGAACAACGTGCCATTGCCAAAATCCTGTCTGATTTGGATGAAAAAATCGAACTCAACCGTCAAACGAATAAAACTCTCGAATCCATCGCCAAAGCAATCTTCAAACACTGGTTCGTAGACTTCGAGTTTCCGAATGAAGAAGGAAAACCCTATAAATCGAGTGGTGGGAAAATGGTAGATTCAGAATTAGGTGATATTCCTAAGGATTGGGATGTGAATAAAGTTAAGAATTTTGGGGCTGTGGTTTGTGGGAAAACACCTCCTAAATCAGTTAAAAAATATTTTGGTGGTGATATCCCTTTTATAAAAATACCAGATATGCATAACCAACCACTCATAATCAAAACAGAAGATTCCCTAAGTATAAAAGGAAAATCTTATCAAGAAAACAAGACTATTCCAAATAAATCTATTTGTGTCAGTTGTATTGCTACAGTAGGGTTGGTTGCACTAACTAGTATGGAATCTCAGACTAATCAGCAAATTAATAGTATAATACCTGCAGATCAGAACTCAACTTACTTCTTATATTGTGTTTTTAAAAGAATGAGAAGATATTTAGAGGATTTAGGAAGTGGTGGGTCTGCTACACTTAATATAAATACGACCTCTTTTTCAAATATCAGAATAAACAAACCAGAGAAAGATATATTAAGAAAATTTGACGAAGT
>JBARXC010000138.1:0-1751 GCA_049647125.1 bacterium | reverse complement strand
GGTGAGAGATCCCGCGACGGGGCAGCACGGCGAAAGATGCTCCAGACCCGGGCGTCGGCGTACCGTTGGTTTCGCGGCGTGGCCGGACAATAGGCCTCGCAGAAACGGAACGGCTCGCCTGAATCGGGATCGTAGTATCCCTTCTCGACCGCAAAAGAAATAACATTTCCCGAGTAGAGGCAGTTCTCCGGATCATCCAGCGGAAACTCGCCGATGCGCGCCTTGTTGGCATGGCACGATATGAATCCGTCGGGAACCCGCACCGCCACCCATTGGGCGCCTTCACCCCCCTCGCCGGGGCCGATCATTTCCAGTATCCAGGCCTCATCGGGATCGGCTATCGAGAATGACTCACCGGTGGACCGATAGCCATACTCGGCCACCAGGTCGGTCATGACGTCTATTGCTTCCCTTGCCGTCCGGACCCGCTTCAGGGCAAGATACATCATGTCCCAGTAGTGCAGCAGACCTTCGCTGTTGCGAAGCTCCTCCCGCCCGCTGAAGGTCGTCTCGCTGATAGCCAGTTGGTGCTCGTTGATCAGATTAACCACTGCGTAAGTATGCTCCACCTGGCTTATCCAGCCCTGGGTATTGCCGTGCCAGTCGCTGATCTCAAGTGAATCGCCAGGTTGGTAATCCGCCGCGGGGGTGTACTCCAGATGCGGGTGGAACTCGGCATCACAGGTGTATGTGATCATAACCGAGCCGTCGCTGGATGCGCCTTTGGTGACCAGCAGATTGGTGCAGGCGTTTGTGTGCGGGGAAAACATGACCACACTCATGCAAGCCAATGTGATAGCAACAGCTAATGTCTTTTTCATCGGGAACCGCCTTTCGTTTCGTCAGTTGCCAACCACCGGACGATACATGACGGCGGCGGCTTCCGCAAACACAAAAACACAACTGTAGTACCGCAGCACCGCGGGTGGCCCACCATTTATGGTGGGGATAAATCCGATTGACTTTGGCAGCTTGCGGGGATATGATCCAGTTGAGACTAAGACAACCATTTGAGACGCAACGGATACAGAGAAACCCACCTTGAAAGGTGGGCCACCCAGCCCTGGAACCCGCCGGTCGCCTTTCGCTCTCGGGAGTCAGGTCAGACACCGAGACATGAAGGATCGCCAGAGCTCGGGGAGCGGGTCGATTCAGAAGTAGACGGACAGACCGAGTTTGATGTTGGATCCATCCAGGACAAATCCGTCTGTGTTGGTTTCGCTCTTCCTCTTATACCCCGGCGGTGAGCCCGGTCTATCTTCTGTATACTTGGCTTGCGTGTAGTAGAGAGACAAATCATACTCGGCATGGAAGCTGATATTGGACCTGGGGAACCACTCGATTCCAACTACGCCCGACGCGCCTGCACGCCAGGTGGTTCTCTTTCTATCGGTGCTCTTGGGGGAGACGTCTCCACGACTTCTGATGAGGCGGTAGTCCTTGGAGTAGCTGTATGTGAATGTTGGACCAATACCGTAGTAGAGATTGGTGGAAGCTGACGGGCTCGGGTACTTTATCATCTGAACCACGAATCCAAAGCTGATCTGGTCGTCGTCTAAGTCATCCGAGTACGTGATCGAGTCATTCACGTAATCGGTCCCTTCTTCATCCAGGAGGGAGAACCCTATGGAGACCCCGGCTCGTAGCGCGGTGCCATCTGATAGGTGCCTCTTAATCGAAATCGTGCTACCCTGGAATGACGCCAATTGGAAGTTCTGAACGACTCGGAACTGGAGCGCCCAGGCCCCTTT
>JBARXC010000137.1:0-4606 GCA_049647125.1 bacterium | reverse complement strand
TATATATATATGGCGGGACGTGGCAATCTCAAAATTCGCGATTGTAGAATGTCAACAGGCTGACCGAGAATTCAAAAAATGGAGTAGCGAAACTTGTCTCGCGCAAAAAGAACAATGAAATTTCAAGACTTTTTGTTTATTTATGAAAGCCTAAAGGCTAAATTCCGGCATTCTCGGTCACCCTATAAACATTGTACATGCTTGCTTGATGAGTGCTTCAATTGCATCATATTTCCTTCCCACTTCTTCATTATCAAACATCGTCTCAGCAAAAATTTATCTTCGTTCAATACCGCGGCAAGCGATACAATAGAATGCATCAGGAAAATGAATTTTTAAAGGAGGCAAATGTGTAAATTAATGCTTGACTATATTAAACCAGGTTTGACCCCATTAATTTCTCAAATGCGAATAATTAACCAGTGTTTCCCGTTTATGCTACCTCTAGTATATAACGGAAATCAACACATCAGATTGTTTGAGTAGATAGAAACTATCAGGATCTACAAGTCTTACAACGACATCCACATATATATCAGGACCCCATTCAGGTCCTTCGTCCTTGGCATGTTTACGTATTTTATAATTTTCCTCAGGTGGTGGCTCGCCATCAATCAATGCTACAGTCCATACATCACCTTCATTTATTACGTACATCGAATCAGCATCTAATGAAGATGGAAATGGTTGAGAATCAACAGCAATAATATATGTACTTGCATATAGTAGACTTCCCACCCCGTCTCGACCGAGATCAGCATCTAAAACATATTCACGGCTATCAATCTCAATCTTCTCAGGTGCAGCTAACAGTTCATCAAGATCGTACCGGGAACACATGATGAACAAACAAATTGATATTATGATAAAAACTATAGGTTTCATATTAAATGATACTCTGGTATGAATATTTGTCAAGCACTTATGTGTACACAGATAGATACGGATTTTTTCTGAGAATTTTCTCACTATCTTCTGTAAGAAAGCACGAAGGGAAGCCATAGGCTAACCCTTCTTACAAAAAACCTGCAATCCCGCAGCTCTTCGAACTACCCCGCTGTTTATCACTATGCCATTATCTACGTGGAATAAGGTGGCAGGTCATTTCGATAAACTCAATACCACTGGCTTGACATTCGACAAAATCTAAAGTCTCGGCTGGTTTTGTAGATTAGAATTTGCTGCCGAAGGTCTCGTCGTAGATCTCGTCGAAGATATCGAGAGTAGCGAGATGTTGAAAATATCGAATGTAATGAGATGTCGTAGATCTCGAAAGTAATGAGAGGAACTATTGAGATGAACCATCTCTACTCCAGACAATCATTGTAATCTTTTTTTTATCACCGTAATCGTATTCCTTTAGGAATAATTTTTTCATCTGCAAAACAGTCATTTCTCCCCATCCCCGTTTCTCCCCTTCTCCGTTACTCAAAAAAGGTTTGAGCCCATTAATTTCCTGGTGAGAGGTACTGATTGACCAATTAACTGAAAAACCTTCAATTCTTATCGTGTGCAAGAACAATCTACTTTCTCAACTCCCGCAGCATATTGAGTGCACTGGTATCTTGGGGATTTACTTGTAGCCAGTCATGTAATACTCGCCTTGCTGAAGAAATGTCATTATTCCCCATGTATGTAGAGTAAAGACCAAAATAGGCTTCTGGAATTCTGGGATTTGTACGAATTGCCATCTGGAAGTATTCCACGGCACGTTCATGATAACCTGCTGCTTTGTACACTACTCCAATACGTGTCATTAGTCGTGGGTCTTGGACTTCTAATTTAGAGAAATATAACTCAGCGCTATCAAGCACACCTTGTGAAGCGAAGAGTACACCTATGTTATATTCAAAGGAGAAACTCTGATCTGTTGGAAACAATGCAGCGAAACGCCATGCATTTAACGCATCATCTATTTTACCTTGTTGTTGTGATACAAGACCGAGATTGGCCAAGCCAGCTATGTAATTACTAAATAATCTCTTTGTGGTCACATCCATTTCTACCGCTGGCTTATTGAATTCACCTGCCTTCTTGCGTTTTTCAAAATGTGGCAATATTTTGGAAAGTGTTGGTTGTTGTGCTGAACTAAATATACTGCTGTAACGGTATATGTTAAAGAATAGCGTTTTTGTTTTCTCAACATCAATATTGAACAGAGTATCTTCATCCCCACCTGTTACCCTGTGGACGAGTCCCTCGAGTTGCAGGTATAGTGTAAATCCCTCATAATTCTCAGGGGAAACAGTTGACGAAAAGTAAATGGTCTGTATGCCATCATAGTCCTTCAGGTAGCGCTCAGCGAATTCCTCTTGAGAAATTACGTAATCCTCATTTTTTAGTTTCTGCCCGATGTTGGCCGCAAGGATATTTCTAATCATTATGTCTTTTATGTACATGATTCGGCGATCTTGCGTTATAAAAGGCTCAAGACGGTCAATAACGTAATCACTGAAACTTATCGGAACTCCCCAGTGTTTTAGTTGTTTTATATACCAGTTGGTGTTGATCAATGAAAGATTAGCAACGACCACACCTCTTTTTACACCAAGAACCTCCTGAGCAAACCACAGGGGGAATGTATCATTGTCGCCATTAGTGAATAGGATCGACCCGTCGTCACAAGAGGCGAGCAAATTATAGCCATAGTCTTTTGGTATCATATTACCGTACCTGTTGTTCAAGTGAATGTTGGCAAACAATGGGACTGTGGAGAATACCAAAATACCGCCAAGACCGCCTATAAAAATCAGCCTATTGCTCCTCTTTTGCTTTTTCAGTAAATCAGCAAACCCCAAGAAACCAAAACCTATGAGGATTCCGAAATATACGTGGCTTGTATGAAAGAAATAGTCACGCTCCCGGACTTCTCGAGGCAGATGCTCAGGATTGCTGTCACTTGGAGAGAACTTTAGATTTAAATATCCGACTATTGCGAAAGATAGCATAAACATAATCAGTATCATCAAAAGAAATATTTTCTTTTCGCGTTTATACATTTCAACCATTCCCCATATACCGAATAAATAAAACAATCCGAGTACTATACCTCTTAAGATCCGATTATTCCCCTCGGGCATAGGTTGCCATGAAAGGTATCGCATGAAATGTGCGAATTGCCAGAAAGACCCCTGGATCAAACTGAATCCCGTAGCATCTTGAGTCTGTCGCGGTACAAAGCGTTGAGGTCCATATTGTTTTCGGTGCAATACATAGTTGTATGCCGAATCGAAATTAAAAATAGCACCTATGCTGAAATTTTCACCTGGATCACACTCATTTATTCTTGGAGCAATATTTTCACCTGCGATATATCGTTCAGTTGCTTTTTTGTCCTTGTGTAATGCAGTTATCTTACCCGCTCTAATTGGTAAATATAACTCCGCCGAAATACCCATAAGGACTAAGAATGCGCCAACCCAGAAGAATTTCCAATTTCGATATTTCTTGGGGTTATGAATCGGTAGTATGATCGCCAGAAGAAG
Organism: bacterium; assembly: GCA_049647125.1. Taxonomy (GTDB): domain Bacteria; phylum Hydrothermota; class Tepidihabitantia; order SM23-42; family SM23-42; genus JAUVZL01. The sequence goes on along the minus strand of JBARXC010000137.1, from coordinate 1,121 downwards.
AACTGATCCCATTATGAAAAGTGCCGGTGTATAGAGTGTTTTTGGTAATAGAAAAGTCGCAGTAAATAACAAAAGTTGAAAGACTCCAAAAAGCATGAGTAGAAAATCTTTCAAATAACGTCGCTCCACAATGAAGATGAAAATAAATACGGGTACGAAAATCAAAAACGGGGTAAGATGAACGCCTGTAGACAGAAAAATTACATAGAATATTAGAAGAAGATATTTGTGGTTTGCTGTTCCTCGCTTCACACTTTGATACCATAAGACCGCTAGATAATTAACTAATACAAAAACAAAGGTCGCTGCTGCATAGACTTCAGTTTCGATTGCATTCTGCCAAAAAGTATAGAAAAACCCAATGCCTAAACAAGTGGCAAATGCAATAATTATAAGTGTAAATTCGTGGGTATCCCGCTTGAACATCCGGAAGAATCGGAGAATAAGCTTGTATAAAACGAATATGGTGAGTATTGAAAAAGTCAGACCTAATAAGTTCATGTACCATGCTACTTCTTTTGAAATTGGTAGCAGTGAGGATATAACACCAAAAGCGATTAACCATACCCTACCCAAAAGCAAATACAGTGGTGTTCCTGGTGGGTGAGGAACTGCAAGTGTGTATGCTGAAGCGATAAACTCACCACAATCCCAAAAAGACAGAGTTGGGGCAATTGTATACAGGTAAACCGCTCCTATAATGAAAAGCAATACACATAAAAGTATGTTTTCTAATTTCTTGTAGGCCATAAATCCTCCTAAATCATTTTATGCGATTGCGGTATGATGTCAAGAGAGAAAAGAAATTCATAAGACCTGATTCTATTTAAATAATCCAATTTTTGCTGCAAAAGTTCATTTCAACCTCAAATGGCACTCAGTTTCGCTTGTTCTCCGTTACACCATTTCTCCAAGTCTTAACAAGATGATATCATTTGCTTCTTTTGTAGCATTTGTCCAGTTTCGAGATTTGACCCCATATCTTGTATATTTATATATATATATGGCGGGACGTGGCAATCTCAAAATTCGCGATTGTAGAATGTCAACAGGCTGACCGAGAATTCAAAAAATGGAGTAGCGAAACTTGTCTCGCGCAAAAAGAACAATGAAATTTCAAG
>JBARXC010000136.1:0-1608 GCA_049647125.1 bacterium | reverse complement strand
ATTCAGCATCGGGGAAATGCATCAGCCTTGCCACCCAGTTGTGCCGGACCAGGGAGAAGAGCTTGGTGTAGCGGGGCATGGCCCAGCCGTTGATCTTCAAGGTGGGGGAGAACAGCGCCACACCCTGCACCTTTTCGGGGTGGTTCGCGGCCAGATGCAACCCAACGATGCTGCCCAGGCAAAGGCCACCGACGATGACCGTCTCGCATTCTTTGCGGATCTCATCGAGTGCAGCTTCAGCGCTCTGGTACCAATCCTGCCAGGTGGTCTCAGCGACGTCCTGCGTGCGGCCGCCGTGGCCGGCAAGCTGCGGGCAGTGAACGGTGTAACCAGCTTTTGCGAGGCCCATGGCAGCAAAGCGCATCTCAGCAGGGGTGCCACACAGGCCATGGATCAAAAGCACGCCCGTCTTGCCGCCGGGGATCCGAAATGTGTCGTTTGCTACTGTCACGTCCGCGACCCTTCTTCTGAGCTGATGGGCTCACAGTAGGGGCGGGTGCCGTTCGCAGCTGTTTCGCAGGGAACTCCAAAAGACTTTTTTGGGTCGAAAAAGTCCCATATAAAACAATGTTTTAAGCGGGCGCCGAGCGGCTCAAAGGTAGGTGGCCACTAGGCCAGCGATCGGTTGGTTGGCTGACGCACACCCGGTAGCCAAAGATGGGACGAGCCTGGAGACGGTGTTAACCATGAAGCCCCCTTGCGGCCGGATGGGGTATTCTCGCGAACCAGAAATTTTTTGCGGCTAAATCGGGGGTCTCCAATGCACGTCGAGGCCGTCCAAACACGACGGACCCGTAGCCAACCTCACACGGGTGCTAGGAGATTGCTGTGGTTGCTAAGCGCATAACAGCATCACCACCCAGGGGGACAGGTCGCTACCTTCTACCCCGGCTGGCGATGCTGCGTTCTTCTAGTTGCCGACTTTTGATCTTCAGTTCGGTGCTTTAGCGGCTCGAGACACGCTCTAGATCGAACAGCCCCAGCATCGGGTTAAGAGCTGTAACGGTTTTGCGGTCCAGTCCCATGTCGGTCAGTTGATTTAGCTTAGACTCAAATCACCATTATATGTGTCGGCGTGGTTGGCCTCGCCAGTGCTGTTGGCTGGCTGACTTGCGAAGGCCTCTGCATCAAGAACGGGAACAAGATCGTTCTTGTCCTTGGTTCGCTGTACGCGGCCATCGAACTCGGCCCCTTCAGAGATCGATAACGTCTGGTGCATGATGTCGCCGTCGACTTTAGCTGAATCATGAAGCGCGACAGTCAACGCCCGGATGGACCCGCTTACGCCCCCGCGGACCTCGATTTTCTCTGCGCAAACCCTGCCGGTTACCGAACCATCCTTGCTGATCACTACTTGTTTGCCATGTACGTCGCCATGGACGTGACCATCGACTTGAAGTTTGTTCTGAGAAATGATCGTGATCTTCTCGCCGAGAATAGTGAGATCGTTGCCGATGACGGAGATGCCCGATCCGGCGGAGGGATTTGCCGTGGAAGTTTCGGGCCGACTCGGCGCGGTAGGCTTTATGCCAGAGCGCCCCGGCAACCCCGGTGGTTTGGGAAGATTTGAATGAGTTTTGTTAGTGTCGCTACTGAACATAATTATGC
>JBARXC010000135.1:0-25544 GCA_049647125.1 bacterium | reverse complement strand
AGGTAGCAAGTAAAAGGAGGCGGATATTTCACCGCCCCCTCATTGATATTTACCTTAAGAAGATTACTTTCTTTACTGTCGTATTGCTGGTAGTACTCAATTTTAAGAAATACACTCCTTGAGCAAGATTAGAACTGTGTAGAGTTCTGTTATAATAACCAGACTTTTGAATTTCGTTAACCAGCACATTAACCAATCTTCCGGCTGCATCGTAGATAGAAAGGTTAACCATTGTTTCTTGCTGTAATGCATACTCAATGGTAAATTCCTTACGCACAGGATTTGGATATATATTGAACAATAGGTTCCCTATATTTAATGGCCTAGTAGCAAGGTCCTGTGGTCCTCCTCCACCGCCTGTGCTGTCTTCATATTCATAGCGGTAGATTTCAATTGGACCAGCAGTAGCAAAATCGCCTTCAATACGCTCAAAAACCACTTCAATTACACTGTCCTGATAGAATGCTGGTGGAATCATAAACTCAATAATCTCTGGCTGATAAGGATTATATTTAGCAAGATGCCGAACAGAGCCATCAATCTTCACCCATTCACGCCATTCACCAGAACCTTCATGATAGGCAATTGCATTCAATTTATATTTGAAGTCTGGTAAGAGGGGGAAACGATAGGTAATTGTCGAATATCCATAATCAATTGGAACTTGCCAATTATCAATGTAACCATCACGGGCAATCAAGTAAGGCGAAGCCGGATTATGACCGGTTGCTGTGGAGAGGTACGCGAATTCTAAAGAAGGACTATGTGTAATCTTTCTGAACCTAATTTCATAAGGACTTGCATTGCCCTCGAGCCAAGCAGTGTAAAGATATTTCACAGCACTCATTTCCACGAATTTTGCAACTGAATGTGGATAGAGAGATGTGATGCCCGAAGTCTGACTGATATTGTAAAATGGGTCATGAGGGGTGACTACATAGTAGATATCCCAGGGGGAATTGTATTCATCACCAAAAACTGTGAAAAAGCCAGAGGCGTTGCTTGAATAAAAAGATTTTGTAGTGGAAGTTACACTCATGTTATTTTTATACCACGGAGTTTGTTGCCCAAGGTTTCGATATGCTCTCCACACTTCTTCAGGCGATGGGGCTTTTTGCCAAGCTATGTATACTTTATCACCATATGTTTCAACATATGGATGCGCCGATTGAAGCCCATCATTCCCAAGCACAGCACCCCACACATCCCAATTTCCTAAGCGATATCTTTTGGCATAGGCAATGGTATCACTTACACCCCGCTGCCAGACTGCATGAAGTGTATCAGAGTCGTCCTTAACAATAGAAGGAAAAGTTCTGATAGGCGGGTCAGCTGGAGCCAGTCGCTGTTCAAGCAATACAAATGTGCCAGAGCCAGGATTGGTTACTTGAAAAGTAAAGTCTTCAACCAGATGCGCGACGCCATTACCTGCAATTCGTCCGGTGCGAGTAACGAGAATATGCGGGTAAACTACGCCACGATTAACAACCAAACCAATTGAAGGTGGTGAGTTTAAATAGGGGTAATTGATTCCAGGGGTGTAAAGATGATAGGTTGCACTCCAACCAAAAGGAGTCTGATATCTAAACCACAAACCACCATCATTGTCAGTCCAGGCAACATAAGCTAAGCCATTAGGATCCAGCGCAATAGAAGGCAATTTGCCTTCGCCAACAATAAACAACGTAGGCCAGTCTAAGCCTTCATTTCGCGAAAAACGGTAGATTACCTTACCACGGTCAGTTAAGACGAGATGGAATTCATTTGTATTCGGTTTTCGCGCCAGGTGGCGGTTTCCATTATATGCAAGTGCCAATCCATCATCAGTTGTTAACCATTTAGGCAAGAGATTACCATAGATGTCCCAGTTAGAACCACTCCGATAATCCTGCCAGACCACAAGATTATTAAATCCATCAAAGGCAACCTGTGGAAGAGCTTGGTTATTAGTCATTAAACACACAGTAATTTCGCTTCCCTTGGCATTTCCAAATTGATCATAATGACGACCGTAAAGATTGTAATTAGTGATGCCTGAGCGATCATCCTGCCAAACTACAAAGAAACATCTATCTTCAGCAGTTACTGCAGAGGAATATTCTCTTACCTCAGATTGATCTGCAATTGATATGTTATAATCAATAGAACCATCTGTGGGATCGATTATCACTCCAAAAACATCGTAGTAACCATTAGAATTACTAGGCGTTTCAGAAAAATGATAAGAGCAGAAATAATTATCACCATTAAACGCAACATCTGAGGAATATTGGTAGAAAATGCTGTGAGATGTATGGTTAGGGTCATTCACGGCTTTTATCGTACCGCTCCAGGGTAGTTGACCAGCTGCTGTAACTCCCTTGTACTTTAAAGCGTGTTCAGTTGAGGCTCCGGGAGGATGATTTCTCCAAGGATACACAACAATAAATTTATCATTATCAGAACCGACAGAAGGATTCCCTATGCTACCACTAGATCCAGCAGTGTATGATGTATTATCAATAAGGAAGGAAGAATGATATACAGTGCCGTCGGTATTATAGGTCATTCCCCATATCTGCCCAGCAACTCCACTTGGTATTAAAACAATACCATAGCCAACTACTAAATAATAGGTGCCGTTAAAGGTAACCTTAGGATAACGATGGGCATTAGTAAATGGAATCAGGAAAGGATCTACAACTACGTTATTGTTGGCGTCAATCATTATGCCATAAATGTTGTCTTCCTTAAGCCATGTGATAAAAAAATTAGTGCCATCGTAAGCAATTGATGGACAGGTATCACTGTTATAGGCGTCCTGTACAATAACAAAGCGCTCGTCTACGCCTCCTTCGGTGTTAACCTTAGCACCCCAGATGTCTCCGACGCTATCGTAAACGACAGTATACTCTGTACCGTCAAATACAAGATCTGGATGTTGTTGGTTGCCTGCAGCAGTGCAGATAGCAAACTCTGCGCCATAGGCAAACACACCCATCAGGATTATCAATAGTGTCAAGGAAATTGTTTTCATTTTTTTTCTCCTTAATATAAGGTTAATCTTGCTACTACAAATCTTAAATTACGATGTTAATACATATATACAACCACATAATCCTCAATTGAATTATGCCTTGAGGGGCTGAGAATAATTTACTCCCTCAAGGCTATTACAGCCCGCAATAATCTGGCCGTTAGGATTTATTAGCTTAAAAAATCCTTTCTTCATCTTTTACTCCTTTTAGAAGAAATATGCTAATCCCCTAGTTCAACTTCAGCCCCTGTGTTCTAGTATTTAACTTTTCTCAAGGACCCACTTTTCCACATGCCTCACCGTTGGTGAAGGCGGGGTCAGGACCGAATCCAGAGTCTTTTCCATTACAGACGCGTCTTGCCATTTTTATTGCCGTAACAAATAAGTCTATCACTGATAAATCAACGTTCAACAGATAGTTTTTTTTATTGTTAACGCCTGCATTTTGCTCTGTTATTACTAAGGGAAAATGTTAATAAATTACCAAGGCAAAATGTTAATTTTGAGTATAGCATAATTTTTCTATTTTTCAAGTGACTTAGGTTTTTCATAGACGAATTTCCTCCATGGATGGTTAGCAGGTGGGCGATAAATATTCCGTATTGGTACCACATGATATTCTCTTTGATTAAGTAATTTTTCTATACTTTTTTCTTTTTTAAGGATTTTATTGTTTTTCGCGAGTTGAGATTCTGCAATGATTTGGCCCTTATAAACGACCAGGATGCGACGGTCATGAAGGATGCAGACATCTACCTGTTTACGGCTGAAGGACAGGACCATACGTGAAGGTGGGATTTGCACGGTCTGGCCGTGGATTTGGATAGTGTTATCATTGTTCACGCGCCGTGTCTTTTTATCACAGAAGATGAGATCGAGGTTCTGGTCTTTTGGTATGGGCATATAGACTGATTCGGCTTGATGGGTATAGCGTGCATTGTACCAGGGGAGGAATGTATTGAGCAGGAATTCATTAGCCTGGGCATAGGTTTTGATCTTTGCCAGACGCATTTCTTTAATGAACCGATCCTGGAACAGGCGGAAGGTTACTTCGATACGACCTTTGGCTTGTGGTGAGTTAGCCCAGATGATATCGATGCCTAATTCCTTCAAAGCACGTTCAATTTGGGTATCTGGTTGTTCTGGGTCGATAGTATAGTGGAGACCGCCATGGCGGGTTGTTTTAAAATGGCTGGCTTTATCTACATAAAGAGCCATGAAGATACCTTTGAGTTCAATAAAGCGCCTCTGTACGTACATATTAGCAAATAGCGTATCCTGAGGAAAAAGTCGAGCATAGGGGATTTCATTGGTTGCATCGTCAATCATCGCAATGAGCCACCATTTTGCTTTGATCTTTGGTAACCAGTGATGCTGCGAGGAATCCATCTGGACCAACATCCCGGCTTTGGGCATACGGCGACGCTGACGATGGACCTTTTTCCGTTTCTTCGGCACATACTCCTTATGGTGTATCAGTATTTGTCGGAGCGCTTCGTAACTGTACACAAGCTTATGGAAATCCCGAAGTTTGTCCATAAAATGCATGATATTGAAATCATAGTAGAGTTTTCGCCGTAACCGAAGGATCGTTTTGAGATCACGCTCAGGAATCTTGTTGCTCGGTGGTGCAAGCGCGGGCTTCCGAAGCAATCCCTCAAACCCAGCAGCAAGTAACCTCTTCTTTAACCTTGATACGTGAACTACACTGAGACCTAACAGCTGAGCTGCCTGTGTACCTCTGAGCTTCTTTTCAATAACATCCTTTAAAACCTTAAATCGTTTAATGTCTTTCATGGTCACTAATAACTTATCTCCTTTCACCTGCGATATCCTCCTTTTTAATAGAGATTACCGCAAAAATCACTTCTTCGCAACTGCAAAAAATTAACATTTCCGCTTAGTAATAACTATTAACATTTCTGCTTGGTAATATCACGCCTGCATTTTGCTCTTGACAAATTTCGATTTGCCATTATAATTATAAGGTTTGATAGGAGAAGGTATGTTTGCCTTCAGAGGCTGTAGCTTCTGTGAGGTAGAGATATCTTCTTTTGTTTTTTGTAATTAGTTTAGAATGTTGAATTGTAGAAAAAAGGGGAGGATAAATAAGAGTTCGATTTAGCGTATAAGACAGACTTGTAATTAAAGGGAGAGATGAGATATGCGTAAGAAAGGATTTATAGTTCCTGATGAGCAGATATTGCGACGAAAGACATATCTTAAAGGATATCGTACAGGTAAAGAATATCAGCAACAACGTGAGGGATGGCTGGGGCGGCATTCAGAATACTACAAATTGTGGATAGAAAAACATCCAACATACTTTTCAAATTGGCGTGTCACAAACAGAAAAAAGTATAGAGTGTATCAAAGAGAGTGGTGCAAAAGAAACCGGGAGAAGAGAAAACAATACATGAAGTACTATATGAAGAAATACCGTGCCAACAAGGATTAAAAACAGAAACATCATCCTTACTTGGTTTCTTCATGTAATTTCTGGTACATGTCTCTAGCAGGCTAAGAAGGTGTGACTTTGAATATTTTTCTGTAATACAATTCTGTATGTTCTTTTTCAGTGCGTGCGGCACAAATGAGAGGTAGATGTATCTTTACTGTTTTTGCAGTTTGTGTTAGGTGAGGGATATATGTAGAGAGGGAGGAACAATGAAAGTGAATATCAGTAAAAGATGTTGCACTGTACTGCTTCTAATTCTTGCTGTTCTTTATGCAACAGATTTGGAAACCTTGTATTGCCAGACAAATAGGGTCAACGTAAGATCAGCGCCGGATACAGACTCAGAAATTCTGGGCAGACTATCCATAAATGATTCAATCACGCCTGCTGACGAGAATGATAACTGGTATAAGATCAGCTACCAGAATGAAGAGGCCTGGGTCTATAAATCCTTTTTTGATAAACAGAAAGTAGAAACTGCCAAATATTGGTATAATTCAAAATCAGGCGTCCTTCATAATTCCAATTGTAAATGGTACGGTAATACGAAAAAAGGTTATTTTACCAACGAAGTTATTGGCAGAGACTGTAGTTATTGCGGCGGTGCAATGCGAAACAAACCTGAAACCGGGTATAAGTACTGGATAAATACCAAATCAGGAGTGCGCCATAATCGCGGCTGCCGTTGGTATGGCAATACTAAAAATGGTTATTTTACAAATGAAAAAGTGGGCAGACCATATGGTTTATGTGGTGGTTAACAAGGAGGTGTATATGAAAAAGTGTAGTCTGATAGCACTGACAATGATTATTTTTGTATGGACAATACCTGGCATGAGTCAGGATCTCGAACAGAGAGTGAGTAGTCTGGAAGACAAACTTGATAGACTGGAAACAAAGCTTGATAGTTTGCTTGAGTTATTAAAAACTAAAGTCATTGAAATGCCGGTTTATGAGGTTATGAAAGACAGTCTTCATTTATTGTACGGAATAGCGGGAAATAAAGGCACGATTCTCGATAAACATTATTTTATCATCAATCATAACGACAAGCGGAAAATACCTTACTGGGTAGCATATTATCTTTCTGTTTCAAATCTGCAAGGTAACACACCGCGTACTGATGATTTCAGAACAGATCAGCAGTTGCCGGCAGGAAAAAGAGCTGAACTGGAAGACTATCGTGGCAGTGGTTATGACAGGGGACACAATGCACCTGCTGCTGCTTTCAAAAGAAGCAGGGAGGCTATGTCAGCTACTTTTCTTCTGTCTAACATGAGTCCTCAGACACCAAAACTAAACAGAAATATCTGGCGCATACTCGAGGAACAGGTACGTAACATGGTCCAGGAAAAAGGTGAGGGCTGGATAATTACTGGGAATATCTGTATGGATGCTGACAGCAACAGAACTCAGCCAATCGAATATATTGGTACTGACAGTGTTGCCGTGCCAACACACTGCTTTAAAGCAGTTCTACTTATGGATGAGAACGGAAGTTACTATATGTACGCTTTCTTATTGCCGAATCAGAGAGAATATATTCAGGGAAAACCTGCCGATTACCTTCTGACCGTGGATAGGCTTGAGCATATAACTGGTTATGATTTTTTTCCTGGTTTGGATGACGCAGATGAGAATAGTCTTGAAAGTGTGATTCCAGGCACATGGCCAAGATAGGAGGCAATATGCAAAAAGGTATAACCAAAAATATCAGCGATATTCTGAACAGATATCTTCATACGTATCAGGTGCTCTCTGTTTTGTTGACTGCTGTTGCAGTGGTTCTTGTTATAATTTTCAAACCAGTGCATCAGCCGTTCTGGCCGTTTACTGTGTGGGATATAGTCATACTTCTCGTTTCGCTGTTTCTCGTATCTCTTTTCATTGAACGGGCTGTTGAAGTTATTATGATTGTATGGCGTAACAGAGACAAACAGAAATTCCTGACAGAAATCAATGCCGTAAAGAAGATGTTTAAACTGAAAACCCAGCAAAAACAGGATATAATGGCAGCAGCAGATATTGCTAAGAATGCCATAGCTGTGGCCAAAGCAGCACGAGTCGGCAAGAATGCAGTGGCAATAGCAGAAGACCTTATGCAGGTAGTTAAAGAAGCAAAAACAGCAGACGATGCTGCTCTGAGCGATGCACAAAGACAGATGGAGATGACTAAGCAGCTTGAAGAATACAGTGCCCAGACAAAAACCCTGGCAATGCTAACAGCATTTGCCCTGGGAATAGCAATCAGTGCGCTTGGTGTTCGGGCTTTACAGCCACTTGTTGATCCTGCTGTTTTCAAGAGTCTCGGAACATGGCAGAGAGCCCTGTTTATCGGAGCTGATACTCTTGTCACAGGTGCATTGCTTGGAGGAGGCTCTGACGGTATTCACAAGATCCTCGATTTATTCACCAGCACTGCTCAACAGTATCTTGATAAAATAAAGAAAGGGGAGTAAATATCATGAGCAGGATTGAGACCAGACGAGACGCTGACCGAAAACTCGCTGACTTTTGATCCTGCACAAATGCGAACATGGGTGGATTGGGGTGAGCAAAAAGCAAGAGATATCATTCATGCAAATCCATTTGTGTAATTTATGTTTTTTGAAAGGAGGTAGCCATGAGATCTAGATCCACAAAGACTAGTAGGACTTTTGCTTGGCAGAAAAAGCTTCTTCCATATATGCTCGGTATCCTAATTGGTCTTGCAATTTTTTTCTTCATTGCAAGTCTTGCACAAATATTCTATCTTCATAGTCGGATTGAAGATAGCCCCACAGTTGATTTAAAGCCTGTTTTTTCTTCACTTGAAATCGAAATGCCGGAGATTCCAGAAGGCGGAGATAAGGAAAATATACCAGAAATTTTTCTACCATTTGTCACCCCTGAAGAGAAACTGGATCAGGTAATCTGGCAGACATTAGCAACGTTGGAGGTGCATGCTATAAATCAGCGGTACCACCAAGCAAATGTTTTTCTTATGTCTCGTGTATGGACAAAATATCTGGGTTTTGTAACCGGTATGATGCTTGCGTTAGTTGGTGCGGCGTTCATTCTTGGGAAGTTGAGAGAAACCGAGTCTAAATTGGATGCTACAAGCAGTCTATGGAAGTTTTCCTTTACAACTGCCTCGCCAGGTCTCATGCTTTCACTGCTTGGCACGATCTTGATGATTACAACTATTTTCTCATATCATAAAATAGAAACAAAAGATCAACCATTATACACATCGCTCTGGCTCTACAAATTTGTTACCAGGGACAAATCATCTCAACAGGGGCTACCGCCAGTAATGTCAGATTCTGGAATGGAGGAACTTTTAAAAACACTCGAAGAAGATCAGCTGCAAGATAGTTCTCAATAATAGTAGCTTAACTTCTCCGAAAGGGGGATCACAATGAAATATAGACTACGATATGTGATAGCGTATAGCAACATCGTTTGTCGCTGCCTAATTGCGTTCTGCATATGCTATTTATTAATGCACAAAAGCTTGCTGGCTGGTTCAACACTCGCTGAACTCTGGAAGGCAGGACAATTTAGCGCTGTTGCTGATAGCTTAATTAAGTATACACAAAAGCCCGCAGGGAAAAATGCAACTATGTACCGTCTTATTGTAGAGGCTCTCCGTCGTGCGGAACGCAACACGGAAGCCACTAGATACTGGAACAGATATCTTTATGTATATAGTACCGCCAGTGAGCAACCTGACATTGAGTATGATAATGCTCTTAGTGATATAGTGGAGGCAAATGAGACACGACGAATAGCTGCCGTATCATCGGTTCTTAAGATTATTTTTGGTAGTGGTGCAGGATCAGGAGGCAAAATCTTCAGCAAATTTGGCATTGATGAGTTAGAAAAAATGAATAGGCACGAAGTGATTGAAGTAAAGGCACCGAAAACCATAGCAGAATTAACAGAACGTCTATTTGAACCAGACGACGTGGACAGCGGATATGCTGTGTCTGTGCTAGATAATTTAGTCAAACCACTTACTGGACGTTTCAGAATTGTTAATTCAGATCATTTCCTTCTGGTATGCAGTTCACCTGGGCTTTCAGACAATAATTTGCTGAAAATATGCGAAGATTTGGAAATATGTCTACGTTTCTTCGTCAAACAGTATCAAATGACCATACCCCCTTACCTCATAACGGTGTACCTCGTACCGACCCTTGATCGAATGTCAGAATTGGCTGAAGAAATTCACGGGCTTAAAATACCTCCACGATGTATTGGGTATTTCTTTCAAGATGATCTAAGTATAGTTGCAGTAATTCATAGGATGATTTATGGAACACTGACGCACGAGTTATTTCATCTTACGGCTCGCATGAATTTTGGTGATATCCCTCCATGGCTTGACGAAGGTATGGCGGCTCTTTATGAAGAATGTACGATTGATAGAACAGCCGCTAGTATCAAAGGATTGCCAAATTGGCGTGGTGAAAGAATACTGACCAAAACGGGGCTCGAAGACATCACGGAGATTGTTCAAATGGATGCAATGAGATTCCACTATCCAGAGGATGAGTACGCCGCAGTAATACAGGCAATTAACCACGCTACCGCAAGGTATTTTGTGTTATGGTTACAGAACAATGATAAGCTAGTCGAGGTATACACGAAATTCCGCGATCGCAAAATAGATGAAATGGAAAGTGATCCTGGCACAGATGCCGTGTACTTGTTGGAAAGTATCCTAGGTCCCTTATCAGATGCTCAGCGGGATCTTGAGGACTGGTTCAAAACGGTCCATCCTTAAGTGAAGGGAGGTTCTGAGTCGTTCGATAGGAAGAAAAAGTTATTAAGTATGTGGAAGGATAAGGGCATACAAAGGTAGAGATTATGTTATGGATTTTATGTTGATTGGAAATGAAGTGCCAGACTGCAAGCATTGTGAATGCAATAAGGTAGTGGTGATAAAGGAGGTAGAAGATGAGAAGAAAAGCAGTTTTGTTTATTCATGGCATCGGAGAGCAGATTGAGGGTTATTCTGATCCATTATGGAATACATTATGGCAGAATGAAAATCCAGGAGAAGTTCATAAATACGAACTGTTCTATTATACTATTTTCGAAATAATGAACGCAAAACTGGAAATAGATAAGCTTGTAAAGAAATATGGACTCGTTAAGGTACTTGAGAAAATAATAAGAACCAAAAACTCACTTGCGCATATGGAAAAAACACTAACTGATGTCCTGAAAGATACCATATCCCATGTTCTATATTTCCTTTTAGTCCGAGATGCCAAAAATGCCATACTCACAAAATTCAAAGAGAAACTCATGGAAATTGTTGCTGAGGCAATGGCTGGGGGGATTTATCCGCCGGATCTGGAAATAACTGTTATCTCACACAGCCTTGGTACTGTGGTTGCTTATACAGGATTACATTCTATAATAGGTGAAGAAACACTGGGTTTACAGGATGATTTAAGGATAAAAAATCTTTTTACTCTGGCATCACCATTAGAACTCATCAGGGAAGTCAGTTATAAGTTACATGCAGAACTGTCACATATTACAGATGGTATCAAGAAACCGAAAGAATGGAATTCTGTTAAGGAAATGAACGAATCGAATGTAGTAAACTGGTATTCTTATCGGCACAGATCTGATCCGGTTGCTAGTTTAGTTCCTCTTGCAGGTGAATTTCTGGACAATGAAGATGAACCCCCCTATGTCTTTAATAAAATTCATCAAGGCAATGTCCATGCTTTTGACAATTACATGTTACAATCCCGTAATTTGACAAAAGAGAAAATACTGGAGGAGCAATGAGATGCATAATTACATTATTAATCCTTGTTGTTTTTCTGCCGCTCAGAGCAGAACCACTTTATGATACGCTTAAAGAATATGCACGCAAATACCTTTCTGTGAACAGAGACTGTCGGGCAATAGCCAATGCGGTTAAGGAAAAGTACCCAGAGACTTTTTTTGCCATGGATGAAACAGGTAAAATCTTTGATATCTTGGGCAGAAATGAAGTAAGAGATACCTTAATATACGGGAATGAGACGTGGGTAAGGAGTCAGAGCTACATGGAAAAGGAAAGAATCAGGCTGTATGATTACGAGCGGCTTAACCTGTTGACTGACGAGATAAGCAGAATGATTGAAACATCAGTACCAGATATTAATTTCTATACTAAATCAATCAGAGTAAAAGAGAACTTTCTGGAATCTGAAGTATTTCAGTCGAATATAAAGGAGTTCAAATACTTTCTAAAAACACTGGTGGAGATGGTTTCGGTAATAAAGAGCCAGGATTCTCTTTTTCTGCCTCAGTATGAGCCTCTCGAAAACATTGGTGATCTGCAATCCTGGCAAGAATGGTACAAGGTCATGTTTGAAATACAGAAGCTGAAGATCGAAGAATCATTACGTAAATTTGAAATAAGATATGGTGACAGGAGCGAGAAAGTCAATTTAGTGGAACTCTTTGTAATGAACCTGATTCCGCCTTTTAAAGGCAATGTTAACGGACCTTCTTCGTGGGAACCAATACTGCGCTTCACTCCTGTATGCTATGACTTCACGGACACGAGGTTTGTGAAAACCCTCCAGATAGGTCTCAATTATTATCTCTTTGGAAAAGGTTTTCTCAGCAGCCTACATCACATTGGTGTTGCATTTCTTATTACTGATATTGAGAGCGAAAAGATATATGAGTTAAATAGACCGGCATATGGTGTTCAGGTTCATCTCGGCAAGTATCAGATTGGTTTAGTCAAGGACGGCAGGGATAATAGCCTGAAATTAATTTCTACTGTGGATTTTCAGTTTATCCCGGGACTTTTCTAATCCTGCCTTTAATGAAGCTGAGAATTTATGTCCATTAGGCGTAATGATATTACAAAGCAGTTTAATAAATGGTAATGGAATTTCCTGAAATTGATAAGTCAGTGATCCTAGAAGGAGGGTAAGAAGAATGTCTGAGAAAAACTTTGGTTAGTGAGATGGCATGATATGTTAATATATATAAAAATGCCATGCTGGTTTGGTTAAGAAATAGTATTAAGTTCATAAACAAGGAGGTATTATGAATAAATCACAAAGGCTGTTTTCTGTTTTACTACTAGCCATTCTGGTTATTGGCTTAACAGAATGCTGCAGCACTAAATTGGGTTGTCATAAATATGAAACAGGAAGTAATCTAAGTGTATACTGCAATAACCATCGTGATGCCGTGGCAAAGTTCATTAGGTTGGGTGAAACTAATTCTGAACAGACTGTAAGGCTAAGGAATTTTAGAGAATTCTATGCTTTGATTAAGAACTGCAAGACACCAGAGGACATAAAGACATACATAAATAACAACACAACTCTTCCGGGCTTCAGGGAGTTATACGAGATAGAACATCAATTTGCAGAACAAGAGACCAATATTAATTCAGCTCTCAAGGCAGAGGTTATTTTATGCGGTTTTAAACACGCAATTGATGCGTTTGAAAAAAACCTTGCCAAATAGATTTAAGAATTACAGGAGGAATCAATGAAAGCATTAGTTCTGTCAGGCGGAGCCTCAAAAGGCGCATTTACGGCAGGAGTTGTGAAATATCTCCTGCGTGATAAAGGAATGGAATTTGACATGGCAGTGGGAAATTCAACCGGGTCATTGATTGGGGGACCAGCCATGCTGGGTGACTATAACTATCTTTCAGACATATACACACGTGTAAAAGATATTGATATCTTCAGGAACTCATTTATTGGGAATATCAGCAAATTCCTGCATATCCAGGATACGCCGATCAATGCGACTATGGAACCATTGCATAAGCTCTTAAAGGAATATTACATCAAAGACAGAAAGCTGAAGCAGTTGCTGGATACAGGTAAGTATTTTGCAGTTGCATTAGTCAATGTCTACAGCGGGCAGGTTCATTTTATTTCCACAAGGCATGTTGCAGAAAAGAAGATCAAGCCGACAACGTTCATCAAGGCAGTACTGGCTTCCTGTTGTGAACCAGTATTTACCCAGCCAATTCAGGTATTCGAAGAAGAGAAGTCGAAGTTCAAGAACGACTTGTTTTATGATGGCGGTGTGAAAGAGTTTATTCCTCTTGAGCATGCTGTGGTATCCGGTGCTACTTCTATCTGGGCGATTTCAACAAGTACATTTACAAACAGTGAGACACATTGGGGTAGAAACACAAAGCCCGATCAGGTTAATATTCTCAAAGCCTTGCTATGGACAATTGGCGCAATATTGGATGAAGTGGCAAGAGGAGATCGGTATCGTGCGGATAGCTATTTTAAACTAGATAAGGTTAAGAAGGAAATTGCTGAGAAAGCCCACGGATTCGGCTTGACAGATGAGCAAATAAATCAAATATTAACTGCATTTAAAAAAATTACTCCAAAAGGAGAATCCCTATTAGAATTACGAGTCATTCGTCCCGCTAAACCAATGAGCACTGGATTGACATTCGATCCTGAAATTATGTTGCAACATCTAGCTGACGGAGAGCTGGCAGCAGAAAAGTTCTTTCAAGACGGTGCACCAATTTATACGGATAACACACTAGCGCCATGGATTCATTCGGTAGATTATGTTTGATTCTGGGGTTCCTGAATGACCTTAAGCGAAAGTCATAAATATAGAAAGACAGAATTGATATGAAATACTCAATCCGCACTGGTCTTGACTTCAGGAAACTCACAGCAGAGAAATGACACAATGAAGGGAATTATAGAAGTAATAAATAATAGGGCTGTTTTTGGTTTGATTGTTATGAGTGATTCATTATTTTTTCATGATCTCCTTTTACCAAAACAGCCCTAAGCGTTTGGATGACCACGATGATAGTAAATGATGTAACTACGAAAGGAGGTGATAGAAATAGTTACAATGGTTTACAGTAAGCCTGCTCACAAGGGTATTTTGGTAATGACAGTCCTGAGCTAAGAACTCAATCCAGTTCACCTCTCCAGGATGGTATAAACAGCAAACAGACAAAATAGTGAGTTCACCGAAATGAGTGCAACGAAAGGTTATAGGCTACAAACAGCAGGGGAAATAATGACGGTTTCAGTTAAGATTAGGGGAAAAGTAAGTTGAAAGACATCGTTCCGATGATATCCTAACATGAATGGCATACAACACGTCTTTATTTGATTTCTTCTTGATATTACTTTTTACTTAACGATTTGAGATATTTATCACGACTGGGGCTATCAAACACTGCAGTACGCCGTTCATCTGCTAAAATGCGGAGCAATGATTTTCTAACCAACTCTTCAGTTTCGTATTGTATTGACAATTGCAGGTCAGGAGTTTTTCCTACCAATTCCTCTAATGATCGCCCATGTACAATTAAACAACGCCAGTAGTAATATTCGTTTATTGTTTGTATTAAACTACCGATTTCATCATTATTTGATCCAAGAAAAAAAGCAATATTTTGAACTAGTTGATTAGTGATTCTTTTTCGACGCATAGGCGTAAAAAGTGTCTCTAGTGCCATCCAGAGTAGAAGATATCGATGATCCCAATCTGCATGTAATAAAGCCCAATGCAGAGTTGAGGCACATCTCTTAATTGTACTATCGCTATAATTTAAGAAAAGTCGGAGGCGTTGAAATAATGACTTTGCAGTCTCTAGATTCTTAAACGATAAGGTATTTTTTTTATAGTGTTTATTAGGAACCAATCTATCAATATACCTTCCACGCCCATATATTTTCCATCTGTCACCCATCTTATAGAAATCAAAAAGATATTTGAAACCAATACGCAAAGGGAATGCTAACCATATAGCCAGGTTTGCGTACATAAGTTCTTGATCTATTTTTCTGCCCTTTTCTTTTTTGTATTTTCCTTGCCAAAAACGATCTGGTTCACTTCTATTTATTGCATCGTATTCATTGCATAAAATATATTCTGAATGTTCAATTTCACCCTGTTCATCTATACATAGATCTTTACACTGAGCAAACTCCCTAAACCAAATAGGCGATTTTGAGAGCGTCACATTATCGCCAAGAGTAATTGGATCATCCATAAAAATATTATCATCACAACAATGTAAATCAATTGGAGCTATAGTACACCAGCGTTTTAAGATAGTATCTTGTTCTATCATAATTTACACTAAATTGAATTATATGATATAATGATTATTAAAAAAATCACAAAATAAATCATGCGAATGCTTAGCACAACATTAAATATAAAAAAACAGTAAAAAGAATAGGTCTCACTTTATCTTCACCATCTTCTGCTGCAGCTTGCGGCTGCATCGATTATCCCGTACAACTGACATCTTACGGGACAGACAGCGATTACTGAAAGATTACAGTGATAAATCATTTTATCTTAATAATCTTTTGTTTTATTTTCCCATCGATCTGAAGAAAGTAGATCCCCGGTGCAGGATTGAGAGTATGGATCTGGCGACCCGTGATGTTGAAGATTTTGTAAGACAAATTATCAGGAGCTCTAAGAGGCCCCACATATACCGTACTGCGCAGAGGCCATGTTACTATGCTCTCGCTTTGTTTTTCAGTAATGCGCTGTTCCGTACCCAACCGCACAACATACACATCATCGGGAGCGGAGCCTATTGGCTTTGTTATACCAGCAATAATGTATCCCTGATCATGACATTGTTGGATCGAAGTAGCGCATGCTTGACCCATGCCCCATGAGTGGTATGTCCACAATGTATCACCTTCAGTATTGACCTTAAAAATATATAATGCTACTGAATCACTATACAGTTCCCTGTTAGCGGCAATGCAATAATTGCTGTCTGTACTTTGTATTACATCGAATCCACTATCGAGAAAAGATCCTCCAAAGGTCTTTGTCCATAATGTATCACCTAATGAATCTGTTTTTATGAGCCATATATCTTCAGACCCAGCACCGTATGACCGCGTATAGCCAGTCAGAATATAACCGTCATCGTATGTAGGTACCACTGAATTAATCAACTCATTTTCAGGCCCACCATAAAATTGCGTCCAGAGTGTATCACCGTTAGAAGTCATTTTCATTAAAAAAGCATCCCACAAACCACCAACTCCTACAATACCTGTTATAATGAAATTACCATCTGACAATACCTTAATATCGCGAGCTTCATCCCAGGTCGTAAAGTCATATCTCCTTGTCCATAGTGTATCACCCAGCGAATCGGTTTTAAGAATCCATATGTCAACATTGGGATTTATAAAGCTAGATGCTGCAATAATAAAACCTTGATCTGGTGTAATATCTAATGCGTTCGCACCTGCTGTAACTCCATATCCATATGTCTTTGTCCATAATGAATCGCCATTCGCATTCACCTTAATTAAATACACGCGATAGTCACCTGATCCCCATTGGTAGACTCCAGCAGTAACAAAACCACCATCATATGTTTCTTTCACATCATATCCCTCATCTCCATAAATACCGCCAAAATAACGCGTCCATAGTGTATCTCCCAGACTGTTTGTACGGATCAGACATACATCACTGAGACCTGGGGAATAACTCACTCCCGCAATGATGAATCCTTGATCACTAGTTTCTTGTACACTCCATGCAATATCAGTATTTGATCCGCCAAATGTTCTCGTCCACAGAGTATCTGGTGTTTGAGCAACTGCAATTGAAGATACGATTAATAACAATACTAAAGTTCTACTCCAATATTTCACTAAACCTCCACCCTATTATAAAAGCAGGGATAGAATTGTCAAGCCTGTTGTAAGAATCCCTTAATCTCAGGGTTTTATATATTAATATATAATAATCCTTGGGAATACCCCTAAACCCTTCAGAGCAACCAAGAGCAAAGGGAATACACGCTTGTAGAGTGAATACCAAATGGTTTTTAGAAGATTATAGACGACAAACAGGCAAAATATTAGGGGTGCCGTTTGAGGCTGGGAAGTGAGTTCCATAACACGATCATGTATTCTGACAATAAAGATGATGAAGCACGATACCACATGATAGCACCAGATTCAAAGAATCAATCTTATCTGATTGTGATATTCTTATCGTTGTTCCTTTTGTGCCATAATCATCTGGTAATCTTGAAGATTCGTTACCAAAAACTAAGCTATGTGGACGTTGAAAAGTAACTGATCGTAATAAACTACTCCCACTCGTCATAAAAAGAAGCAGATTGTGGTGTTGAAATAGTTGAAGTTGTCACCCAAAGACAATTTTTTCATAGGTGACCCCACCATGACCATCTCACATTTCTCTCAGTAGTTTCTTTATTTCTCTGGAGCAAGGAATTATTTTCAAAATCTTCTCCAAGATTTTCTTTGCATCTTTTGTGTTTTTATACTTCAGACAGCTTTTTACAAAACTTATCGCTTCTTTCTCCAATTTATTAAGAATCACCCTACGCATCTGCTCAGACCAGGGATCATACATTTTCTTAAATGGCTCATCCCGAAATAACTTGAATGCGCATAAATACTCTTTTTTTGAAAACTCCCACTCACCCGCCCGCAAAAATGCCTGTGCCTGTACGATGGTATGTCGATATTCATCGTAATCTGCGATGAAATGGATACCTTTGTTCATTAGAATAGGATTGTGCATTTTATACGAAATCTCAAGGAGATGGCTGGGTATCTTCAATGCTTTCTTAATCCTCACGAGTAGATGTGACAAATTCCTTGGAGGATTTTTGCTATCGCGCCAGAAATTCCCATAAATCTCATCAAGAGAAATAATTTTGTTGGGCTCGCCTGCTCTTAATGCAAGCTGTATCATAAAAGCACAATCCTTTGGCTGTAATTTCGCCGTTAAATGCTTTTGATTTTTATAAATGTTTAAACTACCCATAAATTTAATGTAATAAACGGGAATTTCTTTATTGAAAACAGGTAGTCTCAGTATTGCCCTTGGTAACTCTGTTTGCTTTCCTTTTTCCAACAGCGATGTAACAACCTCAGGGAAAAAGAAAATATACCTATGAAAATAAGTCAATAGCCCCTTTTGTTTTGCGTAGGCGAAAGCCTTGTGGTATTTACGATTTTTTACTAACAACGCAAGTTTAACACTGGGTAATAGACCGCTGTTTAAATTGATTTTAGATTTCGTTTGGAGCATCTTTGATATCAAAATTCTAACAATAGCTTCTTCTCTTTTGAGACGATTGTTGACAAGGAATCCAAGAATACTGCTTAGTGTTCTTATCGCTTTTTCTCTTTGTCCAAGGCAACAATAACAGCTTGCGACTATAAAAGATGCACTGAATAGCCCTAAAACAAGTTCCTCTTTCTTCGCCAACGATAGAGATTTCTCAGATAACTCTATTGCTTTATGCAGTTTTCCTCTTGTCAGAAATAACAGAGCACGAAAAAGGTACATCTGCAAGTGAGGAATCCAGCTGCTAAATTCTGCTTCTTTCGAAAAATCAATTGCTTTTTTGCACTCACCCTTGAAAAGGTATATACTGGCAAGGTATCCTTGTATTATTTTTTTTCTTTCTTCATCTACTTTTTCGAGTGCTTTTGAATACCAATATTCTGCCTTTTTATATTCTTCTAATCTCAAATACAAACCAGCAAGGTCACACATGAAGTAAGGCGATGGACATCGCCACCTATTCAAGTATCTCCGGCACCGGCTGGCCATCGCGTAGGCCTTTTTTATCCTGGAAAGAGAAATCTGAGCCACTCCTTCCAAAATAAAGAGGATAAACCAGTATCTGTAAAGAAGATAAGAATAAGAGTGTCCTCTATTCTTGATGATTATTTTCAATTCCTTAATCGTTTTCAATTCTTCCATAGGCTTGCCAATCCACCCTAATGTGATGACCTCCATTATTCCCACTCTAAGAGCTGAATGATATTGTTTTGTTTTGACACATTCTTCATATAATTGTCTCACTATTTTTAAATAAGAAAATAAAGGTGTCTTACCAAATAAATAGTTCGTTTTTTCGATTCTTCTCCGCAAATTCAAAAATGAATCAGGGATCCTGGCAATAAATTCATTCTGTGATAAATTTGGTAAACACGGTATGGCATTCAGAATTCTCGCTGATTCTTTTGTCTGTCTTTGATTATAAAACTTTCTTGCTTCTTGATATGCAATCTTTGCTTCTTTCGTCAAGGCGATATACTCTGTAAAAACTTTTGTCATACTTTCCTTTTTAAACCCTGCGTAGCCGTATCTTTTCCAGATATTCCAGATGCCCTTTGAAGATAAAGCTATTCCCTGTTTTTCAAGATTGTATTTTGCCTTTTGAACCGTGATATTTGGCTCTTTTTCTTTCAGATACACAACCTTTTGCTCCACATCGCTGTTTAGTCGGTTCCAGGTTTTTACATAGGGTTTTTGCCTCTTAAGGTTTTCTTTACCGCCTTTTCTATACCATTTCACCCACCGGTGAATAGTCTGGTAAGGAATCTCAAGGTTGTGCGACAAGTTGCGTAGTGAGATACCACCCTTAAGATAAGTTTCCACTGCATAAATCCGTGTTTCAAAAGAAGTGTTCATGATTTTGTGGAAATATTATAACCAAAATGGCGTGTATTGTCAAGCCGCTTAGACACACTTCTGTATTCAATGGAAATATAAGCTATCGGAACTATAGCTAATTGAAAAATGGGACACGACATATAGTATAATGACAATGATAAAAGAGGAGGTAAAATGAAAGTGTTGAACTTACTTATGTTGATGATGCTGTCTATTTTACTTAACGCTCAAGTTCCCCTTGAAACTAATGCTTCTTGGACATCATGTCTAAACACCCCTGGACCCGGTGATATTGAGTTTGCTGATATTGACAATGATGGGTATTTGGATATGGTAACGGGGAATGAATTCGCTCCGGATAGTTACTCGACATGTATCTATTTCAATACCGGGACAGGCTATGATGTCAATCCTTCTTTGATACTACCGGACACCAATTCCTGCACAGTGGCACTTGGTGATCTTGACAATGATGGCGATATGGATTTGGCAAGTGCCTATGTAGGTTATATTGGTAGCCGTATTAAGTTATACTTGAATGAAGGGGGGTTTGATCGCATTCCCGACTGGATAGGTTCAACCGGTGCTGTATGGCTTGGTTGGGGTGATGTGGATAATGACGGTGATTTAGACCTTGGCGCGGTAGAATTTTTTGGTCCTGCTTGTGTTTACCTCAATAACAATGGAGTTCTTGAACCGACCCCGTCATGGCAAGCATCGGATTATTTTGGTCCACATCTGGCAGGCACCTGGTTTGATGTAGACAATGACGGTGATTTGGATTTGGCAATAGGGTTCAACTACAGAATATATTTTAACGACAATGGAATATTAGAGACGGTTGCTTCCTGGTATCCTGACACACAGCTCACTTATAGTGGTGCCGGCTTTTCTGCTGGGGACATCAACAAAGATGGCTTATTAGACCTCGTGGTCGGAGTAGGAGCAACATACCCTGCCTCAAACGTTATACATTTTAATACGCCATCTGGTCTCGAGACGACGCCTTCTTGGATATCTGATGACAGTTCGCGAACATGCCGGGTTGCATTAGGTGATGTTAATAATGATGGCTATTTAGACCTTGCCGCTGTTAATGGCAATATGCCTTCTGTGGTATACCATAACAACGCAGGCAACTTGGAGACAAATCCTGGATGGCAAGCTAATTCGCCAATTGGCAACGTTTGGGGTATTGCCTGGGGCGATGTAGACGGTGATGGAGTTCTATCTAGGACAGATACACTAACTGGTGATGGTTTCAGAAAACTCTTTTATGTATCACACCAGCCAATTCACAAGTTTCTGGATGTTATTGTGGATGGTTTTCCTTTGCCTTTTTCTGATTACTGCTACAACCTTACTAATGGATGGATGTCTTTAAAAGATGCTCCTGGCAATGGTAGTCAGGTACTTATTGATTACATATATTCAGCGGACCTTGATTTGGCAGTAGGCGTTGATTCCCAACCACCAGCAATTCATAGAAATCTGATGACAGGAATAGAAGAAGAAAAACCATGTGCTTCACATGATAAAAGCTTCATGAATAATAATCCAAATCCCTTCAGGAATTCTACCGAAATATCGGTTTTCCTTGTTCAACCAGATGTTATTAGCCTTGACATTTATGATGCGGTAGGCAAAAAAGTACTGCAGATCTTTATAGGTTTAAAGGAAACCGGCAGACACACATTTCACTGGGATGGTAAAGATGATAGAAGAAAACAGTGTGCTTCCGGGATATATTTTGCTGAATTACAGACAAAAGAATGTGGTACAAGCTGTAAACCTATAATTTTAACAAAATAACCAAAAGGAGGTTAAAATGAGAAGTATGTATTGTTTGCTATCTCTTAGAACAACGATAGCGGTTATAGGAGGTATGTTTTTATTCCTTAGTTCACCTTTGGACGGCCACCAGAAAAAAGTAGGTGCACAGAATATTGCACCACTACCCTTTGATGCTAACGCTTTTACTGAAACCATTTCTCACAACTTGACAGGCGAGGGTGAAAAATGGAGTACAGATGATAGGCAAAGTGAATTTCTCATCGACACAAATATCGTCTATACTACTCCTCCTTATTGGCAATCTCTCTCTTCGATGGCATTTGATGGAACCAATTACATGATCGTGTGGTCAGATGAGCGAAGACATGTAGGTTATGGCAATGACAGTTTTGACATATTCGCTGCTCGGGTAAGTCCTGAAGGTATTGTTCTTGATTCTTCAGGGATTATCGTTTTTGCTGGACCAAATGACCAGGTGACTCCTTCAATCGCATTTGACGGAACAAATTATTTTGTTGTATGGTTAGATAAGCGCAATGGCGATTATGATATCTATGGTGCACGAGTCAGCCAATCAGGCGTGGTCTTGGATACGTCAGGTTTTAAGATATCGACAGCGGATACTACTCAATCCGGTCCTGGTGGGCCTTCAGTTGCTTTTGACGGAACAAATTACCTTGTCGTGTGGGTGGATACTCGAAATGGTCCTTTCACTAATAACGATATCTACGGTTCACGGATCAACCAATCAGGAGTAGTATTAGATACGTCAGGTTTTAAGATATCGATAGCGGATGATCACCAAAACGAGCCAACAGTTGCTTTTGATGGAACAAACTATTTGGTGGCGTGGGCAGATAAGCGCAATGGCGATTATGATATCTATGGCGCACGTGTCACCCCATCAGGGAGCCTCATTGACTCCACAGGTATCCTCATATCTACAGCTGTAAATAGCCAATGGCACCCTTCGATTTCCTTCGGCGATATGTACTATTTAGTTGTGTGGGAAGACTGGCGGAATTTGGAACAATTTCATCTGGATATTTATGGCGCGCGGATCACGACGTCGGGAGAGATTCTGGACACCACCGGAATCGCAATAGGAGTTTCTGCCGAGGCTTACGGCAAATGGAATCCCTCGGTTGCCTTTGATGGTACCAACTACCTTGCTGTATGGGAGGACAATCGTGAAGTCTGGGATTATCATTATATCTATGGTGCACGGGTAAATTCTTCAGGCGCAGTTCTTGATAGTAGTTTCAGAGTATCACCTTCAACATTCAATCATTATCGCCCTTCAATAGCATTTGGCAACATGAATTACTTAGTGGCATGGCAATATGGCAATGATGTCTTCGGCACAAGACTGACGCAGTCAGGAACGATTATTGATACTAATAAAATTGCCATTACTTTGGGATGTAATATGCAGACGAGTCCCGCGGCTGCTTTTGATGGAGTCAACTACTTGATGGTGTGGGGAGACTGGCGAGGGCAATATGACCATGGTACGGATATTGACGTTTATGGAATCAGATTGAATCAATCGGGCATGCCTTTAGATACAATACCCTTTGTTGTTTCAACGGGACCTGATTGTAATCAAATAAATCCTTCCATAGTTTTTACAGGAACAAATTACTTCGCTGTTTGGAATGACTATCGATATGGATTTGGTGCTGTGTACGGGGCAAGGATAAATCAATCAGGGGTCGTTTTGGACTCTGGGGGGATTAAAATTGCATGGGGTAGTCAAATAGCTTATCCTCCTGATGTCGCTTTCGACGGAACCAATTGTCTGGTGGTGTGGCATGAGTACAAGAGTGGTGCGGTTAGAGTTTATGGATCAAGGATAGACCAAGCGGGTAGTATTTTAGATACTATTGAAATTACCGGTCCGTATTGTGGGTCTCCTATAGTTGCATTTGATGCTATCAACTACCTTGTTGTGTACAGGTCGAGCGGTCTTAGCGGTAAAAGAATAACACCGACTGGTGTTGTCATAGATGGTTTTTCCATTTCAGCAATGGGTGGATATCATCCCTCTATAGCCTTCGGCGACATGTACTATTTAGTTATGTGGGTATATGAAGACGATATTTGGGCTGCTCGCGTTACTCCGTCTGGAGTCGTGCTTGATACAGCAGGTATTCCTATATCTGTTTCTGAAAATAACGCAGATTTTCCCGCAGTGGCTTTTGACGGCACTGACTATGTTGTGACCTGGCAGGACGATCGAAATGGCAACTGGGACATATATGGAGCTAAGATAAGTTCTGAAGGTATGATTATTGACTCATTTCTTGTCGTCAATCAATCGGGAAATGAAATCACTCCTGCTTTGGCACATGGCTCCGGTGCTGAAGTGCTTATCACCTATTCGGGCTGGACTGATTCTATCAATACCCATCCTGCTCACACCATGCGTATCTGGGGAAAATTTCATCCATTTATCGGGATTGAAGAGCATGCTGGATTCAGGATACGAGATACCGGGCTGTCCTTGAGGGTCTATCCGAATCCATTCAATAAGATGACAAGCATCAAACTCCAAATCCCAAACACCAAATCTCAAACTTCATTAAGAATCTACGATGCTGCTGGGAGATTGGTTAAAGATTTTACTCAATTACTTGATTACCGACTAACCAGTAGTCAAACAACCTGGCAAGGTGATGATGACGTAGGTCGTGCAGTTCCGCCGGGCGTCTATTTCGTACGATTGGAATCAGGCGATTATAAAAAAACCGAAAAGGTCATATTATTGAAATAGCTCATAAAAAAGGGTGGAAATCTGGTAAGTTTACTAACATAGAGATTAAATCGCAGTACTTTGATGCCATAATCTCAGATAGGTCTTACCAAAAGGCAAAGACAACAAAACAAGCAATCGTTGAATTAAAACGCTGTGCCGAAACCGAATTCGATCCTGAAATCGTCGAGGTTTTCCTGGGAATCCTGAAAAACACGGAGCTGAGATTTACGAACCGCTTAGTTCTTTGTTATTATTTTTTATGGTCAAATACTTATCATAGCAGAATGCCGAAAGGAAACACATGGACGAGTATCTGGCGATATTGAATTATCTACCGGACATAGTCTACAAAATCGATTCGGTTGGATATTTCATATTTATTAACGATGCAATTGGTATCCTCGGCTACAAATCAGGAGAACTTAAGGGGGAACATTTCAGCAAGATAGTACATCCGGACGATGTCAGATACTTCGGCCGGCGGTATATTTTGCCGAAATACAAAGGTAGAGAAGTCGGTCGTGTAAACGCACCGAAGTTTTTTGATGAGAGAAGAACCGGGACGAGAAAAATAAAAGACCTCGAAATACGATTAATCCCGAAGGATCGCGTCGAGCATGAATGTAATACAATCATCGGTTCGGTGATTGCCTGTGGAGATATTGGCTCCGCAGGACGCTATGACATGTCTGTGTCTGAGGACGAAAAGAATCTTGGCACTCTTGGCATCATTAGAAACATCACGGAACACAAACGAACCGAAGCAAAACTCCATTATCAGGCCGACCTCCTCCAAAATGTATCAGATGCAATTATTTCTACCGACCTTGATTTTAAGATCTGCACATGGAATAGAGCTGCAGAAGCTCTATATGGCTGGAAAGTATATGAGGTGTTCGGAAGACACCTGGGTAAGGTTACTAAATCAGGGTATCCATGTACCCAGTCAGAGATTTTGAGACAGATCCTTGAAAAAGGATACTGGAAGGGTGAAATTACCCAGCAACGAAAAGACGGTACAGATTTAAATGTAAATTCTTCAGTTTGTTCTATTAAAT
>JBARXC010000134.1:0-3094 GCA_049647125.1 bacterium | reverse complement strand
TGTCCGCCATCCAATCTACTTAGGTTCCATATTAGTATATCTTGGATTCATCATTATTTCTTTGTCTGTTATTGCATTCTGTATATGGGTTATTATTGTTCTATTCTATTACTATATTTCACGGTATGAAGAAAAGATACTAATAGATAAGCTTGGCGTTCAGTATGAAGACTATATGAGAGAAGTGCCAATGTTCATACCATGGTTTCGCAAAAAAAAGGGATGACAGTTTTCTTTAAGAATCAAACTGTCGCAGCCATAGTCAAGGTTATTATTGCTCTCTTACTTGGCTTCTTAGTTCTGATCATAACATCTGCAGCTTTGATTTTCTTTCCCGGTTCACCTGAGCTAATGCAAGTCAAACCTTGGTTAATAGGATTTATTACTCATTCCACCATGGTAGCTGTTTCAATCATCATAATGCTGATTTTAAGTAAAGGGAAACTCAATACTTATGGGTTTAAGATCACAAAACATGTCAGCTTGAAACAAATCATTCCTTTGACTTTAGGCATTGGATTTATCGGAGCTCTGATAGGTTCATTTATCTTTATAGAGAATTCTGCTTCCACAGAAGCCTTTTCATTTGTTCAAACAGTGGTTTTTATCTGGATCTATGCGAGTATTTGCGAAGAGGTGTTGACCCGGGGATTAATCCAGGGGTTGCTTAAACCCTTGACCAAATATGGATTCTCTTTATTCAAATTGCGCATTAGTCTTCCCGTATTAGTAGGTGCGCTTTTCTTTGCATTAATGCACATGGCGCTATTGACCACTGGCATGAACAGTGGCGCAGTGTTCAATATCGTATTGTTCGCGTTCATATTGGGGATTATTGCTGGTTATCATCGCGAGAAAACCGGGAGCCTTATTCCCGCAGTAATCGTTCACATGTTTTTTAATGTAGGCGGGTTTTGCGCGGGTTTGTTGATTCAGTTGTTTAAAACAATGTAGTGGCAGAGTTTACTCTGCAAAGGAACGCATGTTGTTGTCATGATACAGTTGAGTAAACTCAATCCCTGCAGTGATTATGATATCTTCATTGTATTTTAATTATGTAGGGAGGAAAAATGTATAAGCTGAACAGGATAATATTGTTTTTAATATTTACCCCGTTAGAAGTTTCTCTAAAAGGGATGAGATGGTTTTTCAATAGAAAGCTGGAATGCTTAGTCGATATGCCTGTTGGTAGTTAGAATCCACGAGCTGTAACCTGGGGAGACACAATTCATCAACACTTATATTTACAACAGTTTCAGCGATGTACACTTTCAACTAATCGACACAGTGTCATATGCGTGCTAGGTAGAACAACGGACTCGTAGTTCATGGGACATTGGATTACTTTTCAGAAGTGTATGTTAAAAAATCGATCTTTTGTGCCATTTCGCCTGAAACATAACAACCGAGTAAAGTGCATAAAAATCACACTTTAGGTCTTGACATATGGCAAATTATTGTTATAATTTATTACGAAAATAGAGCGTATAATGATTAAAGGAAAACTTATTTTGGGTATACTATTAGTGGGGCTTATTTCTTTTTGGGGTGTGTCACCAGTCTATTCTAATCAGAGGGTAAGCATAGATGACGCACGAGATGAAGATACGCTTCACTACGATCAGCCTAATAATATAGGAATCGGCAATAGTAATCTCACTCACTATCGTGCAGCAGTAAGGTTTACTCCATGGGAAATCGCAGTGCCAGGAACCCTTATAGCGGTTATCTTCTATCATTATGAACCTATGGCCCATAGTGGAAGTCTCTACGTCCACCAGGAGAGTACACAAGTCGAACCTTTTACCGCCATAGGTGTAGGCTGGCATAGAATAGACCTTTCTCCTCCCTACGCATACAATGATAGTATGGATTTATGGATCGCAATAGAGATTTTCTTCAATCCTGATGAATATCCCATTGGTGTAGACCCTGGCCCTGCTATAGATTTCAGGGGTGATTGGATATCCCTTGATTATGGACAATCATGGGCGGAACTTCAAAGTTATAATCTTGATTACAACTGGAACATCAGAGCAATTGTACATCGTGAGGGAGGGGGTATTGAAGAAAAAATACTAAATCAGCAACAACGAGTAGGACTGGGTATTCATCCGAATCCATGCCGAGTAACAACAAAGATCAACTTGGGCACAACGCAAGATACGGAAGACATAAAGCTGCGGATTTACGATGCTAAAGGTTGTTTAGTTAAAACATTCTACAATGTAACTGAATTACCATTTGACTACGTGATGTGGCATGGTGAAGATAACTATGATAGGAAACTTCCCTGTGGAGTCTATTTTGTGTTATTACAGACACCTCAATACATAGTAACAAAAGAAGTAATTCTGCTTAAATAATTATACTTCACAACGCAGTACTCATATCTGACATATATAAGAATAAATAATAACTAGCACGAAAAGTTATTTGTACAGAAGGTAGGTGTACACCGAGGGCTTCAGCATCCAATCTACCTCAACATCGATAACAGGAGCTGTTATTGTTTGACGCAACAAAGTGACTATTCCTTATAGTGACAACAATATAATCCCCAAAAACAAATTAGTCTACCAGACAGTAATTACACGTAGTTATATAAAAGTACTTGTGTTTTCGATAAAAATCTAATCATCTTTTCTCAATACATCCATTTAACTAGTCAAAAGCCAGGACCGCTACAACAAAAATAACGATAAAAGATCTGTACTTTTTTAACAGTGCTTTGATTCTAGAAGGAGTTTTTTTGATCTGTTATCTTATTATTAGAAATTTCCAGTAGATGGGTTGGCAAATCACAGGGCTGTCTATTTCCAGAAAGTAAATGCCAGAAGGAAGTTTGCTTTCAGTAATAGAGACTCTTTTTGAAAAAATCATTTTCCTTAAAAGCCTGCCTGTTGCATCATAGAGAGAAACTTTTGTTTTTTGATCAAAAGGTAAATCAAAGTCAAGATTGACATTTGACCTGCCGACATTTGTTGAATTTTACGGCTTAGAAGCAATGATATTTCGTGACATTTCTATCCTACGAACCATCACTAATTATATATGTTGATTTTTATTATCCGTGTCGTTTATTCTTAAAAAC
>JBARXC010000133.1:0-1697 GCA_049647125.1 bacterium | reverse complement strand
TTAGACATTAACAAATATAAATATATTAATGTCTTAAAAAAATATTGATTTATTGGGACTGTTTTTTTATTCTGCTTTTTGTTATGAGTATGATCCTAAAAAGATAGCTAACTATTAAATTTATTTCATCTAAGACGACAATAATTGTGTATTTACCTTCTAACCTTAATATTCTCCCAGAACTTCACCATTTCCTCGGTACGCTCATCTTTTAATCTTTTCTATTCCTCCGTCTATCCATTCTACCATTAGACATCACCTTAATCTTTAAATTCGTAAAAAATATATTTAATACATGAACGATCAAGAAGAAAATGAGATTGAAGTGGAAATTCGCGAACATTCTGATGCCGATTTCTTTCCCGAGAAGTGCCCAAAGTGTAAGTTGAGTAGGATTAAAAGACTCACGTATAAATTTAGAGAAATCCAAGATTTAGGCTCTCCCCTCATTTGCCGTCGCACCCACTACGAGCGGGTATACTTTCAATGTAAGGAATGCGAAGAGGTCTTTACTATAGAACATCCTATCGTCCCAATCGGCGCTAGATACATGCCAGGTGTGATAAAATATGCGGTAGGCAGAGTATTGAAAAAAGGTGATTCTATTCGTAGGGTAACGCAAGATTTAAACGAGTTCCATCTAGTTAAAGTATCAGTAACCACAGTTCAAAGATGGATAAATGAGCATGGAGAAAAAGATAAGATTTCTATCGATTTAAGCGAAGAAGACCCTCCTGATAACTTTTCAGGGTTTCTCTCCTTGGACGGGACCTTCAAGTCCGTGAAGGTAAAAAAAAACGACCAAAATCTGGCACCTTAAAACCAGGTCTGCTCATTGCTACGGATTCGTTAAAGAAGAAACCCCTCGCTGGCGCTTTAGTCACAGGAGAGAACGAAGAAGAAACTGCCTTTTTGTTAAAAGAGTTAAAGAAATGGCTTCCTTCGGGAGTTAACTTCATGACCATTGACTTTTCTACGCGACTTGAAGCGGGCGTAAATGAAGTATTTCCGAACGTACTTGTTCAAAAATGCGTGTTTCACGCCATCCAATTGCTCACCAGAGGGCTTATTAAAGAGTTTACAAAGATAAAAAAGGAGCACCTCCTTGATCACATAGAAGAGTGGAAAGATTTACGCAGATATACGCTCTCCCTAAAAAAAGACGAGCAAACCGTCAAGATATCACCGTTTCAATTCAAGGATGTGGAAATCGCAAAGGAAATCTACAAGAGATTAAGAAATTGTCTCTCATGTAATACTCCAAAACAAATAGAACAAGCACTACAATCCTTTTTCTCAACCCCTCTATTTAATAACTGGGAGGGTAAGCAGACGTTCTTGTCTAAATACAATGATATTTTTATCAAAAAGAAGCTCAAGTATAGCGCGAAAGGGATTAAATACATCATTCCAAAAATCTATATTGCCTTCAGAGCAGCGATAAGAGAGTTCCGTAAGGAGTTAGAAGAAACAAAATCTCACTTCAACAAGGTTAAATATCTCGTTTTAATGAATCCCGTTAACATGAAACCCTATCACCGTACTAAACTTCGGAAATATCTAAAAGAATTCCCGTGGCTGCGCTCTTACAGGAAATTATTAGTGAAATTCTATTACCAATTTCGCTTGCCTCGTGAGAAGAGAACTCCGCTCTCATTCTTATCTGGGCTGATATCTGATAGTTCTCATCCTTGGCT
>JBARXC010000132.1:0-2358 GCA_049647125.1 bacterium | reverse complement strand
TACATGACTTTCGGAGATTTAGCTTTTATGACCAACCTAAATGAAACAAAAACAATTCACATGTTGAACTGTATAAAGCGGCCATCGAGATCATGAATATCCATCGCATTCAATATACGGAGACCTTTATCAAGTTCATCCATTAACTCTGGCTCTTTTGGATTCAGCTCCAGTTCAATTATCTTTTCTCTATTGTTAACAAAGGCATTACCCTCAAGCTGGAAAATCGATTCAAATAGAGTCAATAATTCAAATTTTTCATGAGCCATACATTTTGTCAAAAACAGACTGCACAGATTGACAAACGACATTTTGAAGCATGTCATGATCTGGTCCAGCTCTGTATCGATTCTATACACTTTATCCTTATCCCGAATCCGCTTCTCTTCCTTTAAATACTTCTTTAATCTCTTAAAATCGTCTTTGTGCTCGTTTTCAATCGTCTTCTGCTGACGGAGGCACCTGGCGATTCGTGCTTCACATTGTCGCAATTCAGTTGAGTCCGCCTCGTCCAAAACTCTTTTCCCTTCAATGATCAGTGATTTTTCACGAAGCGTTCTTTCCTGCCGGTATAAATAGGCAAGCTGCTCTTCTATCGCTTCTATTTCCATCAATGGCTCTTTCAGTTGCGATTTGAGCTGAGTTATTGTCTTGCATATTTTGCCGTGCTTTTCATTCATTTTGTCATAATTCTCTATCTTCTTGCCATAGCCCACAATTCGATGGATATTTACCCCACTCTTCCCGTCTCTGAACTGTTTTTCCTGCAACGGCCAGCGGTCAAAATATTTCTTTGTAACTTCACTTGCATCCAATAAATCACGGGGTATATCGGTAATTAAGACCGATTTTCTGCCATTATCCCACTTCACAATCACTGCACGGCACTCGTAGATGTAGTTCTTCTCTGATGAATCCAATAATTCAATCTGGCAGTCAACAAGGCTTGCATTTCCGTATTTATACCTCATTTCCTCCCGGAGGTGCTTGATTTTTCTCTCCTTTACCTGGTTCTCGTCGAGGATGGTGATAAAATATTCATCACTGTCGTCAAAGGCTCTGAGCGTGTTTACGCCATTACCTCCGCCATCTATCACCAATATCCGTTTCACGTGGACACGAGCCGATGGGTCATCCAAAAGTTGCGTCAATTTCGTGAGCATATTTAATGCGTGCTTGCCAAGGTCAGCATGTCCCTGAAAGGTCTGGAAATAGAGCGGATGCCCCTTACCATCGTGGATAAACACGTTTTCGAGACAGTTCATAACACGACCAAGCATTGTCACTCTACCCTTGTAGCACCTATTCGAGGACCACAATGCCTTCGTATTACCATCAATGTAATAGCACACAAAATACGTTTCTTCTTCGGATTCATCTCGCCAGAAATCCATCCAGAACTTCGCGGTTGCGGCAATCAACCGGTCAGAGACCTTAAGATATTTTAGTTCTCGGAGATATCTATCGAGTGATGCGTCTTTGTAATTGTACCCGCAGAGGAAGGCTAAATCGTTTCCTTTTACCCGGTTCACCCTGCTTGTTTTTCCATTGGACGTGACCAGAGGCAGGCACAGTAGAGCCAGATTATATCGAGAAATTGTCTCCTCCGACATCTTAAAGATGTTCATGGCTGAGAAATCCTTCCCCCGAATTTTTTCATCGATTGATCTGAAACGGTTCTCTCGCACGGATTTCAATTGATTGTACTCTTTAGTGAATTTCCCATGCGAGCGGATGTCTGGATGATATTCGCCGATATTCTTATTCTGCTCAAATAAGGGTGATTGGCGAACCTCGTTCGCCCGCGCGATTATTGTTCTGGTGAATATCTCGCTAATGTGGGTGAAAAAGGCTAAAGACGTGAGAATTTCACCTCCACCGGATTTTTGACGTTTATACTCCTTTTCTTTCTGGGCTGGTAATCTCGTTAATGATTCAGATGCCCTGAAGTTATTCAAGCAGGATACTGAAATCTTCGCGTCGAACTGGTTTAGAATTTTACTATGTACTTGGGATGATGATATGCTTCTGTTTTCCTTAACAGTGGACACAATGTAATCTTTTATTCTTTCTGTCAGTTTCGTATAATTCCCATCTTTTCTCTTATCTCTGAGCCCTTCTTCACCATGTTTCTGAAGAGTCCTGCAATAGCGATAGTATTGCACTCGAGAAAACGGAACAGAATTATGTTTGAAATACGCTGTGACAGGTTGTTTTGACTCTTTGATCTTTTGGATAGCGCTTAGGATCACACATATCTTCTCTTCTTCTGACATTTGATATAGAATATGTGTTTACTCTATATAAATATTGTTTCATTTAGTATGGTAGAAAATTTAGTTTATCCGAAAGTCATGT
>JBARXC010000131.1:0-8992 GCA_049647125.1 bacterium | reverse complement strand
TTCCTCAATTCCCATATTATCCCTAATCACCGAAATAGACGAACTCCATAGATTTGCTGTATAGATTCTATTTTGAATAGAGTTCCAGGTCATGCCCCAAGGCCAATCTCCAACTGTGATGGTTGTTATTACTTCATCTGTCACACCATCAATCACTGTTACAATATCTGGTTCTCCAGCACAATAGACTTTGTTATTCATTGAATTCCAGACTATAGGAATGGGAGTCAGATTATTGCCTACCACAATGGTTGTTATCACACTATCCCCAGCTCCATCTATTATACTTACCGTAGCATCCCCAATATTGCCGCAATATACTTTATTATTATCCAAATTGAATTCGAAACAATCAGGCTGAGTGCCGACTGTGATGGTTGTTATTACCGAATCTCCTGCGCCATCAATCACAGAAATAAAGCCGCTATCCCAATTTGCACAATATACCTTATTCTCAATCGGATTCCAACCCAACATCGCATAGCCTCCCCCTACAGGGATAGTTGTTATTACTGAATCTCCCGCACCATCAATTACACTCACTGTGCCACTTGTTCTGTTGGTGCAATATACCTTGTTATTTGTCGAGTTCCATGTCAGGACCACGGGTGTATTCCCTCCTGAAATAGTTGTAATTACGGAATCTCCAACGCAATCGATCACGCTTACAGTATTGCTTACGCTATTGGCGCAGTAAATCTTGTTATCAAGAGAATTCCACACCATAGAAAATGGATAAGTACCCACGGTAATGTTGGTTATCGCCGAGTCCCCTTCACAGTCGACTACCGACACCGTGTTATAGGGACAGTTATTGAAATATAATTTGTTGTTCACCGAGTTCCAGATTAAACTATAAGGTATTATCGTTACAGGGCATCCTCCAGGTACTATGATGTTTGCAACTACTGTATTTGTATTTCCATCAATTACGGTCAACGTGTTGCTGGAATCATGGACACAATAAACCTTGTTATCATTAGAGTTCCACACCAGGGCAAAAGGTTTGTAAGCGACATTAATTGTTGTCTCCAGCCATTGGGCTGGTAATAACAATGGAACAAATATGATAACAGTAATCATATATACGTACTTATATATATTTCTCATTTTTGTACCCCCTCCCTTTGGCCTCGGTTGAGACCAAACGATATTGAATCATACCACAGTGAGTTTTTGAACTATGCGGTATTTTTACGCTTTGCAAATAGTCAAAAACCATACGCCATTCCTTTGGTAAATATATTGCATTCCTGTGAAATATTTGTGAAATAGCACAAATCTGACATAGCGTATGATCGCTTCAACATGTTTCCCTCTTCGTTTAATTATACTAGTTCTACTTAAGCTGTCAAGGTATTGACAGCCCTGCGATCGTAGCTACAATATCCCG
Organism: bacterium; assembly: GCA_049647125.1. Classification (GTDB taxonomy): domain Bacteria; phylum Hydrothermota; class Tepidihabitantia; order SM23-42; family SM23-42; genus JAUVZL01. The sequence goes on along the minus strand of JBARXC010000131.1, from coordinate 7,599 downwards.
TGGGGGGTAACGTGAACTGTCCGAAGTGTAAAGTGAGTGCGTGCTGCAAACCTCAGAGAATGTCTTATAAATAAACTTATTGATGACTCTTACATCTCATCCATTCTCCGTTTCCCCGATACTCCCTAGTTTTTAAAGATGTAGGTACTATCTTCTCTGATGTGCGTGGCAAAATACAGGGTGTTATATAGTTGATATTAAGCTTTTATAAGGTTATGGTAACACCAATTCGTGCTCTTCTTGGAGCAGTATAGGCGCTGACCCAATCATCTGTAGATTGCACAAGTTCATAAAATGCATTATACTCTTCAGGAGGAGAAATGACGCCATCATGGTTCCTATCAGCAGCAGGGCTGTAATATGGAGCGGAAAATGTGATATAATCATCAAAATCTTCTTTCCTGATACTTTCCAAGGGTACCCATGTGGTATGTGGTGCAATCATATATCTTGCATTCAACACATTAATAATCTCCAAGTTGGTCCTGACGACGATTTTTCCTATGTTGAATGATTTCGATATTACACAATCAATCTGTCTTTGAAATGGTAGCCGATATATATTCCGATCAATATATTTCCCTTCAGGGCCCGGTGGTGTGTAAGGGAAACCTTTCCCGAAATAACAGAATAAATATACCTTGCTCTGCAATGGAAGGTTAATATTTCCCTGGAGAAATACCCGATGCCGCTGGTCAAAATCAAGATAGTATTCCCTCGCCTCAAAAGTCAAACTTGTGTCAGAATCTTCAGCGTAGTATCGATAATATACTTCATCTGCGAATGAACTGGTGCCTCGTGCCCACGATATCGTATATGATAACTTACCTGAGAAAACTGAATTCTCGTACTCAATTATCGCCTCTGCTCCTTTGACGTTCGCGTATTCTACGTTGAAAAACGATGTATAGCTTTTCGGCAGAGCAGGAACAAACCTGGTACCAATGAGGTTTGAGACATCTTTGTAAAATGTATTTACCGTTGTTACAACATTTCTTCCTAAATCTCCTTGAAGTCCTATTTCATAGCTTATTGTCTTTTCCGGCTCTAAGTCCGGGTTTCCAACTAGCGGGCTCGCCATATAAGATGGTAATGGTATTATGTTGTAGAACGGGTACATATAATCATATAAGGGCGGTTGAACGTATCTCCCCACGTTGGCACGGAAGATGAATCTCTCAGTAACCATAAAGGAAAAACCAAAACGCGGTGACAATAGTATCTTTGGATCAACAGAAGCAATGTCTGCATCATAGTAATCATACCGACATCCTATTTTTGCATATAGTCCTTCATAGTCAATATTGTTTTGAACATAAATAGAGTATTCAACAGGGTTATATCTATATTCGTCGTTTATTTGATGAATACTGTCGCTGATTTTGTGAGTAAAATTATCCAGTTCCATGTAGGTGTATTCGATACCAGCGTTAACTTCATGATAAGCATGAACCTGTAGACGAGTGCTTAAACATCCCCTGAATAGATGAGATGTTTTATTCTGATATTCATGGTAATCACCCGTCATTCTATAATATCTTGCCCAGACTCCAAAAGGGTTCTTGAAGGTTGGATGTGCTTCTTTCATAGTACTGTAATCGCGAAATTCAAAATCCTCGAAAACACCATATGGACCTGCTTCTCGGACTCCATATATCCTCCTCGTGAATAGACGACTCAAACTGAGTTTGAAAAGTGAACGGTTTGTTGGAAGATAGCTTATGTTCAAAGCTTGAAAATTGCCGTATCTTATGTCTGACCTCCAGTGGTCAAGGTGAAATTTGAATTTGTGTTCGTACCGATCGAATTGCGTTCGGGAATGTGCACCACTTAGGCCAAATGTTAAGTTACCGGTTGGAGTGTATAACCATTTAGTATATACGGTGTAGTCATCACGCTCTTTGTGGGGTTGAATATAGAGCTTTGGATTCCAGTCGTCCGTGTGCATAACATCTAGGGAAACCAGTCCTCTCAATCTCTTTGCGATTGGCAAATGAATTGCCGATTGCCATGTCTCATAGCCGTAATCGTAGTAATAAGGCATAATACGTTCGGTCTTACCATGGGTCTCTCCATGGAGAACATTTGAAGGGCGTTCCGTAACTAAATCAACTACACCAGACATTGCCCGACCGTATTCCACATCAAACCCGCCGGGCAAAAATATAACCTCGTCAATCACTTCTTTGGATATATTGACTGCAAGATCTCCTGTTTGAGGATCGTTAATGGGGATATTGTCTATCACGTACTGCACTTCGGTCGCCCGTCCGCCACGGACATGTATTGTAGTATCAAGAATAGCAACTGCAGCCTGAAACGAGACTATCTGAGCCATGTAATCAATCGGTAAGTGCGGAAGTTGAGTTTTCCTGATGATATATGTGGAACCCACATAGTCTTTCTTTACTACAGGCAGCTCACTAGTTACTGTTATTGGCGCGATTTCTATGGCTGTTTGGATAATGTCAATTTCCAGTCGGGTTGCGTAACCTGTTTCTACAATGACATTTTCGAGTCTCTTTGTCTGATATCCAATACGAGAAATCTCAAGAGTATAAATACCTGTCTCAACATTCAGGATGAAAAACCACCCTTGTTCATCAGTTGCAGCACCGATTTCGGTATCTAATATGAGAACATTTGCATATTCGATAGGTTCTTCTGTAGTTGCATCTTTGACAATTCCTTGAATTTTACCACTTGCTATATTGAGTAACGCCAATGTTAAGATCATTTCGTACACGGAGCCTCCAGCTAATTATATGTGTACCATTTCACCTGTCAACCCTTGACACTCCCGCGTTTCGTATGAGATTTGGGGTCAAATCTTCACAATTCATAAATCTCGTGCAATCGTTTTTCCACACGATCATAGTTTTCCTTTATTTTTGGATCGTTTTTCTTTTTCTGCAAACGACATCTCAGCATATTAACTCCAGTATACCCTATGCTACTTAATATCTCGCCGATTGCACGTTGATTAATACCACTGTATTTGTAGAGCATATCAGCAACAATGCCACGAATAATCCCATCACCAGAACGCGCCAAGAGTTCTTCTTCATTAACATCTAAAACGTCAGCACAACAGGCGACTACGACATCAGGGGCGATGATTTTTGATAACATTGTACGATAATCAGGCTGCTCGCGTAATGATCCCTTTTCGAGATATTTATTCTTCACAGCGGCAACAAAATTATCGTCACCAAGTATTGTTTGATACTGTACATCTTCGAAAATATCATCGAAACCATGTTTAATACTATCATCTATGAAACTTCTATAAGCACGTCGACCACCGACCATGTCCAATATAGTATTATATTCAATGAAGTCCTCTGTACACTTTGCATTCAAATATCCCCTCAGACTACTCCACGGATAACTTTTTGCGTGTCGCCATTGGTCATGACAACCACGTCTTTTTAACTTTCTGCCGCGTACCGGGTTTAAATGTACGTAGCGTGAAAGTTCAAGTAGGTAATTATCTGCATCAACTAACAATGCTTTGTAACGACCTTGGTATAAATGACCACAGGTGTGGTGGTGATAATTAAACCAACCAGTATAGCAGATATTGAATCGTCGCATAAATTCACTTAGGTTACTGCGTAATGTCTGTGCGACCAGATGGAAATGATTGTCCATTAACACATAGGCGTAGATTACGACCCGATAGATCTCCAGTGATTCTGCAAGCAACTGGATAAATCGCGATCGGTCATCATCGTCATGGAAAATTTTCCTGCGTTCATTACCTCGACAAGTGATATGATAAAACGCACCAGAGTATTGTATACGCAATGGTCGTGCCATTATTTATTATACACACCTGACTGATACTGTCAATTGTGAATTGTGAAGATTTGACCCCATATCGCACACAAGCAGATGCTTCGACCACTAAAAGATGTTCCATTTAATATTGTAATCGAAGCGATAACTGGTAAAAGAGTTCTTTCTTATAATTCTGCAAAAACAGATCATCAAAAGGTATTGGATCTATTAAAGCAATCAGCACAGAGTGCAGGAGAAACGATTAATGAAACAGGAATATTGAGACCCAGAGCAAATGAAGTGGGAAATGATGTAGAGCCATATGTGAAGAACGCCATGAACAAAGTGAAGCTTAATGCGGATACACCGGTAGATTCAAGTGGCAATAAAAAGGCCTTAGGTTATCCAGATATCCTTTTTTGGTTTAACAAAAAACCATACTATTTAGAGTGTAAAACATATAATATTAAAAATGTCAACACAACCCAAAGAAGTTTTTATTTTTCGCCTTCCCAAGAGTTTAAAGTAACTTACGATGCGCCACATTTTCTATTATCTTTTGAGATATATGAAGAAGGACAAAAAGGCAACATGCACATCTATAAATGCAAGCATTACAAAATATTATCAATAGAATCTCTTTCCATTGATGTAAAAAATGAGTTCAATTCCGATAATAAGCGAATGTATTCAGGCAAAGATGGGTCAATTATATTGGCGGAAGGTGATATTATCTAAGTCGCCATTTTAGCCAAAATTTTCCTGTGTCAACCCTTGACACTCCCGCGTTTCGCGCTACAATATTCCGGGACGATATGAGAAGGCACGGTTTGGGTAAGTTTGGTCGTGCTGCGTAAAGAGGAGGAAGAGATGAAGAGTGAAGCTGTACAGGCGAAATTAGCAGACATGGAGAGCATAAAGAAGTACGAGTGTCCTATCTGTGGGAGTCGTTTAAGAAAATCTATGTCGCCAAGTGGAGCTACAGGTTATGGTAAAAAGAGACAACCATTCACATACTGGAACTTCCATTGTACCAGCGAGAAGTGCAGCAAAGTCTGGCGCGTACCCCCGCCTCTGTACAAAACAGCGTTCGGGGAGTGGCCGGAGTAATGGCCTCAGATGAGAATACATTCCTACGATGTGACGTTCAAGAAACCGAAGAAGCACAAGGATGACGGGGTTAGTCAGCCGGATGTGTTTGAGTAGCCACTCGATTAGAATATGAACCAGCCTGAGACCACTCCAAAACCTTTTAATATTCTTATAAATAGAATTGGCAAATTATGGTCCATCTGGTTGGTAATTGCTGCAGTCTTTGCTAGAGAACTAATATTTAGAAAGCCAGGATTTAGGTTACTATCAGATATCTTTATTCTTGGTTTGTTCATTTTTATTGATATATTCTTATGGCGATGGAACGTACTTCGCTCAAGAACGTTGAAGGTCATAGTGATTTCAATTGTCACATTTATGTCATTTGTAATTGTTGGTTGGATGGCTTTGCGAGATATTCAGGTATTGCGAGGTTTTCGGTTTCAACCTGGTAAACCAGGTGAATCTTTGGTGGTTGTAGCGGAATTTAGCCAGAAGGGAACAAGTTTTTATGACCCAACAGCCCGGATAAAGAATCGGTTAGATGACGAGTTAAAAAAATACAATATTGATAATGTACGTATTGAAACCTGCGCACCAATAGAAAATGGGAAGGAAGCGCAGAGAATTGGTGAAATTCATAATGCTCTCTTTGTCATTTGGGGATGGTATGATGATATAGGATTCACTCCTATATTCACGATTATCGAAAAAGGCAAAGAGCCATTTGTGAAAATAGATTTATACGAAATACCCTTAGAACTTAGAGAATTTAATCTCTACATTCGCGAGGGACTTCCTAAACAGATAACTTATTTGAGCGCTTTTACGATTGGACAAACGTATTTTTGGCAGGAAAGATACAGTGAGGCACTGCATGCCTTTGACGTTGCGATTGAAAATTTTGACCAAAGTAGTTGGATAAATGGTATCATTGACATAAAAGAGAAAACAAATAACGAGATACTTCTGTATTCTTATCGGGGTTACGTACAGCTATTTATCGAAAATTTTAACGATGCCATTGACAACTTTACGCACATCATTGAGCTCGACTCAATGCGTGTGGAGGCTTATAGCAATCGCGGCGCTGCCCATAGTTTGAAAGACAACTTCAATGAAGGAATCGCCGACTTTACCAAAGCGATTAAGCTCGATTCAATGGTGGCATTATATTATTACAATCGTGGCGTGACATACATTAACACGGGGAACATTGATCAAGGTGTAGCTGATTTTACTAAAGCAATTGAGCTTGACTCCATGGATACCGACTCCTACGTGAATCGCGGCAAAGTCCTCTGTGAAAAACAGGAATTTGATAAAGGAATCTCCGACTATATGAAGGCGATTAAGATTGACCCTACTTTCGCCATAGCATATCACAATCTTGGCGCTGCCCGCTTTGAAATGGGTAACCTTGACCAGGCAATCAATGACTATACCAAAGCGATTAAGCTCGATCCCACACATGCTATAACGTATAACAATCGCGGATATACTTACGAAAAAAAAGGTGACCTTGACCAGGCAATCGCCGACTACACCAGAGCGATTGAGCTCGATTCCACACTTATTCATGTATATAACTTCCGCGGCTGTGTGTATATTGACAGATATGACTTTGACAAGGCAATCGCCGACTTTACCAAAGCAATTGAGTTCGATTCTTCATATGCTAATGCTTTTTATAATCGGGGTAATGCACACATGAAGAAAGGTAATCACGAAAAGGCAATATCTGACTACACTAGGGCGATTGAGCTCGATTCAACGGATGCTCAGGCTTATAATAATCTTGGCGCTGCCCGCTTTGAAATGGGTAACCTTGACCAGGCAATTGCCGACTACACTAGAGCGATTGAGCTCGATCCCATACACCCTGATGCCTACCGTAATCGTGGCATTGTCCATTTTGATGGAGGTAACTATGATCAAGCAATCATTGATTTTGAAACACACCTTCCTTTTGTTCATGATGATATTGAACGTGCCAAAATTGAGAGAGTAATCAGAGACATGAAAAATGAGATGTATAAGCAAAAATGATTTAATCCGGCATCGTGTTATGAATTCAAGTCATCACTCATAATAGGGGAATTTCCCCTAGGCTTCATTCATGTTGGATTCCATATTCTTGGTCGGATAGATAATTTCAATGATGCATATTCCGCCTTTCGCGCTACAATATTCCGGGACGAAATGGAAAAGAAAAATCCGCGTTTTTTGGCAGCAAAGCAGGCAAAGATGCAAAGTATAAGGATAAATAAAATAGCAGCAATAGGGCTGCTGATGGTGGTGGTTGTAGGGTTTGGTCAAACGACTTTTTGGGAAAGTCTCTTAGAAGATGATCTGGATCGAGAAATGCATATTACCGGTGGGTTTCCTAAGGTAGGTGAGGTTTTTGAAGTAGTCTATCGGGTAAAACTCAAAGAAGAAAATCATTTAAATGAATACCCCAAAAAAATGGTAGCAATGGGTTATATTACTTATTTTAGATCAAGATCAATGGATCCGGTTACACTCATAACTGAAAAAGAAATATTTGTTCCTATTTTGAACAAAGGTGAATGGCGTGAGTTCTCTGCCAAATTCACAATTACTGAAAGTGCTAAAAATATTATGCTAATAGCGGGTACACGTTTTAAAGTTAGCAAAAGCGGCGCACATAACCAGATGACTCTTTATCTTATCGATCCTGAGACCGGTCAGTATGGGACTAAG
>JBARXC010000130.1:0-5960 GCA_049647125.1 bacterium | reverse complement strand
GGATTTGCTTTTGCAATTCGTGTTAGCTCTGGCTATAAAGTGAAGGGGTGTTGAGAAGAAGAACTGCTTTTTATATCTGTGCAGGAAATATTATCTGTTGGTTGTTTGGTAATTGTTGGACAGCCTGTAGAAGCAAAAAAAGAAGAAGAGGGGTACAGACTTACAATTCATGAAAGACAGGCGGAATATTATGCAAAAAGCAAACTCAAATACCTGAACAACGACCCGCTACCATTTGTTTATGAAAGTACGGGAATTGTAACCCGATTTACTGATTACAGAGACCCACACCCGCGTTCAAGACCGGTATTTACTTTTCATAGACCTGAAACTTTCAAAGCATGGCTGAAGGAGGATAAATCATTAAGAGCAAGGCTGTTGGACATTCCCGAACTGCCAGAAGCAGGTTTGAGGGATTGCCAGATAAGGGCAATAAATAATCTCGAAAAATCATTCAAGGAAAACAAGCCACGAGCTTTGATCCAGATGGCTACCGGTTCCGGTAAAACATACACCGCGATTACATTTATTTATCGGTTACTGAAATTTGCCGATGCAAAACGGATATTATTTCTGGTTGACACCAGAAACCTTGGAGAACAGGCAGAACAGGAGTTTATGGCATATCAGCCATCTGACGATAACCGCAAATTTACTGAATTATATAATGTTCAACGGTTGCGCTCAAACTATATTGCATCGGACAGCCATGTATGCATCAGCACTATCCAGCGGCTTTATTCTATTTTAAAAGGAGAAGAACTGGATGAGCAGATGGAGGAGGAAAATCCGCACGAGAAAGAATGGGAACCAAAAAAGCCGATGCCTGTTGTTTATAGTGAGAAAATACCGATAGAACAGTTTGATTTTATCGTAATAGACGAATGTCACCGTTCCATATACAACCTGTGGCAACAAGTGCTTGATTATTTTGATGCTTTTCTTATCGGGTTAACCGCCACACCGGATAAAAGAACCTTCGGGTTTTTCAATGAGAATGTTGTAAGTGAATATTCGCACGAAGAAGCGGTGGCAGACGGTGTAAATGTTGGATACGATGTTTACACAATTGAGACCGAAATTTCACAACACGGAGCGGAGCTAAAAGCAAAAGAGTATGTGGATAAACGCGAAAAGCTGAGCAGAAAGAGACGGTGGGAACAACTGGATGAAGATGTTTCTTATTCAAAAAAAGATCTGGATAAAGATTTTGTGAATCCCAGTCAGATCAGGAAGATTATCCGTACGTTTAAAAACAAACTGCCTGAAATATTTCCGGGTAGAAAGGAAGTTCCAAAGACGCTGATTTTTGCCAAAACCGACAGCCATGCCGATGATATTATTCCAATAGTCCGAGAAGAATTTAATGAAGGCAATGAATTTTGTAAGAAAGTTACCTATAAGACAGAAGAGGACACAAAATCACTGCTCGCGCAGTTTAGAACTGGTTATAAACCGCGAATCGCCGTCACCGTTGATATGATTTCTGTAGGTACAGATGTTAAGCCGCTGGAGTGTCTGCTCTTTATGCGTGATGTAAAAAGCAAAAACTACTTTGAGCAGATGAAAGGACGTGGTACCCGCACATTCGGCTATGACGACCTGAAAAAAGTTACTCCCTCGGCAGTGTCCGCAAAGACACATTTTGTCGTTGTGGATGCGATAGGCGTTACAAAATCGGTCAAGACCGACAGCCGCCCTCTGGAGCGAAAACGCGCCACGCCACTGAAGGATTTACTGGACGCAGTAACAATGGGAGCACAGGATGAAGACCTGTTCACTTCGCTTGCGAACCGCCTTGCCCGGCTGGGAAAACAGCTTACAGACAAAGAAAAAGAAACTTTTGAAGAAAAGGCAAAAGGCAAGACCATAAACCAGACAGTTAAAGACCTGCTGAATGCTTATAATCCGGATAAGATCGAAGAAAAAGCAGAGGAGATAAAGAGTGAAAATCATGGGATAACCGAAACGGAAGCCTTAGAGAAGGCAAAGGAAGAACTGAACAAAATGGCAAGTTCTACCTTCAGCGGTGAACTTAATGGATACATTGAAAACGTCCGTAGGGTTCACGAGCAGATTATTGATACCGTCAATATTGATACTGTTACAAAGGCGGAATGGGGTACGGATGCGGTAGATACAGCCAGGGAAATAGTAAAAGATTTTTCCGCGTACCTGGAAGAGCATAAAGACGAGATAATCGCGCTTACAATATTTTATAATCAGCCGTATAGACTCAGGGAGTTAACGTTCAGTATGATTAAAGACGTTCTCGAAAAATTAAAAGCAGATAAACCCCTGCTTGCGCCACTGCACGTGTGGCAGGCATACGAGCAGTTTGAAGAGGTGAACGGGAAAAGCCCGAAAAATGAGCTGGTCGCTCTTGTTTCTCTTATCCGCAGGGTAACGGGTATTGATGATAAACTGACCGCTTATGATAAGACTGTGGACAGAAATTTCCAGAAATGGGTATTTGAAAAACAGGCTGGAGCATTAAAGTTTAATGAGGAGCAGATGAGCTGGCTGAGAATGATAAAAGAGCATATTGCCACAAGTTTTCATATTGAAGTGGATGATCTGGACTACACACCGTTTGATGCACACGGAGGACGAGGCAAGATGTGGCAGCTCTTTGGGGATGGAATGAATACAATTATTACTGAAATGAATGAGGCGTTGGTGGTGTAGAATGTATCTAATCAACGAAAGAAAAGATTGGGCATTAGAAAAATTAGGTCACTTTGCAGACTATGAAAAAGGGAAAAAACCTAAAAATCAATTTTCAAAGCAGAATAACATATTAAAATATCCTTACGTAGACATTCAAGCATTTGAAAAAGGGATTTTTAATTCATACACAGATGGCGAAAATTGTAGATTTTGCTCTGAAGATGATTTTTTAATGGTTTGGGACGGTTCAAGATCGGGTTTCGTAGGTAAAGGTATTAATGGTGTTCTAGGAAGTACTTTAATGAAAATTAATTTTCCTGGGATGGAAAATCATTTTGCATATTACTTTCTAAAATCAAAATATTTAGAGATAAATACAAAACCTAAAGGTACGGGCACACCACATGTTAATCCCGACTTATTGTGGAACTACATTTTTCCAATTGCACCTCTCCCCGAACAACGAGCCATAGTCGCCAAAATCGAACAGCTTTTTAGCGATTTGGACAAGGGCATAGCAAGCCTGAAAAAAGCGCAGGAACAGCTTAAAATCTACCGGCAGGCTGTTTTGAAAAAGGCGTTTGAGGGGGAACTAACTAAAAAGTGGCGGGAAGAACAAACCGACCTGCCTTCAGCCAAAGAATTGCTTCAGCAGATTAAAGAAGAACGGGTAAAGCGTTATCAAAAGCAACTGGATGAATGGAAACAGGCTGTAAAAGAGTGGGAAGATAAAGGTAAAGAGGGGAAGAAACCATCAAGACCGAAGGAGCCGAAGGAACTGCCGCCTTTGAGTGAGGAGGAATTGATGGAGTTGCCGGAATTGCCTGAGAGATGGTGTTGGATAAAAGTAGACAAACTTTTGGAACATGACCAGTATTCTATTAAGGCAGGTCCATTTGGCTCTGCATTAAAAAAGCAATTTTATGTTAAAACATGACTTTCGGAGATTTTGATTTTATAACCAACCTAAACTTGACCACTAGCAATTCATACATCAAACTGTATAGACCGCCCATCAAGATCATAGATATTCATCGTATTTAACACACGAAGACCTTTATCAACTTTATCCATCAACTCTGGCTCCTTTGGATTCATCTCCAGTTGAATTGTCTTTTTTCCATCAACAACAAGAGCATCGCCACCAAGCTGAAAAATCGATTCAAACAGTGTCAATAATTCAAATTTTTCACGATCCATACATTTTGTCAAAAACAGACTGCAGAGATTGATGAATGTCAATTTAAAGCAGGTCATGATTTGGTCCAGCTCTGTGTCGATTCTATACACTTTATCCTTATCCCGAAAACGCTTTTCTTCCTTTAAACACCTCTTTAATCGCTTAAAATCGTCTTTGTGCTCTTTTTCAATTTTTTTCTGCTGACGGAGGCACTTATTAATTCGAGTTTCACATTGTTGCAATTCTATTGAGTCTGCCTCACTCAAAACTCTTTTCCCGTCAACGATCGTTGATTTTTCACGAAGCCTTCTTTCCTGCTGGTATAAAGGGACAAGCTGCTCATCTATCACTTCTATTTCCATCAACGGCGTTTTCAGCCGTGCTTTGAGTTGAGTTATCGTCTTGCATATTTCGCCGTGCTTTTCATCCATCTTCTCATAATTCTCTATCTTCATCCCATAACCCACAATTCGTTGGATATTTAGCCCGCTCTTCCCGTCTCTGAACTGTTTCTCCTGCATTGGCCAGCGGTCAAAATATTTCTTTGTAACTTCGCTTGCATCCAATAAATCGCGTGGGATGTCCGTAATTAAGACCGATTTTCTGCCATTATCCCAATTCACAATCACTGCGCGGCACTCGTAGATGTAGCCCTTCTCTGATGAATCCAGTAATTCAATCCGACAGTCAACAAGGCTTGCATTCCCGTATTTATACCTCGTTTCTTCCCGGATGTGCTTGAATTTCCTTTCCTTTACCTGGTTATCGTCGAGAATGGTGATATAATATTCATCGCTGCCGTCGAAGGCTCTGAGGGTTTTTACGCCGTTACCTCCGCCATCTATCACCAATATCCGTTTCACATGGACGTGAGCTGATGGGTCATCAAAAAGTTGCGTCAACGTAGTAAGCATCTTCAATGCGTGCTTGCCAAGGTCAGCATGTCCCTGAAAAGTCTGAAAATAGAGTGGATGTCCCTTACCATCGTGGATAAACACGTTTTCGAGACAATTCATCACACGACCAAGCATTGTCACTCTACCCTTGTAGCACCTATTCGAGGACCACAAAGCCTTCGTATTACCGTCAATGTAATAGCACACGAAATAGGTTTCTTCTTCGTATTCATCTCGCCAGAAATCCATCCAGAATTTCGCGGTTGCAGTAATTAACTCTTCAGCGACCTCAAGATATTTTAGTTCTCCAATATATCTATTGAGCGATGCGTCTTTGTAATTGTAACCACAGAGGAAGGCTAAATCGTTTCCTTTTACCCGGTTCACCCTGCTTGTTTTTCCGTTCGATGTGACCAAAGGCAGGCACAGCAGTGCCAGATTATATCGAGCAATCGCCTTCTCCGATATCTTAAAGATATTCGTGGCTGAAAAATTCTTCCCCTGAATTTTTTCAGTGATTGATCTAAAACGGTTTTCTCGCACCGATTTCAATTGATTGTACTCCCTGGTGAATTTTCCATGCGAGCGATTGTCCGGATGATCTTCGCCGATAGTTTTATTCTGCTCGAATAAAGGAGATTTGCGAACCTCGTTCACTCGCCCGATTATTGTTCTGGTGTATATCTCGATAATGTGAGTGAAGAAGGCTAAACACGTGAGAATTTCGCCTCCACCGGATTTCTTGCGTTCGTATTTCTCTTCTTTGTGAGCAGGCAATCTCGTTAAAGACACAGATGCCCTGAAGTTATTCAAACGGGATTCAGAAATCTTCACATCAAACTGGTTCAGAATCTTACTTTGCAATTGGGACGATGGAATGCTCCTGTTTTCCTCGACTGTGGACACAACGTAATCTTTTATTCTTTGTGTTAGTTTCGTGTAATTTCCATCTTTTCTCTTATCTCGAAGCCCTTTTTCACCATATTTCTGAAGTGTCTTGCAGTAGGTGTAGTATTGTGCTCGAGAAAATGAAACAGGATTCTGTTTAAAATACGCTCTAACAGGTTGTTTTGACTTTTTAACCTTTTGGATGGTGCTTAGAATTTCGCAGATTCTCTCTCCCTCTGACATTTGATATAGGATACGTGTTTATCCTATATAAATATGGTCAAGTTTAGGATGGTGGCAAATTTGATTTATCCGAAAGTCATGTA
>JBARXC010000129.1:0-1916 GCA_049647125.1 bacterium | reverse complement strand
GGCCAAGGCCGTCCAAGAAGGGTATTTCAAGGGGGAAATAATGCCGGTTGAGGCGGTGCAGGCGGACGGGACGAAGAAAGTCTTTGACACTGACCTGAGCATCAGGGGCAATACTACGATGGAGGCTCTCGCCCAGTTGAAGCCTTCCTTCAAGCCGGATGGGCAGGTAACGCCGGGCAACTCCTCTCCGCTCAACGCCGGGGCCAGTGCCATGATGCTGATGTCCAAGAAGAAGGCACAGAAGTGCAATCTCAAGCCCCTGGCCAAGATCATATCCATGGGGTGGGCCGGCGTTGACCCGACAGTGATGGGGAAAGGCCCGGTCCCTTCCAGCCGCATGGCTCTGAAACATGCCGGCCTCGAAGCGAAGGACATCGACTTCTGGGAGATCAACGAGGCCTTCGTCATCGTGGCTCTCTATGCCATGAGAGAACTGGGTATCGACCCCGAGAAAGTCAATGTCAAGGGTGGCGCTACTGCCATCGGACACCCGTTGGGAGCCAGCGGCACCAGGCTGGTTGGCACCGTCGCCAGAATACTCAACACTGAAAAAGGGAAATACGGCCTGGCCACCGCCTGCGTTGGTGGCGGTCAGGGCGCTGCCACCATACTGGAGAGGGAAGACTAAAAAAGGGTCATCTCTTCTACATTGATTTGCAGGGGCGGGGCTTGTCCCCGCCCTCTTTTTGTCATTGGCGAACCCTTCGCTTCCTGTCATTACGAGCACCTTACTTTTTTGCCATTGCGAGCCCTTTACTTTCTTGTCATTGCGAGCGAAGCGTGGCAATCCCATAGACTAAATTCCAAATCACAAAATCCAAATGACAAACAAATTACAAATACTTAAATGCCAAGACTCCTTCACTTTGTCATTTGGCTTTTGAGCTTGACTTGACATTTGAGCTTTGTCATTTGCCATTGCGAGCCCTTTCCTACATTTTTTGAACACCCTCAATATGGTAGAATAATTCCAACAACTCGGATTTAGCGAGAGAGAGAGATGAATAAGAAGAAGAAAGTGGCTGCCCTGAAGCATCGCCAGCGCCGAAAGCAGCTCAAGGAAAAGAGAAAAACCCAGGCTCCAGCCAAGGAATGATGAAAAGAGCCCTCCTGTTGACCGGCAAGCCGGGCACAGGTAAAACTGCTCTCATCAAAGAAGCCCTGGCCAGGACAAAAGTCAAGGGGGGCGGCTTCTATACTGAGGAGATACGGACCGGGGGAATAAGGCAGGGGTTTCGGATTGTTACTCTTGATGGTCAGGAGGCCATATTAGCCCATGTCGGCATCTCCAGCCCCTACCAGGTAAGCAAATACAGGGTGGACACAGACAGCCTGGACAGAGTTGGAGTTTCTGCTCTGCGCCAGGCGCTGAATGAAAGCGATTTGATAGTCATCGATGAGATTGGCAAGATGGAGCTTCTGTCGCCCCGGTTCAGGGAAGCTGTGACGCAAGCAATAAACAGCGGCAAGAAAGTCTTGGGCACCATTATGCTCAACCCCCATCCCTTTGCCGACGAAATCAAACGCCATCCTGAAGTCGAAACGCTCCTGGTAACCAGAGATAACCGCACTGACGTAATGAGGAAGGTCTTAAACTGGCTAATGGCAGAGGCGAATTGAGGCCCCCGCTTGGAAAGCAGCCGCTATCTTAGATATTATCAGTGAGTAGTTTGTGGTGTCCCTGGAATTGCACCCATAGCCTAAACTTGTTGTCTTTCTGTTGAACCTATAGTTTCTCGAGGAGCCGGAAATGGAGAAAAACCCTCAACTTTGAACGACAGACAGCCTATATCTCTTCCCAGGCTCCAAGGCTTCAAAACGAAATCTATCACCTGGCTTCAACTCAGCATGACTATTGTACCAAGGTCGCAGACCTCCCTGAATATAACTACCGCCGTTTGGATCGCCCACAGGTG
>JBARXC010000128.1:0-1837 GCA_049647125.1 bacterium | reverse complement strand
ACCCATAGCTCAGTAGCTCCGGTCCACGATAGGTACGGATTTGTTGGGCGGATGTGATCATGACAGGAGCGCTTCCCTGTTGGTGCCGGCAGTCGGCCGCGCTTCGCTTGACTTTCGTTAAGTCACGGGAGGCGCAGCTCGCGCATTATTCACTCTTAAGCACGGCCTTGTCCCACAGGCTAAGGAGACGCGCCATGACCGATAGCACTAAGCAGGCGGCCGAAGAAGCGCCCGAGGCCTCCGTACGTATCCCAGTGATGCAGCGCATACTCGATAATCCGTTTCTGCTGCTTTTCATCGGCGTCACGATGCCAACGGTCTTTTACATTCTGTGGGGGTTAATCGAGCTCACACAGATTCCGATCGCCAAATAGGGGGTAATGGTCATGGCAATTCATCCTCCCGAGCAACGCATCTGGTGGAACGAGAAGCTCGGAAAGGACGAACTCATTTGGATCGCGATCGCCTTCCTGTGGGGCGTCATCATGTTTTTTATGATGATCTATTGGCACATCTATGGGCAGCAGAACCTCTCCACCACGGCTTACCGGATCGATCCATCGGCGTTTGAGGCAAAAACGGAGGCATTTGCAGAGAAATTCCAAGTCCGTGAAGAAGGTGACACCGGAATACCCGTGGTGCGCCCACCCGCCGGTGGCGACATCTATATGTTGGCACGGCTTTGGCAATTCTGGCCGGTGCTCGAGCTAGAAAAAGGTGAGAGCTACCGACTGCATTTGTCGTCTTTGGACTATCAGCACGGCTTTTCGCTGCAGCCTGTGAACATTAACATCCAGGTGCATCCTTACCTTGAGCACGTGCTCACGGTGACACCTACAGAAACCGGAACCTTCAGCGTCGTCTGCAATGAGTTTTGCGGCATCGGTCATCACACGATGATCGGCCGCATTCACGTCGTTGAGAAGGGCGCAGCACGTTAAAGAGGGAGAGGGCGTAGCCATGGCTATTGCTGCTGCTGAGACACAAATCATTGGTGGGATCGCGGCCAAGTTTCGCACCTGTCCCGCTACCGGTCTCAAGATTGACCTTGCTGCTCAGAGGCTGATCAAGGCCAATGCGGTCGCAGCCATTGTCTTCCTCGCCATTGGCGGTTTTTTTGGATTGCTGGTGGCTCTAACGCGCTGGCAGACGATACACTTGTTGCCAGCAGATTTATTCTATCTCGTTCTAACCGCGCACGGTCTTATTGTGCTTTTGGTCTGGATTATTTTCTTTGAGATAGCGGTGCTCTATTTCGCGTCCGCGGTGCTTTTGAGTTGCCGCTTGGCCACGCCCAGGCTCGCTTGGGTCGCATTCGTTATGATGCTCGTTGGTCCAATTCTTACGATCGTCGCGGTACTCCAGGGCGATTCCAGCGTGATGTTCACAAGTTATGTGCCGATGCAGGCAAGCCCCAACTTCTATCTGGGCCTCATCTTATTTGCGGTCGGCGCACTCATCGGATGCTTCATCTTCCTTGGCACGCTGGTGATCGCAAAGGATGAAAAGACATATGAAGGTTCAATTCCGCTGGTGACGTTTGGCGCGTTGACCGCGTGCATCATCGCAATTTTCTCGATCGCCTCGGGTGCGATCATTTTGGTTCCTACGTGGCTTTGGTCACTCGGCTACATCTCCCATATCGACACGGTGATGTATAAGCTGGTGTGGTGGGCAATGGGCCACGGGTCCCAGCAGATCAATGTTGCCGTCCACGTGTCCATCTGGTACGCGATTATTGCGATTTTGCTCGGTGCCAAGCCCTTGTCGGAGAAGGTGAGCAGGTTCGCATTCTTGCTCTACATCTTTTTTCTTCAGCTTGCAGCCGCCCACCACA
>JBARXC010000127.1:0-1950 GCA_049647125.1 bacterium | reverse complement strand
GGCAAAGGGTAAATTTGTGTAAATATTACAAAGCAACTTCTGAGATGGCATTCTTAGGTTACCATCTTAATAAAAAACTTTTTCCACAACCGGGTGTTGATAAGGAGATTGTGGAGGAAGGATTTGCTCAATTAATAGATGCGAATTTTCCTGCAATGAAAGGCTATCATCCAATTACTGATGCAGTAGAGAAACTTTATCACAAATGGAAAAATGAGAAATTTCAGCTGCTCATTGAGCAATTGAAGAATACGGGAATACCAGGATTTACTGATGCTTTGTTTTTTTTATATGATTTATCAGGTGATGCAGCAGACAAATTGATAAATTTAATTGAGCAGACTAAACAAAAGAACTTAAAAGATAAGAAGATGTATGATTTTTCAATGATTTTTGAAAAAGGTAAGTATGGAGTTTCTTTTATTTCTATATCAAGCTCTCCAGAAAAATTGGATGAAAACTTAATGAACCTTTGTGTTGCAAGAAAATACAAAACTAGAGCAGATGTATGGCTTGGCCTAGGATGGATTACAAATAGCCCGAAGGTAATTGATGAAATTGTGTTCGATAAACAGCACTGGAGTGAAGATAGAAATTTAGAAGATTTTTCTAAGATTATGCTAAAAACAGGTATGATAATTAACAAATTTGGAAAGAAGGTTGGTAGAAATGACCCCTGCCCATGTGGTAGTGGTAAAAAATTTAAAAAATGCTGTGGTAAATAGCATTATCTAAAATATATTGAAGTAGTTTTAAATGATGAATTATTGATATGACCCCCAAAAGTTGGACACGGACTTAACTAAGTCAGAACCAACTGATGAGACCTTTCTTTATTAAATTTATCTTCAAATTCTTCCGGAGGCATATACCCTAGAGAAGAATGTAACCTTTTACTGTTATACACTTCTTCGATAAAATATGGAATAGAATTTAATGCATCTTCATATGTCCTGTATTCACTCATATACACTTCTTCTACTTTTAGAGTCCTAAAAAATGACTCCATCTTGGCATTGTCATAAGGATTGGCCTTGCCCGACATTGATATGGCTATACCATTATCCTTCAGTATTTTTACATACTCCTTGCTGCAGTACTGAAACCCCTGATCCGAGTGATGGGTAAGACTACCCGTGTCCCTTGATCTTATAGCATCATTTAGCGCCGCAATGGTTAGTATCGGTGAAAGGATCCTGCCAAGGGCGTACCCGATTACTTTTCTACTAAAGCCATCTATTATGGCCGCCAGATATGCAAAAGAGGCTTCAAGCCTTATGTAGGTGATATCAGAGTGCCAGAGCTCATCGGTCCTTGCAGGTATAAGACCCTTTATCAGATTGGGATATTTTACCAGGCTGTGTTTGGAGTCAGTGGTTACCCTGTATTTCCTTCTGATAGTGCAAAGAATGCCGTTTTGGGCCATTATACGGTGTACTCTCTTACGGTTTATAGTAATACCATTGCGTCTGAGCTGGGCCGTTACCCTTCTGTATCCATAACAGGGAAACTCTGTGGCAATAGCCCTTATTCTTTCCAGTAGGAAAACGTCTCCTTTCTTATTTTCCTTTGACTTGTAGTAGTGGCCAGATCTTGATGTTTTCATCATTTCACATCCTTTCTTGACATCTCCCAGTCCTTGGATGTAAATATCTGCTGCTTGCTTTTTTTTTGAGGCTCTACAAGTTCAATGATCTTTTTTAGGGTCCTGTTTTCCACTGTGAGCTCTCCTATAAGACGCTCAAGCTCCCTTAACTTGATCTCAAGTCTTGTGGTATCAGGGTTGCTATTTTCAAAGAACTTACCCTGGCCGTATTCTCTCTTCCATCTGGAGATGAGTACCGGTGATATTCCGTACTTTCTTGACATCTCCAGCTGTCTTATTTGACCAGAGGTTACTGCTTCTACTACTTCTCTTTTAAAATCTTTTGTAAATGTTCTTCTTATTCT
>JBARXC010000126.1:0-1600 GCA_049647125.1 bacterium | reverse complement strand
TCACTACTTTATACATAATTCCTCCTTCCAGTAGTTCTGTATCTATTCTATTCATTAATATTAATCACTTATTCAAAAATGTCAACCCCGCACAGGAATGGTAAGTAGTTATTGGGTTAGCAATTATGTGGGGTCAATTGGAAATAAAGTCATATAATAACGAATACGATCTACGAGACACGAGTACGAAATGTACTTAGTTCTTACTGTGGATTTCCGTAGGTGGGGTTTCCTGATGTGGATAGGTGGTCTATTTTATGACTTAAAAAATAATTGAAAAAAGTAGCAAGCCGCATATTATGGCAACGATGATAATACCGATGAACGCAAAACGACCCTGCTTTTTCTCTTTAAACTCTTGCGCCATTATGAATTTGAGCATAGAATCATTCATTTTCTGCAAGGAAACTTTTATCTCTTCGTTGATGCCCAGCATTGAAGCAGTACATTCTTTTGTCTCCTCCATCTTGCTGCACATATCACTACTTGCCTTTTGAAATTCACCCAGGGCTTTATTGACGTCGCGCATGGCATCCCGGGTAGTAGCGTTAAAGCTGTCACTCATTTTCTTCAAGTTAGTATTTACGTCCTTGGTAAAGGTCGCCTGATTCTCATTCAGAGCCGATAACGCACCGCTCAAATCCCGGAGCAGCGGCTCCAAGTCCTCCATATTCTTGTGTGAACTTTCGTGAAACCCCTTGATTGATTTTTCCAGTGCAGTAAGGTTAATATGCAGTGATTTTTGCATGAGGGCAATGGCTTTTTTGTGCTCGTTAGAAAGACTGGTTAGCGACCCTTCAAGGGCAACAATCACCTCATCCAGACGCATCGCTTTACGCAACTGGGCAACCGCACTCTCAATACTGTCTACGGCATCATCGAGATGTGCGGTGTCTAACTCAATACGGTGAGGTTCCTCCGGTTCAACTTTAACAGTTTTCTTTTCCTCAATAACTTCTTTCTTTATCTTCTTGACTTCTTCTTTTTTAGACGGTTTGGCTTTGGGAAGAGTAACCGGTGTTTCGAGCATGGTAATATCGTCGATAACCGTATCATCTCTAAGCAACTGTTCAGCAAATTTCTTGGCAAGGTCATTTCTCCCGAGTATCTTATATACTTCATTGATTTTTTTAATAACTTTACCGTTGAATATCTCAAGGTCTCTTACCGCATCAATCGCCTTTAGCACCTCTTTAGTGCTCTTCTCGGCAAGTTGTTTGTCAATGTATGAGAAATAGTAAATGAGTGCATCACTTTTCTCATCGAGGTCTACCAATAATTCAGCGATGTCAAAAATAGTTCCCACGTGACTGGGGTTATGTCTCAATATCTTTTTGCACAGGGCAAGAGCGTTTCGTGCAAAATTGTCTTTACGAAAAGCTGCAACGCCTTTTTGAAACGCCTCAGTTGCTTCATCTATATTATTGTTTTTTATGTAAAGGTCGCCGAGACGGTTATAAACATTACCATTTTCAGAGTTTATCTTTATTACTTTCTGAAGTTCTTTTATTGCCTGCTTGAATTTACCGTCAGTTTCGAATTCATTTACGCTTTTTATTATTTTGTTTAATTCATCTTCTTTTCCCTTGCTTATCATTTA
>JBARXC010000125.1:0-42497 GCA_049647125.1 bacterium | reverse complement strand
CAAGGTGAGATTGCATACCGGGACAATCACATGGTCGTGCTCAGGCTAAGACGTCATCCAGTTGAGCAGAAACTCCGCCTTTATTATAATGGAGTACTCTCAATCCGAGAACTGGGTTGGCAAAGAGCCTATGCACTGAAGTAAATTCAGACATATGATGTCTGAATATGGGTTGATCTTTGACAGCATAAGTGCTGTCAACCAGAAATTCACGCCCGAGTGTGTCAAAATGGCACACTCGGGACTAGTATAAATGTAGTATTCTCGAACGTTTGCGCGAATATTCCTGAAAGTGTTCCAAAATGACACACTTGGGATTACAGCAAACGTAGTATTATCAAGTGTTTGCGCGAAGATTCCTGAAAGTGTGCCAAAATGACACACTTTCAGGCGCGATTTCCACTCGAGTATACATGAATTACCCAAAATTACAAGACTTCTCATTCTGGCACAGGTTTTGCTTATTAATATATATGCAAGAAAGGAGTAAAACATGAAAACTGCTCAGATATTTGAAGTCAAAATGCTTGATGGTACGAGATACCAAGGCGAAATTGCTTACCGGGATGAGAAAATGGTTGTGCTCAACCTACCAAGTAACCCAACAAGTCATAAACTGCGTCTGTACAACCACGGTATTGTATCGATCCGCGAACTGGGGTGGAAAAAGGCTTCTTCACTAAATCAAGTATCCTAAAACAAAAGCATGCATATTTACTTAGTGTCAATTACTGTGGTGTTGTTGAGCGCTGTAATAATCTTTAAATTAGCGGCAAAAATCCGGCAAAACCATCGGCAGCTGATTACCTTATATAATATTGACCGCTCCATACTTTCAGGACTCAGCCATAACGGTGTAATGAACGCCGTCGTCGATAAACTGATGCCTTTACTAAAAGCCGACGGTGCAGCTATTCTTACACTAAACAGTTATCATAACTTCAAAGGTGTCTTTACCAGCAATGTCAGCAAGAATTTCAAGAAAAATATCAAATTAGAGAATAATAGCTTTCTCACTTCAGTAATCGATAATAGAAAACCTCTGATCATCTCGAAAATATCCACAGATGAAAACGAAGGTTTCATCGGAACGATTAGAAACGAAGGTTTCATGGCTTACATGAGCACACCAATAATCGCAAAAGGCGGCACACCAGCTGGCGTTTTAATGCTTTACTCAAAAAAACCAAAAAATTACACACGGCAACAAATGAATCTCGTTGAGGCAATAAATAGCAGAATAGGTATGGTGCTCGATCGTGCCCAGCTCATTCAAAGAATACAAGAAATCAATTTTGAGTCAGTACGGGCACTCGTCGAAGCAATCGAATTAAGAGACCCGTACACCATAGGACATTCTATCCAAGTAGCGAACTTGTCGGTTATCATTGCTCGAGAATTAGAATTTTCTGAAAGGGATTTAGATTTGATGGAATTTGCCGGTTTGCTCCATGATATTGGCAAAATTATCGTTCCCGAGTCTATTCTGCAGAAAAATGGCAAGTTAACAAGTGATGAATGGAAAATTATCAAAATGCACGCAACCCACAGTGCTAAAATAATAGAGCCGGTACGCAACCTGAGGTCAGTCCAGATCTGGGTATTACATCACCATGAAAAATGGGATGGCTCAGGTTATCCAGAAGGCAGGAAAGCTGAACAAATCCCATTGCAGTCGAGGATACTTGCGGTCTGCGATGCGTATTCAGCCATGACCGGTAATCGCCCTTACCGTGATGCGCTGAGTGAAGAAGAAGCCAGAGATGAAATAACCCGGGTTGCTGGAAAACAGCTGGATCCAAAAATCGTTGACATATTCTTGTCACTTGATATACCTGGCTCTGCACCAGAAGAAAATTCAAGGAGGGATAAAAAAGCCGTAGCGATAAGTTAAAGCAACGACAGTTATTCATACCGAACCTCAGGAAGCCGGATACATAACCGGCTTCCTGGTCTTTTATTATTCCACGCGTTACAGTCGTTTAACCCACGTTATTCATACTACATTTGTTTAATTTTCAGCAAACATAATAACAGTCTTACTTTACGCCTTTTTTAGACCACAGTTAAATTTAACACTCTGTTTTTTCTATTGTCATTGCGAGGGAGTGAAACGACCGAAGCAATCTCATTTGTTATTGGTAAATATGGGGATTGCCACGCCCGCCAAAGGAAATGGCGGGCTCGCAATGACCGCTGAGTATGAATAATCGGGGTTAATTATGGGTAAAAATACTTATTGACCTTACGTAGCTTATTATTATCATTGGAAAAATAACTTTTGACGTAGTAAACGGTTTTATCAAATGAGGAGGCTTCATGAAAAAAAGAATTCTTATATGTGACGATGAAGAATCAATTAGGTTTTTATTGACTGAAACATTTAAAGACATCTATGAGATTGCTGAAGCAACCAATGGCAGAGAGGCTCTTAAAATGATAACTAAAGAAGCTTTCGACCTGTTCATCACTGACATAAAGATGCCTGGAACCCACGGCCTTGAAGCCATTGAGCGTATAAGAGAACGAAACAAAACCATCCCCATAATAATCTGTTCGGCTTACCGGTTGATGGAAGACGATATTGTCGTGAAAACGTCAGATGTTGCGGCTTTTATCACAAAACCCATTGACATAGAAAGGTTGAAGAAGATTGTCAAAGAAGTAATTAAGGAGTAGATGAAGACCCGTATCGGCGACCTATTGTTTCAAAACGGAATTATCAACAAGCAACAGTTGGACCAAGCTCTTGACATTCAGAAAAAGAAGAAAAAGAAACTCGGTGAAATCCTTATTGACTTGGGCTATCTAAGTTCTAAAAACTTAATGTGGATGCTCAGCGAACAGGCTGATATAGCGTTTGTGGAATTGAAACCTGAAATGCTGGATAGCGATCTCATCAATACGTTTCCTGAAAAAACACTACACAAAGACTGCATTATACCGCTTTATGAAACCGAAGATAAAATATATATCGCGGTAGGAGACCCGGCTGATAACACGGTGCTGCAGGATATAAAAAAATTTACCACGAAAGAAATAGTCGTCTCAGGCGCTGAGCCTGGATTAATTCACCGATTATTAGATAAGTTCTTTCTGGTACAACAAACTGAGGACTCCTTAGCAACCGAAGATAGCGGTCAAATGACAATCAGGATAAGAGCTGACCAAGCCCAGATTGAGTTTAACGATGAATCAGGCAAAACAAAAACAGATGTCGGCGTCCTTGATCTAACTTTGGAAATTTCAAAAAAGACTAAATCATAATGGCAGAGATTCATAAATTGCTTAAGCACGCGGTGGAATCCAAGGCTAGTGACCTCCATATAAGCGCCGGCTCGCTAATAACGATGAGAATTCGCGGTTCAATCACCAAGCTCGATGGAAAGCCGGTGAGCAATAGCGTAGTTCAGACCCTCATCTACGAAATTCTCACCAAAGAACAGATAACTGCGGTTGAGAAAGAACATGAGATTGACTTTTCTCTTGAGTTAGCTGAAATAGGACGCTTCAGGGTCAATGTCTTCAAAAATAGAAACGGTTTGGGCGCTGTGTTCAGAGTCATCCCTTATGAAATCTTGAGTCTTGAGGACTTAGGGTTGCCCGGTGTTATAAAAAACCTCATCGACATGGATTACGGTATCATCCTTGTTACTGGACCTACGGGAAGCGGTAAGTCAACAACATTGGCGTCAATGATCGATTACATCAACTGCAACAAGAAAGGTCATATCATAACGATCGAGGACCCTATCGAATTTATCCATCATTCAAAACAATGTCTTGTAAACCAACGTGAGGTCGGTACGCACACCAATTCATTTGCCCATGCCCTAAGGAGTACTTTAAGGGAAGATCCTGATTATATCCTGGTTGGGGAAATGCGCGATTTGGAGACCATCGGTCTTGCTCTCACTGCTGCGGAAACTGGCCACCTGGTTTTCGCTACTTTACACACAGCCAGTGCCCCAAAGACAGTCACCAGAATAATCGATGTATTTCCTGCAGGAGAACAGGATAGAATAAGAGTGCAGCTCTCGGAATCACTCCAGGGGATCATTGCCCAGCGTTTATACCCGCGAAAAGATGAACTTGGACGAATCGCAGCCTATGAGATATTAATAGCAACCCAGGCGGTCCGTAACCTCGTCCGGGAACGAAAGATTTTCCAGATTGAATCAGTCATTCAAACTGGACGTCAGCAGGGCATGCAAAATCTTGAGCAGGCAAAAAGGCACCTGGTTTCAGAAGGCAAACTGGATGCCAAATACTTAAAAGAACGGCTCACGCTGTATTGATCTGGTGCTAGTGCCGTTCCAAATTATCAATGTTCGATTTTCCAATTCCGTGCAAAACTAAAACACGAACCATTTGAAACGGTACTACATTTTAATTATCTTTTTGCCCCGATCCTTGTCTAAATAGACCAGCATTGTCTCAATATGTTTTCCAGGGTATATCCTTTCTATACCTGTCTTATAGATCCTTAGCTGCTGTTGGTGTTTGACCTCTTCCTCACCGGTTTTATAATCAACGATAGTAATCTGCCGTGCCTCAATAATCAATCGGTCAATCTGACCTGACACATCCCTCTTCTTTTCTTCAAAATAAATAGGAACCTCGTTTTTACACACCACATTACGACCCTCCTTAAAGAACAGGGATCGCAGATCTGGATCAGTCAAAGTTTCCATCAAGAGCGGGCTAAGTCTTTTTTCGATATCTGAAGCGTCGTCAGGTAGGCGCGCATACCTATCCTGGATACTGCGCACGGCGCGCGTAATTAATGCCGGCAAATCGATATTGTCAAGCCATTCTATTCTGCTTAACGCCTGATGTATCATCGAACCAAACTCCATGCCCTGCCTTCGAGAAACGCCGACGATCTCGAGCCCTCGCTCCGTAGGTGAATACAACGAACGTTCTTCTTTTAGAAATGAATTTTCGCGCGTAATAGTACCATACTTTTCGGCTTTGGTTACCACCGGTTTAATTTCTTTCTTTTTAGTTATCTCACCCCTTGAATACGTCGACCCCCCAACTTTCTCAGCAATCCTGCCAAACCAAAACCCCAACCCTCTTTTTCGGTGTTTAAACCCCAATACATAGATGCCATTTTTTGCACGCGTCAAAGCCACGTAAAGCAAATTCAGCTCGTCCATTTGTAAGCGGTCCTGTTCAGCCTCTTTCAAACCCTGTAGATACTTACCATAGCTCCGCCAGTATATTTTCTCTGGTTCAACACCGTTTGCTTTGTATGAAAACAGCAACTGTTCATCTTCACCTATTCTAATGGCTCGGTTCGTTTCCGGCAACAAAACAACCTCAAATTCCAAACCCTTTGCCTTGTGAACTGTAAGGATCTGTACGCCTTCAGGATGCATTTCTTTTACCTGAATAGTCTCACCGACATTGCTGAGCCAATCAAGAAAAGAACTTAGATGACCAAAGTCCTCGATCGTATATTCCAATGCCACATCTAAAAGGGTAGCAAGAGCGTACGTCATTTCTATCTTCAACTCCTGGTATATGTTAAAAATCAAATCATAAGGGTTTGCAAGATGAACCAGCGCAAGCAACTTCTCCAATTTCTTTGTCGCCAGCCAACCAGGGTGGCTATCACGGAGACCAAGAAAAAGGGTCTTTCCACGATACATCAAACGTCGTAAAACCTCTTCATCCAAGCCGAAAAATGGTGATAGAAGAACATGGAGCAAGGCAAAATCGTTTTCCGGATCATCAAGGAATTGAAGAAGTTTCACGATGATCCTCACGTCTGCATTGCTCAAGATATCACATTTAGATCGGCTCACATGGGGCATACCCGCTTTTGAAAGACCTTCAGCAACCGCAACGCCAAACTTGTTGGTGTATACAAGTATTGCAAGATCAGAGTATTCATAACCAAGATTATCGTGGAGTTCCTTAATAATCGAACAGGTCCGTTCAATTATCTCTTGCCGCCCTTGATCCATCTCAGTAAACTCTCCGATATTCTCAACCCTCACCCATCCGCCAGTATTACCCGGTTCCGCCTTGTCATCTTTTTCAAGGACAGTGTTTACGAAATCAATCACCTCGGCCTTACTGCGATAATTTGTCGTTAATTCCTTGCGCACTATTTTTTCTGGGTATTGCTTGATCAGCACGTCGAAGAGCTCTGAGGCTCCACCGCGCCAACGAAATATAGCTTGTTTTGGATCGCCCACATAGAAAAGACTTTTTTCAGCCGGATCAAGTGATACAATCTCACTGATTAAAGGAGCGATTATTTCAAGTTGACGATAACTAGTGTCCTGGAATTCATCAATCATCAGATGGGCTATTTCCGCACCAATCTTGAAGTATAAATAATCTATATCAGGACTGGCCTCCAGGGCACGTAGGGTCAGCGATTCGATGTCATCAAAACTCACGAGATTCCTTGATCGCTTTTCCTCCTGGAATAAATTGTGGATTTCCAGAATTGGCTTCAGATGAACTACTATCTGTTGATCAGATAGTAGCCGTAAATAATCGTCAGTGCAAGAAGATACCACTTTTAAAAGTTTTTTAAAGTCGTCTTTTTCCTTACCCAGATTATCCGCGAATTTCGTAAGATAACTTTTCCCATCTAAATCACAATGCAAAATAGATTTCGTGCACGCAGATTCTTCCAGGGTCTTAAAATTCTTCGACTCAAGGTATCGATCTATCGCTTTACAGAATCCAACGAGGTTCTTATTCATGTGCGCACCACTCTTGGTGTACCCTGCTTTTTCATATGTGCGAATGAATGAGACAAGGCGGTGAAGGGATTCGACAAACTCATCTTTCTTTACCTTAACCCTGACCCTGATGTCTTGTTCACCACCCACTAAGTCACCAAGGAAACCAAACCACGGGGTTATGCTCCAGTAAATGTCTTTCACGCTTGCCTTCACTCTAGTCTCTTTTTGCACAACGAATTCTTTCATCAATTTAAATCGACCTTTCTCGCGACCGCTTGCCTCAAGGAATTTATCCAGGACCGATTCATAAATCACTAATTCATACGCATCATCTATTATCTTGTAACCTGGTAAAACACCAGCTGCAAATGGAATACTTGAAAGGAAAGAGGCAAAAAGACTATGAAATGTGTAGATATTGAATTCGGTAAGGTTATTGAGCAGGTGATTTTTCTTCTTTTTTGCCCGCTCTTTTACGTTTGAAAAATGCCCGTTGAAGTACTCAATTATTTCCAAATCTGCTTTGTCATTGGATGTTCCGGCAATAAGAAGGTCAAGATAATCTAATACCCGCGTCTTCATTTCAAACGCTGCCTCATTTGTAAAAGTAATGCCATATAATGACTTGAGTGGATAATTTGCCTGATGTAGATACAAATAAAGAAACCGTTTAGTCAGGGCACGCGTCTTGCCGGCGCCAGCCGATGACATCATAGCAGTATGCTCTATTTTCCTAAACACTTTTTACTCCACAAAGATGGGTAAAAGCGCAATATTTACATGCGGTTTTCGCACCCGCCTGATAAAATGCAATATCTGCCGACAAAAGTTCCTCAAGCATTGGCAGTAAAATCTTCGTCTTGAAATCCTTCAGGTATTCGACAATATCTTTTTCCTCAACAATAGGGGTAATTTTGACATCTTTTGATATTTCATAGTATGCCAAACCTCCGATACTCGTGAAATCGCCCCCAGCAATAATCATACCATACAAGGGCAATTGAAACTCCACGAAGTCATCGCCCAATTCGTACTTCTTTTTCAATGGTGTGGTTGACTTATAGTCGAGAACATAATGTCGGTCGTTGAGAATTTCAATCCGGTCAGGGTATCCATATAGTTTCACCTTAACATTATTTATTTGTAAGAAACATTCGATCCGCTTCTCAATTTCATTGGTGACCACCCTGGAACCTGATTTTGATCTTTCGATTTCCTTCTTTAGAAATTTATCCATTCGTTTTTTATAAAGCTCAAGGTCCAAAAAATTTATCATCTTTGGATGCGTTGCCAATTCATCCCTCAGCGCTTTGCCCAATCTTTGATATAGTTTTGGCTGCATCACCGCGATGTCTTCTTTTATTATACCACCGGGAAGATCATATTTATAAAAGTCACGGAGTGCTTTGTGAATAATAGTCCCCCATTCCTTAGGACCGGCTTCTTCAATAATAGTGCTGGGTTCAACTACACGGAGCACATATTTTAGGTAGAAACGGTATGGACACTCACGAAAGTCTTTGAGGTTAGTCGGACTGAGTCCTCGCGTTGATAGTTTATGGATGAGCTTTTTAAAAAGATCGCTGCTCTTTTTTACCGCCCGCATTGGTAAACTGCACGTCGTGCTCCCCAGCGCTATCTTGGCATCAGTAACCACTGCCCCTTTGTCAATCTGAAAATCAATAAAGCGTGAACGGATGTCTCTTTTCTCCTCTTCAATGTACGATATGAACACTTCTTTCTTACTGTTTATCATCTCCGTAAAATAGTAATGAAAGAGACTCTCGCGTTCCTTATCATAAGGAAGACCAATTTCCTTACGTACCTGCTGATTTACAAACAAATCCTTTTCACTCCGTTTCGGGAAAACCCCTTCGTTCATCGAGGGAATGATGATGCAGTCAAAGTCGAGGTTCCTTGCTTCGAGTAAACCAATTACCTGAACACCTTTCATAGGATCACCCCTGGTCTTAAACGACGCATCCTTTAAGACATCAAGAATAAACCGCAACATTTTGGTGCCGTGATCAATATGATCACCAGCGATACGCAACTTAGCTAAGTCATTTAGACGGTCCGAGAAATCACCGATACCATCAAAGCCAGTCTTCATAAGTTCTTTGTTATACAGAAGCACCTGGTTTAGCATCTCAAGTAGACTCAGGATGTATTGATTTAGGGATACACTGCGTGTTACCGTATTAAAACAGTTTTTCAATAACCCGGCAAGTTTTTCGAGCACACCGTCTGCGTGATCCTCGAAGCTGAAATAATTCAAACGTTTCTTGATCATTGTCTGCTGTAGTGTGTACACTGAAGATCGCACTGCTTTCTCTTCGATTACTGCGTTCTTGACTAACGGATGTTTGATAAAAATGAAAAACTCTTTGTAATGGAAACCGCTTTCAACAACATCCAATAATTGATCGAGAAAAGTATAGAGCAATGATTGAGTCATTGGCAACCCGGTTGACAAATTGTACGCGAGTCCTGAGGACTTCAGTATCTCAATTGTTGGAAACACACTTTTCTCGTCGGTTAGGATTACTGCAATGCGATGGGGCTCGTAGCGACCTCGCACCTTGTGTAGAATTTTTTTGATTTGGAGTGTTTGTTGAAACATAGCTTCGGTCCGCGTAATATGAATTACGGGCAGCTGAGGGTTTTCATGACCAATGACCGCAATGTTGTCGCCCTGATTAACACCAATCCTTTTCAACATTTTGGCGTGTAAATAAAAGGGATCAGTCGGATCCTTCGCTTGCATTAGATGTCTTGAGCTTGAATGGAGAATTAATTCAGCATCCAGATCTTGTAAAATCCTCTTAATCAATAGAGTTTCCAAATGTGTCGCCGCGACAAGACCAGTAATGAAGATATGTTTGAAAGGCTTTAGCAACGAAGTGGTGAAGTGGTTGAGAATAAGTTCAGACTTATCAATACTGTCTTGATAGTTTATACTAACAAGGGTTCTTCGATATTCATAAAAAATATTTTTTATTATGGACAGTTCATGTTCTACAAACCTCTCAGGGTAGTGACCAAGGCGCACAAGTTCCTCCACATGCTCAAAGGTTACACCCTCTTTTGATAATTCATCAAATAAATGAAGTAACCGTTTGCCAATCGCCACAAATTTCAGAAAAGGTAAGTCGTGCCAATATTCAACCTTCATGGATTCTACAACTTCCCTCAAGAGGAAATTACGTTCAACCACATTGAGCATCAATCCTTTTTTGCCACCCAAATCCTCGTGGATTTTGTCAATTAATTCTGCTATTGTTCTCATGGTTGGCGGAACCATACCCAAGGTTTTTGAAACCTCAAGTAAGTTCCTCCGAAAATACAATCTATTGCGCTGCGTAGGAAAAACCACCAGGATATCTGAGAAATCAGGGAAATCAACGTGATACTGTTTGTAGAAGTATTGCGCTAAGACACGGAGAAAGGGCTGCTCTATTGGGATTATCTTCACCTTGTTAGACAATGAGATCATACCTCTTATTATAGATAACCGTAGCGAAAAGTCAAACCATATTGAGGGAAGTTCTCCCTCACTCTGCTCGGGATGTTCGAGTTTGAACCCAAATCGCAGATTTGGACAAAATCGACATCGACAGACTCGAGAAAATAGTAAGCGCTAACTGAGTATTGGAGACAAAAGGTATGGCTGCTTCGCAGCGGTAGAGAGCCCTACGCTGGAATCATGTTCGCATTCGCGAACTGAAGACACACTCCGTTGAAGACACGCCTTCGGCTGCAGACACATCCGCCACGCAGCATGGCGGACTGGAGAAGCGCTGCGGCACGGTTTTTAAATTTCTAACGCTTTAAACGTTATTAACGACAAAAAATGTAGTCGTCTGATTTATCAGACTGCTCGATGAATCGAGCAACTACTTAACGGTCTAAACGGACGAAACGATCCAAACGTCCTCAATGTATGTTCTCGACTACGCTCGAACAGTAATATTTTATCCTTCGAGCTCTTTTGATTACAGTAATTCCTATGGTTTTTCGTGATATTTTAATCTCCGTAATCTCTCTTGTATCGTTGTAATCAGAGATTTCTGATTTTTTCAGAAATCTCAGATTAATAACTTGACACCAATAAAAAATGGGGTATTATCTATTAACTATGTTATTTGATAAAGTCATTTTAATTTTTGCATCATCTACGGCGCTCCTGACTATATCTTTATTCTACCTTTATTTTAAAAACCGTGATCACAAGAATTTTCTACATGCCGGTCTTTTTTTCTTATGCTGCTCCCTGGCTATATTCGCTCAATATCACATTGAAGGCAATTTTGGACCGGCTCAAGCAATCTTCTGGGCCAAAATGCTCTACATCGCAATCTTTGGATTCATTTACACTTTTCCTCTATTTATCGCAAGCCTCATAAGAAAAGAACCCAGCAAGAGAACCAAATACATACTCGGCGCTATCACACTTGTCTGCTTTGCATTCATCGGTATAACCGACCTTGTCATCACAAATCAGCCGGTCATGTATCTTAATATCTTACAGGCAAGAAAAGGACCCCTCTATCCACTATTCATCGCTATGCTTCTGCTGATCAATGGTGGTTATTATGTGAAAGCCTCATTAATGCAAAAACCCGCAATTGATGAACTGAAACAAACTCCGCTCGTCGTTGGCGTGTCTTTTGGCTTCTTGCTTTGCGCCTTGAATGTTGCCGGGACATTACTTAAAAGACCATTGATCCCCTGGTTTTGTAATCCATTCGTCTTAGGTATGTATATCATCGTCGTATCCTTTGCCTGGGTATTTCTACGTCAGTATTCCTGGATATTCAAGAATCTAACCAAAACACGCCAAGAGGTCGAAAGGCTGACTGTTAAATCGACTCGCGACTTTGTGGAATTTGTGCAACTTATTGCTAAAACATTGGATGCCAAGGACCACTACACGGCTGGGCATTCTCTGCGCGTAATGGACTATGCAGTTAGGATCGCCAATACCTTGGATATCCCTGAGCGTGAAATAGAGCTTCTTAAGCAAGCTTGTTTGCTCCATGATATTGGCAAAATCAGTATACCTGATGGAATATTGAATAAAAAGAAACCACTAACCAAAAAAGAACGTAAACACATCCTGAAACATCCAGTAATCGGCAAGAAGATATTGAGTACGGTCAGCGAGTTCAAAGGAATCCTTGATATTATTTACGCTCATCATGAAAGAATCGACGGTAAGGGCTATCCAGATGGTGTGTCAAGAGAGCAAATCCCTTTGTTAGCAAGGATACTCGCTGTTGCGGATACCTATGATGCAATGCGCTCAGAAAGGCCGTATCGCAGTGCAAAAACCAAGGAAAGTGCGATCGACGAATTAAACAAAATAAAGGGCTCTCAACTCGATGAAGAAATTGTCGATAAATTCATTGCGTCTATAATATAATAGGACGCCGTCCTCAAACTTATTTTCGCTGCTAAGTATGTTATTATCAGTCTTTGAACGGACTTTTATCTTGGGCTTCTTCTTCTTTTTTCTTCTCTTCTAGATGTTGCTGGATCAATGCTTCCCTTGATTTCTTTTCTTTCTTCTGAAGCAACATCGATACTAACCATATTATAAGGACTATTACTAAAGCAATTAAAATCCATTTCATAAACAAACCTCCATTTTTTAGAACCTTTTATATAATAATATTTATTTTTCTTTCGCTGTCAAGTACAATCGGTTTTCAGAATCGAAGGTCGTATTTACATAATCACAAGACACTCCAGACGAAAACACCGATCATTACACAGCCTATGATAAACCTCAACAGCCCACCGAACAATAAACCCAAAAGAGCTCCGGTACCTGCTTTTAGAGCCTGGCTTTTCCTTTTGCCTACGATCAATTCAAATATAACAGCAAACAAAAAAGGTAACAGGATAATTGCGACCAAACCGATAAAAATCCCGATAAACAAACCTATCACTGCACTAATGGATCCGGCTTTTCCTCCTCCCATTTTCTTTACTGCTAAAAAATTCGCTAAATAATCAACTACGAGACTAAATATAGTTAGACCGGCAAAAATCAGAATCAGGTTAAAAGAAATCTTTTCAAATCCAGATAAAACGCCATACAAAACTACTGCCCCGAAGATAAGGGGGATACCAGGTAGAACAGGGAGAATAACTCCAGTTAATCCCACTACCATAATTATTAGAGCACTGATAAATATCAGAATTTCTAAAAAACTCATTTAATTCCCTATTAATCGTTTCCGGTCCACAGCATCCTTGTTGCTTCTCGACTCCCCCGCACTTTTGTAAAAGTGCGGGGTCGCTCGAAGAATAAAAAGTTACGGTTCGAGCCTGTCGAGAACATACATTGAGGAACTTCTCGACTCGCTTCGCTCGCTCGAAGAATAAATAAATTGGCGTAGCCTCTCAATTATCCCAAATGCTCAACAGAACTCAATGCCAATTTCACTTGCATCTGTTTTAATTGAAAAGGTGACAGGTCCCTTCAATTCTTCCCCTCAGGACTTCGGGATCTGCGACAGGATCTCCGACTTGACCCCGGTGAAATAAACAAAAATCGCACGGGGCAGCATTTTGATATTCGAGCTAAAACTTAAGAAGTTCAGAGGTTCTGAGCTTCACATCTTCAAAACTTCGAAATACGCTATGAATTCTGGGTAATTTATTGACTTAAACTGAAAATCCTTTATAATACAGAGAATAGTTTCTGGGTATCAGGTACTTGGTTTCTGTAAAAAACTCTGTTCACCAGTATCTAGTATCTAGTATCTGATATCTGCTGTGTGTACGCCCGTAGTTCAATTGGATAGAACGGCGGATTCCGGTTCCGCAGGTTGCGCGTTCGAGTCGCGCCGGGCGTGTCCCAATTTTGCCCAAATTTAGAATTTGGCTGCAAAATTGAGGACCCCGCATCTGCCATTAAAAATGGCAGAAAGGGATTACATTATTATTTACCCCTCACCCCTGAAACAAGTTCAGGGCAGGCTTTAATCGTTCGACTGAGCTCACGTCGAAGTCCTCTCCCCGTAAGGGGAGAGGGAATTGTGGGATGATTGATTCTCCTTAAGGGAAGAGGAAATTGTGGGATGATTTGGCTGCAAAATTGAGGACCCCGCTCGAACGAAGTAAGTAACGGGGTATCATTAATGTTAGGCTGTTGAGTCATTATTATTTACCCCTCACCCCTGAAACAAGTTCAGGGCAGGCTTTAATCGTTCGACTGAGCTCACGTCGAAGTCCTCTCCCCTTAAGGGGAGAGCGAATTGTGGGATGATTGACCCTCTTTAAGAGAAGAGGAATATGTGAAACAGAATTCGATGTTTAGTAGTATCTCTGTAATCATTTATTTGTATCGCTGTAATCGACATCCCGAAGGGATGAAAGGAGTGAAGCAATGAATTTTTATGATGCAATCAAGAAAAGAAAGAGTGTCAGAAAGTACAAATCAGACCCAATACCTGAGGAGGTATTGGATAGAATCCTCGATGCTGGTCGCATTGCACCCTCGGCTAAAAATATCCAACCATGGCGTTTCATAGTTATAAAAGACCCGGAAATCAAGAAGAAAGTTGCTGAAGCAAGCCGCGCTCAACTCTGGATGGCTGATGCTGATGTCATACTTGTCGGTTGTATCCTTGAGAAAATGGCCTGGGGACATATGGGTGGTTATATGAACTCAGGTCCAGTTGATCTGGCAATTGCTCTTGACCATATGATCCTTGCCGCGGCAAATGAAGGGCTCGGTACATGCTGGATTGGTGCGTTTGTTGAACAGGACGTCAAGAACATTCTGCAGGTTCCTGAAGATGTCAGGGTTATAGCACTCACACCGATTGGGTATCCAGCAGAAGAACCAGAAAACCGGGGAAGGAAAGCCCAGAAGGAAATAGTATCGTACGACCGATACTGATTTGCACGCAAAAGCTGAAGACACACTTCGTTGGAGCCACATCCGCTTTGGCGGATTGAAGTCACGCTGACGCTGAAGAAACAAGCGTACAGCGTCTTCAAAGCACTGAGCACTATGCTCTTTGCTCTATGCGAATTTCTAAAAATTGTAACGTACTATGGATTTGGCTTGTCCTATCCTCACGTCAAAATCAATGATCACGCAGTTGGCAATAATACTGTCCTTTCCCACTTTGAATTTGTGGGGTATGGAAAGCAAGAAATGGTCAATGACTTCTTCTTTTTTTACACCGATCACGGAATCTCGCGCGCCAACCATTCCGACATCAGTAATATATGCAGCTCGGTTATTAATGATCTGTTCATCAGCGGTCTGTACATGGGTATGGGTTCCAACACATGCAGTAACGTAGTCTGATAAATAGAATCCCAGCGCCCTTTTTTCGCTTGTTGCCTCGGCGTGAAAATCAACAAAGATATTACAGGTTTCCTTGCGCATCGTTTCAGCAATACTTCGACCTATTTTGAATGGATCTCTTTTGGATGACATAAATACTCGCCCTTCCAGATTCACTACGCCAATTTTAATAGCTTGTTTTTCATAGACTGCAAAACCTGAACCAGGTACGCCTTCAGGGTAATTGGCTGGACGCAAAACTCGCTTCTCCTGCTTGAGGTAATCATAAATCGCTTTATACTTCCAAACATGATTACCGGTAGTAATACAATCGATCCCAGCCTCAAATAATTGCTTGGCTGTTTCTTCCGTAATTCCAATCCCACCTGCAATATTTTCGCCTTGAGCAATAGAGAAAAAAATATCTTCTTTTTTCAGTAATTCCGGAAGGTTTGCACAAACCCTGTTTCTACCCGGGCTACCAATAATGTCTCCAATAAATAGTAATTTCATAACACAGATTTCACAGATGAAAATATAACGCAAATTACAAAGATAAAAGATACGGATAAAAGACGCAGATAACACAAATCAGGCATTATGGAAGGCAGTATTATTATAAAATTGTGGAAAGGGCATCAATATATTTATCAATTTCGTTTTTGGTTCTTTTTTCAGTAACCGAAATTAAGAACTGATTTTTTAGGTTCTTATCAAAAACTGACAAAGGTACACCGCCAAATATCTTGTATTTAAGAAGAGAATCTAATATTTGATTGGCTGGTTTATCAGTTTCGACAACGAATTCTTTAAAGAACTCTCGCTCAAAAGCTGGTTTGATACCTTTCAATTCCTTTATTCTATTGAATAAGTAGTGGCTTTTTGATACGCATAGATTACCGATGTCTATAATACCTTGTTTACCAAGGCTGCATAAATAAATCAAAGAACTCAATGCGCACAATGCTTCGTTTGTACAGATGTTGGAAGTCGCTTTTTCCCTCCGAATATGCTGCTCACGCGTTTGTAAAGTCAATACATAGCCGCGCTTACCATCCACATCGGTTGTCTCAGCAACAATACGACCGGGCAATGACCGTACGTATTTCTGTCGGGAAGCAAAAAT
This sequence comes from bacterium, assembly GCA_049647125.1. Lineage (GTDB taxonomy): Bacteria > Hydrothermota > Tepidihabitantia > SM23-42 > SM23-42 > JAUVZL01. The sequence continues at coordinate 26,350 of JBARXC010000125.1, read as the reverse complement.
CCCCAAAAGAGGACCACCAAAGCCTTGAGCAATCCCCAATGCCTGTCCTTCACCAACTGCGATATCTGCATTGTACTCACCAGGCGGTACTATCACACCTAAAGAAACAGGATCAACAACGGAAATCAACAGGGCTCCATGTTTGTGCACTATCTGCTCTATCTCTGTTATGTTTTCAAGGAAACCATAGAAATTAGGGTGCTGAATACAAACACAACTGGTTTTATCGTCAATAAGCCCTTTAAGGCTTTTCATGTCAATCAAGCCATCTTTCGAAGGACAACCTACTATCTCCACGCCGCATTCTTTCGTGTATGTATGTGTTATTCTTTGGTAAAATGGATGTATAAGATCAGTGAGGATTACCTTGTTTTTTCTAGTAATAGTACATGCCATGTGGCATGCTTCAGCCAACGCTGACCCGCCATCATACATCGAGGCGTTGGCTATCTCCATGCCAGTAAGTTCGCACACGACACTCTGGTATTCAAAGATGGTCTGCAAGGTTCCTTGTGATACTTCTGCCTGATAAGGCGTGTAAGCAGTGTAGAATTCACTGCGCAACAGCAAACTGTCGATGATCGCGGGGATGTAGTGATCATAAACACCCGCGCCCAAGAACGAAACGTACTCACTGCTATTGTAGTTCTGATTTGCTAATTCCTTCAAGATTTTTCTAACACCACATTCGCTCACCGCATCGGGCAAACCACATTGCCCTTGATGCTGCAGATTCTTTGGAATAATTTGGTCGATTAAATCCGAAAAAGAAGATACTCCAAGTCTGGTTAGAATATCCTTCTCATCCTGGGGGGTGAGTGGCAAATAATGCATTAGTGTTTAGCAATCAATTCTTTGTACTGCTCAGGTGTTAATAGAGTCTCCGCCTGCCTTGGATCATCAATCTTTATTTTGAAAAGCCATCCCTCACCATATGGATCTTTGTTAATGATAGAAGGATCACTAACTACTTTTTCATTTATTTCGATAATTTCACCAGTAAGGCCAGCATATAGGTCGCTCACTGCTTTAACTGCTTCTATTGTTCCAACCGGTTCACCTGCGTTTACTTTTCTACCGACTTCTGGTGGTTCGATCATAACAATATCAGACAACTCTGACTGCGCATAATCAGTAAGGCCTTCAAGCGCTGTATCACCTTCTATTTTAACCCACTCATGTTCCTTTGTATATTTCACCCCTTCTATTATATTTGCCATTTTACCTCCCTTTATTCACACTTTGGCTGCATAAATTGATATACGCGGAGAATGAAATTGATAGCCACGAATATTTTTCTTTTCTCTTTATCCCCGTTTCTCCGTGTCTCTTTATCTCCCCATCCATCATTGATGACTGCTTTGTTTGTAGAATGGACCTTTGATAACTTCGGCAACTACCGGGATCTTACCTATAACTTTGATTCTTGTACCTACTTTGTTATGAGGTTTCTCAACATAGCCAATGCCCATCCCCTTATTCATTGATGGAGAGAAGGTCCCCGAAGTCACGAAGCCGATCTTTCTATCTTCGGCATGAATGTCTTGATGGGGTCTGGGAATGCCTTTGCCGATTACTTCAAAACCAACAAGTTTTCGTTTGATCCCAGCTTCTTTAACCTTTAGCAGATTATCCCGGCCAATAAAATCGCCTTTGTCAAATTTGACCACCCAGCCTAGACCCGCTTCCAAAGGGTTGGTTGTTTTATCTATGTCATTACCATAAAGACAGTATCTCATTTCAAAACGCAACGTATCCCTGGCGCCAAGTCCGATTGGTTTAATATTGTGCTCTGCTCCTGCATCAAATATCATCTGCCAACATTGCACCGCGTATTTCTTGTCCACGTACACTTCAAAACCGTCTTCACCAGTATATCCGGTACGTGAAAGAAGTACTGGAATATCCTTCATTTTTACCTCAGTCGCCCAATAATACTTCAATGTTGAAAGGTCTAGATCAAAGAGTTTCTGCATGACCGACTCAGCCTTTGGTCCTTGAACTGCTAACTGACCAATATCATTGCTCGTATTCTTAATATCGATATCATATTTCTTATTGTCGACAATCCATTGATAATCCTTATCTGTATTTGCGGCATTTACAACGAGTAAGATTCGGTTTTCAAGATTATATACTAAGAGATCGTCAACAATACCGGTATCAGGGTATAGCATAGTTGAATACTGAATCTGGTTCAATTCGAGTTTTGACGCATCATTAGTAGTCAAATAATTCACGAATTTTAACCGGTCTTTACCCAAAATCTCGATCTCCCCCATGTGAGACACATCGAAGACGCCAACGCCCGTGCGCACAGTGCGGTGTTCTGGGATAATACCCTCGAACTGAACAGGCATCAAAAATCCACCGAATTCAACAATTCTTCCATTATTTTTCACGTGCATTTCGTAAAAAGGAGTCTTTTTAAGCATGAGGTTATTATAACCAAAAAACGCAAAAAGTCAAGATAGTTTAGGGAAAAAGGAAAGAATTGATTTCTGGATTACCCGATCCCTTCGACTCTGCTCAGGACAGGCCCTTCGACATATAACTCAGGACTACAGCAAGTCGGGTAATGACCTCTTCGTTTTGTCATTATCCACTTTGCTTTTGTGTCATTATCCGGTTTAACCGGATAATCCAGAGATAATGAATCGAGCTTCATTGGTTCAAATGGCGTAATAGTTTAGTTTTTCCTAAATCTCTCTTCAATAAACAAAAAACAAACAGACAAGCGGAGTAGCAGAACTTGTTCTGCGCTGTTTTGGTGCGAGACAAGTCTCGCTACTCCAATTTTCAGGAAAAACTTACCTATTACCAAGTAGCAAACGATATACGAATCGCTTTTCGCAACCGATTAACCATAAACGATCTCTATCTACCTCGCCAAAATAGCGGTCTTTTTCGCCTTTGTCACCTTGTTCTGATAACAGTATTCAAGATAGACAATATACATCCCGGTGGGCAATTTCCGTTCGCTTACCTTGCCATTCCAATATATGGTTCCAGAAGCAAGTGCACAATATTCTTTTTTGCAAAGAAACCGCACTAATTTACCACGGCTGTCAAAAACCGCGATATTCAGCAAGCCGCCAGCATCCGGGAGCCGGTAATCAATCTGTAGATTATCTTCGAAACCATCATTATTCGGTGTGAAAATAGCTGGGGAAAGTACCAATTCACCGATTTCACCCACGACCCTGAGTTCTTTGAACGCCATATTGTTTGTCAGGTCTCTGTCGCTTTGGAAGTTAACTTGAAAACCAAGTACATGTACTCCTTGTTCTGGGTGTTCATAGATATAGCCAATAGAAACACTATCTGAGGGATATACAAGAAGTCCGCTTATTTGAGCTATCGATTCACCCGAATTCAAGATACTATCATTGTTCTGGTCATCAAATACTACAAGTGAATAGTCATCAGTTTCTCTGAGACCATAGTTCTTTATTCTTACTTCGATGCGGACATCTTCTCCAGTCTTCAAAACTGCTGGAGTGAAAATAATAGACAGTGATTCAATCGCAAGATCAAAGGCATTAGTCGTGCTGTTTTCACTGCCTGGAGTACCTCCGGTTGAATCTATACATATATGCCAGTTAGTAACAGTATCAGGCAATAATAATTCTATGCGTTCCCAGGATATGCCATCGCCTGGGTCAGAGGGGAAATAGTCTAAAGTATCGTATGGGGTTCCAAAGGATGTCGTACAGGCATGAAGGACTGAAAAAACAATAAAAGGATCTGATGTCTGAAGTCCATTACCGATCGTTGTATCATCAGTAGTAAGAATCAGTGTTGAATCAGGGAAATCATAGGGTTGAACATTACCGCCGGTTGTATCCTGACTCGTATATTCACGGTCAAGTACCAGTCCATATGAATGAGGATAAAGGAGCGTGGAATGAATCCTTAAACTTGGGTACTTTATGAGAATTGCATCATCTTCCCACGGATAGATCTCATCCGGGCTGACATCAAAGTCATAGATCAAATAATCTGATAAATCAATCGTATCCGAACTCAAGTTATAAATCTCAATATACTCATTTCTATCTCCACAAGTCTGTTCTGAACCTTTAACATTGGACATCACTTCAGTGATGATAATTGGTGAACCTGCAAAAATAAGCAGTAATACAAACATTCGCTTCCTCCAGAACAACAAGAGTTATTAAGTCATTGAGTTACTAAGTCACCAGCAAAAACCAGAGTCATTGGGTCATTAGGTTATTAAGTAATTAAGTGACTCATTGTCTACTACAAATTCGTGCCCCTCATTTCATTCGGGGCACTCAACCCCGCCCTTTTGTAAAAGGGCTGGGTTGGTGGAGGCGGCGGGAATTGAACCCGCGTCCGAAACGCTTCGATGAAAAGGACTACATACTTAGTCTCTTTATGTTTCTCCTCATGCGTCACCAAAAGACAGGTCTGCATGAGATAGCCTTTTCAACTATCCTATCAATCCATAAGGCGAGAATTGACAGGTTTCAGCCCTATATGACGCCTGAGCCTGAGCTGGGCTGACCACCCAGGCAGACGTAGCTGCATTTATTATGCAGCTAGAGCATATCCGTATTCAGGATGTTTTTTCCTCGGGTCGGATTAACGAGGTGGCCAGAACCCTCGGTATGCCCTTTTTCATTTCAATCGTCTCGTCAAGACCGATCGCCCCCATAAAAACATTATAAACAATTACCCTAATTTGTCAAGAGAGCTCTGAAAAAACATTCATCGCTCTCTCGATTACAAAAATGAAAAAAATATTACAGTGATATTTCATGTCTTTGAATCTCTGGTATATATTAGTATAATCACCGTAATTAGAGATTTCTGACTTTGTCAGAAATCAAAATACCCAGCCAAGCCAAAGGTGTGGTCATAGTCTGTCTCATTATTATGATAACCGCGTTTATAGACATACAAATTGTGGCAGAAATCCACCTTAAGACCTATACCTGGAAACTGAATACCGAAGCCCCATGTAATTACGTCATAGTAAAAAGTACCGCCATAGCCATAATCATAACTGATATTCGTATAGCCAAAACGCGCTGGCACTATTTTAAACAGACGTATTTCTGTTCCAATACCAAGGCAATTTTTGTGGATCGAGTAAGGAGTGACTACTTTAGTAAAGGTCGATATCTCTTTCTTATACTGGATGCCCAGCAAACCAAAATCCTCGCTCAGATAAGCCATGCCAAAACCCATGTCTGTCTGGTGTCCAGGAATATACCCATAATGGAAATCGTCCATTATATGGGGCGAGACATAGCCGAGTTGAAAACCAAAGTTCACGTGTTTATTGCCAAACGGTAATTTATAGATCGATCTCATATTTACAGATTTTAATAGACCACTATCAGGGATTGTTCCAAGGGTAGCTCTGATACCCATGTCAAGATTTGAAGAAGAATGTATAATCGGTATTGCAAATTCATGTATTACAGTATCACCGTACTCCCGACTGTATTTCTTGTACTTGTAGTTGAAACCATACTGCCATTGTTCTGAGCCAGAACTTATTAGCAGACCTGGTTCATAACAAGTCACTTTAGTCACATCAAGGTATGTGCCATAAAAGCTACTGTCTTCTTCGGTCAACTTGTGGTAAGCGCCGCGAAAACCAATGCTCATTCTTGATACAACATTCCAGTTTGCGATCAAAGAATAGCGCATTACATCACGTTTTGACTTCCAGATGGACATATACTCGGATTCCTCTTGATCAACCGCTTTTGCCTTTGAGAAAGAGCCACCTAAGGCGATTCTTTCTCCCGGTTTGAAAATGCTGCTAATCGCCCCTGCAGCAGCGTGCCATTCCGGATTATATACTGTATCATCAAAGACTGTATAGCCATAGAGAAAAGGGATACTTATCTCGGATTGACCCTTATTATCGCTGATCGCACCAGCTGGCGATTCGCCAAAATCATAGACATTTATTTCATTGATGCGCTCGATTATTACAAGATCAAGGTTGCCGATTCCGGCAAGGCGCAGATTTTGACTGAGCATACTCGGTTCATAGCCATAATAATAAGCAAAGCATATGTTCACACTGAACAGCATACCAAAAAAATACAAGGGTAAATAAAATCTTTTATTCATCTCACCTCCTGGATTATTGTAGATAAGATAATCAGCTTGTCAATGGTTTTAACAGAATTCCTTTATTCTTATCTGTTTTGAGATTCGAATTTTGAATTTGTTTAGAATTTAGATATTAGAGTTTAGTATTTACCCCGTAGCAAACCCATGCTTTATTTATTCTTCAGTATCGCACACGTTGAAGGACAATATTTTCCAACGGGGTAAACTCAACGTAGATGTTCATACCCGGTTGGGCTAATGCGTCTTTGTTTCCCTCTGAATGACATAAATAAACCACTGCCTTTCATGATTTTGCCGATCCTAAAAACTTTGACGCCAGATATTTTTGGCAGATCGCGCGCCGTGAAAAGCAATTCAAAATCCTCACCTGAAGCCAGAATAAATTCCAGGGGCTCAATTCCTTTCATAGCACAGAATTTACCGACTTCTGAATGGATTGGCACATGTTCTGTATCAAGCACTATCTTCACCTTACTCTCAGCAGCAAGATGATTGGCATCCGTTGACAAACCGTCTGAAATATCAATACAGGCCCTGGCGTATTTCTTTAACAATCCGGATTCTTTTATCCGCGGTTCAGGATACAAATGTTTATTGACCGCTGCTGGGTATTGTTTGCGCGGCAGGCCTTTATCGAGTACTGCGCGACCAAGCTCAGCGAGCCCGAGGAAATTCGTCACAAAGAGCACCTGACCAGGCTGGGCTCCTGAACGCATCAAGGGCTTTCTTGCTCTTCCAATAACCATGATTGTCAAACCAAATCCCGGGCTCTGAACAATATCGCCGCCGCTAATATCGAACGCATATTTTTTGCCGAGCTTGTCAAACCCCTGATAAAGTGCCTTGATATCATTGAGCCCGATTTTCTTCGTGAGGTTCAAAGAAACCAACGCACACAACGGTTCGGCACCCATCGCGGCAAGGTCTGAAAGACTTGCCGCCATTGTATGCCAGCCCACAGCATACATAGAAAAATATTTAAGATCAAAATGAATATTCTCGAAAAATGAATCAGTAGATACGACAAACCCATTACGAAAAACCATTGCATCATCACCGATACCCTTTAAGATTTCCTTTCTCTTTTTTGGAAATCGCTTGCGAATAAAATCAATAATCGCTAACTCACCTTTGTGTTTATCCATATTTACCCCGTTAGAGATAGGAAACGCTTCAGTCTATTCTTCAAGTATCGTTTACCCATTCCAGTCTTCAAATACTTTTCTCTAGCTCTCGCATCTTGTTTATCAATACATGCTTCGTAATATACAAGAACGAATGGACCTCTGCTTCTTGTTGCCTGTACAATCCCAGCATTATGATCCCTGAAGCGTTTCCGTAAATCACTAGTAAATCCCGTATAGAATCTGTCATCTTTTTTGCTTCGAATCACATAAGTATAGTATATAATCATCAATCTCCATCTCTAACCGGGGTTAGACATGAAACTCAATCACATCCTCATCACAAAGCACATGGTTTTTCTCAACCCGTTGTCCAGCATAGCCTTTTTCATTCCAGAGTCGTGCATATTTAAGGTTCTTCTTAAAATCCTTATGAATATGTTCAGCCGCATCAATCACCGTAGTTCCTCCAAGCAGAACAACTGGATCATCTTTGACGATCGGCTTACCTGTTTTCTTGGTGTATAGCCTGATAATATTCAATCTATCAAAAATCCACTTTTTCAATATATCAATGCCCTGTAACCCGGTCGTTGATATCGGCATAATGGAGAAATCATTCTGATATTTCCGGGTAAAAACACGGCGCGCGTTTTCATCAGATTCTGCATCTGCTTTGTTCAATACGACAAGCGCCTTTTTCACATCACCGAATTCATGTTTTGTGATAAAAATGTTCTTATCGTTAAGTGCCTTGCGTATTTTCTCAAAATCATTGATTAGGTCTTTGCGGAAGTCTACCACGATAAGAAGTAGATCACTGTTCCGATAAAGTCCGTACAACCACGCCGGCGCGTCTTCATAAAGTGCCGGTGTATCGACTATTTGGATCTTAATGTTCTCGAACTCCATCATGCCAACTTGGGGTAATTGAGTTGTATACGGGTAAAGACCAACCTCTGAATGCGCATTACTCAGCATATTTAGCAACGATGACTTACCGCAGTTTGGTAGACCCACAAGCACAACCTGACCAGCACCCTGTTTTTCAACCTGGTACCACGTTCCGCCTGATCCTTTGGATTTCTTCTGTTTTTCAATCGTTGTCTTGATTTTGGATATCTTTGTTTTTAACTCGGCCTGGAGTTTTTCAGTTCCTTTATGTTTAGGGATTATGGAAAGAAGCTGCCCGAGATAAGTTAATTTCTCGCGCGGCTCTTTTGCTTCACGGTATTGTTTTTCTACTTCAAAATACTGGGGCGGAAGATTTGCCGGCATGATTTAATACTTTCGCTAGGTCGCTATGTTAAACCGGTTATCCTACCTTCATCGTCGATATCCACTCTCTCTGCATTTGAGATTCTTGATAATCCAGGCATGAGCATCACCGTACCGGTTAAGGGAATCAGAAAACCAGCCCCTGCAGATATGTTTATACCCCTGATTGTAATCTTGAAGTCTTCAGGCAAACCATAGAGGTTAGGGTTATCTGATAGCGACATATTTGTCTTGGCAATGCAGATTGGCAGTTTATCCATTTTGAGCCGCTGGATACGCTTGATATTTTTTGCTGCTTTCGGCGTATAAACAACCTGTATCGCGCCATAAATCTCCCTTGCCACTTTCTCAATTTTTTCTTCGATAGTATCTTCGAGATCATAAATCGGATGCATGCAGCATTTTCCATTTTCAACGTCTTGACATACCATTTCAGCAAGTCGTACAGCCCCTGATGCTCCCTGCTCAAAGGCACGTACTTCAGCACACTCGGTTTTTTTGGCGTGGCAAAAATCCTTTACCATTTTTATTTCATCTTCTGTATCGCCCTCGAATATATTGAGTGCAACGACCGGTGGAATCATAAGTTTATCCATATTCTCAATATGTTTCCCGAGATTCGAAAGTCCTTTTTTGAGATGGTCAATATTACCTGAACGCGGATCTTTTTTCGGTGCCCCGCCGTGTAGTTTCAAAGCGCGGACGGTAGCCACAAGGACTGAAGCATCCACATAAAGATCACCTGCTCTGGTTACGATATCGATAAACTTCTCAGCACCCAAGTCTGAGCCAAAACCTGTCTCAACAATGGTATAATCAGAGAGGTACTGTGCCATCTTTATAGCCAGGATACTACACGTGCCATGTGCTATATTGGCGAACGGACCGCAATGTACAAAAGCTGGGGTATGGTCAATCGTCTGCACAAGATTCGGTTTCAAGGCATCTTTCAAAAGGACGGTCATAGCGCCGTTTACACCAAAATCCCGTGCATAGATCGGCTTGCTTTCCATATCAAAGGCAACCAAAATATTACCCAGTCTTTCTTTCAACTCAGCAAGGGACTGCGATAGGGCAAGGATTGCCATAATCTCACTTGCCGCGGTAATGATGAAACCATCTTCACGTGCCGGACCATTTGCTTTACCACCCAGACCAACTACAATATCGCGCAGACTTCGATCATTCATATCCATCGCACGCGTAAAGAAAATGTCTCTTTCATCAACGTTGAGTTTATTTCCAAAATGCATGTGACTATCAAGCACCGCAGCCAAAAGGTTATGGGCAGCACTAATCGCGTGAAGATCTCCAGTGAAATGAAGATTTATGTCCTCCATGGGCAAAACTTGGACATAACCGCCACCCGCGGCACCGCCTTTAATGCCGAAAACAGGACCCAGTGATGGCTCGCGTAGAGCAACTATTGATCTTTTACCGAGGCTATTGAGTGCCATGCTAAGACCGATTGATACCGTAGTCTTACCTTCACCATATCGTGTCGGCGTCATTGCGGTAACCAAAATCAGCTTGCCTTTCGGTCTTGCCTTCAATTTCTCAAAGAATTGCAGGGATATTTTTGCTTTGAACACGCCGCAAGGAATAACATATTCTGCATCAATACCCAGGTTTTTAGCAAGTTCAAGAATTGGTATCAATGTGGCTTCTTGGGCAATTTGTAAGTCACTTTTCATGCTTTAGTATAACCTTAAATTTCAGTGCTGTCAACAATGTCCTAAAGTAATGGCACACCGCACCATATAACCCCGATTATTCATACTCAGCGGTCATTGCCACGCCCGCCATTTCCTTTGGCGGGTGTGGCAATCCCATATTTACCAATAACAAATGAGATTGCTTCAGTCGTTTCACTCCCTCGCAATGACAATAGAAAAAACAAAGTGTTGAATTTAACTGTGGTCTAAAAAAGGCGTAAAGTAAGACTGGTATTATGTTTGCTGAAAATTAAACAAATGTAGTATGAATAATGTGGGATAAATACTTGCATTATCCTGAAAAGTGAATACTATTCTTATATGTTATATAAAGATGCTGGTGTTGATATTGACATGCTTAATCTAATAAGGAAAGGCATCGGCAAACAGGTGTCAAAAACATTCAAGGACCGAAACAAATCTACCTTTGGTCTTTTCGGCGGTATCTACCCAATAAACAATGAATATCTGGTGAGCAGCGTTGACAGCGTGGGTACGAAAATCCTCGTTGCTTGCGGCACTGGTAGACATGATACGATCGGTCAAGATATTGTGAATCACTGTATAAATGACATCCTGACAACCGGTGCAATACCTCTCTTTTTCATGGACTACATTGGCTTTGCAGAACTCGAAAACAACGTCCTCATCGACATTGTGAAAGGTATTGTCAAGGCATGTCGAAGAGAGAAGATTATTTTAATCGGCGGAGAAACTGCCAAGCTCACAAGGTTCTATCCAAAAGGTATTTATGATCTTGTCGGTTTTGTTGTGGGTAAAGTCGGCAAGAAAGCATACCTTGATACGTCAAAGATAAAACCTGGCGACATTTTGCTGGGGTTGAGATCTTCAGGACTTCACACCAATGGATATTCGCTGGCGCGCAAAGTCTTGCTCAGAAAATATACCTTCTCCTCATATGTCCCTGAGTTCAAATGTACGGTTGGAGAAGAACTCCTAAAAGTCCATCGTTCATACAGAAAAGACTTGGAACCCAAACTAAAATACATTAAAGGTCTAGCCCATATCACTGGAGGTGGCTTTTACGACAACATAAAACGTATCCTGCCCGAGAAATGCTCGGCGATAATAAACAAAAAGGCATGGCGCCCCCAGGTAGTCTTTAAGTTAATTCAAACCATGGGCAAGGTCCCTGAACAAGAGATGTATCGGGTTTTTAATATGGGAATTGGCATGGTTTTTATCATTGATAAGAAAAACCTGCGCTTTTTCAAAAAATTAAGACCCAGGCTTATTGGTGAAATAGTAAAAGGTAATTTCGGAGTCAGAATTACTTAGGTTTCAACACCCACGCAGGCTAATGGTCGATTGAGCTTAAACCTTGCGTTTATCCAAGATTTCAGCTATTGCGAACGCCAACCGTTCATCAAGAACGATTCTCTGTTGTTCGGTTAGCTTAAATATTTTGATGGACCTGAATTTTTTCGGGGTTTTGTTTAGATACAGAGCAAAATCCACATTTTTTTCTATTACCTCGGCAAAGAACCCGATAAAATCATTGTGACGTAGACTGCTACACACTTTGGGAACGATAATGTTTTCTTCAATCGCCCGTTGCGCAGGATCTATTTCTCGATCAATTATGAAAGCGATACCATATGCTTCAACATCGGAGTTAGTGCTTTTTATCGCAAATATAATAGGGTAATTAAATGTTTTGCTGAACTTGAAATCAAAATCTATTTCAAGAAAGCCGCTGGTAATATTTTTTCCTTTCATGATCTGGATTGTGCCAAACAGATCATGACCACTGCCGAGCCAATCGGGTAAAACCACTTTATTCATTTTACTCTGTTGGATAATAAGCCCCGTAGCAAACCCATGCTTTATTTATTCTTCAGCTTTAAGCTTTGATATTTCAACTCACCGTCGACGATAGCTGCAACAACTTGACCGGTTATCTCTTTGTTAAGGAGCGGCGTGTTTTTTGATCTCGAACGTATGGCATTCGCAGTAAGATGCCATTTCTTTTTTGGATCGATGATTACTACATCAGCTACTGCGTTCTTTTTCACAACGCCAAGTTTTTCCGAAACTACCTTAGCTGGGTTAATTGTCAGCATCTCCAAAACATGGAGCCAGTTGAATTTCTGCTTATTTATCAACTCCATAACTATCATAGGCAAGGCTGTTTCAAAACCGATCATACCAAATGGTGCATTGGTGAATTCTAACTCTTTGTCTGCCTGACAATGAGGTGCATGGTCGGTTGCAATGCAGTCTATTGTCCCATCACGCAAACCCTCGATTACTGCCTGCCGATCTTGCTCACTGCGTATCGGTGGATTCACCTTAAAATTGGTGTCAAAACCTGATAACAATTCATCATTGAAAAAGAAATAATGTGGACAGGTTTCACAGGTGACTTCCATCCCATCTTCTTTTGCCCTTCTTATCAAATCTAGTGAACCCTTGGTTGAAATATGGCAAAGGTGCAACCTGGCGCCAGTGAATCGTGCAACAAGTAAATCACGGGCAACGATAACCTCCTCAGCGACCCCTGGCGACCCACTCAAGCCAAGGCGTGTTGAAACAACTCCCTCGTTCATAAGACCATCTTTAGCTAAGTCGTTGTCGATTGGATGTTCAAAAATTGGCACGTCAAAAGCCTTGGAATATTCAAGGGCACGTCTAAACACGTTGCAATCAGCTACAACGTCTCCGTCATCAGAAAACCCCTTTGCTCCCGCCTTTATCAACTCGCCAAATTCGGTGATTTCTTTGCCCATTCTTTCTTTTGTAATCGCGGCGATAGGATATACTCTACATAAGTTCACCCGTGCCGCCTCTTTATAAATGTAATTGACTAACCCCTCATTATCAATTGCCGGAGATGTATTTGGCATGCAGCATATAGTCGTAAAACCACCAGCAATGGCTGCTTGACTGCCGCTTTCAATGGTCTCAACATCAGGCCGGCCAGGATCACGCAAGTGGCAATGTAAATCAAAAAAACCAGGACAGACAATTTTGCCCTTTGCATCAATTCTCTTTGCCCCTTCTTTCTTTATATCCTTGTCGATCTTCGCAATTTTGTTGCCAAGAATCAAGACATCCAATACTTCGTCAAGGTCGGTCTTGGGGTCGATAACTCTACCACCTTTTATCAAAATCTCAGCCAAGTTTCCCTCCTGCATGGACAAACAAAACCGCCATTCTGATCGCAACACCGTTCTTAACCTGTTTTAGAATAACCGATTTGCTGCTGTCGGCAACATCTGGATCAATCTCAACCCCACGATTTGTAGGTCCTGGATGCATAACAATACCTTTCTGCTTCATGCTCGCAACCCGCTCCTTGGTCAAACCATAGAGTGTTCGGTATTCCCTCAGCGAAGGGAATAGACCGCCCTGCTGCCTTTCCAATTGGATGCGCAAAGCCATGACAACATCATAATCATGAATTATGTCATCAGTCTTATAGAAAACATCCACGCCAAGGTCCTTAATATCTAACGGGATTAGGGTGGGTGGTCCGCACACCGCGACCTCAGCACCCAATGTTTTCAATCCGAAGATGTTTGACCGCGCTACACGAGAATGTTCTAGATCCCCGATAATTAGCACTTTGAGACCTTTGAACCCTCCAAATACTTGCCGCATCGTCATTAGGTCTAATAGAGCTTGGGTCGGATGCTCATGACTTCCATCACCTGCATTTACCACGAAAGCATCAAGATTCTCGGCAAGTATCTTGGCTGCGCCCGGTGCAGAATGTCGCACCACAACACCGTCTACTTTCATTGCCTCTATGTTCTTTGCCGTATCAAGTATTGTCTCCCCTTTTGTCAGGCTTGATGCTGACTGGGAAAAATTGACAATATCAGCTGACAATCTTTTTGCTGCAATACTGAATGAAATCTGAGTACGGGTCGACGGTTCAAAAAAAAGTGTGAGTATTGTTTTACCCCGGAGCGAGGGTACAAATGGTATCGGTCTTTTTAAAACCGATGCAAATTTCTCGGCTAGATTAAGGTATTGGATTATCTCCCGGCTCGTTATATTTTCTAGGCCCAAAAGGTCCTTTCTTGCCGGCATTATGTCTCTTCTTTCAAGTCTTTTATGGTTAACTGTCTTACTTTAGGTCTCGGTTCCGCTTTAAGCTTTATCCGGGACTCCAACTTACGCTTTTCAGTAGTACTTTTTTTCTTACGGTTGGAATGAATCAGAACACTGTCCTTTTCATCCATTTCCTTGATATAAACATCTACTATTTCTCCCTTAGCCGTTGGTACACGTTTACCAATGAAATCAGCTTGAATAGGCAATTCCCTGTGTCCACGGTCAATCAACACCGCGAGTTGAATTACTTTGGGTCGGCCAAAATTGAAGATTTCCTCCATTGCTGCACGTATCGTCCTGCCCGTGTAAAGTACGTCATCAACCAGGACAATAGTTTTTTTACTCAAGTCAAAACCAATGTCCGTGCTTTCGATTATTGGGGTTTCCGAGACGAGCTGCAGATCATCACGATACAAAGTAATATCCAAAGCACCGATCGGAATTTTCTTGCCTTCGCTCTTTTCTATCCGTTCAGCAAGCCGGCGAGCAATGAAATCACCGCGTCTTTTTATTCCAATCAGTACTAAATTCTTGGTTCCCTTATTTTTTTCGATGATTTCGTGGACGATTCGAACCAGAGCACGCCTTATATCCGACTCGGTCATTATGGTCTTCATTAAAAGTAATTATAGGTAAAACATGAAACAAGTCAAGGGATTGTGAACCTGACTGTATCACTTATTCAATAATCTCTATCTGCGCTGAGCTTTTGAGAATGATTTCAGGTTTACCTTTATACTCCTTTATCAAACCCCTGACGCGCACTTTGCGATTGAGGTAGTGGTCTTCCGGTCGAGCAGGAAATCTATTAAAATCGCTTGAGAAAATCACTGCCGTGAAATATTTCTTCCAATTCTTGTGAAAATTAAGGAAGCAAACCTTACCAGTATTATTAGATACTACAATTTTCCCCTCAACGGTTTTTGTTTGACCATAATATTGTGCAGCGTCGCGCCATGAAATTACATCTGGGGGAACTTCTTCGCGCGATACTGTTTTGACAAAACCAGACGTGTCAGGAGGCTGAAAAACTGCAAACGCCCACAGACCGCGCTTGTTCCTGACCGCGGTCTGTTCAAGTTGTTCGAATTCCTTTCGATATAATGTATCCGGCGGATAGAAACGGGTTTCTGCATAGCCCATTGTAATCAGCTCGGCGTTGATGGATTTGTCGCCGACATAAACGTATCTCAATATCCTTTCGTAATCATCTTTATCTGAAACGTCCTTTTTCAAATACACATCTTTGCCAAGGATCAAAAGAGTAAGACCATCTTTAGCTATATCAGCACCCGGCTCGGTCATCTCCGGAGTGTTTACCCCTAATAACCTAACTGTCTCACCACTTGCGGTTTTGAAAGTGTCACCATCAATTACTTCGGTTACTTTATCAGTTTTTATACAGCTGAGAAGCAAACACAAAAAGACCAAAAAAGAACATTGAACCAAATTCTTATTCATATTGCATTATAGTCGATATCTACTGATTGTCAAACCATTATAATACTTCTGGCAATTATTTTATTAAGCGTATAATTGACAAATGACAAAAACCATGTAAAATCAGTCTATGAATAAAACACTATTGATCATTAAACCCGATTCGGTAAGGCGTAATTTAATCGGTAAAATCCTCAATCAAATAATTGATGCGGGTTTCAATGTCCGCGCCATGAAAATGGTGTGGCTCGGCAAAGAGCAGGGCGGTGAGTTCTATGCCATCCATAAAGGTAAGGACTTTTATGATTGGCTCGTCAACTTCATTTCTTCCGGTCCAATCGTTGTCTGCTGTTTGGAACATCCAGCAGGACCTGCCAGGCTTCGAGAAGTGGTTGGTGCAACCGACCCAAAGAAAGCTGCTCAAGGCACGGTACGCAACCTCTATGGTTCGTCAGTTGGTGAAAATGCCGTGCACGCCTCAGCACCTGACGAAGATCCTGATCGAGAAATAAAGTTCTTCTTTGACGAAAAAGAACTATTCGAATACTAACGATATACAGGCAGTATCGCTACGCTCGCAGTATCATTTCACTTGCCCCGTTAAATACATGCATAGAGATTAAATTATTCGTTCGCCAAAATATTATTTAACGGGGTAAACAGGAAACGCAGTATCATCCCACATTTTTATCAAAAGTGCGGGATTCGCAAAAATATCATCGGCGAACCCTGTTAGCTACCATTAAATAATCACAGTTACCTTCATTTCAATATATTTACACAAAAGTATCAAGCCGAAGGCGATCCTGCGAGTCCCACCATCCTTACATGGTGGGACGATACTGCAAATCCCGAATATCTTGTCGGGATGATCCTGTGAGTTCGCCTTAGGCGAACGATACTGCATTTAATTCCCTCTTGACTAAATTTTTATTATGATTAGAATATTTTCGGTGAAGTGGACATTGCTACTTATCTTCCTCGTTATATCTTGTCCCAGACCAGGCATCATAAAAATAACTGAACCAGACTATCTAAAAGAAGCCAAATGCCATTACCAGAAGCAACCTCTGTATGCTTACGCTTTGTTAAAAGATTCGGTGACCAGCGCTGAACACATACAGGAACGGGCATTGATCTTGGCCCGTATCTACATTGACCAACGTGAATACGAACGTGCCGCCGCCGTGCTGGACAGCGTAGCCTGGGCAGTTGCTCTGACGCCATATGAAAAAGACATTATTCTGCTCAAAATTAAAAGGTGGGCCATGCTCGCTCAAACCACCCAGGATAGTTTGCTCAAAGGCATTGCCTTTTACCATTTTGGAGATAACGAAAAAGCCGTCCAGTGGCTTACCAAGCCGTTCAAACCTGACGATTATCGATTAATCTACCTCGCAAAAGCTTATCACCATCTGGATGATTTCAAGAATGCCTTTGGCGTACTAACATCAATTGATTCAATAAGTTCCTATTTGCACGCTGACTACCAGGATCTTTTGTTTAATCTTTTCCTCAATATTGAAGATACCCGTATTGTACACCAGGAACTCCCCAAGTTAGAAAAACCCAGCCTCCAGGAGTTCATATTACTAAAAATCTACGAAAAGCAAGAGGACAAGAAAAACATGAATAGCACGGCGTGGAAACTGATTGGGGAATATCCTAAATCAGCGGGTGCATATTATGCAACTAATATTGTAAAACCCAAGACCAAAGCCGACCACAAATCATTCGGTATGGTCTACTATCATCACCGCAGTTATGACCAGGCTCTTAAACATTTCGCAAAATCTGTTGCCGACAATGCAGTCAACTACTACACAGGAAGAATATATTATAACCGGAGCAGCTACGCTTTGTCTTTAAAGTACCTGGCACGCAGCAACTGGTCGGCAGCACACTATTACCGTGGCAGGATTTACGAGAAACTCAGCAAATACGAAAGGGCAATTGCGGTCTATGATTCGTTGCAGATCATAAACAAGAAGTCTGATTATGCGAAACGTGCTCTCAAGAGAAAAGCGTTTTTATATGAAGACATTGGCGATACACTAAGAGCAGTGGAAACATTTTTAGAAATCGGTGAAATGAACACACGTTTCCGAGCGGCAATGCAGCTATTTAGAATCGGCAAGTTAGTGAAGGCAGATTCAATACTAAAAGTCATCGCCGACCCCGGATTTCTCTATTGGCGCATAAGGATCAAAGATCGACTGGGCCAGTCAACTGAGGATCTAAAGAATTATCTGGCAGATGTATTCCCGCTATCCTACTACAACCTGGTAAGAAATGGAAGTGATCTCGTCTTCGATACCTTACCTCTTGATAAATGGATGGGTAATTTTGCAGACAGCACAGTCTCGTTCAGTTACCGCGACTCACAGCATATAGCAAAGGCGATTAGATACTTTAAGCTGAATGAAATGAATTTCAGCATGAAGGAAATGGATATGATCGAAGATAAGAGTCCCCAAGATCTTCTTCACCTGAGTAGACTCTGTGCCCAGTATGGTGCTGACCGTTATTCTATCCTCTTTGGTCTACGTGTGAAAAAAGCAGCAAAAAAGAAAAATATCATGAAATGGCCCTATGAACTCTTCAAATTGATGTACCCGGTCCGCTATACCTTCACAATTATGGACCAGCATATTGACTTGGGTTTGTGTTTAGCAATGATCTGGCAAGAAAGTCTTTTTGACCCAGACGCTGTTTCCTCAGCAAATGCACGAGGGATCATGCAAATTATCCCACCCACAGCACAGGCAATTGCCAAGGACTTGCAGGTTGAGTCTTATTCCCTCCACGATCCATCAGTCTCAATAAGATTTGGGTGTTATTACTTCAACAACCTGCTCAACGATTTCAATTCAGTGCCGCTATCCCTTGCCGGCTATAATGCAGGACCAGTGCGGGTGAAGCGCTGGATAAAACAAGACCCCAATTACGAAATGGATGTATTTATTGATTTAATCCCATATAATGAAACGAGGAATTACATCAAACTAATTCTCAGCCGTAAGAAAATCTACAATAAATTGCTCAAGGGTTAATTCTGGTTAACCGGCTCTTTGGGCTTTTGCTTTTTCTCCTTTTTGAAAAAGAGTTCCCGAATAAGGAGCAATAAGGCGCCAACTGTGATAAAGGCATCCGCGAGATTGTAGGTAAACCACCGTAGAGTACCAATACCCATATCAATAAAATCTATGACATGATCCAACCTTAACCGATCGATTATATTGCCAACGGCACCGCCGATAATAAAACCAAAAACAATAACGCCGATTCTGTCTTTGAAAGATAAAGCGATATACATCAAGATCAATACACCGATTACGGAAAAGACATAATAAAGGACAGTTGGACCAAAAGGAATGCTGAAAACACCATAGGGGTTATATGTGAGTTTGAACCGCAGAAATGAACCGATGATATTTAGTGTTTCAAATGGTGTCAAATAGTAATCAATTACCAACTTGGAAATTTGATCAACCAACAACGCGCTGATTGTGAATATAAAGAAAATTTTGATGTTTTTTCTACGAAACATTGAATGATATTTTGTCTGGGGCTACTTCTGAGAACCTTTAGAGCACGTGATGCATTTTCGCGCCTGGGGTAAAAACTTTAACCGTCTTTTGCTTATCGCTTTGCCACAACTCTCACAAAACCCATACGTTCCTTGATTTACTTTATTCAAAGCCAGGTCTATCTCAGAAAGAGCCTCACGGCGTGTTGAAAGAATCTGTGAGGTTAACTCACGCCGTTCAGTCTCGGTTCCTTGATCTGCCATATGATTGGAATAAGCCGAAATATCTCCTGAGGACTCAAGCTGGGATTTTGATATTTGACTGCTTTCATATTCTAATTCACGCAATATCTTTTTTCTTTCTTCGATCAATCTTTTTTCAATCTGCTTTAGCTCTGATTTTTTCATAGCTTTGACCTTGGTCATCTTACTTTCTCCTTTAACATATTGAGATAGGACTTCGCCTTGATATCTGTTGAATCACGATCCAACGTCTCTTGCCACTCTCGCTGTGCATCTTTGAATCTCTTCTGTTGATAATAACAAAGACCTAGCGTAGTTTTTGCTTCAAGATAACCCTGATTGTTTTGAAGAATCCCCTGGAGCAGATTTTCAGCATCCCCATACTCAGCGAGTTGGAGATATGTCTTTGCTAATTTGAGCTTTATGTCGAGAAACGACGAACTTACTTCAATAGCCCGCTTATATTCGTCTTTTGCCTTCTTATATTCTTGCAGTTCATAGTATGTATCACCTAATTGGCTATAGGTATTGGCGAGCTTCACCTTCAGCTGCGGAGAAAGCCCCTTTTCCTTAGTTTCCAACTTGGCCGCCTGCTCAAATGACTGCTTTGCCTCTTCAAAACGACACTGTTCATTTTGTATAATTGCCATGTGGATATAGGCTTCTATGTACGCAGGGTTCAGTTCTATTGCTCTTTTGAAACTTTTTACCGCCTCTTCATTATTGCCAGATAGAGAAAAGGCCAAACCGAGGGCATTGTGAACGTCAGGATAATCAGGGTAAGTTCTGACAACCAGCTGTAATTTCTCTATCGCCTTTTTGATTTTCCCTTTCTCGCAGAGTCCGAGCGCCTCAGTGTATATCTTCTTGGTCTCTTTATCCATGGATAATTATAATGAAAGTTTATTATTTGTCAATGCTGTGGTTTTCTAAATATCGACTCGTGACAAGCGTGAAATTATCTATATAATATCTTACTGTGCTTAAATCAAAGAACAGAAAAAACGTATTTATGCTCGGTTTGGTCTCACTTTTCACCGACCTGTCGAGTCAAATGGTTTACCCGCTTGTTCCGGAATTCCTTATAAGCATCGGTGCGAATAAGGCGATTATCGGGATGATCGAAGGTATCGCAGAAAGTACAGCATCACTTTTCCGTATTATTTTCGGTCGGCTTTCCGATAAACTAAGAAAAAGAAAACTCTTTATCGTCCTCGGCTATGGCTTATCTGCGCTTTCAAAACCGTTTCTATATTTGGCTAATGTTTGGACCATTGTCCTGGGAATAAGGTTTTCTGACCGTATGGGAAAAGCAATAAGGACTCCGGCAAGAGATGCCCTTATCTCCACCTCGGTCGATCCATCTGAAAAAGGAAAGGCTTTTGGGCTCCATCGTGCAATGGACAGAATCGGTGCCATTGGTGGACCTCTCCTTGCCATACTCGTACTCTCTTTATTCAATAACAATGTGCGACTTGTCTTCTTGTTATCAATCATCCCAGGCGTCATGGCGCTTTTCTTTGTTAAATTTGTCAAAGAAACCACAATCGAGCCTGAGTCTGTTTCGGCTGGTCACAAACACAGTTTAAGAAATGCTCCATTTATAATTTTTCTGATATCGAACATCGTGTTTACCTTGGGTAATTCTTCGAACGCGTTTTTAATATTAAGAGCGCGTGAAGCTGGCTTGACAATTCTTATGATACCCGTAATATGGATAGTGTACAATATCTTTTGCACCGTGTCGTCACCAGTATTCGGGTCATGGTCAGATAAAATAGGTAGAAAACCAATAATCATTTTTTCTTTTCTATTTTATTCAGTCGTCTACTTTTTCTTTGGGATAACCAATAATCTATGGGCAATCTGGGTATTATTCGGAGCATACGGGATCTACTACGGCCTGTCTGCAGGGGTGTTCCGTGCTTATATCGCTGATTTGGTCGAGCCTGAAAATCGTGCCACTGCGTACGGATTATTCAATACTGGAATCGGCATCGCCCTGTTTCCCGCATCGTTAATAATGGGCGCGCTCTGGGACAGATTCGGCAGCAAGTGGGCATTCCTGGTGTCGGCGGGCTTTAGTCTGCTCGGTTTTACGATTTTTATGGTGAGTCTATTATTGCACCGTAGAACGAAATAGGAAGCGGGACGACGGAGTAATCTCGTGAACATAACAATGCCCAGGATCTAACCCCACATTCATTACTTCATAAGAATTACTTTTCTAGCTTCTGAACACTCCTTTGTGTCCAAGTTTAAGAAATAGCTACCTTGTGCCAACGCTCTAACACACGCATATTTCCTGCCTTTCAGTCTTTATTTTCTGGGGAGGTATGGGGCTAAGCAAATGAGCTTCACCCCATAGTGTCAAAAATCCCTCACCTTATTTTGTCAAAATAACTTTTTCGATAATCGAATTCTCATCGACGCAAAGAGCGATGAAATATATACCCGCTGATACCTTCTCGCCACAGTTGTCAGTACCATCCCATGAAACTTCAGTAGGCACTGAGGAGTAGACAGTAGGCAGTGAAAAATCTTTGACCAATCTGCCGCACGCATCGTAGATGTTTAACTCTATGCTCTCTGCGCTACCTGTCCCGTAGGATGAACGTGTTATCCTATCGGGATGCCCTATGCTAAATCTGATTTCAGTCAGATTTGAGAAGGGATTTGGATACACCGAGATGCTTGAGATCGGATTAATCGGATTGGCAACATGTTCATCAATGCCGATATATGTCGGTACAAGAATATCATCGATATACCAGCCCTCTTGATGAACACTGCCATCACTCACAAACCTGAACCGCATTCTGATTGTCTGACCGTTGTAACTACTCAACGGATAAGAAGCCTGTAACCAGGACGATTGAGTACCATTTATTCGCGCTAACGTTTGCCATAATTCAGAGCCATTATCGATTTCCACATATCCGTAATCCCAGTTGCTCTCAAGGCTGTACTGCTGATAAAAATATAAATAGCTGTCTGGCGTTGCCGTGAAATACGGTGAAACCAATGCTGCATCGTTTTCATCTGTATACTGCCAAGAACCCTCGACTCCGGAATACCATGAGTGGGTGGGTGAGTTACTCTTGTACGTAGTAATGTGCCAGTTATCGCGGGTACCATAGTGTGTCCATGAGCCCTGACCTGACTCAATATCATCTGTAATACCTGGATCGGAAGTGATGACGAATGGAAAATCATCAGTTGACGAACCGAAATCTATCTGGAAAGATGCTTCATGTGGATCAGGACATGTCGCACTTATATCAAATGTGAATGCAATGACTGTATCCACATCACCCGCACCCATTGATACAGTTATCGGTGTCGATCCGGTTATCGTGAGGTATGGATCGGTACATTGAATGCTAGCTGGTCCAGTATATGTACCATCACTGCTGTTTCGAGCAAAAGCAATTATGCTCATTGTCTCACCAGGTTCGGCAAAACCATTACCGTTTCCGCTGATTTCTGACGGTAATATTGCGTAGTATTCCATCTCGGGAATCTGAATTACAGCAATCTCTGCACCCTGGTAAATAAGCCTTGAAGCAGCCTGCACAAAAACGACGATCTTGCAGTTATACTCATCCCACGTGGAACCAATATTGAATGTCCTTGATCTGATGATCGTATCGCTCGATGGTATCGATACTGACTCCCCTGTTGCATTGGGCAACATGTCTCTCATAAGAAAATCAAGTTTACTCATGCCCTGCCAACTGTATGGAATATCATTCTCAACGATAACAAAGTGGAGATTTCCACTGACTGTACTTCCAGATGTATTGAGAATGTTTGCAGTCACCGAACCAGAATTCGCTACTGTATCATAACTGCATACAAGCGTTATCTCTAAGGGGCTAGACACACCCAGTCTTGTCGTGATATCCTGACGAAAGAAGGGATACATCGTACCATAATGAAGTCCGCCAACCTCAGAAAGCGTGCCATCAAACCAGGATGTTGGATAACCTGAAAGGCTATAATAACTCGCCCTTGAAGAGGCCTCGCTTGAATAAAACGGATCGCTTCCTGATGAGTGGTAGGCAATGACCACAAGTGAATCATAACCTCTGTGATGTATCTCATCCAAGCCGCGCGCTGCACCTGGACAGTATGTACACCATGTCGCGGTAAACTCCTCAGCAACCACTACTCTCTGACTGGCATAAGTAGCTGTACATAGGATTAAACAGACGAGCATCATTTTTTTCATATCAATCCTCCTGTGCCCATGGGGCACTGATATCTACATAGAACAAATTCAACTCTTGTACTCATCACCTCCTCTGACGCTTATAGAATAATCATACGAACACAACCTGCACAGCGGATTTAAGAACCGTGCAAAATCGTGTCGTTGATGTTGGAAACCAAAATCGTGAGAGCTTAAATGCGGGTTGGTTTGGAGGCAGTTGATGCGTACTCGACCGAGTTCACAAATCGAGGCAGTCATATTCTGCCCCCTTGAATTACGCTTCTAAGATAATTCATCAATTAACTAATTATATATATACAAGGTGGTTTGTCAAGAGGAGAATTAAGTCTAAATTGGAAAAGGTGGCAGGTTTTGACATTCTACAGGTGTTACCTTAAGAGTTTTTTTCTATAGATCAAGGCTGATTTTCAATGCTACATCTACTCGGGTCATGAGTTTCTCACTTAATTTCCCGAGTTTCTTCCGCAGTCTCATTTTATCAACAGTGAGTATCTGTGCCAGATTAACCATAGAATCCTTTGATAAACCAACATTTTTCGCCGGTAGAAAAACTGTCACCGGATAGATTTTGATTGTCGTTGTTATTGCGGCAACAATGGTTGTCGACGCATAATGATTTCCTGTGTCATTTTGAATAATAAGGGCAGGACGAATCCCTTTTTGTTCACTGCCTCTGCCAGGATTGAAATTCACCAACCAGATCTCTCCTCGTCTGGGTAAGGGATCATTCATGCAATATCTCCTGTGCGATCCTAACATATTCTTCAGCAGCCTTGCAGTCCTCTTTGGCCATGGTTTGATATCCTTGCTTAAGCGCTGCTTCAATGTACTTCCTTTCCCATAGTTTGATTGCTTCCTCAATGAGAGTGCTCCGATTGGAACGTTTCAATTTAGCAATTCTATCAAGATCAACCACAAATTTTTTATCAATACTAATGGTAATTTTTGTCTTTGACATTCTTCCTCCTTATCCTACAAAACATACCACCAAATCGTCATAACAATTATATGACATAACAACAGTTTGTCAAGTATCTATTCATATTATCTCTGTTGACTGCAGTGATTGTCAGATGGGGAAATTAAAGGTCTCCATGTAGATTTTTTTTAAAAAATCGAATGAAGATAAGGGGAGCAGAGCTCCTTCTTAGCACTCTTATTTGCCGAAAAATTTTGGCACACATTTCAAATGCTGTGCTGAAAGACTATTGCTTTTATTGCAAAAAGATGTATACTTGTAAAATTCTATGAAACTTCTTCTAATCTCACCGCGTTCTTCAGATAAAAGGTCGCCTGTGGGTTTCAAGGTTCCACAGGTTGCCTTGCAGATCATCGCTGCCCTTACTCCGGAGAATATCAAAGTCAGTATGGTTGATGAACATATTAGTAATATTGACTTCTCGAAAGACTATGATTTAGTTGGAATTTCAATAATGACTGCCACTGCAAAAAGAGGTTATCATTTAGCAAGAACATTTAAGGAAAAAGGAAGTAAGGTAGTTTTTGGTGGGATTCATGCGACGGTTATGCCTGAGGAGGCAATCAATTATGGAGATGCCGTGGTAATCGGTGAGGCTGAAGGCTCATGGCTCAATCTTGTTGAAGATTTCAAACAGAATACGTTAAAGAAGTATTACCACAATAAAGAACCTGATCTATCAACAGCACCTCTGCCAAAAAGGGATTCTAGCATTGACCGGAGTGTATTGGGTATTAAATGTCCTGGTTTTTACACAACCAAAGGATGTCCGTATGATTGTGAATTCTGTTCAGTGAGCAGTGTTTATGGCAAAAAAATACGTACTCTGCCAATACCGCTTGTAATAAAAGACATAGAAAATGCGAATTCAAAAATATTCCTTTCGCTTGATGACAATGTTGCGGCTAACCCAAAATATGCAAAGAGTCTGTTCAAAAAAATGGCCCACTTAAACATCGAATGGGGCGGTCAGTGTACTGTGACAATAGCCAAGGATGATGAATTGCTACAACTATGTCGGAAATCAGGCTGCCGGGGGCTTTTTATTGGACTGGAATCAGTATCTACAACATCTGTAAGAAAAATGCGTAAGACATTGAAATCAATGAAGGAAAATGAAGACGCGATCAAAAAGATTCAGGATGCTGGTATCATATTTCATCCTTCATTTGTTTTTGGCTTTGATGACGATACCAAAGCAATATTTGATGATACCTTAGAATTCCTATACAGAAACAGAATAACTACTGCGACATTTAATATTCTCACCCCTTACCCGGGAACGAAATTATATCGTCGCCTTAAACAAGAGGGAAGACTTATTTCTGAGGATTGGAGTCATTACAACCACTATACCGTTACGTTTCGCCCGAAAAACATGACAGAAAGAGAACTTGCAGAGGGTTATTTTTTTCTTAAAAAAGAATTCTATTCTTTGAGTAATATATGCCGGCGTATTACAAGACTTAGCGAGATCTCCTATCCGGGTCTTGCCCAGTTTATGTATGTAGTCTTCAATAATATTGCAGGTAGACAAACATTGATCGACTCATACAAAACCATGGATATGCCTTTCTTAAAGACCTACAGCTAAGCGATCTC
>JBARXC010000124.1:0-2203 GCA_049647125.1 bacterium | reverse complement strand
CAATAGAGTCCAATACACCTGCGGCATAACTCAACAAAGTTTCAAGATTTGGTTCTATCCCTATTTTCTCTAAAAAAATCGTTCCTGCTTCTGCTATCTCATCAAAGTTCAAAAGCCATTCATTAATCCCTTCTTCTAACCTCGCTTTAGCCTCGTTTGGAAGTGTCATATATGCTTCTATTATATCTTTACTTTTTTACCTAAAATAAGGCACAGAGAGAAGTTAAACAACAAGTCAAATCTTATATCCTCCCCTCTACCCATTTCTTCATCTCTTTTTTATTATGGTTATTCCAAGCAAATCTATTCAGTGTTACGCTATTATAACAATAACAATAGCTTTTCACAGGTTTCCCGTGCAGTTTTTCGATCCATTTTTCCGTATTTTGTTAATGCATCAAGATTATCAGAAATACGTTCCAAGCATTCTTTGAGAAACTTAAAATGACTGAATTGTTCGCCAAGGAACGCTATGTCAATATCTGTCCCGCCATGTGCAGGATCAAGAAGTGCAAGAACATCCGCATAATCTTTTATCAGCTTTCCACGCTCCCACATGGCATCTTCAGAGGTTCTATGCTCTAACCTATATGTCCTATCCCAAGTAGCTTTTAATTTGAAAAGCAATAAAAGTGATCGAGTAGGAACATCAACAGGAATGTTACCTCTAATATTTCTTAGTTCGGTGTTCCCATCAAGGATATGAAAATTTAATGTTTCATCTCTCCCTTCAAAATGATAGTTTTTTGCTCTGTTATAAAAATCGATGATTATTTTCTTGCCTTCATGTGTGGTCATTGCTACAGTATGAATGCCAAGCAAACGATATTGTTCGTATACACGGTTATTCACCAGATGCCACATCAGATGTTGTTTCGTTGCTTTATTGGTTACCAGATCAATATCAGCAAAGCCAAAATAGGAATTATAAGAATCCACAGCCCAACCGCCTATAAGGACTGTAACTGGATTTTCATCATTTCCTCCTCGTACTCTCACCCACTGCAAAATATACTTCAATTCTTCTAGAGATTGTTCAACGATTTCCTGCTCTGGGCTATATTCTGGCATAGTTATCCATCATGGCTTTTGCAATATCCAGTCCGCTATATCCTAATCCCGCTAGATCCAGTAATGTCTGTGCAGGAGAGGTAACGATTATAGATTCGATCTCTCGTTTGTCGCTGAACAGATCTCTATCTGGGGTATATATCCGTGCCTTTATGCCTGTATTTTTTCTGGTTTCAAACACCTCCTTAAAAAATACGACCTCCTTTTTATCCAGATAAAGATAAATCGCATCATGCCTGACCGCGTAACTCGTATACAACCCACCAGCAGTATAGCTAGCAAAAGCGAACTTTGACTCTTGTACCTTTAATGCGAGGGAAATTTCCTTTGCGGCTGGAATAGCACGGTCATACTCAATAGTTATCTCTGTTGCTCGCAAATTTTCAAACGGCCTCTCCCATGCAGCTCCATTCAATAATTTGTTTGTATCAGATATGCACACATAATTTTCTTTTTTTGTCACAATCCCCTGATTGATTAAACTCTGAATCGTTGCATGTGCCCATCCATAAGATACATTCTCCTTGAGTGCTAACTGTCTAATAGACGTTGTTTTCTCCTTTAGAAGCCGGGTGACAACTTTCCATGATTTATCTGAAGTTATTTTGATCTTCCTCTTTGGAGTACCATAGTCAGATGTAGAGAACCTGATTGTGTGAGGGAGTTGAACTAACGTTATATCAACTTTTTTGGCTATTTCTTCTTCAAGGGGTGGAATGACCTTGCCAGCAATAACAAAGAGATAGTT
Organism: bacterium; assembly: GCA_049647125.1. Taxonomy (GTDB): domain Bacteria; phylum Hydrothermota; class Tepidihabitantia; order SM23-42; family SM23-42; genus JAUVZL01. Next base: position 384 of record JBARXC010000124.1, on the reverse strand, counting down.
CGATGCTAACTTTTTCTCTTTCTGCTTTTGCATGACCTCTTTTAAGAGGGTTAACCGTGCGATAGTATCAATGGTAACTCTGGATTTTATCTCAACAAAGAACATTCTATTTTCGTCCTCTATAATCTGGTCTGCCATAATCGGTAACCCCGCATCAACAATATTCTGCTCTCGGGTAATACTTGCACTACTACTCAAATTCAATTTTGCACGCAATATTTCAAATATTTCTTTTTTGTAATCTGGGATTTCTTCATTCATGGTAATTATCAGTATAAGGTGATACATATATATAACTATCAGTGATAGGTATCTTTGAACACTGAGTGTTATATAAGGATATCATTGATAACGGTATTAAGTCAATTTACCATAACAATTGAT
>JBARXC010000123.1:0-7842 GCA_049647125.1 bacterium | reverse complement strand
ATCAATTTCTCTATCTGTTTTTTCAACCCCGTTAGAAATTATTGAAACCAGCACGTCCACCTCTTTTAGGATGTGACTTCAAAAACACAATAGATATTTCTAACGGGGTCAATCTATCGCTGGAGATGTTCTTTTCTACTCCTATTTCAAAGGTTTTATTTTATCAAGTTTCTGGTGATCCATTGCTTGTTGCCAAACTTTACGCAATTCTTCTTGATGTATCGTTGCCCATTCAATAACAAGACCCATGGCCCTTGGTGACAGGTGACCTGCTAAAACCGCCAGGCTATCAATCATTATTAAAGCTTCTTCGTCTCCATACACAGCATGAAAATGAGGTGGTTGATGTTCTCTATAGAATATATAGATTATTATGCCGTAAAATCTGCTTATTTCAGGCATTTGCTGGTGGTGTTACTTTGACGCACGAGATTGTGTGGTCTCTGCTTTGAGAATAGAGTTGATGTCTTTTCCGGTAATTTCTGCATAGAGTTCATCTGGACACAGGTCAATGCCACCTGACCATGCAACAGTATGACTTTCGTGGTCAATATAGACTGAATTGAAGAATTTTTTATCCTGCCACTGGGAAAAAACACCTTTATCTACCAAATCCGACAGGTCAACTACACCTTCAATTCCGTCAGCAAACTTTATCCACACTTTATAGTCGGCCACTGGTTTGACTTTCACGATACGATGCATATCTTCTCCTTACTATAAAATAATTATAATTCAAAAATTTCTTATGTCAATAACAATCTGATATTTGTTTGACGAACCCCGCTCATCTGCGATGGGCGTGGGTAAATCTGCGGGCCAGATTATTTGTAGCGGTCGCATTCATACGACATTTGCTAAGCAGATAATTCGTTTGATAAATCAAACCGCTACAGATTCGGACCAGATCATCAATCTCTTTATCTGTTTTTTCAACCCCGTTAGAAATTATTGAAACTAACCCGCCCAAAGCTTTAAGAAAAATAACTTCAAAAGCGCAATAGAGATTTCTGGCGGGGTCAATTTGTCTTTGGTGGTTTGAATTCTTACAGATATTGCTTTTAAGCATATCAAATAGCATTTTCGGTATTCTCTAAATTGGTATACTCCACCATGGGGGTGGTTTTAATTGTGCTTTGCAAGTAGGGCAAATTCTTACTTTACTGTTATCCAATTTATTATTGCATTCGCTGCAGATGTATTTAAAAGACAGCCTTTGCCCAATAATTAACAATAAAATACCGATTATCGTGCCGATTGGGAATATGAATAAAAGCACTATTCCTATCACTTGAATTAAACAACCGGGTCCGAAACTAGTTGATTTAACCTTAACATGTGGCTCTTTCATAGACTCCTCCTTTTATTTCTTTTCTTCACCAACCGCTCCCTTCAATTATCGCCCACGTTATTATCAGTTATATTACTGCCCGTCGGCACTTGTAATTTATCTAATCTAAATATAGTACCCAATCATAAATCTGAAAAATCGTTAGAACAATCATTTAATTATCGAATTCGATTTCAGTTATTTGTAATTTTACCTTTCCAACTGCCCATTCCGAGGGACATTCCTCTACTCCAAGAGCATTCGGGATGAAAGTAGATCTACCCCTGATGTAGTTTGGCTTGAGTGGACCTGGAGCATCACTAAATACATCACTTGTCCATATAGCACTATGCTCCTCTTCGTAGATTGCCTTACCCTGGTTATCAAGAAGATAGATTTTCATCTTTACGTTGTCTAGAACCTTATTCCCGATATTTTTGATTTTATATTCTATATGCGCTTTTTTCGTACCGAATGTCGCCTTAACCATTTCCGGTGCCACTTCGTATATTAGGATTGAATCCTTGGCATAGATTGCCACCGGATCTGATTTATCTTGAACGTGTTCTTCACCTGGGGATATGGTTCTTCCGTTGTGCGACAATGCACCAGCGACTACAACAAAGAGGAAATAACCACATATTACTCCAAAGATCCAGGCAACCAGTCCAATCAATATACCTCTCTTCATAAGCACCTCCTAACAGAAGTTAATAATTTTCTCATTACAATATTTCGACAATCCTAAACTCACTGAACTATACAAATACTTTAAATATAAAAGTAAATCTGGTCTAAAATTAAAATTGCCTGCAATGCTTTCATTTTTGTATAACTCTCTGCAGAAGCAACGCCATGACTTGTACTATGTCGCGACAAATCGATTTTACCTTTTTCAAGATCGAAATCAGCAAAAGCAATATCTTTAAGATATTCGAAAAACTTATATGGCAATAATAATGATAAATCATCGCCACTTTTTTCTCTGGCTCTTTTCAAAATATATCCTAACATCTTCTGGGTAGTAATTCTTTCGTCTTTATCGCTATCCCTAAAGTATAAAATCCTAATAATGCCGTCTATTTCTGAGTATAAGTTTTTAATACAATTAATGTGGCCTTTATCACTTTTCTCCAAGAAACTATCTATGCCTGCCTGTAAAATACTTTGTTTCTCTTTGAATATTTCTTTATTCCACCATTTATTGATTATTCTATCCAGTCTTGCTTTATCAAAAGTATCAACAAATCTATCAATCTTACTATTAAAATCAAATTTGTTCTTATATAGCTCAATGAGACTACGGAATTCACTCCCCAATAAACTCACAAACGGAAACCACCCATCTTTTACCATTTCTCCGTAATGTGGTTCCTTTTCTATTAGATTATAAACATATTGAAAGCGAAGATATCTATACAATATCCCTATTCTCAGATATAAATCATCGAGATCTAATGGTTGTCTACGGTCCAAATCAAAAAACAATCCAAATTTCCAACCGACCTTAAAACAATAAACAATTTTATCTGTCTCAATTATTTTTACTTCTGGGAATTTTAAACTTTTTATATCGGCTATGTCACATTCCCTTGCCAAATCTCCCTCAATAATATCTTTCTTACTCATAATTTCAGCTATTGCCTGAAAGTCATTGATATAAAGATCGGCACTCAGGTCTTGGTGAATAATAATTAGAAATTGATAAACAGAATCGCTCGGAATATTATTTTTATTCAAAAAACTAGCTGCAATTTGCTCAATATATAAATAAAACTCTTGTTCATCAGAAGTGATAGCTGCCTTTGGCAGAATCCTAACCTGTTCACCTTCTCTTGCATTACTAATTGTAAAACCCACAACATTATCCACTATATCAAGGTGAATTTTCATACCTACTGCCTTCAACTACCTTCCTCTTATTCTCTGTAATTCCATACAACTCATAAACCCATTCATCAATTTCTCTGTCCGTTTTCACTACCCCTGGCAGTCTGGGTGTGCAGAGTTGATACTATTTCATTAACGTTAAGTATCATGCAATATCCTCAATGTTGCTTCATTCTTGAATTAAGGCAAATGCTTCATCGAATGTCATTATCTGCTTTCGTTGAGAAGAACCCTCAATTGTTCTGGCCAATTTACCATCATTAGTAATAAACTGAAGTCCATGTCCTAGATAAACAAGCAGACCCAAATCATGAAAGTCATTTCTCTTAACTCCACCGGTTAACCCTTTATTTATCAGATGCTTGTAGCATGCATAGAAAGCATCCAGTGGTTTTAGCTTTTCATCTACTTTTTTGTTATTCCAATTATTGCCTAACTTTGCGGAACAACTTTTACTATTGAAAATAAACATGGTTGATATATCGATTAAGGCATCTAAAAATAATTTCATGAATGACGGCGTTTCATTAAGGTTTTTTAATTTCGTATACATTTCACTCACGCTATCTATCCATTTTGTTTCATATTTTTTTCTATAATTTTTCAGTATACTAAAATCAAATTTTACTTTAAAAAATGGTCCATTTACACTATTGACTACAAACAATGACTCTGATTCTTTTTTTGTGAATTCATTAATAAATGTCTCCAAATTTTGTGAACAATTTGTAATATTGACTATGTGCTCTTTATCTAAATCATCTCGGATTTTGCAAAATTTCAAAATAAAATCAGGCGTTCCTCTGAAGAATCTATAATTTTGTCTCCACTTTCTTAATAGTCTATCGGGAATACCTGCTGGTCCTAAAAGAAGCTTTGCGAGACACATTTGAGGATACTCAAGAACATCCAGGTCGGCTTCCGCAATTAGCTCGAAACATCTTCTGTTTTGCTGAAATTTTTCCTCTGCATAAAGACCTGAAGCAATTTCGATATAAGTAAAAGGAGAATAAAAACCTCTAATGCCTTTTTGTTGCGCCAGTTGCCAGAAATCATGCCATTTATCATCTGATGTTCCATAAAGAATATTTTTGTCAAAATAAAACACAGTATTTGCTGTCATACGAAATTTAGAAACTCGCGTGCTTTTGAACACTTGTTATTATGATCTAACGACCGTATTAGATTATCCTTTGCGTTAATATAATCAGCAATGTTGGAATACATGATTGCTAGCCAATAATATAAATTACTCAATAAATCATTGGGTTTTGCACTTTTCAAGAGTCTTCTCCATATAGATATAATTTTCTCTAATTCACGAATTACTGCTATGATCTCACTTCGTTGTTTTTTCTGATGGTTGTTTTCCAGTCCTAATGATTCAATGTATTTGCAATAAATAGACCATAAATCACTTTCGAACTGTAATGGATCAATATTTTTAGCAGTTCGTAACTCTTCTTTTGCTTCCTTTGTTCTGTTTAAATAAACATATATCTTTCCTTTTAATATATGCGCCGCCCAATATTTTTCATCTGACACTAATATTTTGTTAATTTCATTCAAAGATTGGTCATATGAGCCAAAAAGAAAATACAATTCACCAAGATAATAATGAGCATCATTATATTTATCATTAATTTCAATGGCTTTTTTGAATGCATCATATGAAGCGATAAAGTTCTTCAATCTTTTTAGTGCTAATCCTTTATTATACCAAGCTTTTGCAAAATTTATGTTTATTACTAGAGCCTTTTCGAAACACTCAAGAGCTTCCTTTGTTTTATCCATGTTACCTAGCAATGCACCTTTATTTAACCAAATATCAGCTATTTTAGAATTATATTTCAGGGCTTCATCAATAGCCAGAATAGCTTCATCAAAACATTTCATTCTACCCAAGATCATACCTTTATTACTCCACGCCATCGCATATTCGGGATCAATATCAAGTGCTTTGTTAAAATCATGTAAGGCATCATGAAATTTGCCTATTTCTGCATATGAACCTCCCCTATTATTATATGCTTTTGCATTTTTAGACTCTTTCTGAATAAGTAGAGTAAAAAGTGCAATTGCTTCATCATGTTTTCCTAATTCAGCCAATAAGGTACCCTTATTATTCATGACCTCAACATAATCAGGTTTAAGCACTAAAGCTGTGTCATATGATTCAAGTGCTTGTGTGCGGTTCCCCATTTTTCCCAATAGGAAACCATGATGAAACCAAACTAAGGGCTTATCGGGATCCAACTTAATGTAGTTATTATATATTTCCAGTGCTTCTTCATATTCCCCTTGTTGTTCTAAAACATAGGCAGCATTTAGAACTGCAGCAGTATAATACGGTTCTATAGCGATAGCACTCTTAAAGTCTAACAAAGCCTCGCGCAAATTACCGTTTTTTAAATGCTCTAAGCCTCTATCAAAATATTCCTTTGCGTTCATTTATCTATGATTCCTTTATCCTTCAATTATTTTCCTTTCCTCATCCGTAATCCCGTACAACCTATACACCAAATCATCAATTTCCTTGTCAGTTTTTTCCATCTGCCTTTGAATTTGCTCTTTTCTACCACCTCTGGCAGTTTGTACTTTTTTGTTCAAATCCAGCATTACATCAACGAGCGCCACAAGATTGTTATGGAATTGGTCTTCTTTAGGGTTCGCAAAATCGATTTTATAAATAGGTAATCGCAGCAGATAATCTTTATTAATATCATCGGTAAGAATATGATTGCAGTAGAAATTCATCATCGTAGAATTTAATATTCCCAATATATACTTCAAACTAATCTTTGATTTTGAGATATAGAAAATTTGCTGAAGTGTTTTTAATGTAGCTCTTTTTTGATTCTCAAATGCCGCGATGATCCTATCGGCTATTTTTATATTTCTGATTCTTATGATAAGTATTCTATCATACCCGAATGACTTTTTATAACCGCTAACAAAAAGCGTGGGATTGTCACTTATACAATATCTGGAAACATTGTCGGGTATTAGAATCCGTTGACCAGATTTTCGACTTCCAGCTAATAGTGCCGATTTACTGCCCTCCAAACCACGGTCTACTTCAATATTTCGCAGCCTTTGAAGTGGTATTATTTTATTATTATTTACAGAAATTTTGTGGATTATGTTTTGTCGTTCATCATCAAGATATTTGCCCAACTGGAGGCAAAACGACTTTTGCCAGGATTTATAGTTCAGTTCCCCCGTATTATACCAGTTATCTTTCTTTAAATCTTCAAGAACATTCGCTATACTTTTTTGATAATTCAATTGCTTTCTTCGAAACTTACTCTCAGGCTTTGGCAGTGATTTTTTAAAAAATAATAACACATTTGGTGTTGCCTTTGATTGTTCAAAGACAACACCGGTCTCCGTTATTTCATACAATGTGATTTTTTCAATCAGAAATTTCCTGAAATTCTCATACTGTAACTTTAACAGAAAAGTATCAGGAATAATAAAACCAAAGTTGCCATTATCTTTCAGAAGTTCATAAGCTTTTTCTGTAAAATATAAATAGGAGTTTATCTCTTTCATTGCCGATGAGAAAAGGTACATATTTTTCATATAGTCTTCACTATATAATTCCGCGCCATACGGTGGATTGCCAATCACCACATCGAATCCGCCTTCGTCAATCATAATTTTCCTAAATTCGTCTTTCCAGTTGAAGGGTTGGACTCTGTACCAGTCATCGCCAAAGTATTTTTTGAGTTCTAATGTATCGCCGGAAATCAGGGAATTGCCGCAGCGGATATTCTTGTCGAGCATTGGCAGGATATTGCGTCCCGGGATTATGCCGAATTCACCTTCAAGCATTTTAAGCATGAGTGAGAGCTTAGTCACCTCGACTGCTTGCTCATCGATATCTACGCCAAAGATATGCTCGCGGAGAATTTGACTTTTTTCTTCAATCGTAAGGATTGGTTCCTGTTCTTCGTGTTTGATGAGCTGTTGGGTAGATAATTTAGTGGGAGTATCACCCTCACCTTTACCCTCTCCCTTCAAGGGAGAGGGAATTTTTCTTTTCTTCTGATTGCGGTAATAACTGAGCATCTCTTCATATGCCCGGATGAGGAAACTGCCCGAGCCGCATGCCGGATCTAAGATACGGAGTTTTTTGATTTTCTTTGCAGATAATTCTTGCAGTAATTTACGTACTGTATTTTTAACGATATAATCGACAATATACTCGGGCGTATAATATACGCCGCCGGCTTTTCTTACATCAGGTTTTAATTCATATTTTACCTGATGTTCAGTCAATCTGATGGTGTAACCAAGATACTGCTCATAAATATTACCGAGTACTTCCAGAGGAATCACGTCGAATTGGTAGGGATTATAAGTATCCAGAATAATATCTTTCATTACTTTAAAATCGATTGCCAAATTTGTTTCCCAATTCTGGGGTCTGAAAAGGTCGCTGTCAAAGATAATATTGTAATGCTTGAACTCTTCTCCGAGAAACAGCATCGTATTCATGCCAACGGTATCGGCTCTTTCTTCAAACAACTCTTTTAATGATCGCCGGTGGATCAGATTGCGGTCTTCACACGATCGCATGAACATTATACGATCTAATATTCTTTGCGTTATTTCTT
>JBARXC010000122.1:0-1826 GCA_049647125.1 bacterium | reverse complement strand
GTGGCATTGTCTAAGATTAAGAGGAGCTTTCCTTCGGTACGCTCTAACAGATAAGAAAGAAATTCCTCAAAGGTATCACTATTGAACGCCGGTGCCTTTTTGGTTATAAGCTCGCCGGTTTTCACATTGATTGCTCCGAAAAATCCTACTTTCTGGCGAGTAGATGCCGAGATTACTCTTGGTTGTCTCCCCTTAGGAGACCACATACGCATTATGCTGCTGTGTCTTTGAAAATGAACCTCATCCTCTGCCCATAGCTGAATACCTGGATCTTTCATCCACGCGGAGAATTTTTTTTAAAGTCCTCCTGTTTGAAAGGATCTGCTTCATGAGAGCGAAGACGGGGTCGCTGCAGAGTAAATCCTAACTTGTGAAAGAGCCTTTGACACTGCCGGACACTCAAGCTAATGTGATACTGTTCTTTAAGATGGTAAGAGAGCAAAGGACCATCCCAGAGGTTCTGATCGTATCCCAACTCTCGAGGAGAGCGTCGGATTTCATTTCGCAATTTTCGCTCCTTTAACTGAGAGAGTCTACTGGGACGCCCAGGGCGATCTCGATCCCATAACCCTTGAAGACCGTAGGAGATGAGTCGTTGAATCCAGTATTGAATACTTCGCGCCGAATGCCTATAAAGATAAGCAGCATCGTAGGAACTGGCACCTTGAAGGACATAAAGAATAACGTGGAGTCGATGAAAGTATCGACCTTCTGGCGTTCGAGATATCTCATCTTGAATGGCCGCAATAAACATTTCCACATCCGGAATTATGAATTTTCTCATTGGGAATAACCTCCTTAAAAATGGTTACTCCCATCATATCATAAATCTAAATATACGCAATTAATTATGTCGTTACATATAGTTTGAATACCCCCTTCTTTACATCGGCGTAAAGGGACCGGCCTGAATAGTAACGATTTTTTTATACATTCAGCGGATAGACGCCGTACTTTTTCCCCGCTTCGAACATGGTAACAACATTCCGAGGGGGGATGTCGACCTGCATATGATTTGCCGAAGTAAGTATATATCCTCCGCCGTTTCCGAATGTGCGGATACACCTCTTAACATCCTCCTCAACATCATCGGGGGTGCCCGTAAGCGCCTCCTTCAGATCAACACCGCCCATAAAGCATAACCTATCCGCATATTTGTCCTTCACCGTAGCCCAGTCCATGGCAGGCAGGGGCTCCAGCGGATTCAATATATCAACACCTGCTTCTATGAGACCGGGAATGATTTTTGTAATCGCACCGTCAGAATGGAATACAACGGGGAGCTCCGAATCAAAGGCCTTCACCGAATCAATTATCCTTTTCAACGCCGGTTTGAACATTGTATCAAACAGTGCCGGTGAGATCATGAGGTCCTGTGTACCTCCGTAATCGTCGCCCGGAATCTCAAAGAAATCCATATCCTTTCCCACAATATCGAGGTAGATTTCCTGTGCCCGCACAATTATATCGGTACACCTGTCGATGATGACCTGCGAAAGCCCAGGGTCCATAACCATATCCATATAAAACTTTTCCCTTCCCCTGAGCTCGGCCGCCTGCTCAAAAGGTCCATATGAGTTTACCGCACGCGCAGCAAGGGCGCGCATAGGATACTCCTTTTTAAGGAATGCAATTCTCTCCTTCATCAGGTCAAAATCCATAAACTTCTCCGGATCCGGCCACGCGTACTTTTCCACCTCATCTGCGGGCGCGTCTGCAAGGGGAGCGTCCGTGCTTGTTATATGCGGCCCGCTTCGCTGCCACTCCACACCCCAGGCATCCCTTCTATCACCGTCCATCCTCGCCCCTCCAAAGTCTGTAAATCC
>JBARXC010000121.1:0-3580 GCA_049647125.1 bacterium | reverse complement strand
AGCAGTGGGTGTTTTCATCGTGTCAACCACCACCAACCGATTCTTGCGGTTGCTTAATTTCCATTCAATGAGGGTTTTAGAAAACATTGGTGTCTGATTAAATGGATCACCCACAACCAACACCATCTTGGCTTTATTGATATCGTCAACTGAGAATGGTTTGCCAAAAAATTCACGCAGCAGGGCTTCGGGCTCAAAATAGGTAGAGGCAATATTCTCGACGCCGGTTGCCTTACAGAAACTGATTATCGAACGATAATCTTCAATAGTCAGATTTCGGTCAAATGTAACTGCAACTTTCGTTGGTTTGTCAAATACCTTTTTCAAATCTTTGCCAAGTTTTGTCCAATCAAGAGTCTTACCGTTTTTTATCGGCATGGATAGACGCAACGGGTGATTCAGGTACAATGCAGCAGCACTTCCTCTGGGGCATAATCTGCCTTCACTACTGCCATCTTTTATATACTCAACTCCTCTTATACCAAAATCATCAAAGATCACACCGAATTCACAACCGAAACTGCAGAATGGACACACCGTCTTTTTAACAGTGGTAAATGTAGGATCAACCTTCTTCATAAAAAAGGCTCCTCAATATCCTTCACGTCATCCCAGGTAAGAACTGGTCCATCCTTACATACGTAGAATTTCCCCACTCGACAGTGATTGCATTTGCCAATACCGCAAGACATATTACTCTCCATAGATAGATATATATTCTTGTGTTCAAAACCCACCTCAACAAGACGTTGGGTTACGAACTTCAACATAATTGGCGGTCCACATACAATAGTAGGCGCGTTTTTTACATTCACCGGAATTTCGTCGAGGAGTACGGTCACCACCCCTACTGTGTGCTGCCATGATTCATCACCAACATCAACAGTTAAAACAATATCAACACCATTAATCTTTCGCCAATCCGGGATTAATCTTCTATAGACTATGTCGTCTGGGGTACGTGCACCATAACGTATATAGATCTTCTTATACTTCTTAATATTATGCAACAGAGCCAAGAACAGAGAACGAAGCGGTGCAAAACCTACCCCACCGCCGACAATATAAATCTCTTTTCCTTTAAAATCATCTAATGGATAAGGTTTTCCAAATGGACCTCTGACACCAACAAGATTCCCTTGTTTCAGCTCAAATAAAGCACTCGTAACCCTCCCGACTTGCATAATCGTGAATTCCATATCCTTTGCATAGGGCGAAGATGATGGTGTGAACGGTGCCTCACCAACCCCTGGTACAGTCAGTTCAGCAAACTGCCCAGCTTCAAATTTTATTGGCATACCTTCAAGTATGAATGTGGTGATATTAGAGGTTTCTGGTATTATCTTCTTTATTTTTGTCGGGATCGGATAGTACGGATTTACCCCGTTTGAAAGCTCCATCCTTTGGCTTTGGTCTAATACTTTGTCCGAGTTTCCAACGGGGTTTACAGTTTCCATAGAATCTCCCTTATGTCGATCTTGCCTGAACATCCACGATAACATCTGCCACAACCAGTACATGCATAAAAACCTTCATATTGATTAAAATAGTCAAATTTACACAAAAAACGATTCCAGAACCGATCCTTCAGATCACTCCGTGGATTCGCACCACCACCGACTCGAGCGTAGGCAGCATAGTAACATGCATCCCAGGTTCTTACGCGCTCAACATCCTTTCCCTTTTTATAATCACTCAGCAAAAAGCAATAGCAGGTTGGGCAAGCATGTAGACAAGCAAAACATTCGACACAGTCCTTTTGAGCATCCTGCATAGTTTCCTTGCCAGCTTTTTCAACACGTTCGGCGAGATCCTCTTTGAATGATTTCTCATTTATTTTTCCCAACCGCTTAAGTGCATCTTTTCTGATTTTCTCGCGCTCTTTTATGTTGTCTTTACCGGCTTCTTTAAATAAATCTTGATGTTTACTCATAATCTGATCGCCGCGTTTTGTGAAAACCTCACACAATAAACCAGCAGAAATCTTTGTCACATTTATATCGCAAGTACCTTCACCATATGGGCTAACACCAACGAGATTACAAAAACAACAGTCAGCTGGTTCTGGACAATCAGCAGAAATAATGATTGTCTTTTCCCGGCGCTCCTGGTACATCGGATCAACCGGCTCGTTATTTATGAAAACCCTGTCATAGACATCAATCCCCCTTAGATCACAGCTCTTAATACCAAAAAGGTACTGTTTCCCCTTTTTGGGTCTTGAATCATTTGGGAATTTCGCCACTACATCCCGACTTGGGAAAAAGAAATGCTTGATGTTTTCAACGGTTCTAATCTTCTCAAAATCGGGTTCAAAATCTTTGTCCTCAGCAAATTTCACCAGGTGTGTCTTATCATCTTCAAAAACAGGATAAAAAACCGAACCGTCTTGAGCCAATTTTCTTATAAAGTGTTGGATATTATTTGAGGGTAGTAGATAGAGTTTCATATACTTTTAGTATATTTATTTTTTCTTGATTGTCAAGAAAACTCAGTATATTGATTATCTTATGTGCTACTGTTTTGGTCGCGGAACTCATTTTTTCAAAAGAGCTCGGTTTGACACCCAAAAACCAAATTTCAGCCTGGGTATTAGCCTTTAGAAATTGATAAATCGCACTGAATGGAAGATTGTGTGTCGAAACTGAAATCGGGTTGTTCTCTAATATCTCCCCATCCTTTAAAAAAACGGTTTGTGAACCTTGTCTCTTAACTGCATCAAGAAAGATTATTAAATCCGGGTTTTCACTCGTCATTTTATTGAGATAATTTTCCGGGTATAAAGCACAATCGATCTTCTTTAAACAGTCGGATTCTTGAATATTTTCTACAATATACGAACCAAAACCATCATCTCCCCGGTCCCTATTCCCCATTCCACAGAGAAATATTTTCATTCTAAACATTATATATATAAAATGTGGTTTGTCAACAAACAGAATCGTATTCGTTATTCGTATTTCGTATTCGTAGGAATGGATTTAACGATCAAAACGGATGAAACGAACTCAACGAATAGCTTGATTTTTCGAGGATTTCAGCTATACTTTACCATGTATGTTAAACATCTGCTGGATTGCTCAGAATTTGTCGCAGGCGACAATTCCCTGCTGCGTGAAATCCTCAACCCCAGAAAAGAAGATATCTCTATTCACTATAGCCTCGCCTGGGCATATGTCAAACCTGGCGAAAAAACACTCGTCCATGAACTCAAAGTTAGTGAAGTCTATTTCATACTCAAGGGTAAAGGCACGATGCATATAAATAATGAGAAAAAAAACATTGATAAAGGCAATACTATCTACATACCACCGAATGCGGCTCAGTTCATTGAGAACACTGGTGAAGAAAACCTTGAATTTCTATGTATTGTTGACCCGGCATGGCAACCTGAGGTAGAACAGGTATTATGAGCCGAAATCGCAAATTTGTCCAGCAATGGATTTACCGCTGGTTTTTAAGAATAAACGACACGGATAATAAAAATCAACATATATAATTAGTGATGGTTCGTAGGATAGAAATGTCACGAAATATCATTGCTTCTAAGCCGTAAAATTCAACAAATGTCGGCAGGTCA
>JBARXC010000120.1:0-19518 GCA_049647125.1 bacterium | reverse complement strand
GTTCTAAACGATAATAACGAGTTAAACGAACTAAACGTCTTTTACTAACTCAATAACTTAATTACTCAATCACTGTCTTATATGTTTGTCTTTAGGCGTTTAGGTATTTTGGATTTTAGGTGTTTGTGGCTTCTCCATTACTCCGACACTCTGATATTTATCCCGTAGATGTTTACACCAGCGGGACACCGTTACATAATTCTGTTTTTGCTTCTTAACTTCCTATCCTCATAACTTCCTAACTTCATTCTTATCTTCGTACTTCTTGCTTCTTGACTTCAGTCGATTTTTCCGTATATTAAGGTATGCCGATAGACGATTACTGGCGTAAGTTAATCCCTGAACAGATAAAAAATGCGCCGGACTTCCCCGGCGTCTATGAATTCGCTGACATCCTTCAAGAGCATCTTTTCACCGGTAAAACAGAAAGTCTTGCTCAAACCCTCCAGGAGATATTTGAGAAGAAGGAACCGGTATTTGCCACTGTTTCCTTTTTCCGATTCCACGCAAGCAAGGATTTTGAGCAGGAGTATGCCGGGCTCATTGAGGAATACAAACAACAGTTTAACAACCTGCCGCCGCTTAATCAGAAATTGTCCGACAAAAAGTAAGAAAATATACAAACTCAACAACACGGTTTGAAGTACAACCTATATGTCAATGGGTGCTGTAACTTGCAGGCATCTTGCCTGTTGACTAAGTGAGTTTATCGATTTTAATTTTTACAAGCCCAAGGTTTGCGTCTTTTTGACAGATGACAAAGTAAATGCCGGCGTCGGTTTCTTTTATGAAAAAGACATTATTTCGCGTGTAAAGAATAGCTGAAGCGTTTTCCACAGCCAGGCTAGTTTTAATTCTATTCACCACACGCGCCGCCATTGCTGCAGATTTTTCGGCATCGTAGCCAACTGTAAACTGGCTGTCGATTATGAAACCATCATCCGTACCAAGACCAGCGCCTAAAACCCTTGGCATTCTAGTCAGTTCTGCTACTTTCATCCCGTTCCTCCTCTTAAAAAACAGATTACAAAAGTGCCTTTTCCCGTTATGTTATTGCCTTCTGATAAAGAAACGGGATTCATCCTAAGATCTCCCTTATTTCCTCTATTATCTTTCTTGCATAGACAAATACCAAACCTGGTTTTGCTTCAGGTTGTGTCACCACAGCGAGAAGTGATTCACCCGCAGTAATGACACAAATCGGGTATTCTATCTTATCAATGATGAATTTCTCTATGCTCCCATCTTTCAAGAACTTGAATGACTCTTCAGCTTCATTGTGAATAGCCGCAATCATGGCGCTAATCAATTCTATGTCACGGTATTCTTCATAATAGTTTTGGATGAGAAGACCGTCTTTCGAACATATGAAAGCGCCTTTCACTGCTTTCATGTTCAGCAGCCTTTTTATGGGTTGTTCCAAAGCCTCTAAAGGAAATGTATCGACCGGAGGTTGTTCGACCACAACTTTTTCTCGCTCCTGGACAACCGCTTCCTTTACCGCAGGTGGTTCGGATATTACCTTTTCTTCCTTCTCTTCTTCCTTCTCTTCTTCCTTCTCTTCTTCCTTCTCTTCTTCCTTCTCTTCTTCCTTCTCCTCTTCCTTCTTTTCTTCCTTCTCTTCTTCCTTCTCCTCTTCCTTCTTTTCTTGAACAACCGGTTGCTCTATTTCTTGCGCAGCTTCGGCCGGCTCAGGAGCTTTCTGAACTTCCTCCTTTGCAAGCGGTTCAGGTATCTCTTTTGCCGGCGGCGGTTTAGGCTCCGCCGCTACTTTTTCGGGCTCCTCAACCACGGGTTCAGGCGCCACTTCAACTACCTCCTGAGTTCCCAATGGTGGCGCTATTCCAACTGCTGTTTGGTCCACACTAACTGTCACGGCTGACTCTTCAACAATTTCTTGCTCGTCTTCAGCAACTGGCTCTGCAACCTCTTCGCGCTTTTCAGTAACAACCTGTTTAGATTCAGGTACCAGTCCCTTACGCCCCTGATCAGCATCTTTGTTCTCGGGGTTTATTTTGAGGGTAATGTTGTAATATTCAAGCGCCTTTTCAAATTCACCAAGCCTTTTATAACAGTGTCCAATGTAAAGATTAGTGTTTTCGCTACCTTTAAGTTCCTCATAGTTACCTTCCAAAACTTTTAATGATTCTTCGATATCACCTTTTATGTAATATGCCCGGCCAAGTATTACCTTTGCCAGACTATATGTCGGGTTCCGTGACAGACCATCTTGCAATATCGAAATCGCCTCATCGATCATCCCGGACGATAAATAGACATCCGCTAAGGTCGCGAAAATCAACGCTCCAGAATCCATGGTCAAATCATCAGACATTCCTCTACCCCCTTTTCATGCTTGTTGTTTTAAAAATTCAGACAATTCAATCGTCATCTTCAGACAATGTTTTATCTTTTTTGCCAACTCTTCATCGGGACTCAGGAGTAAGGCTTTCTTCCAATTATCACATGCCTGTTCAAAATCCCCCTTTTGCACCAATAAAAGGCCGAGTTGGTAGTAAGGAAGTGCCTGTGAAGAATCAATCTCTAGGGCTTTTTCAAAATGATGTACTGCTTCGTTGTGTTCATTATTCTCAGAGTAATACAAACCGGCAAGTACGTTAAGATCATAGATGTCTGAATGTTCTCCTTTAAGAAAATCCAAAAAGGGCTTAGCCTTTACATAGTCCTTTTTACTTATGTGAATCTTTAAAAAACCTATATTTGCTGAAATGTTCTCCTTGTCTATTCCGTATATTTGGTTGTAGTACAAAAGGGCATCATCCAGCTTACCCATCTCGCATAAAACCTCGGCTTCCCGTGTAAGCCAATCCACATTAGTTTTATCAACGTCGAGCAGCTCCAAGAATATCCTCCTGGCTTCTTCCAAAAGTCCATGCTGCTGCATCACATCCCCCAAGGTTGCCTTTACTTCGACGTCTTGCGGGTGATCTTTGATATATTTCCTTAGAAAACTGAAAGCATCATCAGTTCGCGCCATCTCTAAAAGAATATTTGCTTTCAGAATAACTGCCTTACTCCACTCAGGCTGAAATCCCAGAGCTTGATCCACCATACTCAAGGCATTGTCGAATTCGTTGCTCCTAAAATAAACTTCGGCATTTGTAAAGTAGTTCTCAGCACTCGGGATTTCAAGAACCGGAAGCTCTTTTTCAACCGTTTTCAGTTTCTCCGCATCGCCGGCGCCGGGTGAATAGTATAACCTATATCCTGAAAGTTCCGGTTCCAAAGCGATAAGGTATTTGTCTTTATGGTAGTTGGGCTCAATTTCCATGCCGTTTTTTATATAATCAAGCCCGACCTTAAACTCACCCCGTTTAGTATAGATAAAACCCAAATTGTAGTACGCTCCCGCATGATTCGGGGCTGCTGATAAAGTCTTCTTGAACGCATCAATAGCATCTTCATCCTTACCCAACTCATAATAGACTATGCCTTTACCAAATTTTTCATCGGCTGAGTCACCCGAGAAAGACTTCAATGCATTCTCATGCTCCCCAAGTCGCAAATAATGCATACCGAGGTTGTATCTTGCCTCGATACAATCACGATCAATCGCCATTTTGTAGTAATCCAAAGCCTTTGCTGAATTATTTAAATTACTCTCAACCACCGCCAGGTTGTTTAAAGCCGCGGCGTAATCATTCTGGATTGCAAGCGCTTTGTTAAATAGTTTAGCGGCTTCGGCAAGATCACCTTTCAGGCAACAAGCAGCGCCCCATGTATTGGCACATGTTGGTGAATCAAAATCAGATTCGTAAGCCTTCTGAATAAATTCTAGGGCACTGTCGAATTTACCGAGAAACAGGTCTACCTCACCAAGGACAAGCTGAAGATCAGGGTTATCAGGTTGGAACTTCAAACACTCATCGAATTCCCGCTTTGCCTCGCTGAACAAGCCTTTGTTGCGATAGGTCATACCGAGGTTAAAATGAACCTGATACTCATTCTCAGATATCTTTGGTGTACCAAGTTGTTCTTTTAGAAACTCCCAATGACCTTTGTGTTCCTTGATGTCAATTGGAAGATTAGGTTCAAATTGGGCAAGCGCGGGGTTCAGGGCAATCGCCTTTTTAACTTGCTCGAGACTCTCATCTATTCTGCCTTTCTCACCGAGCGCAAAACCGAGCAAGAAATGCCCTTCGGCCAGCGAAGGATCAAGGGTGATCGACTCGCGGAAATTCCTAATCGCTAAATCTATTACCCCTTTGTTGAAATATATCTCACCCAAAATTCTGTACACATCCGGCGAGATTTTGATCTCAAGGGCCGTTTTTATTTCCTCCAAAGCATCATCGTACTTACCCAACAACTTTAACGTGATACCTAAACCACAATGTGCCTCAAAAGATCCAGGGTTGAAATCAAGCACCTTCCTATAGAAAATAATAGCCTGCGAAAATCTGTTGAGTTTTCTGTAAGTATCCGCAAGCTCCAGGGTCCTCATTTCATCGTATGGTTCCCTATCTATAATCCTCATAAGCTGGTCAATTTTTTTCTCCAACCGTCCGGCTTTTCTCAATATGATATCAAGGTTATTGCGGGCAAGCACAAATTGGGGGTCGATCTTAAGAGCGCTCTCGAGTTCTTTTATTGCTTCATCATACAAACCTTTATTATAGTAAACAATTGCCAAATTATTGTGCGCGCCTGGATCATCAGCTGGTATTCGTTCCGCAAAACTCCTTAGTATCTTGAATTCTTCTTGTGTTATCATTTTGCTAAATCCAGTTTCTTCAATATCAATTCCAAACTCGCGGTGTCTGGCAAAAGAAGGAAAAATGTGCTAAGCGGTTTTTCCGTTTCCCCGAAATCGAATTCTGTCTCGACACAGAAAATGTAGTCCTTTTCGCCTCCGAATTCAAGGACAACACTAGAAAGCACCGCACCAACCATATCTACAATCATACCGGGTACCGACGGCAGAATCAAAAGCCCGAGGAGTTCTCCTAACGCATTCATGTAGGAACATGAAAGGATATTCGATACCTCCTTTAGTAGCGATTCCTGAACCTCTGCTGAGTTATCCTGCACCGTAGGCATCAAGAGCGATGTGATCTCCTGAGCATCTTCAAAAGGATAAATTAACAGAGTCCGCCCTGTCAAATCACCAAGAAAGTACAATAAAACAGAAACCACCACATCATTAGGGTCGGCAATCTTCAGTATGACGTCTTCTAATGGTCCGGTAAGGATCTTGGGAACACGGACCATTACTTTTTTGTTCATCAACTGGGATAAAGAAGTTGCCGCATGACCACTCCCTATATTTGCCACTTCTTTCAAGGCGTCGAGTTGTTCTTGCGACAAACGCTTTGCATCAATCATCCAAACCCCCTTGGGTCTAATATCAATACTGGCGAACCATCTGCATAGATCGAACAACCTGAGTAGAAAGGAGATGTAAGCAACGGATCCAATTTTTTGACAACAACCTCCTCCTCGTCAATGATTTCATCGATTACAAACCCGCGCCGCTTTGTTTGGGTTCGAACAACAATCACTGATTTTCTACCTTTTTTCCCCACCCAGCCCAATCTGTCGCTTAGCCTCACCAACGGCAGCATCTCATCACGCAGGGCAAAGAGCTCACGGTGATATACAGTCTGAAACATATCTTCATGCGCATAAAATGTCTCTTGTATATAGTTCAAAGGCAGTGCAAATCTCTGCCTGTCTAACTTGAAAATCATTGCACGGATAATTGCGAGACTCAGCGGTAATTCAAGTGTGAAACAAGAACCCTCTCCAAGTTGCGAGGAAATAAGAAGCTTACCGCCAAGTTTGACGACCGTGGAATTTGCAATATCCAATCCAATGCCTCGCCCAGATATTGAGGTAACCTCATCTTTCGTAGAAAAATCAGGGTGGGTTAGAAATCGGAACAATTCTTCTTGGCTCAAGTGCTGAGCTTCAGTTTCGTTGAGTAAACCGTTTTTTATCGCTTTTTGGCGGACTTTTTCTAAATCGATGCCCTTGCCATTGTCGATAACCGAAATCCTTATTCTCTCCTTCTCACGCACTGCTTTGAGCACAATCTTACCTTTTTCACGCTGGACCGCAGGAACTCCAATCCCATGGTCAAGGGCATTTCGTATTAGGTGCATGAGCGGTTCTTTGAGAACATCAATAATTGAACGATCGATCTCGATTTCACCGCCGACAATCTCAAGACTAACCTCTTTCCCTTGTTGTTTAGCCTCGTCTCGAAACCACCTTGTAAAAAACTCGAATACTGTTGTCAGAGGTAACATCCTTAAGTGCATAACCTCATCCTGTAACGAAGAGATGAGTCTTGAAGCAGTATCGACAAGGTTCTGTAAGCTGGTATCTTTTAGGGTCTGACTTAATTTCAGCAACCTGGATCGCACAATAGTCAATTCATTTGCCAGATTGAATAGGGTATCTAGTTTCTCCATCTTGATGCGTATCTCACCAATATCCCTGGTGCCCGGCTCTTCCTTGGAGTATTTCAAGATTTCACCCTTCTTGATTTTCGCCATCGAATCAAGGATGTCACGAACTGGAGGTAGCTCTTTCTTATTTCTTAAAGCCAAGGCAGACCTGGAAAGCAAATCAGCAACAATAAAGAGGAAATCAACAAGGTTCGGACTTACTTCGCCCTTTTCTTTCGCCTCAGCCAATAAGTCCTCAATCGAATGGCTAACCTCGGATAATCCATCAAACCCCATGGTCTGTGCCATCCCCTTGATCGTGTGGAAAATACGAAAAACCTCAATTATTGATGAAGTATCTCGGTTATTCGATTCCAAGTTTAGCAATTGTTTATTCAATTGCTTGATGTACTCTTCTATTTCGCTGATGAACAGCTCTAAATAACTCTCCATATCACTTTTCGATAATCCGATCAATAGACTCTAAAACCCTTGATGGTTGAAAAGGCTTAACAACATAGTCAATCGCACCAGCTTGGACTGCTTCGAGAACAAGTGCCTGCTGCCCCATGGCTGATACCATCAATATCTTTGCTTCGCTATCCATTTTCTTTATCTCCTTAACCGCCTCAATACCACTCATATCAGGCATGATGATATCCATTGTGACAAGATCGGGTTTCAATTCCTTATAACGTTCTACTGCCTCTTTACCAGTCGCCGCCTCGCCACAGATAAGATGCCCACCTTTTTCTAAAATGTCGCTGAGCATACGACGCATGAACATTGCGTCGTCCACAACCAAAACCCTCATTTATCCTCCTTTGATAATACTTTCCCCAAATTCAAAATAAGTATTGGTTTACCTTCCGCTTCGTAAACGCCATCGAAAAAATTCTTTTCTTCTCTTGTTGAAAGAAGCTCGGCACGACGGTTAATGTGCGCATCAATAACCTTTTTTGTACCAAACAATTCATCCACTTTGACACCTGCAAGCCTTCCTTTGTTTTCCACAATAATCAAGAGGTTACCGGCTTCTTCGCCACTAAGCCCTAAACGTCTCTTCAGGGAGATAACCGGTATTACTTCTCCCCTTATATTCACCAAACCGACCAAGAATGCAGGAGACCGCGGTACAGGGACTGGGGCTTGTGCTTCCGTGACTTCACGAACCTGGCGTATATCTATACCAATGTGTTCATCGCCAATCCGAAAAACAATCATCGCTTCCATCATCTGCTCCACAAATACCGAAATCTAATAATACCAAACGGATCGACTCTAAAACCGCCAATATCCTTACTGACCGCATAGGAATCAACCGCATGAGAAAGAAATATCCACGGTGCGTCACCCACTATCATCTGCTCGACATCCTGATATATCTGCTGGCGCTTCTTACTGCTCCGCTCAGATCTGGCGGACTCGATCATTGCATCCACCTCGCGATTGCTGTAAAACGAAGTATTGCCAGCACGTCCAAAACTCTTTGAGTGGAACAACGGATAAAGGAAATTGTCAGGATCACCGTTATCCGAAACCCAACTCTTCATACATAAAATACTATCACCACGATAGCCCCGCTCTAAGAAATCATTCCATGATAGGGGATTAAGTATAAGCTTTATGCCGATTTTTTCAAGACTTTTGATTATGTACTCAGCTCTTTTGATGGCAGCTGCGCTCTCTCGGATATCAAAAGGGTAAGCACTATCAAAACCACTACCATAACCTGCTTCACGCATCAACTGTCTCGCTTTATCCAAATCACATCGGTAACCCGGCAAGTCCCTGTTATAGACGTATATACCAGGCGGGAAAACACCACGGGCTGGTATGGCTTGCCCCTCCATTGCAGTATTGCTGAAGTGTTCCTTATCAATGGCATAGTTCATCGCCTGACGGACTTTTCTGTTTTTGAAAGGGCTATCTATTGAAACATTAATACCAACATATTGAGTGGATAAACCCGGCCCGGAAAGGATTTCATCGGGTGAGAATAGCTTAACGATCTCCGGGGTAACAGCCATAATCGAGATTTCACCATCTCTGAAACGCTGTACCGCCTCTTTGCTATCCTGAATAAACTTTATGATAACTTTATCAATCGGTGGTCGACCGTCAAAAAAATCCTCGAAGACCTCAAGGATGAGTTCCTTCTCCTTTTCCCAATGTACAAATCTATAGGGGCCGGCGCCAATTGGGTTTTCGGCCGAGAAATCCCGGTGCGTAATATCACACGTACCACATGCCAGATTGGCGAGAAAAGGAAGATAAGGAAACTTAAGACTGAACCTGATGTTAAGATCATCCAAGACCGCCACATCATCGATATAATCAATGAAGCTAACATTAGGACCGGCTTTCACACGCGCTATGGAATTGGCAATATCTTGCGTGGTAACCACATCGCCATTATGAAATTTAATACCCCGCTTTATCTTGAAGTCCCAAATCAACCCATCCTTTGATACGGAAAACGTATCAACCATACCTGGAACCATATGGTTGGCTGAATCAAAGGTCAATAAACTGATGAATATCTGTGTAATCACTTCATGGCTGCGGGCATCAGTTTTATTTGCCGGGTCAAGTAGTATCGGTTCCACTGACTGTTGAAAAACAATAGTTTTACGTTGCCGCGTTAAAACCGCAAATTCTTTATCATAGGAGCGAACACTATTCAATAACTGCTCAGCGGTCTTACCGCATGCATTGATTGTCTCTAAGTAGCTGTTAAAACCATGCTCTATGTTTTCATAGTCGAGGTTGAGTTCTTTTACATACACACTCAGGTCATTACATTGTGTTTTTATCTTATCGGTTGAACCGATCATTTCCTGTCCAAGATTATCAAGGTTTTGTAGCAATCCTTTATTCTTTTCAAGAATAACTATCGCGGCACTCAACGACCCAACACCCTGTTCAACATCACTCATACTCCTAATTAGGAATGTGGATAATGCATCAAAACTCTTAGTCATACTGGAGGCGACTTCATCAATATCAGTAACAAATAAAGTAGTCTTGTCTGATAGGTCCTTTATTTCTTTGGTCACAACGCCAAGCGACGGTGCATACTGACCGCCCCTTGCACTTTCAATACTTGCATACAAACCAAGTATCCGTGCACGTTCAGTGATCTTCTTCAGATCAAAAAGCGGGTTTTCTATCTGCTCTGCTCTTATCCGTATCGAGTGGAGTTTTTTATTCAATGTCGCAAGGATGTTGACGATATCCTGATAAAAAGTAATCCCTTTAGTGAGAACTTCACAAGCTACACCATTTGTCTTTAACCAGTTCTTAATCTCTGCAGCAATGCTGCTGATAACTCCGGAAAGTTGATTAGCCTCACTGACCAGTTGGAGAATCGAACGTTCTGACAACTGTATACTGCCTCGACCAAGCTCTTTGATAGATAGTTCCTCCATGCCCTTAGCATAGCTCTTTGAAGCATGGGTCAAGGCAACCTTTAGAGTATTGAATATCCATGCAAAAGACGTGTTGTCTTCAACCCTCATAAGGCTCTCGCGAATATTACTAACCCTACGGAACATAGCCTCTAAATATAGTTCCAGAATCGCTGAAGAACGGGCTGTGTTGTGAATGCTGCTTAACCATTGTGCTGAATGTTCATTTTCAGTCATCAAAAGCTGGTGCAAATCCTTCTGCGAAGTCACACTCGCGGCAAGGCTTTTAATACCCGTCTCAATATTGGGGATCAATGCAAGAAGTTCATCCGTAATACTGGAAAACCGTTCGTTTATCTCCTTTAAATCATGCATTATACTACTTATTCTCAGTAGGTCATGCCCCAGATCTACGGTTCCTTTAACGACTTCGTCAGAAACCTCAGGGATAAGTTTTGTTGGTTCTTGTACGCTTCTCACAAGCAAAGTCATTTCCCGGGAAATCACTTCGAAACCTCTTCCCTGTTCACCGGCGTGAAAAGCAGTTATCCCCGCGTTACGCGAAGCTACTTCTATGGAATCCGACACCATCGCGATGTTTTTAACAATGTCGTCAAGTTGTGAGGCATCGGCGTGGATTTGGTCAAAGAATTTCGAGATATCGTCAAGATCCTTTGAAATCTGATTCGATACGACCAGAGATTCATTTACCTTGACAATACTTTGCTCAAGAATCTCCTTGGTCTTTTTTATTTCCTGGTCAAAAACTGATATCCCCTCAAATTCAAGTTCAACTGCCGCGGACAGAACATCGAATTTCTTCCCTATTTCAGAAAGAAGTTCCGTGTCTTTGACAAGCCGGTTATCAATTTGTTGACTGGTTTTTAAAAGACCCCCAAAAGAAGTATTATATTCCTCCAGCGGCGTTTTAATTCGGTTAATTACAATATCTCTTAGATTTCGATTCATATACCAATATTCTACAAAATTCTGCATGGATGTCAAGACATGTGCTAAGGTATAGAACAACGGGTTTATTACCTACTTGACATCTCCACTAGTACTTGTATAATGAATTAGAAACATTACAATAATGAAATCTAACTTTTAGATTCATCTTTGGAATATTAGGCAAGTGGCTCAATCGCAATCAAAGGCAGACGTAAAAACCGAACTTACCATATTGAAGGAAGTACTTAAGGGGGTGTGCTTTATGGAAAACATTGATCTTGAGGAGATCATTGGCTGTCTGCGCAAAATAGCAAAAATACTGCATGACAAACCCAAAGAAGCATTAAGTGAGCTGAGAGAAATCAGCGCAACGGTTGATAGCCAGGTTCCTTATCGTGATGGTCACAATCAAAGAGTTAGCAGATACTCATTGCAGCTCGGGAGGCAACTCGAGTTGGATGAAAAAGAAATGGTCATCCTTGAAACTGCAGCCTTGCTCCATGATTTTGGTAAAATATGTATCGATGAAAAAATTCTCATAAAGCCCACATCACTGACTGAGCGAGAGAAGACTGAAATACAGCAGCATGCCATAAAGGGATACTATATACTGGCTGGTTTTGCAGAATTCAAAGAAGCATTGTATGGAGTAAAAACTCATCATGAGCGCTACGATGGTTCAGGTTATCCAGAAGGACTCAGTGAAGAAGATATCCCTTTTATCGGCAGAATCATTGCCGTGGCAGACGCCTATGATGCGATGACCTCAAAAAGACCCTATAGAGGAGCGAGAACCAAAGAACAGGCAATAGATGAGCTCAAGAGATGCTCAGGCAAAGAGTTTGATCCGCAAGTCGTGGAAGCCTTTTTCAATGTCTTGAATCCAAGCAAATAAAGAACTCCGTACTTACTCCTTGGACATAATTGGGGTCACTTCTGCCCAAGAGAACCTGTCTAAACCAGTTATTCTTTTTTCTTGCTCCTTACATATTCAAATACGATAAATGCAATCGTAAAAAGCAACATCGTATTAGTGACTCGCAGGTATGATAATGCACTTATTCCCAAAAAACACTTATTCAACAAGAAAAGCCGTGTCACAACAGCTATAATGAAGCTGACGACTGCGACAATACCCGATATATAATAAATGGTTTTCATCGTAACCTCCTATCAAATTGTATATGCATATTCGTAGATGTCAATACTTGTTTGTTTCTCATGCCAGTGCATAACATCGATCATCCTTGAATTTGGAGTAGGGCGTTTACGCCCGTGAAAATATGTCGAAGGGCCTGTCCTGAGCAGAGTCGAAGGAATTCAACCCAACTTCTGCTGCAGGCTGACCGAGAATTCAAAAAATGGAGTAGCAGACCTTGGTCTGCGCCATATGCATAAGTGTGGGGAGACGAAGCAATCTTAAACAGAAATGACATAAAGTATTGGTGTAAGTCTCTCCTGGTGTCATTCCCGGGCTTGCTGTAGTCCTGATGATGTCGAAGGAATTTGACCCCATTTGTTTACAAGGGACTGATGGCCAAAAACGGATTTTTTTTGACATTGACAATAGACACGATGAAGCTATAATAATAAGGAGGTATAAATGGAAATAAGACCATTAGACAAAAACACGTTATTGAATGAAGCTTTGTGTGGACACGGTGATATACTTATTAAATCAGAGCTAACAGACGAGGAACGTACTGGACTGCGTGCAGCAGAAATAAAGGCGGAATGGCTTAAGAAAATGATGCCCAAAGGACTTGCCGCTCAAATTGCTTTTGATGGGGAAGAATCTATCGGCTTCATTGAATATATGCCGATTGAATTATCTCTCTTCTACAAAGGTAAAGATCTTTATGTTATAAATTGTACGGTTGCACCACACACTCCGCCATGGGGGAAACCACGTAGAGAACGGATTCCGGGCTGTGGTAGTGCTCTGGTTAATGCAATGATAGAAGACATAAAGGATAAATGCAATGGGATTGTGGGATTTTATGGCGTTGCATACACCAGCGATGTGAAGGGTTTCTTTATAAAACTCGGGTTTGAGGAGTTTGAGAATAAAGGAATAAAAAAGCTAATTAAAAAATTCAGACCTTTCGAATTCCCGGAACCAGTAAAATACGAAAATAAATATCAGTTCAAACCGATTCCCGGTAAGGTAGTTATTGACACCTTTTGGCGTTCGATGTGTAGCTCATGTCCTCAAGCACTTGTCAAATTGAGAGATGTATGCAAAGAATTTGGTGATAAGGTTATTTTAAATGAGTTTTGTGTTGATGAAAAAGAAAATATGGAAAAATATGGTGTAGAAGGTATTACTTATTTTAATGGCAAACAACAATTTTATCCCTATGAACTCTCAAAAGAAAAAATTCGAGGGATTTTGAGAAAATTATTAGAAGAACGCACTGCACCCCCTTATTTTGGACAAAAAGGGGCTTGATTTCCTCCTGAGGCGGGCAAGGTATGTTACACATTTTAGATTTATTGTCTAGAACCATTTTCTATTCACTATTCAAGCTGTTAGTATCGAGCCCGTCGAGATGATTTGACCCCACTGGTTCATTCTTGAATCTGACGCAAATCTGACGTAAGACTACGGAAAGTTATCGAAAAATCGACGAAATTTTATAAAAACCTGACGCGAACCTGACGTAAGATTAACGATAGAATTACTTATAGCCAATGTTTAAGAACCCCACAAAACATAATATACATGCTTTCCTCCACCGCGTTTTTCGATTATACTGAGTTTTCGCAATTTCCGAAAATCTTGACTCGCAGTCTCCCTGGTGATCTTGTATTTCTTTACAACATCTTTATTACTAATTTTCCCTTTGGCTTCAATATCCTTAAGAATTCCAATATGTCTTGGCAACAGTTCGTTTTTATATTGTTCTATAATTTTAGAAACAGAAACTGACCATTTACGTCCGAAAAGGGTAACTACAAGATATCCTTTTTCATAGCTGAATTCAGGAGGTCGTAGACCGTATTCCCTGAGTTTATCACGCATCCCAGGAATTCCGAATCCTTCTTTTTCCATTTTTCCTAGCAAAGAAACTGCATGTGCAATTCGTGAATTACGTCTTACGGTTTTCACGCGAAACGCATTTACCTCCTCAAGGGTATTGGGCTTAGGAAGAAGACCTGGGCTCGAGATACGAATGCCATCTTGGAATATTTCAAAAGAGATATGACCACCTAGGGAATAGTCTCTATGAACCAATGCATTGACGATTCCTTCCCTTATTACTTCTGGAGGATATTCATAATCTTTGTCTTGTCGAGTTTGAGTTTCATCCAGACGCGGAACCTTAATAATACATTTTTTATAATAATCAAGAGTGTCCTTTATCATAGTTAAAATAGAACCCTTTATATTTTTCCGACATTCATCAGATTCGATTTTTGTTAGAGACCGTTCACCCCTAAGATTGGTAATAAATTTTATAAATGAAATTTTATGATCGGTAATGAATTTTTCTGGATCTCTTCCGAATAATACTATACCCACTAATGTTGGAACATAAACCCTATTACGTTCTACAACGAATTTTGACTGTTTGAAGTTTTCCCACAACTTATCTGAGGGAATAGCAAAATTATGTTTCTGCTCTTTACAATATATTTGGATAGCATCCTTGGATAAATCATCTAACGTAGCCTCTGATATTGGTCTCTCCTCTTCATGAGAAAGTGCTTCCATCCTTACATAGTTATCCACATCTCCTCCTTTATCTTCTTTGTTTTTGCTGTTTTTTTTGTCTTCTTTGTCTTTTTTTTCTTCTTCCTCTTCTTCTTTATTTTCTTTTTGTTTTTTCATATATTGGAGAAATTCCCTGTTATAAATTTTAATTTCCTCTACAAGATCATAATCGAAAAAATCTACAATTATGCCATATTTTTTCAGGTAAGTTACTCCCTTATTGTAAATATTGGGATTAGGGTCAAGAATACCAATTACTACTCTCGAAATACCCCTTTCCACAATCCAATGAGAACATGATTTTTTGGGGTTGTTACGCCTAATGCATGGCTCAAGAGTCACGTATATTGTGCATCCGATGAGATCCTCATTTGGCAGGTCCTTTTGAAGAAGTGTATATTCGCCATGTTCCCCAAGATTATAATAGCTACGATGATTCTGAAATATCTTCTCTCCCTTTTTGCTAACTACAACCACACCAACCATTGGATCAGGTTTACTTCTCCCCTGTGATCTTGAATATTTCATTTCATTAACAGCAATCTCCATGAATTTTCGATCTTTTTTGGTTTTTTTTGTCATATTTTTTTCATAATAATCTACAAATTCCGCCTTACTTTCTCATCCATCTCTTTTTCCTCTCTACTCAAAGCACGACACCTAACTTATTTGTATTCTTCTTCTAAATCCGTTGCTTTACTGTCTGTTTGCTTCTCTCCTGTTTCAACTACATCTTCGCTATCAGATGATTCTGAAGAGGTATTCTCATTTGTAGCTTTCGTAATTCGCCGTTTTTTTCGTTTTGGCTTTCTCTCAGGCAACATTAATTGGACATTCTCCAACTCACTCAATGCCGCTTCATTAAGCATACGCCGAACGGCAGATACGATATCCTCAGGAGAAAGGTGCACGCCTGAATCCTTTCTCAATTCCCGCCGTAATATCTTCACAGAACTTTTGGACAATATAGCCTGCAATAAATTTCGAGGATGGAGTACATTTGTCTTTTGCCAAATCTTGTCGAGAGCACCTTTTTTCACACTTTTGAATGATACTAATTCGAAATGTTTCGCAAGACCCGAGACATCATCCGTAATAATATTCCATGAGCGAATTAATTTTGTCACCGGAGGTTGACCGAACGTTACATGATAGAGTTTCCATTCTTTACTATTAGTTAATAATATCCACTCACACCCAGCGTTTATTGCATAAGATGAGACTTGTTTAAGATGCTTTCTGCCAAGATCTACATTTATCCTTTTGATTTCAAGCATTATTATTGGTTTAGCATCGTCGGTTTCCTCAACTTGTATTGTAAAATCAACATGTTCTGTTTCACCTGCGCCCCTTACTGCACGTTCTCGCGAGAGATATTTGAAAACATCATACCCCATTAAAGTTTCAAATATCCGCTCAATGCGTCGACGGGTTTCTGCTTCATTGCAGTCAAGTTTTTCTGCTTCTTGAATCATACGACGGGCATCAAGGATTTTTCGACGAACATCTTTATCTACTTTAAAGCGAGTCATGTTAACCTCCTCTCTACTCAAAGCACGACACCTAACTTACCTAAAACCCTACCTTCCCATACTGTCCCGGAATATTGTAGCGCGAAACGAGGGGATGTCAAGAGGTTGACAAAATGGGGTTCTGTACTATAATCTATCGTTAAGGGAGATTGTAATGAATGAGATAATGGAAATACTGATCAATCATGAAGAGGCAATTAGTAGGCTGTATGAAGCATACGCCCAAAAATTCCCCGACCACAAAGAGTTTTGGTCTACACTTTCATGGGAAGAGAAGGATCATGCAGAGCAAATTCGCAAACTTTCACAAATAATTAAAAAACATCATGCTCGATTTGATTTGGATAGATTCAAACTAAACGTTATCAAAATCTCTATGGATTATATTGCGAAAGAATTAGTCCGTGCGGAAAAGGAAGATATCCCACTAAGAACGGCCCTTTCAGTAGCATTAAATATCGAAAACGCAATCGTTGATGGCGAAGTCTTCGAGTCATTCAAGGGATATACAGCCGAGGCAAAAAGGTACATACGCGAATGTGCAGCAAATTTCGCAGAACATTACCGGGCAATAAAAGATATGTGGTCAACCCACAGAAAGGTTTTTTGATCTTGACAGATAGGGTGCTGTCAAGTATCACCAGTTGATTCCTGCGACAAATTTGTCACACATTCACCTCATGTCCTCCCTTGACACCCCAGTTGGTGGGGGTATAATCGAAAGGAAGAAAAATGTATAAGCACAACAAGAAATATCTCAATATATTGGTTCTTTTGTTACTAATAGTTGGATGCCGATTTGTATTTAGTCAAAATTCTGCAGGGCGTCAATCACAAATGATAATTATGGACGGATATGGTCTTGAGATTGAAGTAGATATGATTCCTGATAAACCTAATCTTGGTGACGAAGTTGAATTGAGATGCACTATGTTAATACCATATTGCGATATACCCAGAAGTAAAATAGTGTACACTTTCTATCATGGAGCGCAACTTACAAGTGGTCAAAAAGAGACTGTATTTTCTCCTCTAAAAAAGGGAATGTCAGCACAAGCAGCGATACGGTTTAAAGTAGTATCACGATTATTGCAAATGAATGTAATTACAAAAGTAGAAGTATCCGATGGGCATGGCGGCAAAATGTGGAAAGCCGAACGTGGAAAAAGGATTGACATGGTCATTCTTGCTGAGGATGATACGATTTCCTATGAAAAATATGGTCATGATCTTGAACTCTGGTCGCGTATAGGCCCAGAATACTGTTATGATATCGAGGCGGGTGCACGGGTGAGGTCATTCGGTCGTCCTTATGACGAAGAAGCAAAGAGGATTAGGATTGAAATAGAAGAACTTAAGAAATTAGATCCAACGCTATCGGATTGGGATGCCCTTGAGCTGATGCATGATGTTATTTATAATATGATCTGGCGTTATGGCATTCATGACAGAGAAAAATCGATACCTATCCTGATTGAAGCAAGACAACTGATGAAAGAAAAAGAAATAACTAAGTGGGAAGCAGTAGAGGAAATAATAGAAGAAGATAAAACTCCTATGAACTTTTTTCGTGATAATTCCAGTGGTATTGTCGAGGAATTGGTCAGGAATTGGTATCGCATCTGGATCAGGAAAAGAGATAATTGCGTGGGTTGAAAAAAATATAAATGATATCGCAGGACTAAATTACGAAAAAGAAGTTATATACTTCGAGCGTGAAAACATTAAAGTTATGAAATATGCAACAATAAAGTTTCTTGAAGCCTTAAGAGAACATAATTTAATTTAGAATATCCCATTCCATCAACTATGTAAGAGATTATCCGTGCCTTAGCCGGTGCGCCTGCGCATGGTCTCCCCCACACAGCTTGCACTTACGCGTCACGGTGTAGACCAGCTGGCACTTCTCGCAGAGGTAGAACGCGCACCAGGTGTTCTCTGAGACTTGCAGTACGCATTCGCCTTTACACATCGGACAATTTCGCGTTATCCCCACGGGATATTGTAGCTATAAAACAGGGGGTCTTTCAGCTGACATATCCTTAAAGATCGTATGAATATGGGAAAACATATCTTCACTAACTCGTTCTGTACCGGCCATTTTGTCAACCCGAAGATTCAAGGGCTCATTTTTCCCCAGGAAATTTATTTGAATTTCCTTATTTTCGATATCTACATAGGTTTTTTCAATAGAAGCGATATTAATGTAAAATACACGCTGTTTATCTGCTAACACAATCTTAATCCAATGCATAACTCCTCCTTTTAATACCAAATAATAGCTATTCCCAATGTGCTGTCAAGTATCAGCGGTTTGACGGCTGTGACAAATTTGTCACAAAGCCATCCCTTGACACCCCAGTTGGTGGGGGTATAATCGGATAGTAAATAAAGGGAGGTAATATGAGGAAATTTGCAATAGTAACTCAAATCATTGTATTCTTTTTTGTTTTTTGCTCCAGTCATTATACACCACCATATGAGAGTGAAACAGCAGTAGAATACGAAAAAGGTTATGTTGAAGGTAAAATGCAAGCGAGCAGAAAAACTCAATCAAGTTGGATGTGGGGTGGTTGTGGTGGCTCATTAGTACTTGGTCTGATTGGTGGGGGGATCGTAACCGCGATAGGTTATAGCTCTGGAGAATATCCACCATTTGAGCCAAAAGGAACTGATACATACAAGAGAGGATTCATTGATGGCTTTCAGGATGGTTCATCAGATGCAAAAGGCCAAAAAGCAATGGCCGGATGTTTAATAGGTACACTAATCAACGTAGCTGCAATCGTTCTTGTTGTCACCCTGGGAGATTAACTAAGCTAAATACACCAGGTGGTGGGGGTATAATCGGATGGAGATAAGGAGGTTTTAATGTCAGACTGGAGAGATTCACTCAAAAATCATTTTGACTCACTAAAAGAGCAAAAACAAAAGAAAGAAGAATCACAACAAAAGTTAGATATAGTGAAAATGGAATTCCTGGAAAAAGTTATAATGCCAGCATATAATGAAATAGAAAAGGAATTAATAAAGCATAAGAGAAAGATAGAGACACATAATCAGTTATTGGAAGTATTTAAAGTTAACCTTGAAGAGTTAGAATTCGAGAAATTAGAATTTAGTTATGAAATAGTGCTACGAATAAAGAATCAGCAAATTATTCCGTTTGCAAAAATAAAATTCTGGGATAAATCAAAACAAGCACATGCTACCGATGTACTCGTTCCAATTAAAATAAAACAAGGACAACAAGAGAAATACTATAGCATTAATGAAATATCAAAAGAAGAACTGATAGAACATATCATCTTCAAGTATACGCATTTTACTGGATCATAGCAGAAATTTTATTTCTATAGTTTTTTAGCTCAAACTTCTCCCGCGGTTAGCTCTTGTTCGCGTACTTCCTATGTCCCACAATACAGTCCGTCGTGTACCCCGAGATATTCAACAGCGGCACGAAGTAGGCGAAAAGACTGGATTCCCTGGTCAAG
>JBARXC010000119.1:0-79370 GCA_049647125.1 bacterium | reverse complement strand
ATCAGCGTAGAGAAATCGCTGCGGGGATTTATTTCTTATCATTTTCAGTTGACGAAAGCGCTGGGTTCAACAAGATAGAGAAATTCATATTGCTAAAGTAGTTTACGCATACGTATCTTATTGAACAAAAAGGGGCAGGAATGACCTGCCCCTTTCTTATTTAACTTGGAATTCTCCGCACACTAAAAAATATTGACGCGGGTTTGATTGTAAGTATAATTAAACTGGTTCTTAAATTCTGAAATACCAGGTAAATTATCTACCCCGTTGGAATGCCTTGTTCTTAAGAACGGGGATGGTAAAGAAAAAGTGAATGATATTTTCAAAAAATGCCTCACCATTTACTTTGTTGTAATAGGTAAGTTTTTCCTAAAAATTGGAGCAGCGAGACCTAAAAATTGGAGTAGCGAGACCTAAAAATTGGAGTAGCGAGACTTGTCTCGCACCAAAACAGCGCAGAACAAGTTCTGCTACTCCGCTTGTCTGTTTGTTCTTTGTTTATTGAAGAGCGATTTAGGAAAAACTAAACTATTACACTTTGTTAGACAGCAAACATCTTACGGGGTTTATGACAGGATTTGCTACGGGGTCTACTGATTCAAAAAGGAGGTTTTAATATGAAGTATTTTTCTTTTTGTATTCTTATTTTGTGCGTTATGCTTTTTGGTGAACCAACCCTATTGCTCCATGATCCAGATATCTATGAGCAGACAGTTGTTTTTGAATATGGTGGTGATTTGTGGAGTGCCTCAATAAAAGGACGATATGCTCAGAGGCTTACTGCACATGATGGTTATGAAACACACCCTGAATTCTCACCTGATGGACAGTGGCTAGCTTATAGCGGTGAGTATAATACTGGTGACTATGATGTGTATATTATGCCTGCTAAAGGTGGTGCACCAAAGCGCTTGACCTATTATCCAGCCGATGATCTAGTGCTTGGTTGGACTCCAGACGGAAAATATATCCTATTTGCGTCGAGCCGCGGTGATTGGAGAAAACGCCGGCTTTTTAAAATCTCAATTGACGGTGGATTACCTGAACAAATACCCCTGTTTGCAGGTTATGAAGCAGACTATTCTCCTGACGGCAAGATGATTGTGTTCAATTATCGAGGCGTACGATTACCGTGGAAGGGCTATGCCGGTGGTCGCACCACAGACATTTGGTTATACGATGCAAAAAAAGACACAACGTATAAAATAATATCCTGGCAAGGTACTGAGCTAAACCCCCAGTGGTGTAATGACAAAATATATTTCATCGCGGATAAACATGGTCGCATGAATATTTACAATTATGTTTTTTCAGATAAGGCGACAAAACAAATAACGTTTCATGACGATTTCGATGTTCAAAGTATTAATAAAGATAAAACCAGTCTTGTTTATGTTTGTGCAGGGTTGATACATGTCGTTGATATGGAAACAGACAAAATCGATACCCTTTTCATAGAAGTGCCTGATGATCGGCGTTTTCTATACCCGGAATATGAGAGCGTATCTCATTTGATTAACTCAGGGCATCTTTCTCCCACTGGCAAACGTGTAGTTATTAGTGCTCGTGGTGATATTTTTACAATACCCAAGGAGCAAGGTGCAGTTGTGAATATCACGAAGAGTCCGGGAATAAGAGAAAAATATCCTGTTTGGTCGCCAGATGCCAAGTGGCTTGCATTTGTTTCTGATGAAACTGACGAGAATGAAATATATATTGCGGAACCGAGTAATACAGGTAAACAGATACGCATAACATTTGATGGTGATTGCTATCGGTACCAGCCGGAGTGGTCACCAGATAGCAAAAAGCTATTGTATGCTGATTCTAAGTACCGGTTGTTTTATGTTGATGTCGAGGATCGTAAACCAGTACTTGTTGACACCTCATCAATGTCCGGATTTTCGTCTTATAAATGGTCGCCTGACAATAAGTGGATTGCTTATGTTAAATTGAGTGATAATATGTTTGGCGCTGTTTATCTTTACTCAGTAGACAATAGAAAAATTCACCAGGTAACTGGCAATTTTTTTGATGAGGATGATGTCTGTTTTGACAAAGCTGGAGAATATTTGTATTTTATTTCTTCAAGAACATTCAATCCGATAATGGGTGATTTTAGCGAAATCGATATTTTCCCCAAGACGGGAAATATTTGTGTCATACCGCTCAGTCAAGAAACCCCATCGCCCTTTTTACCAGAAAGCGATGAAGAATCTATTGTTGAAAATGATGGCGCTGAGGACAAAGAGGATGATACGCTGACAATTGATTTTGAAAACATTGATCAGCGCGTGCTCACGATCCCGGTGCCAGCGGGTAATTATAGCCAATTATCTGGAGCCAACAACAGAGTATTGTACCTTGAACGCGTAAGCTTGAATATAAGAGAAAGAAAGTACACCCTCCATTTCTATGATCTAAAAGAAAAAGAAGATTTTGTTTTGATGAAAAATATTGACGGTTATGACCTATCGAGTGACGGCGAAGTAGTATTGTATAAAAG
This sequence comes from bacterium, assembly GCA_049647125.1. Classification (GTDB taxonomy): domain Bacteria; phylum Hydrothermota; class Tepidihabitantia; order SM23-42; family SM23-42; genus JAUVZL01. The sequence goes on along the minus strand of JBARXC010000119.1, from coordinate 76,864 downwards.
CGGTGAAACCTACGGTATTATTGACCTCATGGATAAAAAATATGCGGTTGGTGATGGTATAATTACCACCGAGGACATCGAAGTCAAGATCGACCGCCGCGCTGAACTCAATGAACTTTTTGCTGATGCGTGGCGTTTACAACGGGATTTTTACTATGATCCTAAAATGCACGGGCTTGATTGGCTCAAATTAAGAGCAAAGTATTCTAAATTTTTACCCCATATCGCCGACCGGGAAGATCTCACACGCATTATCTCATGGCTCTTCAGTGAACTGGGTGGTTCACATGCCTATGTGTGGAGTCCCAAAGACCAGGCAAAGAAGGTGAGCATGGGTTTGCTCGGTGCGGAATTAGAACTCGATAATGCAAGCGGTTTTTATAAATTCAAGAAAATATTAAAGGGCGAAACATGGGAAGATGATCGGCGAGCACCACTTACTGAACCAGGTTCAACAGTCCATAAAGGTGAATATTTGATTTCGATTAATGGTGAAATTGTACGATACCCTAATAATCCTTATGAATTTTTGGAAAATACCCTGGGCAAACAGGTGACAATTCGCGTGACAAGTGCGCCAGATATCGCTACGGCGCGGGAAGTGGAAATTAAACCCATATCTTTTATCAATGAACGTAAACTATATTATCTTGATTGGGTTGAGAAAAACAAAAAGCTTGTGGAACGAGCAACAAATGGAAGTATCGGGTATATCCATGTACCGAACACGGCAATTTGGGGACTTGAAGAGTTTGGCAAGTATTTTTTCAGTCAGGCAGGTAAAAAGGGACTCATTATTGACGTGCGCTTTAATAGTGGGGGTTGGTCCCCTTACGTATTCGTAAATTACTTACAAAGAAAACCACTCGGTTACTTTGTCCGGCGGACTGGCAAGCCTGCTACTGATCCCTTTGCCGAGTTTTCTGAGCGACTTGTATGTCTTATGAACGAATTCTCAGGTTCTGGCGGTGATATGTTTCCGTACTATTTTAGGAAATTGGAACTTGGATCTCTGATCGGAAATACAACCTGGGGTGGTTTGATAGCTACTGCGGGAAGAAGACTTATGGATGGTGGTGGTGTTGCAACACCGGTTTCCCGTTTCAGGAATATGGCAGGTGCGTGGGAAATCGAAAACGAAGGCGTTGTGCCTGACATATTCATAGATGACCATCCAGACAAGTTACGAAAAGGCATTGATCCACAGCTACAAAAGGCTATTGAAGTAATAAAACAGAAGCTATAGTAATTTTTGGGGTCTATCCCCATGACACACTTAAATCTAAAAAAAAACGTAGACAAATCATTGACAGATATTGAATTTTGTGTATAATAACCTTGGTGAAGGTATGAGCGCCACGATTTGGTGATTGTGGCAATTATATCTTTTTGCTTTTTTTGTACTTGGTTAAGGGAAAATGGTAGACAGAAAAAAAATAATTAGAGAATCAAAACAAAGATGCCAAAGATCTGGCTTAAAGCCAGACAAGAAACGTTTGCATAGAATCGTGTCGCGAAGAAACTTAGTAAAAAAACAATCTCTACATCAACATCTTATTGATGCCGCCGTACCATACATGACCCTAATGGTTGAAACGTTCCAGGAGTGCGGTTCAATTCTGGCGCTTGTCGATGAAAGGTGTTGCATACTGAAACTGAGTGGTTCAGAAGAGACGCTTCTCAGTCGGAAGAAACTCGGTTTGATCGAGGGAACATCGTTACGTGAAGAACATGCTGGCACCAATGCCGCAGCACTTTGTCTGAAAACGAAAAAACCGTTCTATCTTGTGGGCAACGAGTATTTTTTTAAATTACTGCAGCAAGGTTCTTGTTTTGCCGCACCGATTATTATCAACGAACATGCAATCGGCGCGATAATCATCGTTCATCCGCGTAAGATCGGGCACTCACATACTTTTGCTTTAGTGCAAACACTAGCTCAGCTTATTGGACGAGAATACGAAGGAACCAAGCAAGGTAATTTGGTTGTCTCAATCTGCAATCTGCTCAATACTGGAGTTGTGGTTGCTGAGAAAAGCGGTGAAGTCTGGTATGTTAATACACGAGCCCGGCGCATCCTTGGAATAAAGAAAAGACTAAATATCATAGATCATTTTAACCTCAATATTTTCTCTTCCGCAAATATCTCCAATGAAGTCGTTTATTCAAAACATAAAAGTCAGACCTTTTTGGTTACCCGTAAATACTACAATGACAAATTTCTTTTTCTGTTCGAACCGATTGAGGATGAACTGGAAAAGAAAAATAAAATAAAAACCGCGTTGGCTCCGTACGATTTCCGCGATATCATCGGGCTGGATATTATCAAGAGAAAGGCACGTGATTTGGCAGTACAAGATGTTAATATCCTCATTGTTGGTGAAAGCGGTACGGGAAAAGAGCTTTTCGCAGCGGCTATCCACAATGCAAGTTCCCGAGCGGGTGCTCGCTTCATCGTTGTAAACTGTGCAGCGATCCCGGAAACACTTTTTGAATCTGAATTATTTGGCTATATGCAAGGTGCGTTTACTGATGCTCAAGCTGATAGAATTGGACGAATTGAATATGCATCAGGCGGTACACTCTTTCTTGATGAAATAGGTGAGATGCCTTTAAATGCTCAATCCAAACTCCTCCGGGTTATTGAGGATAAATACGTGACACCACTTGGAGGGAATAAACCAAAAAACATTGATGTGCGCTTTGTCTTTGCAACCAATCGCAATTTGGAGAACCTGGTGTTGCAAAAGAGGTTTCGGGAAGATCTATACTACCGGATAAGTTCTCCGGTTATCCGAATCCCTCCGTTACGCGAGCGCAAAGATGAAATCCCTGAACTCGTTGATTTTTTCATCCTTCGGATACGTAATGACCACAAACGATTTGTTACCGGCTTGGATCAAAATACAATTTTAAAATTAATGGAGTATCATTACCCTGGTAATGTAAGGGAACTTCAGGGGATTTTGAAAAGCGCGTATTTGACCTGTCGACAAGACCGAATAAAATTGGATGACCTTGAAATACCCGAGGACAATGGGTCAGTGCATTTAAAAGACCGCTTGATCGACTGTGCAGTGAGTATAATTAAAGAGCGTCTTCAGATCAATAAAAGTAATGTAAAAGCAACGGCACGGGAACTTGGGATAAGCCCGCGTACGATATATAGGTATTTTAAGAAGTAAACAGTTATCCCTCCAAACTCACCAGGACCCTTGACTTTTTTTGTATTTATTTTACAATATAATAGGTTATTATGAATTTAAGATATAGATAAAATGGAACACGAAGATAAGACAAAAGAACAACTAATAAATGAACTGAACGAATTGCAGCATAGAATTACCGAACTGGAAAAGGCAGAAACTGCACGCAGTCTGGTAGAGGATGCGCTGCAGAAGAGTAAAGAAGAGTTCAAACTGGCATTTGAAGATGCAAGTGATGCAATCTTCTGGGCAGATCCTGAAAACGGTTTGATTGTAAACTGTAATAAGACAGCAGAAATCCTTTTAGAGAAAAAAAGAGAAGAGATTGTAGGATATTCTCAAACAGCGATCCATCCTCCTCAAAAAGCAGAATATTATGCTAATGTGTTCAAAAAACATATTGAAGAAAAAGGGGCAGTTGACGAGGGGGCGGAGATAATAACAAAATCAGGTAAGATAAAACCTGTTCACATAACTGCTTCAATAACTACAGTGGGAGGGAAAGCAATAGTCCAGGGAGTATTCCGCGATATTACTGAGCGTAAGCAAGCAGAGCAACTTCAGGTTTCAATCTATAAAATCTCTGAGGCAGCACATTCTACAGACAATCTTGAAGAGCTCTTTCGAGCAATTCATGATATCATTGGCGAGTTGATGCCGGCAAAGAATTTCTATATAGCCCTATATGACAAAACAACGCAAACAATCAATTTCTCCTATTTTGTTGATGAGCTTGACAAGACACCTGCTCCAAGAAAATTAGGCAAAGGAATTACCGAATACGTAATCCGAACAGAAAAGCCTTTATTAGCATCACCCGAGGTTTTCAAAAAACTGAAGAAGAGAGGCGATATTGAAGTTATTGGTACACCAGATATAGATTGGCTCGGTGTACCATTAAGAATCAGCGCAACAATCATTGGCGTACTGGCTGTTCAGAGTTATTCTGAAGGCATTAGGTATAGCAAAAAAGATGTTAACATTCTCAGGTTTGTTTCTGATCAAGTGGCAATGGCGATTGAACGCAAGCGAGCAGACGAAGCATTGCGAGAAAGCGAAGAGAGACTGAGTGTTTTTATGGACTCAGCGCCTAATGCATTTGCTCTTTTTGATTCAAAACTCAATCTCGTCGAACTCAATAATGTCGGAGTAGGAATGTTGCCGGCTGGCGCGAATAAAGAAGATGTCGTCGGAAAACATATTACCGAATTATATCCAGAGATCAAAGAAAAAGAACGATACGTCAAGTATTCGGACGTTGTAAAGACCGGAAAACTAATATCTGTCGACGACGTTATTCTTCATCCTCAATTTGGCGAGATGTATTTAAACGTGAATGCCTTTAAAGTAGGTGAAGGACTTGGTTTGATTATTACCGACATCACTGAGCGCAAACAAGCAGAGAGGAAACTGAGGACGCTTGCTACAACAGATACACTGACCGAAGTGTTAAATAGGGGGTTTGGATTACTCCTCTTTGGTAAACAACTTCAGTTAGCCAAACGGAATAAATCAAAATTGAGCATTTGTTATATAGATGTAGATGGACTTAAAGAAGTCAATGATACCTATGGACATCAAGAAGGTGATGAAGTTTTGAAAATGGTTGGTAGCTTTTTAAAAAAGGCAACGCGAGAAATTGATATTGTCTGCAGGTTAGGTGGTGATGAATTCTTGCTCGTCTTACCCCAGTGTTCAATTGATCAAGCTTTTACTGCTTGGGGACGAATTGCTCAAAAAGAGACTGATTTCAACACGAAAGGGATAAAACCTTACAAAATCAGTTTAAGTCGCGGTTTTGCAGAATGCGATCCGGATCGTGAAAAAACTGTAGATCAACTCATCGCCATTGCGGATCATGAAATGTACAAACATAAGCACTCAAAATCTGTGTAAATGTTACAGTGTTTTCAGCAACGCATGTTTTCCTTATAGTTTTGCCTACCTAACCTTTAGGTAAAGGGGAGGGGGAAGAAATCTCTCAACCGGAATATACTTTCTTGTTCTACGACAAGATGAAGCAAAGGTCAGTAAGAAAGTACTCATTATGAGACATTAACATGCAATGCTCTTGCTATTCTCATTTATGCAGTATGACACTAACTATTGCGCTTATAGAAAATAATACTATGATTATATAGTATTGCTGAAAGAAGAACAATGAAGCATATATTTGCAGCACTTATATCTATTGTACTGGGATTTAGCCAGGTAGTGTGGAATACTGAAGTTGTTGACTCAAGCCCTGGTCAGATTGGTCTTTCTATTTCAATAGCACTTGAAAACGACAACCTTCCGCATATCGCGTATACGTTGAATTCAGATCAAAATTTTGTCATGTATTCCTTTAAGAATGATACTATATGGGAAAAAGAAGTTATCGACAGTAGCTTGTTTGGTGGTCCATACTGGGGACTGCCATTCTATGGATTGTCACTTGCGTTGAATCAAGATTCTGACCCTCGTTTAAGCTATTACCATTATGACTCGTTGAACGACAGAACAGAAATCTGCTTCGCATCTCGAGACAGCTTAGGATGGACGCATGAAGTCTTAGACACGATTGCCGGCACAATATACTCTCTACAAATGTATTACACTTCACTCAATCTTGACACCGCAGGGCTACCAGGCATCGCTTATTCATATTGGAATTTTATTGATTCAACACAAGTTATAAAATACTTAAAATACACCGGGATGGGCTGGGATTCATTAATCGTTGGTGACAGTTGTCCGCAATGGAACTTTGGCCCCTCTTTGTCGATTGATGATCAAAACCAACCACATATTGCGTATTATCAGAATGATACGCTGAAATATGTGTACTATAATAATCAAACTGGCAGTTGGAATACACTATATTGTAAATACATTGTTTCCCCTGGTGAACGCGCCTCTTTATCATTGGTGCTTGATTCACAAGATTATGCAAGGATTGCACATTCAGACAACTGGTGGCTCACTTATTCGTGGTGGGACGGATCCACCTGGCATAATGACAACATAATAAGCATTGGCTTTTGGGGAGTGGCTATTAACCTTGCGTTGGATACCCTAGAAAATCCCCATATAACTTACACGGTTGAATTCAATTTCTGGCTTGAGTATTGCTGCAAAAATACAAGCTGGCATCTATATGGACCTATAGACCCAGACTCAAGCCATACCATGCTGGATCATTCACTTGCTGTTGATGGACTATCTAATCCTCATGTGTGCTATGAGAGTGGCTATTTATTGTATGCCAAAGGGACTTTTACAGGGGTTGAAGAAACAAGAACCAAGATACCTAGGGCAAGATTTGCATTGCAGGTTTATCCAAATCCAGTTCAAGGAGTATTGAATATCAAATATGCAGTATACACGCAAACTGAAACAGAATTATCACTTTATGACGTAACTGGTTCAAGAATAAATGTATTGAAACACAAGAATGTTGTTCCTGGCTATTATCAAGAGAATATAGATGTGAGCAAGCTTTCTAATGGTATCTATTTTATTATGCTGAGACAAGATAATGATAAGGTGACCAGAAAATTCCTTGTTGTAAAATAAAAGGATAAAGAAATGCCTTTGCTGTTCTCATATTTCTGCACCGTAATCCTCTCCTTTTAAAGAGAGGACTACGGTGCGGCAAACTAAGGAGCCTATTATGCGAAAATTTCTAATAATACTCATCTTTGCTTTTGGTTTCAGCCAGACTTACCCCGTTAAAATTTCAGACAAGGCATTAGACCCTGTTAATCAACCCGCAGAGCCTTTTGACGGAGTAAACTGGGAATATGAAGTTGTTGATAGTGCAGCTTGCCCTAAATTCAATTCTCTGGCAATTGATGCTAATAATATTCCACATATTGTTTATGACAAGATTTATATGAAGAGTGTAGCCTATGCCCATCGCAGTGATGGTTTCTGGCAAAAAGAGATGGTAGACAGTGCTTACCTGTTTTTTGGTTTTTCTGTAATTTGTAATAGTAATAACAATCCCCATATCAGCTATTATGTTTGTAAAGATAGTTCTCTTAGCAAAACTTACATCTGTCATGGCTACCCTCAAGATAATTGGATAATTGATACGCTTGATTCAATTGCTGGTTGGCTTGGCAACTACTTTGGGTCTATTAAGTCATCAATTGACCTTGATACATCAGATCTACCCGGAATAGCATATATAGCTTGGAATGTTGCGGATTCACTGCATTATATTAAATATGCCCATTATAATGGGATAGATTGGGATACATCAATCGTTGCGCGTGACACGACCTGGCATCATCGATATCCATTGGATTATAGCCCATCATTAAAATTTGTCCACGAAAGTACACCCCACATTGCATTTCATCGAATTCGTGGTGATACTGATACAATTAAAATTGGTTATTATGATGATACCTTAAATACCTGGATTATTAGCCCAGCTGTCTGTTATCCTTATGGTGGATATCCAGTATCACTAGCACTTAGTAGTCAGGATTACCCCTGTATTGCCCATGGTTGGGGTGCGGCTGTTGCCTATTCCTGGTGGGATAGTTTATCCTGGTATACTGAAAGCACGGGCACCACGATGGGCTGGATAGACATCAGAATTGTCCTTGATTTAGACAGTCTGGATAATCCACATATTGCTTATTTACCAGATCCTATGGTTGCGCATCCTTGTTATTCTTATAAACAGAATGGTATCTGGTATAATTGTGGCTGGATCGAACCAGATTCTTCTACTTTAACTGTAGATGTAGATATCTCGTTTGCACTGGATAATAATGATCAACCTCATGTGTGTTATCCAGCACAAACGTCTAACGGTTATTTCAAATATGCCAAAGGGACTTTTACTGGAATAGAAGAGAATAATGTAAGATCTCAACTGAACGTTGCTCTCATATGTTTCCCGAGTTTAACAAAAACAAACGCTACATTAAGATACACTCTGCCGCAGGAAGCAAAAATTTCATTAAGCTTATATGATAATTTAGGTCGGTTGACAAAAAATATTTATGCTGGCGAAAGGACAGCCGGCACATATTCACAGAAAGTTTCTTTAAAAGAGCTCCCCTGCGGTGTATATCATCTACTATTAAAAACGCCCGGTAAAACTATTACAAGAAAGATTGTAAAGCTTGAGTAATGCATGGAGCTTTGTGGAGTATTTTGTAGAATGCCTGCTACCTGAAAAAAATCTCCATAACGCAATATCAGAAACTTGGACAGATTGTTTAATAGACATTTTAGGAAACCCTCACCCTATCCCTCTCCCTTAAAAAGGGAGAGGGTGTATTAATTGGTCACTTTCCTCTCTTCTCTGAGGAGAGGACAAAGGTGAGGAGCTCATTTAATAAATTCAAAATCAAGGGATAAAAATGTGTCCAAGTTTCTGACAATATATCTTGACTTTTTTCCTCCCTGTTTTATAATAAAGTAGTTGTATACTCATTGCAAAGGAGTGATGTGTTATTATTTATTTTTTTCTTACACTGTACGTGGACAGAGAGTTTTGAAACTCAGAATCACTTTCCGCCGAATGGCTGGATTATTGTTAATGAAGATGCCCTTGATGCTTGCTGGTACAGAGACACAACCGAGGGGCATATCAGTGCCCGTACTGCCACTTGTTACAATGACACGGCATATGCTGGTTTATTATTCACAAACTTAGATTATCTCATTGCACCTCAAGTACTACCGCAAGCAGTGACCAATGATACCTTGCTCAGTTTTTGGTATCGCGCAACAAGCAGTGCAGGATGCAGTCTTGATATCATGGTCTCAACCCTGTCGCCACCTAAAATGCCATCGTTTAACCTTTTACAATCATTCTATATAACCGAAACATCCTGGACTCAGCAGGTTGTGAGTTTGAGTTCATACAATGATATTCCTATTTACATCGCTTTTAGAATGCGCAAAATCCCAGTAGACCAACAGTTTTATCTCGATGATATCACGCTTTCTAATATGACCGCACAACCTCATATATGTAATGGTCGGTTAAGAACAAAAGGACCACCGTCACAAAAATATTTGCAGGTATGGGGCAGCCACAATGAAATGGGTTATGCACACGGTTTTTTGCTCGGCGAAGAGATCATGGCGAATTTCACGCGCGTCATAGTTGGTACAGATAGTTTTCATTTCTATTCTCCAAGCGAATACGAAAATGTCATTCTTCCGTATTATCGTAGTCACTTTTATATACCACAAAAATATCAAGATGAAGCGCAGGGTATGTACAACGGCATGCTTGCTAAAGGCGTTGACTTAAACCATCCGGACCTGGGAAGAGAATTAACCATGGAGGACATATTATGTATCAACACAGACCCTGACTTTATTGTATCCGGATGCTCAAATATCTCGGGCTGGGGTGAATCGACGATAAATGATGATACATTACAGGGCGGCATGATTATCGCCCGGAATACAGAGGGTGGATTTGGTCAATATACATCAATAGGTAATACATCTTTGATCATCGCGTTTGCGCCGGATTCTTCAGGCGAACAAAAATTCTTCATCGTGGGTGGAGCGGGCAGCATTGGTTGTGGTGCTGGCGTGAATCAACAAGGTGTTGGCATTTGCCGCAATACAGGTAATCATCCAGATACCGCATATATACCACCAAATTCTTTAATTCCAATTGCCCTTTCTCACCGAAATGCTATTGAAATCATTGATCCGGATTCTAATGGGCTTCATGACATTTTCGACATCATATATACGATTGACCACTCAACTTGTCTAAACACCAAGGATACTCATCTTTTTTCACGCTATGATGCGTTTCACCCTATCCCTGCCGGGATTCTGGAGATGAATAATATAGCTGACTCTTTGCGCCTGGTTAGTGATAATAACCTTTTACCAAACCCGATTAATTCTGATTGGAATCTCGCGGTGACTAATCACGACCGTATCCTCTATGCTCCAGTAGATTGCTGGCGATATCAGAGAATTGCCGACTCGCTTAATGTGGATTTTCATCTTACAACAGAACGGGCAATTGTCATTATAAATGCTGTTGCCCGAGGGGTTACGTATCAGTCCCTGGTCTTTCGACCGGATATTATTCTTGACCACCCTGACTGGCATTGCGTTGGTGTAAGTTATGCATATCGTAATGAACCTGCTCATGTCCATGCCAAACTCTGGTATTCTTGGCATGAATTATTCGAAGACATACCTGGTATTGTAGAACACATATCAAAACCAGTTAAAAAATATCACTTTGGTGCCACGATTATCAGTGGACAATTACAATTACCTCATGATAAAAAATGTAAAGTTTTTGATATTACAGGTCGACAAGTCAAGATAAATAGGTTAAGCCCAGGTATCTACTTTATCCAGACAGAAGACAAAGTGATACAAAAAATTGTTAAGATTAGGTAGGGACAGATGGGTACTAAGTTATTGCTTCTTTGATCTTTCCTTTTTCACATCAGCAAATATTCTTAGAATTTTTTTCACATCTGATTTAGTATTAGCAACTACAATAATCGTATCGTCGCCAGCAACAGTCCCCAATACCGTATCAAATTCGGCATTATCAATAACCTTTGCTATGCCTTGAGCTTCTCCAGGATACGTTTTTATGAGAATAAGATTACCTGTGTGTTTTATGTTCACAACTAAATTCAAGAATTTATATCGGAATTCATCCGTGCTTACTGAATCAGCATCAGATGGTATTTGGTAAAAGATTTTGCCGAGTTCTTTAATAACTTTTATCACCCCCAATTCCCTGAGGTCTCTGGAAATAGTTGGTTGGTTGATTTTGATTCCTTTTTTAGATAACTCCCTGACTAATTCTGCCTGAGTGCTGATTTTCTTCGTTTTTATCAGGCGTTTTATTAAATCCTGCCGGTTCTTTTTCCTTATTCTCATAGGCTATTTTATGCAAAAACTATGGTATTGTCAATGCAATTGCACGTAATGTCAGCACGCTGAGAAAGATGGACGAGCAATAAATTAAGCCTTGACATTCTTCACGATTTGTGTATAATTATTCAGTTTAACTGAATAATTATTAAAAAGGGGGTTACCTATGACAAAGGTCGTTTTGGCTTATTCGGGTGGTCTCGATACCTCGATATTGATTAAGCTCATCAAGGAGAAATACAACGCGGAGGTAATCGCAGTCACCGTTGATGTTGGACAACATGAGGAGCTCGGTATTATCAAGGATAAGGCTCTGTATACTGGTGCTCACAAGGCACTTCTAATAGATGCCAAAAAGGAATTCGTTCAGGACTATATTCTGCCATCGCTCCAGGCAAATGCATTATACGAAAATGCGTATCCACTCGCAACTGCCCTTGCTCGACCACTTATGGCAAAGGTGATTGTGGCAGTTGCGCAAGAATTCGGTGCAGACCACATTGCGCATGGGTGTACAGGAAAAGGGAATGATCAGGTACGATTTGAATCGGCAATTGCATATCTGGCTCCTTCAATGGAGATACTGGCTCCGATCCGTGAGTTCTCGCTCACCCGGGATTACGAAATCGAGTATGCAAAACAACACGGAATATCCATAACAGAAAATACAAATAAGTATTCAATAGATGAAAATATCTGGGGAAGAAGTATTGAATGCGGCAGTCTGGAAAATATAGATTGCGAGCCTCCTGATGATGTTTTTGCATGGACACGATCTCCGTTAAGCGCACCTAACTATACTGCCTATCTTGAGATTGAATTTGACGCTGGTGTTCCAGTGGCATTGAACAGAAAAAAAATGGATCTACTTGCACTTATTAATGAACTTAACCGTGTCGGTGGATTACATGGTGTTGGACGAATCGACCACATAGAATCGCGTCTTGTTGGTATTAAATCGCGCGAAGTATATGAGGCTCCGGCAGCTGTAATTCTCCTGAAAGCGCATCACGATCTAGAAAAACTGATTCTCACCAAGGATGTCTTGCATTTTAAGCCGACGATTGAAAATTCATTTGCTGAACTTGTGTACAATGGCCTGTGGTTCTCGCCATTCCGCCTGGCCCTGTCATCATTTGTCCATGAAACACAAAAAAATATTACAGGTACAGTTAAGGTGATGTTATATAAAGGTTCAGCCTATGTCATTGGTCGTTCATCCACAAAGAGTCTTTATGTGAAAGACCTTGCCACATATGAAGGAAAGGATCAGTTTGATTCACCCGCAGCAAAAGGCTTCATTCATATATGGTCATTACCATACAAAGTGCATTCAATGATACACAACTCCGAAAAACAAACAGGCGACAAGGTTAAAGAGTATTTATGTGCAAAAAAGGAGGTGTGAGGAAAATGTCTGGGATCTGGCAAAAAAGATTCAACAAAAGGGTTAACAAATATATATTAGACTTTACCTCATCAACTGACGATGATGAACGGTTGGTACCCTATGATGTCACGGTGAGTTTGGCTCATGTAAAAATGTTAAGAAGACAGAATCTTTTGTCAAACAGCGATGCGAGAAAATTGGAGAAAGGTTTGAAGAAAATCATCTCGGAATTCAACAAGGGTGTGTTCAAGCTTAGCCCTGAATTTGAGGATGTTCATACGAATATTGAAATGAGGTTAAAGCAAATTATCGGTAAATCAGCAGAAAAATTGCACACTGCTCGCAGCAGGAATGATCTTGTAGCTACAGATGTTAAACTCTACACAAGAGATATGATCGTGACAACCATGGGATGCCTGGTCGATTTAGAGAAATCCATTATAAAAAATGCTCTAAGCAACTTTGGTGCAATAATCCCAGGTTACACGCATCTGCAGCAAGCCCAGCCATTATTGTGGTCGCACTACTTGTTGTCCCATTTCTTCAGGTTTCAAAGAGATTTCGAATGTCTGAACGATGTTTTGAAAAGAGTGAACATATCGCCTTTAGGTAGTTGCGCATTTGCCGGTACATCACATGAAATCGATCCTGATTATACTGCGTCATTACTCAAATTCGCCCGGTATACTGAAAATGGACTTGACGCAGTGACTGAACGAGACTATCTGGGTGAAAGTCTTTTCTACTTCAGTCAAATAACATTGCACATTGCTGCTTTTGCTGAAGATATCATCATTTATAGCACAAAGGAATTTGACCTAATTGAGCTTGATGACAGTATTGCAACCGGATCCAGCATCATGCCGCACAAAAAGAATCCTGATGTATGCGAGCTTCTAAGGGCAAAAACAGGCAGTGCGATAGGAAGTCTTGTCTCGTTACTAACGATTTTAAAGGGCCTGCCGAGTTCATATAATCGTGACCTGCAGGAAACGAAAAAGATATTCTTTAATCAAGCAAATGAAACGATACGGTGTTTGAAAATAATGCGTGTGGTTGTTGACTCGATTAGTCTGAAGAAAAGCGATTGGGCAGATCGAGAAAACAGTATTTGTGCGGTAGATCTTGTGGACTATATGGTTAAAAACGGTTATGCATTTCGACCGGCATACAACATAATTGCTGATTGCGTAAAAGAGTCGAGAGGAGAGGTATATTTGTTTATTGAAATGTGTGCAGAAAAAATGAAGCTCAGACGCGATATAATTTCAGGAATAATAAAGCCAAGAAATTCAATTGCGACCAGAGTATCCAAAAATAGCACCGGAATCAAGCAAACCAAAGACGCGCTTTCCAGGGCAAAGAAGATGGTTAACAATAACGAAGAAAACTTAATCCATATGCGAAAAACAAATTCCGAGATCTGTCACTAGCTGTGCTTGTGACAAATCTGGCAAAACCGCTGACAAATTTGTCACTCGCGTAGAATGTTGTACCGCAAGCCATTACGGCATTTTCCACGGATTTTAACGAAAACCCAGTGACAGAAATGTCACAACCCCAAAAATTTCTCCCGAAATTTCAAGCTTTTACACTGGCATGAAAATTGCTATATAATAATATATCATGAACATTAGGAAAGGAGGTGAAGCATAATGATTAAGAAGATATCCGAACGTTCCGCCCACAATAATATGGGCATTGCAGGTTTGGTTATTTGTTGCAACGGTGTTCGTTAATAATGAAATAACCAATTACCAAACAAAGGCGCCTTTGTTCTATTTACTCGTGTCACACTAGAAAACAAGGAGGATGTCAATCATGAAGCCAGTGAGGATAGACAGCGTGAGATGGGACATTACGAACGACTGTAATTTGAAATGTCTCCATTGCTATACTGTAGAAAATCCAGGTCCAGATCTTGATTATTCTAAAGTACTACAGATTATTCGGAAATTGCTATCATTAGGACTGCAAGAAATCAACTTTGCTGGACGTGAACCAACAATGCGGCGCGATCTACCTAAAATCACCAAATGGTGTACTAAAAATAATATCAGAGTTAATGTCGCTACAAACGGTACTGTATTAAAACAGGAAGGATTTGCTGCTTTGCTTCAAACAAGTTTGAACATGCTTGTTTTCAGTTTAGATGGCGTATCTGCTACAACACATGATACTATTAGAGGAGAGGGGAACTTTCATAGAACCATAGATAGTATTTCGACTTGTTTAGACTACGTTCGTAAGAATGGAATATCAACTAAGATTGGTGTTAATTATACCCTTCAGAAGGTCAATGCACAGGAAGCATTGAGCATGATAGACTTGTGCCATTCTCTTGGTGCACATTTTCTCAATATTAATCCCGTGAGTTTCTGTGGTTCTGCAACAAATGTGAAGGAGATGCTGTATTTATCTCCAGAAGAAATCCTGTCGTGTTGGAACAAAATATGTGAAGTTTATAGAATGATGAGGGAGGATTTCAGACTTTTCTTGGGAACTTCGCCGATGGAGACAAAATTTCTCAATGCGAAGTACAATCTAAACTTACCAGTTATACATACCACATGTTCAGCAGGAAATACTCTCTATATTGATCCTCATGGCAAAGCCTTGCCGTGTTACATGCTTCCGTCTATGGCTAATGAGATATCTGTGTTAAAAAAATATCTGTGTTATTGGGATGTTCTCACTGAACCGGCAGATTATGCTTTTGGCATATTCAAACCATTCATTTCCTACGCACATTCAGTATCAAAGATGAATAATAGTGGCTGCGCTGATTGCCCGGATGTTGAAATATGTAAAGGGTGCCCATTAATTGCGTTATCTGACCCTGATGTAATCTATCGTTGTCAACTAGCGCAAAAGAAACTGGCATTGATTAAACTTGATCTCAAACAATCAACGATTCCTACTATCAAAGACGATATATCTTGGGAACTCAAAGGAAACGTTTTACAATTATCATTGAACAATGAAGATTATTCGAGCAATAAGGAGTTTGAGTTGGACTCCGTCGCTAAATCAATCTGGCTAAAGCTTCATTCACGAAGTACAATTGGGAAGATCGATAAAAGTCTAGAAAATGAATGGTCAAATCTGCCAATTAAAAAAGTACACAAAAATCTCATAGATTTCGTAGAGTATTTTTGGAAAGAAGGACTCTTGAACCTGCAAGGAGGAAATGGATAAGAGCATCTGGGGGAATAAATCTTTCATTTTCTATTTAATTGGTCAAACAATTTCTTCACTTGGTGATGGATTCTATCTAATCGCTTTTATGTGGTTGGCATTACAATTGTCCGGCGGTAAAGGACTGGTCCTCGGAGGTATATTCAGTATTTACACATTAAATGAGGTTATATTCGGCTTTATCGCCGGACCAATAGCGGACAAGTTTAATAAAAAGAAAATTCTGATAATTGTTGATATCCTCCGTGGCGCGGTGGTGTTGTTTCTATTCATCCTGGTCCGGCTTAATATAGTGACAGTTGTTTATTTATATGCTATTACATTTATCTTTTCAGTCTTTTCGCCATTTTTCCACCGTACAGAATTCACCATAGTTCCACAGTTAGTGCCTAAAGAACTTTTGCTTAAAGCAAACGGCGTCATTACTGGAGCAAGAAGACTAATGCAGGTGATATCTCCTGGTCTTGGAGGCATCCTTATTAGCTTAGTACGTATTGAGAATTGTTTTCTTATTGATGCCCTTACTTTCTTCTTTTCCTCCTTTTGCATTATTTTCGTCGTAGTACAATATTCTCGCAAAGAAACCGAGTCGATTAAGCTTAAATCGCTATTTGTTAATATAAAAGAAGGATACAGAATACTGGTTGGTTCTTCATTTTTGTTGACACTTGCTATTTATGCGGCATGTATCAACTTCTTTGGTGGTCCAGTTATGCCGCTGCTTCCCTTGCTCGCAACGAAATATGGGATGGAAGCTTCAGGCTACGGCATGATGATGAGTGTATTGTCGATTGGGCTAATTGCATCTAGTTTGCTCATCGGGTTTCTGGGCAAAATACTGCGTAGAATCCCCATGATACTTACTGGACTGATTATCTCCGCAATAGCTGTTCTTATTATGGGTATTGGGTTTGTACCTATTGTTATACTTATTGCGCTATTCTTTCTTGGTGCGGGCCTTAGTTTGTCTAATCTCCCAATAACTACGCTTTTCCAGGAAAAAGTCTCCTCTGATAAAATCGGCGTGGTGTCCAGTTTTGTTTTCACTATTGCGCAAATTGCTTTGCCAATTTCTATTGCGCTGAGTGGCTTTCTCGTTGATATCCTCTCTATTAGCATTATTTTTATAGCCGTTGGCATAATGCTCCTGATCAGTGCTTTCGTCGGTTTCGCACTACCCCAATTCAAGAAACCAACAATGGGTCCAAGATCATTCGGGGCTGACGTTTAGCTGTTCGCCACCACATGAGAGCAGGTGTTCAATTGTTCGATTTTGATGGTTAAAAAACTACGTTTAAAAGGATGCGAGCTATATCATCATATCTATAACCGGGGCAATAATCGGCATCCAATATTTAAAAACCCATCTGATTACAAAAGATACTTAAAGTATCTTAAGGAATACAGTGAAGCATATGGAATCGATATTATTGCCTACGCCTTAATGGAATGGCATATCCATCTCTTCATCTTAGATCCTCGTGGTACGATATCAGAATTCATGGAGAGGCTGCACGGACGCTATGCAATAGTGTTCAATAAGTGCTATGGACGGGTCGGGCACGTATTTGGTAGCAGATTCAAAAACAGTATCGTGGATGCTGACAATTACGCTATCTGGCTCTCGCGCTACATTCATCGGCAGGCAGTAGAGGCAGGTCTCGTTGAAAGACCAGAAGACTATGAATGGACAAGTTATCAAAGCTATGTTGGTAAGGTGTCAAAATCAGTTGTGAAACCTGAAATCGTCCTGTCGCAATTCAAGAATGGGTCTGATGATTCACATATTGCGTATGAAGAATTCGTGAATTGTAATGATGATGGACCAATTAATTGGCGAGAAGCTGAACAGGATTATCGATCAATTATCGGCAATAGATCATACATTGAAGAAGTGAATACGAAACTGGGAATGATCAACGTACTGGAATCTTCTATAGAAAAAGCCCTCAGTTACGTATGTTTCTGTTTGAACATATCGATTGATGAACTGAAGTGTCCTAAAGGTAGGGATCAACGCATTTTACGCCACAAGGCCGTGGTTATCCTGTCACAAGAATACAGCCTTGGGGTTAGAAAAATTGCCCGTGTTTTGAATATGTCACCATCGATCGTTTCGCAGGTCCTCCGTAGTACAATTGGGTAAACCCAGGAGAATAATTGAAAACCGAACACTCTGGTACCTGCTCTCAAGGTGTTTGGTTTTGTTCGTTAATGTTATAGGATCGGCGTTATCTACTCAATTGATAAACAAAAAAGGGACAGCTGTAAAACTGCCCCTTTTTCAGCTAATCTAAATTCATCTTACAAAAAGCACCTTTTTTGTCACTGTTTTTTGGTCAGATTGAAGTTTTATAAAATATATGCCATTGGGAATTCTATTGCCATTCTGGTCAAGCGCATCCCAGGATATCTGGTTAGATTTATTAATAGCTAGAGCATCGAATTTTCTAATCAATCGACCGGTCGCATCATATATATTCAATGAACTAGCTTCAGAAGAATTACATATGATATTCAGTGAGTGACTGAATGGATTCGGTAATACATGAAGACTTATTGGCTGAAGAGCATTTTTATTCTCTTCGACACCGAGTATATTAGGTACAAATACATCATCAATATACCAACCTTCAGCAACAGTATTCTGGTCGCTGATAAAACGAAAGCGTATCCTCGCGGTTTGTCCGGAATAATTGCTTAACGAGTAGGTTTCTTGTGTCCAGGTACTCTGATAACCATTGTATTCATCTAATGTCTGCCACCAACCGCAATTATTGTCGATCTCAGCGTAGGTGTAGTCATAATTTGCTTCAAGACCATATTGATGGTAGAAACTAAGAGAGCTGTCTGGAGTGACGACAAAATACGGTGATATGAGTGATGCATCATTACGATCAGTATATTGCCAGCTGCCTTCAAGACCACAATACCAGGAATGGGTTGGAGAGTTACTTTTATGTTCCGTGATATGCCAATTATCATTGCTCCCGGTATGTGTCCAAGAACCCTGTCCGGATTCCATATTATCGCTAAAACCTGTTGCATAGCTTACAATAAAACTGATGTCGTTGGTATCACCCGTACCAAAATCGACCTGGAAATTCCAGGTATGGGGAGATGGACATGTCGCACTTATAAGCGCATCTATACTCAGAACCGTATCTACTTCACCAGGACTGATCGACACGGTTTGTGGATTGATTGCATTGATTGTAATATACGGATCAGAAGAATAAACCGTAGCTGTACCAGTATAAGAACCAGTACCATTGTTCTTTGCACTAACATACATCCTGATAGTTTCGTCAGGCTCAGCAATCCCATTGCCATTGCCGCTGAGTTCAGTGAATGTCAAACCGTAATAATCCATATCAATGTCTTGAATAAGCGTTGTTATTGCGCCTTGATATATCTCATGTGATGAACCCTGGACAAATACCACGATATCACAGTTATATTCATTCCACGCACCGTTAATAGTATAATCTCTGGAACGCATGATCGTGTCACCGGCAGGTATTGAAACCGCTTCGCCATTTGCATCGGGCAGCATATCTCTGAGAACGTGTTCAACTGTAGTTAACCCACCACCCCAATTATATGGTATATTGTTTTCAGTGATAGAAAAATGCAAAGTCCCGCTCACCGTGCTTCCTGATGTATTATCCAGAGTTGCTGTGATCGAACCATTATTACTCACAGAATCATATGTACAGGTCAGGGCTATCTCTAAAGGACTTGATATTGCTGCTCGCGTAGTTAAATGGTGCCGATAATGCGGATACATTGTGCCTGGAGCACTGACTCCGCCAACAACCGTTAAAATACCATCGAATTTTACAGTGGGTACGCCAGTAATACCATAATAAGACAAGCGCTGAGATCCTGCAGGGCAATTAAAAGGTGCTGCTGTATGGCAGGCTATTACAATGAGCGAGTCATAGGATCTATTATGGTTCTCACGAAGCCCTCGCGCTGCACCAGGACAATACGTACATGTAACCCTGATGAATTCTTCAGCAACGACTACTCGTTCACTGGCAAAGGAAAATGCAGCAGTGAACAGTAGTGATAGCACTATTTCTTTTTTCATGAAACCTCCTTGTATCTGCTAATTATACGAGCAATAGAAGCTATGTCAAGAGAAGCAAAAATCAGAGACAATTTATAAAAAGATTTATCGAATCAATAACAATTTTTTTGTTTGTTTAAACCCCTGATTTGTGATCACGAGCAAATAAGCGCCGTTTGCTAAGGCATGGCCATTATTATCGTTATAATTTAGTGGACCATTATTCCAGCCACCTATTACATAGACACAATCATCCTTCAACCCAACAGCGATTGACTGACGCGCATATTGCATTGATTGGGCGAATACCCATGTATTGAGCGTAGGCTTGTAGACTTACACAGTTGTAAGGATTTACAGATCGCCTAAGTCTTTTTGTTTAGAACAATTAGCTTACCGGTTCTTAGCTTGCCAATATATAGATAGTATAGCCGGGCTGGGTAATAATTCATCAAGAGTGTATCGCGTGTGCCCAGGTGTCTTGCATATATGACGTCGTCATCTAAATCAGGTGAATTATTCAAGAAACCAGAAGCAAACCAGAGCAGTGAATCAAAAGGAAATACCGGGTAGTCATATTGTACAAACACTATGCTATTGGTAAGCTTCTTTGCTTTTACCAGTCTTGAAAGATAGACATCAACCCCCCAGTATGAGTTCGCATAACCACGATCTTTCCAATAGAAACTCGGTTCGTCGCCTTTAATCAATTTGGGAAACGTACTGACTATACTAAACAGAAATAGCACAACAATAATTAATGACAAAATGATTCTTATGTTCTTTGTCGAAAACTTCTTGATATGCAACCTGTCTTTTATTAGCTTGGGCAGTATTAATATTGCACGTGCAGATAGAATTATTACAAATGGTAATGCTTCGTACAGAAATCGTGGACCAAAGCACAGGTCATGATACCAATAGAATATGTAGGCGATACCAAGACATATAAAAGATAGAAAGAAAATGTAATCCCAGCGTCGCATTTTGCGGCTTATTAACAGAATAACTACAGGCAACAGAGAAATATATGGCCAACCAAATAAATGGAGGTTTAAAGCTTTGATTGAACCCCAGAAGTTGGTCAAACCTCGTAAAAACGTATGCGGAGTTCCCCAGGTGCCTTTGCCAAAACCGAGTCCGTGACCAGGACCATAAAGAACTGTATAACCGAATTTAAATGGATGTCCGTTTGTGATGTAATTATAGATAAGCAAAAGAGCAATAAAGATCAAGGCAAATAATGTAGTGGAAGCGAATAATGATATGTGCTGCTTTGGTTTTTTGAAGGTCAGTATCACCCCATAAACCAGAAATGGTATGCACAAAGCAAAGGCAGTGTAGAAACGTATTAATGCACAAAAGCCCAGGGCTGTGCCGGCAATACAGGCGTAGAGCAATTTCCTTTTCTTGATTGTTTTGACAAAGAACAGAGCAAACAGAGCGATTGTGAACATGGCGCTTGAATGCGCCATGAATTCTGATGACATAAAAAGAAAGAACGGCGACAGTATCGTGAAAATCGCGGCGAGTCGGCCCGTTTTCTTATCGTAAATTTCCTTACCCAGAAAAAATACAATAAGAACAGATAAAGCGCCTAATAAAGGGTTTATTATCCAGGGTATGCCGAGTAATACACCTATCATTAAAAAGAACGCATGACCGGGCGAATATTGAGAATACCATTTGCCGTTATTGATAATATGGGTGTACTCGAAAAATTCTTTGAGAGGATGAGAAGTTGCGTATAACTTGCCAGAAGCAAATATCTTTGCCTGAAAAACCTGGGCAATACTATCCTGGACATGAGGGATTTGGTCAAAGACAAAATCTGAAATAAGCAGCGTT
This sequence comes from bacterium, assembly GCA_049647125.1. Taxonomy (GTDB): domain Bacteria; phylum Hydrothermota; class Tepidihabitantia; order SM23-42; family SM23-42; genus JAUVZL01. The sequence continues at coordinate 55,263 of JBARXC010000119.1, read as the reverse complement.
GCCAAAAAAGGAACAATAAAGACAATAAATAGAAAAATTCTCTGGTTTACCTTGATACGCATTATTCAATTCTATCCATCTGAGAAGCAAATGCAATAAGAGAACTGAGATCGGTGTTTTTTAGATTACAGCCTTACTGTTTTTATCATTTTGTCAATTGACATTTTTCTTTATTCATATAGTATGGCATAAAGGAGGTAAGGTGAAGAATGTCATTTTGGGAATAGTCATAAATTCCTTTTTTATTTCATATTTGTTAGCTGATCAAAACATGATAAAACCAGAATTGCCTGATTATCCAAAGCAATATCCCTTATATGAAATAACCGATGATTTTTTTACATTAGAACCTGAAGTTGATATTAGGGAAAATGGAGAAGCAGTGATATCCTGGATAACAAAAATGCCGACTCATGCAGGAAGAGTATATTATGGCGTGTACTTATCTGAACAAGATTTAGATTATCCGCGCTACCGAATGCTTGGCAGAGAAAAACTCGACACGCTTAGTACTGAACATTCAGTCATCATTGATATCAAAAGGTTTGAGCGAGACATCTATGATGCAGCGCACTTTGCCGAGACAAAGCAGGGCGTGGTATGCTATCGCGTGGAACTGTTTGATCCGGAATATTGCTACACACGATTTTTTAACGGTCGATTCAATTTTCAAAAAGAAGAAAACGAATATACCAAATCCATGACCATTATTGAAGGACCGTTCATAGATCAAATATCCGCAAACTCAGCGATTATATCCTGGGAAACCGATGCGCCGAGCTATGGTTATGTAGATGTCAATGGAGAATTGTTCAAAGATAATAAATCTTCACTTCGTCACGAGGTCGAAATTACAAAATTATCTGCTGGGAGACATTATGATTATTATGTTGCGAGTCGGCAAGAAAAGGATTCAGTGTACTCGAGGACTTATCGATTTGAAACGCCGGCAAAGAATGCGAAGAATTTCTCATTTGGATATTTATCTGATTCAAGAGAAGGCCCTGGTGGTGGAGAAGAAGCAATAGCTGGTGTGAATTACGGCGCACTACTCGACTTGTTCAGTGCAATGTATTACAAGGGCGTCAAATTCATCCTTTTTGGCGGCGATTTGATTGATGGATATATTACTGATGTAAAAACCTTTGAAGACCAACTAAGAGTTTGGAACCAGGCAGTCGAACCGATCGGGCATTATATCCCAATTTATGAAGGTATGGGTAATCATGAAGCGTTGGTATTCGTGTATGATGATTCTCTAAATGGTTTCTGGTTTGACCGACAAGGCGCGGAGAGTGCTGAGGCAGTTTTTGCCAAGAGGTTTGTGAACCCGTTAAATGGCCCTGAGCCGGAAGGTCCCAACTTGCCAACATATAAAGAAAATGTTTATTCATTTGACTATGGCAATACCCATATTATTTGCTTTAATACTAATTACTTCTGGTCGAGTAACCCAGAAGAATATGGTGGTAATCTTGAAGGGTATGTAATGGATAAGCAGATGGCGTGGATTGAAAAGGATTTAAAAGCTGCCCGGGGAAAAGAATTAAAGCACATTATTATGTTTACCCATGAACCGGCTTTTCCAAATGATGGACACTTACGTGATGCACAATGGTATTCTGGGGGTGATTCTGAGAAGAATCAAGGTTTTGACCGGACATATATCGTCCAGAGAAGGGACAAATTGTGGGAGATAGTAAGCAAATATGACGTACTGGCTGTGTGCTTTGGCGATGAGCATAATTATCAGAGGGTCTTAATCGACCAAAATACGCCGGTTTATGTTGATGGAACCGCCAATGAAGATTTCATAAACCCGGTCTGGCAGATTGTTAATGGCTGTGCAGGAGCGCCATTCTACGGACAGAAACAGGCGCCCTGGACAAGCGCGGTTAAGAAGTTCAGTATGCAGCATGGATATACAATCTTTTCTGTGCGAGGCGATAAGGTCTTTTTGAGACATTATGGACGACTCGGTCAACTCATTGACGAGTGTGAACTGACTGCGGTGAAAAAGTAAGTTAGAATACAGGGGTTATTTGACTCTTGATGTGAGGTATCTTTTTATACTTGCACAGATGGCAAAGACAATGGCAAGGAGTAAGACAATAGCTGCTCCTGAAGGTACATCGAAAACATAGGATAACCACAATCCAATAATTGTTAAAACAACTGCTGTTATCATAGATAAGGCTATTAACTTTTTTAAATTGCTGGTAAATTGTTTTGCAATTATGGCTGGGATTGTCAGGAGCGCGATAACAAGGATTATCCCAACAACCCTTATAAGGACAATAATACTGAGCGCAACAAGACAGAGTAAGATGAAATACAGGGTTTGGGTTGGCACGCCGACAATCAATGAGAATTCTTCATCAAAAGATAAGGCGTGTAATTCCTTGTATAATAATAAGACGGTCACGATGATTATGATATCGAGAACCAACATAATGATTATGTCGGAGATCGGTACGGTCAGGATTGAGCCGAACAAATAACCGAAAAGATCTGGTGCATAACCTGGCGATAAACTGATAAAGAGAACCCCCAATGCCATACCAACTGACCATAGTATACCAATAGCAGAATCTTCGCTTATTTTAGTTTTCTTACTTAGTATACCGATTGCCAGAGCCGAGAGTAGACTGAAAGGTATTGCGGTTAATACCGGGTTAATATTGAGCAAATATCCCAGACCTATGCCGCCAAAAGCAGCGTGGCTTATGCCGCCGCTAATAAATACTATTTTTTTCATGACGACAAAAGCACCTACAATACCACATGCAATGCCCACCAGGACCGCGGCAAAGAGGGCATTGCGCGTGAATTCGTAATGGAGTATGTCAATCATTTCTTATTTTCTCCGACTGAATTATGGGGTGGGGTGTGGGTTATTAATTGGACCGGACATTCATACATTTCTGAAATTTTATGCATGCCTTCCTTTTTCGAACCATGGTAATAGAGTTTCTTATTAAGACAAGCAATTTTATCTATATACGTTGAAACGACACTTATATCGTGGGTTACGAGTACAATCGTAATCTCTTTGTTCAGATCATGGAGCAGTTCGTAAAAGGTCTGCTGCCATTGAGTATCAACACTGGAAACAGGTTCATCAAGGAGTAATAATTTTGGTTCGGTCGATAAAGCCCGGGCAATAAAAACGCGCTGTCTTTGACCTTGAGACAGCTTGCCAATTTCGTTATTTCTATACTGCTGCATACCGACTTTTTGCAAAGCCGCCATGCATACACTGATGTCGGTTTCTGTATATTCTCTGCCGATGCCTCTTTTCCCCAATCTTCCCATAAGCACAACTTCACTGACACTTATCGGAAAATCAAAGTCAAAGGTAATGTGTTGAGGTAAATAACCAATGCGTTTCCGCGCTTTTTTTGGTGGAGTGCCAAAGACATAGACCTTGCCCTTATCAGGTTCAAGTAAACCAAGGATGATTCTGAGGATCGTGGTTTTACCCCCGCCATTAGGACCTATGATACTGAGGAAGTCATTCTGTTTAATAGTGATATTGATATTTTCTAAAACAGATACATTGGTATAAGCAAAATAGACATTTTTTAATTCAACTATAGTGTCTCTTTTCAATTACTACTCCATTGCTTGATCCAGTATTGAGACGATTTTTTTTAAATTTGCTATATATTCCTTTTCTAACGGATCGATTAAAATAACCTGGCCCTGGATTTCCTTAGCAATCACTTCAGCACTCTTTATGTTGAATTGTGGAGAGGCAAAGATGATTTTTATATCTTCTTCTCTTGCCTGTTTAATAAGCTTTTGAAGCCTTTTAGCAGTAGGGCTTTTACCCTCGAATTCAACTGGTATCTGGTCTAAATTATATGTTTTTGCAAAATAGCCCCAAGCCGGATGATAGGTTATGAATTTCCTGTCTTTCTTTTTCTGAAGTACCGCTGTTATGTCTTGATCCAAGTTTTCTAGTTCACTGAAATATTCTTCCCTGTTTCTTTGATAAAAAAGTTGATTACCGGGATCGATTGTAATGAGTGCGCTATAGATGTTTTCAACTATTACCTTTGCATTTTTCGGAGAAAGCCACACATGTGGGTCAATACCAGTTGCATTACGGTTTTCTTCTGGTCTGTGGTCAGGGTTTGTGGTTATCAGTTCGATACCCTTGGAAGCATTGCATACAGATATATCCTTATTTGTGGAGAGGATTTTCTCCAGCCAGACAAGCTCGAACTCAATAGGTGTACCGACTTTCACATACAGCTGTGCTTTGCTAAGCCGGGTAAATTGTCCAGGCCTTGGTTCGTAGCTATGCGGGGATGCACCTGGTGGGATCATTACTGAGACATCCACTTTGTTGCCACCGATTTTCTCAGTAAATTCAGCCAGAGGAAGTATGCTGACGACTATGTGGATTTTGTCAGTGGGGGTTTCTTTTTGCGAACAGGTTGGAGAGGCGATGCAGAGACTCAAAATCACCAGTAGTTGGATCCCTATTCTCAGAGCGGGATATAACTTATTACATTCACACATTCTGTTATACTTTATTCGAGATACTGTATTTGTCAACACAGAAGACAATGCTGCATTCGGTTAAATCAGGGGTTCTGATACGTGCTAATACTTTATTACTTTGAACTTTTCTTCATCAATAGCGATAAAATAAATGCCGCTTGAGAAACGGGAGCAGTCGATGCTAATTTTACTGCTGGCACTTCTGTTCTCAATATTTAGTTGCAATTTACCGGTCACGTCGTATATTTTGATATTCGGAGAGGGTTTTGATAGTATTATATTAAAAGAATTGTGTATCGGATTTGGATATATAGAGATTTCAGTAATGTATTCAGTAGAACCATTTTCAGCAATACCGAGTTGCATATAAAAGTCGATTGTATCCGGTGTCACATTTTTTAACAAGGAGCTCATTTGGGTATCTGGCATGAAACCTTCTGCATATACATCAACATAGTAATACAATGGGAGTAAGCTATCAAAGGAATATGTTCCTTGCGAATTTGTAAAGGTCGTGCAGCACTTTGAGTACTGCGGAGGGTTATATATTACAAAGCCCCCGCTTATGCGGGCAGTAGCAGTAACCCGCGCATCACCGAGTGGTGACCCGCCATAATCATAGACATGTCCTGTAATAATGCACCCAGGGTAATCATCATTTGCGTGGCCGAACGTTGGTGTTGAATCAATGTACCAGTCATCTACGAGGCACCAAGGTGGATACCACGTTGAATCATAGCCAAAGCAGTGGAACCGTGCAACTGAAGCGTTATATGGTGGTCCAGATACCTCATCAGGGTAAACAACAGAATCCAAATACCAGTAATCATGATATGTGCTTATGTAACCGCTGTCATACGGAAGCCCGAAAGAACCGCTCAGCACGGACTGGTCTATGGTTATGTAGTTATCAACTGCGAAATAGATATTAGTGTCTACGTAGGACGAACCAGCAGGTGTTAAAAACGGGGTGTTGATTAGGGGGATCGTATCGCCGTAGATAGTATCTGCTGTTTCTCTTTCAAAATAATGTAGTTCAACGCGCTGAGAATCGAATGGCGCAACCTGTAATTCATTTATTACGTGTTTGATAATTGGATTTGCATTTACAATACAGGGAAAGATAATTATGGCTATATACAGTCTACTCATATGTAATTATGGAACAAAAATGTCTTTTTGTCAAGGGGTAACGTGCCATTTTATGTCCAGGTCATTTTCTGGAAAGAAATCCGTTTTCTTGACCGTGAATACACTTTTATCATTTACCTTTTTGTGAGTATATGGTGAATAGTTGAACCTAACCTGGAGACTCGCCGGAGCAATGATTGTAAAAAGGGCTTGTTTTATTGATTTTTTCCATTGGTGCGTTGTTGTGGTAATATACGTGAATTGATTTAATCGTGTTTTTTGATAATAGCTTATTTCAAGCGAACAAATGCTCTGGGCTTTCATCGGCATATCGAAATATATACCTGCTGTATCTTTTGTATATAAAAAATCGAGCATTATAGTATCTGGATATACATGATTTGAATCAACTGGAAACGGGTAGTAAAAAGTAACCCGTTTATCCTGGTCAGTGAGGTTTTTAAAAAAATACTGACCCGTGACCATAGCACCGTTGTCTTTTATTTCAATTACTATATTCTCTTTAAAGAAATCAATAGGTGGTTGTTTTTGGCAGCAGAGAATTATACAGGGTATTAATAAGGAATACTTCATTTTTCCCACACCTGATAACGGTGTATTTTTTTAGGTTGATAATCGTTTTGCTTTCTCAGTAATCGAAGCCAGGAGTGAATCAAAGGATTTTTCAAATGCCGCCACGCCATCACTGAGTAATTTCTCACATATTGCGTCAATATTAATACTGTTTTTTGATAGTTCGCTAATAATTTCTTTGTGCTCAGCAATATTACCAGTTAGTGCCTGTTTGACAACCCCATGATCGAGAAATGCATTTAGTGTTTTCTCGGGTATTGTATTGATAGTATTATCACCGATCAATTCAGCAACGTATTTAATATCGCTATAAACGGGATTCTTAGTGCTTGTTGAACCCCATAAAAGACGTTGAATACGTGCACCCTTTTCTTGTATTTCTTTGAACTCCTTACTTGAGAATATCTCTTTGTATTTGCCGAAGATGATTGCGGCGTTTGCTACTGCGGCTTTGCCTTTGAGCGATTCTAATTTATTTTTTGTTTCATCGTTTTGTTCAGTTATCTTTTCATCAAGGAGTTTATCAACCAGGGTATCGACGCGGCTTACGAAAACACTGGCTACCGAAGCAAGCCGGCTGATATCACCGTTGTTTTGGACAAACCGGTTCACGCCTTTTATGTATGCGTAAGCAGTATTGATATACTGCTGCAAAGAAAATATCAGCGTTATGTTGACATTTATGCCCTGCGCCAGAAGTTCTTCGACTGCCCTAAACCCTGGTTCAGTGGATGGTACTTTGAACAAAACATTGGGGCGGTTTACCGTATGATATAAACGTTTACCTTCTTTTACGGTTTCAGCTGTTTGATACGCGAGCCTGGGGTTGATTTCAAGACTCACATAACCGTCCAACCCCTTAGTTTCTTCATATACGGGTTTGAAGGCATCAGCCGAATCCTGGATGTCTTTGATCGTAAGCTCATCGTAAATCTCAAACGTGGATTCTTTCATTTGTTTTAATTTATTTATACGTACATCATAGTCATTGCTTGAACTGATAGCCTTGTCAAATATAGATGGGTTTGAAGTCATCCCGCGCACTCCGCTATCGATCATCTGCTTGAGCTTGCCCGTATCAATCAAAGAGCGGCTAATATAATCCAACCAAATACTCTGACCAAATTCAGTAAGTTCCTGAATGATCGTTTTCCCCATTTTTACCTCCTGTTTTGATTCCTAGGCTGCCAGGAATTGACATATCGTATTCCAGAGTAGACAGAGAAAGCAACCGCTGCCCAGAGAAGATAAGGGGCTATTATAATATTGAGGATTAGCGTACACACAGCTAATCCCTGGAGCAATGTTTTTGTCTTACCATATAGATTTGCTTCAGTCGCCACGCCCTGAGGCGCACGCCGGCGCCTCAGGAGCGCGATGAAGATCTCACGTAACCATATGATCGCAACTGCAGTCCAGTACCATGCTTCTTGAATCTTGAACGCTAGGGCGATGAGGATTGAGATTACTAGAATCTTATCTGCGAGTGGATCAAAAAGCTTGCCGAAATCAGTTACATTTTTCGTAGCCCGCGCTGTGATTCCATCTAAGATATCGGTCAGAAAGGCAATCATAAAGATTACCAAAGCAATCAATCGATTATGTGGTACCTCCCACATGATAAAAAGGATACAGCAGGGGGCTAGCACTATCCTCAATGTTGTAAGGAGATTGGCGAGGGTCATCGGAACAATTTTATCCTTACTCTACTTGATGACAACGAGTTTTTTTACTCTTTCATTTACCGGTGTTTCCATGTTGCAGAAGTACACGCCAGCAGGTAACTGGTTGACTCGAGTTGAGTAATACCCAGGTTCTGTAAATGAATGGATTGATTCAGCACGTTGAAAACGACAATCTGATATTGGATGAAAGTACTTTACTTCTAAATTATCCACCCCCCACTGGGTGCATAATAATAGTATCAAAAGCATGCTGTCTCCTTTTTTAGATTTATATTATACTGAGCAAATAACCAATGTCAATTAGCTGGATTGGAGCACGGTCCTGTCCTTGACAAGACTAAAACCATGGATATCATAATACCCGTGGTCATACCAAATACGAGTTTGTAGAATATAAGCTGAAACTTTTGCTCCTTTTTCTACGTATTATTACATATAAAAGCATGGTTAATCGTGAATGGGTGTGGTTATTTCAAAGCCGTATAACAATGCCATTGTACGATACAGGCAGCGACGCCATATACCGATTTGCCAGAAACGAGAGTATTTAAATTAGAAAGGAGGTCTAATGTATTTTTTTCTATTGTTAGGGTTGATCCAAAGCAGTAATAAGGCAATTGAGGTTAGTTATGCTGAAACCGCACCTAAGATCGACGGCATAATAGAAGAAGTCTGGCAAGAGGCTGACTCAGCATATGATTTTGTGCAAAATTGGCCATATGAAGATAGGGAACCGACTGAGAAAACTATTGTCTATGTATTACAGGATAAGGAAAACCTGTATTTTGTCTTTAAATGTCTTGCTGAACATAACAAACCAGTAAAAAGTTTTACCAAAGATGAAGACTATGTGACGATCGGGATTGATCCATTCGCCAGCAAGACAACTGCCTATTATTTTCGGGTTTTTGCCAGTGGTATTAAATACGATGGCTGGATCATGGACGATGGTCGTTCTTATGACGATTCTTGGGAAGGCGTATGGTCCAGGGCAGTTAAAGTTTATGATGATTACTTTGTCGTAGAAATGAAAATACCGTTCAAATCAGTCCGTTATAAAAAAGGTCTTGGAGCTTGGGGCATACAGTTTGAGCGCCATTGCGCAGTAAACAACGAAGATGACTACTGGACCAGGGTATTGCAGGTAGAAGGAGATATGGTTTCGAAATGGGGTTTTTTGACCGGGATAAATCCTCAGGCAACTGGCTATTATTTTGAGCTCTATCCCGAGGCATATTTCAGATATGACAGAAACTGGTATGCAGAGCAAGAAAGTACCGAGTATAAACCCAGTATAAGCATGAATGTGAAATGGGATATTACTTCGCAGACAACCCTTAATGCTACTGCATATCCGGACTTTGCCCAGATCGAGTCTGATCCATTTTCCCTAAATCTAGGGCGCTACCCAACATATCTTGACGAACGAAGACCATTTTTTCTTGAGGGCAAAGATATATTCCGCATGTCTGATTTTGGGGAAGGCAAGGGTTTTTTCGACCCGCTCGATATATTCTATTCCCGCAGGATCGGCAAGTCCATGAATGGCGATGCCGTGCCTATTATCTCAGGGTTGAAGCTCACTAATAAATCTGAGGACTGGAATATCGGTTTGCTTGGTGCATATACGAACGAATATGAAAAGGACGATAGTATACTCGAGCCGTATACAGGCTATGGAGTCTTGAGAGTGAAACGCGGTGTGATGGGTAATTCAGATATCGGGATATTGTTCAGCGGTACGATGAATAAGAAAGATGACTATAATTATGCGATTGGTCTTGATGGTGTATATCGTAAAGGCATAAACCAATTCATTGCCCAGGGTGCATTCAGTGATAAGAATGGGAAAATGGGTTGGGCATTTGAATCAGGGTTTTTCGGGCTTATCGGCAATTTCTTAACGATCGCTTCTGGAGAAGTTGTACATGACTCATTTGATGTCAGTGATATCGGATTTGTGCCCTGGGCAGGTCAGAAGAACTTGCTCCTTATCAGCGGTCCTTTTAAGCAATATGCAGAAGGGTTTGTCAGTAATATATTTGCTGCACCTGGGGTCGTTGTGACCCAAGAGCCTGGCGAAGAACGCATTTCAACGGTTGGTTTAATAGAGATCAACCCCAATACACGCAATGGCTGGGGATCTGACCTTTCATTGTATCTTGGTCCGTATTATGAAGCCGACACAAATTATCTCTATAAAAGTGTCAATCTATGTACCTGGGGAAGGTTTCTTGGTCAACACATTGATTTTGGGTGCAATTATACGTACACATATAATTACTGGCGCGGCTTTCTGGCTTACCAGGGGTCAAACTGGTTGTCATATAACTACTCTATAATGTCGCAAATGAGTATTGGTTTGTCTTCTAACTTATGGATCGAATGGGATACACTCAATGCAGTAATTGGCATGACCCCGCGCTTCAGACCCAATATATCTTTTAGATTCAATGCTGACATGAACTTGAGTCTTTTTAGTGAATTTGTAATGCAGACACCTCATGCAGATATTGGTGAAACAGAACTCTATTCAGCAAGAACCGGTATGCTCTTCTCGTGGAACTTTTCGCCAAAATCATGGCTATATATTGCACTCAACGACTTTCGTAGACAAGATGAGGTTGGTGAGATAATACCAAGTTACCAGGTCGGAGCAATCAAGGCAAAATACTTGGTTTACTTCTAAAAAACATATACCTATTCAAAAATGGGTTAAAACTAAACGAGTACGTACCTGCTCCCAATATGTTCGGTTTTGCGTACTACGCACAAAATTTGTGCATTAGTGCAAATCCCAGAATCAAGGAGTAAAAATATTTCTAAGTCATTGGCTGTCATCTTGACATTGAACTTCAGGTATTTATAATACAATCTCAAAAGGGATACGATTATAAACAATAATACTCTAAAGCACAAAATAAGTCAAACCAAAAACAAAGCCCGTTTAATTGAGGGCTCGGTTAGCAAAATACTCATCAAACTGACCATCCCTATGACATTTGGTATTGTGGGTATGGTCGCGTTCAACCTTGTTGATACTTACTTTGTGGGTAGACTGGGCACTAAAGAACTTGCTGCATTGAGTTTTACATTTCCAATTGTGCTTTTGATAAACAGTCTGGCAATGGGGCTTGGCATGGGTACATCAGCTGTTATCTCACGGGCTATTGGTGAGGGTGATCATCATAAGGTTCAGCGTTTAACTACTGACAGCCTTGTACTGGCAGTTCTTTTCGTAGCGTTTTTTGTGGTTATTGGTTTGCTTACAATCGATCCAACTTTTCGTCTCCTTGGTGCTTCACCTGAAATACTCGTGCTCGTAAAACAATATATGAGCATATGGTATATCGGCGGTATTTTTGTTGTCGTACCGATGGTCGGTAATAACGCAATCAGAGCAACCGGTGATACAAAAACCCCAAGTGCAATTATGCTTATAGCCGTAATCCTTAATTTTATAATGGATCCATTATTGATTTTTGGCATTGGACCATTCCCAAGATTAGGTCTTGCTGGTGCAGCGATAACAACAGTTATTGCGCGTGCCGTTACTTTTGTCGTGGCGCTTTATGTTCTTTATTTTCGTGATAAAATGCTGACTCTCACATTTCCTAAATTGAAAGTGGTCTATGATTCCTGGAAGCGTATCCTTTATATCGGCATACCGACTGCTTTGACAAGGATAGTAGTACCTCTGGGTATCGGTGTGATTACGAGAATTATTTCTTCCTATGGCAGTGAAGCAGTTGCCGGTTATGGTGTTGCTACCCGCATTCAGTTTTTGTCGATGACTGCAATACGGGCATTGGCATCAGTGATTGGTCCTTTTGTCGGGCAAAACTGGGGTGCTCGTAAGTATGAGCGAATAGATCAGGGTGTAGTAAAATCCAGGAACTTCTCGTTGATTTGGGGACTCGGTGTGTATGCGGTTCTTGCCTTAGTAGCCCGTCCTATTGCATCAATATTCAATGATAATGCTATGGTTATCTCAACGACTACGCTTTTTCTTAGAATCGTCCCGCTCAGCTATGGTTTTTTTGGCATTACGGTTCTTTCATTCTCAGCCCTAAACGTACTGAACAAACCGCTCCATGCAGCTTTATTGAGTATTATGCAGATGATATTGGTTATTGCGCTGGCTTTGCTCGGTTCGTATCTATTAGGTATCACCGGCGTGTTTGTGGCAAGTGCGGCAGCCTATTGTATAACAGGCATAGGTTCTTATTTTGTATTGAGAATCGTAGTGAATACTATAAAGAAATCAGGTAGAACCACCTAGATTTCACGGATTTTTCACAATTCTTTAATATTATTATACGGTGCAAGCCACACTTAAAGCCGTGGGTCTTGGATGAGGATCCTATTATATAGGCCCACGGCGATTTAATTTTCAGAGGTTTTTTGGAAAACGCAGGTATTGACCTTAGTTAAATCATAATTACAATATTGCGGTAGAAAAAAGGAGGAAAGATGAACAAGTCACGCATCTTGACTATATTGATTTTGGTTTCTTTATCTTTTATATATGCGTCAGTTGAACTCAATACCGCCCGGATTTGCTATTATAATGAACAGAATTATGCACGTGCAAAAGCGGCATGTTTGAAAGGTATTGAAAAAGGCGAAATCAATTTCGAGCTCTATACCATCCTTGGTGGATGTGAAATTGGACTTGGCGATTGGCAAGCTGCGGCAAAAGCGCTGGTTAAAGCATTTAGCATTGATTCGTTAAAAACGCATGAGTGGATGCGCAAAAGGGGTGGCGAGACATATTATTATCAAGCGTTTTATTTTTCCGCACGGAAACTTTTTGATGACAAAAAGTTCGATGAAGCGCTGATATATATTGATTATGCTGAGATGCTTGACCCCAAGGATACCGCTCCACTGATTATCAAAGGGGTCATTTGGTATAAGCAGGGGAAAATGGCAGAAGCTAACAAAGCATATCAAAAAGCGCTTGACTTGGATCCGGAAAACCCGGATGTGAATTATCTGATTGGTAAAGCATTATTTGAAGCAAAGGAATTTGAACCCAGTATTAATTATTTTAAAGGTGCTGCGAAATTCTACAATATATCTTTTAAGCGTAGTTCATTAATTCTTTTCAGTAACGTAACAGAACCCAGCAAAGCACTCCAGTACCGCGTAAACAGATTATGGACTCATCAAAAGTGGAATGAACTCGATCAGCTTATAAAAGACACACTGGGTTTGGAAGGCGGACTGGATGCGTATCAGATAAATGTCGAGAAGTGGTACAAGGTGACTGATGATTTGGCACGCAGCAATTATTTCACTGGTATGTCTTATTATTATTTGAAAAACGATAGTATGGCGTTGTTTTATCTGGTAAAAACGCTTGACTTGAAACCAGATGATTTAGACGCCTTGTATTTTACTGGTGAAATCCTCGTTAGAAAAAAGGATTATAAAGCGGCTACCAGATACTTTGAAAGAGCTACGCAGATAAAAGATGATGATCTATATGCGTGGTTTTATCTCGGTGTTTGTTATATGAAGCTCAAGAAATACGAGCAAGCAATTCATGCTCTTGAGAACAAAGTTCTTCATATTGACCCAGCCTATGTTAGTGCCATGCAGAACCTTGCATTTATCTACCGGGAGCTTGGTGATAATCAAAAGTCGCTCGATTATCTGGAAAGAGTTAAGCAAATCAACGAATAGATCCATTAAAGTTTCACAAGCTTGACACAAATGTAAATTTTTTGTATAGTGTTTCATGAAAGAAAATATTATTAGACTACTAATCTGTATAGTACTTTTATTGTGTTCTCGTATATCGGCTGAAGAAATTTGGGGTGCACAGTATCCTGCACCTTTGCCAGACGCAAAGAAGATTTCCTTTTCCTATTATGGCGACATCTGGGTTGTCCCGGTCTCAGGCGGCAAAGCTGAAAGACTAACTGTTAGTTTAGGATATGAAGGTCGATCTTTCTGGTCTCCAGATCGCAAGTGGCTTGCTTTTCAAACCGACCAATGGGGCAGCGACGATATATGCGTTATTGCGGCTGACGGCAGTAGCCCAGCCAAGCGGATGACCTATTATTCCACATACGACGTGCTTTATGGTTGGACACCAGACAGCAAGAATGTTGTTTTCACGAGCCAGAGACATACCTTGCGGCCTGTCTTGTATAAGGTCTCAATACATGGTGGTTTGCCTGAGATGATTACTTCTTTTACTGCTTACCATGTATTTTTTGCTTCCCAAGGTGATAGGTTCTTTTATACAAGGGGTGGTTCAGCTTGGTGGCGGCGACATTATAAGGGTGGCGCCAACTCTGATATCTGGGTTAAGGTCCTGCCTGATAAAAACTCTTTAAGACTAACTGACTATCCAGGCAAGGATGCTTATCCCATGTATTCAGCAGTTGACCAAAAACTGTATTTTCTCAGCGACCGTGGAGAAATGAGTGTCAGCAATATATGGAGAATGGACCTGGAGACTGAAGCGTTTGAACAAATGACATTTGAAAAAGAAGATATTCATTTTCCTACGATGTCATTTGACGGCACCTTGATTGCATATGAGTGCTCAGGATATTTGTACACGTATGATGTAGCCAAAAAAGAACGGAGAAAATTGGTTATCTCCGTGAATGAAGATTACAAGGAAAGTCCTTTTGTATTTAAGAGCTTTACCCATGATGCTTCAGAATTTTCCTTATCACCTAATGAGGATGAATTGGCATTTATTGTGCACGGTGATATTTTTGTTATGCAATTGGAAGATGGAAAGTCTGAAAAGATCACCCGGGTGACTGAAACACCTTTTATTGAAAAATATGTATCATGGCATCCAACCGAGGAAAAGTTGGTTTATTCATCTATGGCTGATGGAGATATGGATATTTATACGATCGAACCAAAGAATGAAGAAAAATTATATGATGATTTCTTCTTTACGACGACCAAACTTATGGAGACAAGGGAAACTGAGATAAAGCCAGTATTTTCCCCGGACGGCGAAAAAATTGCCTATTTCAAAAATAAAAACGAACTTTTTGTGATGAATAAACATGGTAAGGCAAATATCAAGATCTGCCCGGAAAATGATGTGTTGTGGATTGATTGGTCACCAGACAGTAAATGGCTCACATTTAGCCGGACTGTCCTGGGTTGGCGCGAAGACATCTTTGTTGTATTGGCTGATGGCAGCAAAGAACCCATAAATATTTCAAACCATCCTAATGATGATTACAAGCCCATGTGGAGTTCTGACGGCAGACGGATCGCTTTTGCATCACGCGATGCCATAGGTAACCTCTGGATGAAATACGTTTTCCTCCACAAAGAAGATGAGGATAAGACAGAGGATGAGTTAGAAGAAGCAGCATCTGATTCAACAGGCAAGAATATAGTTATCAAGATTGATTTCGAAGATATTGAGGACCATATTCATGATGTAACCAGGGTTCTTGGTTGGTATAATATCGTTGCACAATCGCCTGATGGAAAGCAATTCGCCATTTACTCAAATAACCAGAATAGTAATGATATCTGGACCGTTGACTGGCTTGGCAAAGAGCTCAAACAAATAACCAAGAGCAATATAAGACCCAGGCAGTTTACTGTTTCAAGGGACAAAAAGGATATTTACTATCTTTCTGGAACCGGTGGTATTTTTAGCGCAAGTATTGCATCAGCTCAATCTAAACCGCTCAGCTTCAATGTACAGATCGGTATAGATATACAAGAAGAACGAGAGCAGGTCTTTAAACAAGCCTGGTGGGCATTAAAAGATGGTTTTTATGATAGTGATTTTCACGGCATTGATTGGGATGCCATGTATCATAAGTACAAGGACTTAGCCCTGCACATGCGCACGATACGTGATTTCCATGATGTTATTTCGATGATGATCGGTGAACTGAACGCGTCTCATCTGGGTATATGGAAAGGCGATGGTGGCGGCGAAACTACCGGAGCGCTTGGTATTGTCTATGACAGTGGATATAAGGGAAAGGGTGTTAAGGTAAAAGATATTATCCCTGATGCACCGGCAGATGCAGCTGATGTTGATGTCAGACCAGGAGATATTATTACTTATATTAACGGGAAGAAAATAGAAAAGGGTGAAGATTTTTATGCATTGCTTCGGAATAAGAATAATAAAGAAATAATGCTTACAGTTATCCATGACGGCAAAGAAAAGAATATCAAAGTGACCCCTAAGACACCGTGGTCAATACTTGGTTTGGTAAGGGGCAACTGGGTAAAGCTGAACAAGGACTATGTCCATGAGCAGAGCAATAATAGACTTGGTTATCTTTACATCGCTTCGATGAGCGACGAAAACCTGAAGAAATTCGAAAAGGATTTGTACAAAGAAATGGACAAACGAGGTCTTGTTATCGATATCAGATATAATGGCGGTGGTAATATCCACGAACAGATAATTGAAATTTTACGCCGAACATCGTACATGTACTCTAAAGAACGCGGTGGTGATAAGGAATACGCTTCGCTGTTTCGTTGGGATAAACCGACTGTCGTTTTAATAAATGAATTTTGTTATAGTGATGCTGAAATTTTCCCGGCTGCATTCAAAGAATTGAAATTGGGTAAGCTGATTGGTGTTCCAACCTTTGGTGCAGTCATCGGCACAAACAATATCAGGTTGCTCGATGGTTCAGTATTTCGCATACCTGGGACTGGTTGGTTCTTGCTTACTGGTGAGAACCTTGAAAATATGCCGGTTGAACCTGATGTCTACATTGAAAACAGACCCGAAGAAGATGGCTCGAGCAACGACACACAACTCACTCAAGCAATACAAGTATTGCTTGAACAATTAGGAGGTAAATAATCATGCCGTTAATTATGGTTGAAGGACCACCCATTAAAGAAATTGAGCGCAAAAGACAATTGGTCAAAGAATTGACCGACATTGCCGTTAAAATATATGGGATTCCGTATATCACGGTGATCATCCGGGAGAATAAGCCGGAAAATGTCGGTGCTAACGGTGAATTGATAATCGATAAACACAAGAAAGATTGATTTTTTTGAAAAAATTACTTATAATGATCCACAATTAAAAAAGGAGGTAGGATGAAGTCATATTTAGTTATTGTAGGGTTAATATGTTGTTTATTTACTGTGTACAGTTGTTCAAAAGATAACGAATCACCCACTGTGTCAATAATATCACCCCAGGATAATGATACCATCAGAATTCATACAACAGTTATCAGTGCAGATGCCAATGATAATAATGAAGTTGAATATGTGGAATTCTATGTTGACAATGAACTCATTGGTACTGATTCTACCTCGCCGTATGAGAGCAATTGGTCGATTGCTGAGTATGAAAATATGGCAGTACTTTCACTTAATGGAACCGCCTATGATCCATCAGATAATTCAGGGCAATCAGATATCATTTTAGTGACCGTAAATACCCGGGATATGGTAAGTGGTGCATATACTGATACGGTTATAGTATTTGATGGTACATATGCGCTCTGCGATGTCACGATGTCAGATGCACCAGATTCTGCAGTAGTTGATAGTATTACTGTCTTTGTTTCGATTTTTCACCAACAAATATCAGACGTTGATATACTTTTACAATCACCAAGCGGTACAGAACATCAGCTATGGGACAATGATTTCACCGAACCAACTGATACCATTACAACAGCATTATTTGCTGATGAAGAGATAAATGGTACCTGGATTTTACGTATCTTTGATGAGGTGAATAATGGGCTAGGAGGGTATGCAACTGATTTTAATATTGAAATTTATTGGAAATTCTAAATAACTTGCGATGAAATGGGATCAAACCTAAACACTTTACATTCTGACGATTACCACGTTCCCTTCGGTCGCTCGCAATGACCCCAATTACCTTAGGTGTCGTGGAGGTGATCTGTCATTGTCCGGCTTGACCGGAAATTAGAATCTAGGTTTCAAAATGCTGTTCCTTGTATGCTTTTACCATTTCCTGCAAAGCATCCCTGAGCATCATTCTACAATCCTCAAGAGTTTTTCCCTCTGTAACGACTTCAGGCCACTCGATCATTTGCCCCATGTAGCCAGATTTGATTTTAGTATATTTAGCTGTATAATTGCTAAGCATGTAGGATTATACAAGTAAATAGGTTTATATCAATACAATGCGTGAATTATTGACCCAGAAATATTGGTGACTATAATTTTCTCACCGAGAATCATATGATTAGCAGTACAATGCCGCTTTGATTATTCGACTCTTCTTCTTGTCCAGGTTACCCTGTAGTCTCCTGTTGTTCTTACAACGAGGTTATTCACGAGATTGCCATAAGCTTTATCAGGGTCATCTGCGTCAAATGAAAAGTATCTGCCACCAGAGAGGGACACCCCGCCTATGTTTTCTGTAGCACTTGCAGATCTGTTCCAGACCGATGCACCCGTTACTGTTTCGAGCATTTCAACAGCCAGTGTTGCGTCGACATCAGCATTTACTCTCATATCTAAACCAAATGTGATTGTGACATCTGGTCTGATATCGGAAATTACTAGCTCACCTGTGAAAACTGTGCTGACGTCGTATTTTTCGCCAATAGCCTTGAATGCCGCTGCATCAAACTTCTGACTGCCGATAGCCTTGAGGACCTCTTTTTTTGACCCCAACTTAATAATACGCACCATACCCTGATCTTCACGGACAGCTTCCATGAATCTTTCTGTTGTCAGTGCCCCGAGTTTTCCTTTGTTCGTACAATCAAAGTCAATTATTCCAATAACTTCATGCTCTTTGAGGTCAATTCTTGGCGGAACCATCACTTTGATCGTCTTGGGTCCGCAATAAAGCGACATAATTATTGAGATCAATATTAGGCTAAAAATTATTGTACGTTTCATCTAAGATCTCCTTTCCTTGATATATGTTAGTATAGAGCGGAAAGAAATTATGTCAAGTGACCAGAGGCTGTGGGTTACAGTAATTGTTTCTTATCTAACCTGAACCACTTTTATTAAGCGATTAAGTTATTATGTGATTGAGAATAGTAGTAGCGTTGACCCAGTACAACTTCGTTTTACGGGGCCTCTCACCACGTTCGAGATCTTCAACAGGCATGCTGGGTAATTATTGACAGCTACGATTATTCTTATATAATCTTTCCACCTGCTATTTGCCATAAGCTATAAGCTGCGAAGCATAGCTTCGCAATGCCGGAATAGCGGAATTGGGAGTAAGCGCAGGACTCTGGAACATCCCGAAGATTCTTGTTGAGGGGAAAATCCGATTTCGCCATTCCTCATAACTCTCACGATTACAGAAAAAATCGCACAAATCAAAGATAGACATACATTTTCTGCAATTCTGTCTATTGAGGGTAATTCTGCCTAGTCGGTCTGATTTGGAAAATGGACAGCACCAGCAAAAGAGTAAGGGGTCGGTGAAAGCCGGTCCCTATATTTATCAAAATAATAGCAACCTACGTTGTCCACCAAGTAAGTGAAATTACCTCTTGACAAGTTTCATTTTTTGTTTAAAATCTCACGCTTAAACAAGGAGGTTTATAATGGGCAAGCTTGATTTGTGGATGTGCACAATATGCGAATATGTGTATGATCCACTCATCGGTGATCTGGATAATGGAATTGACTCCGGAACCGCATTTACGGACCTTCCTGAAAATTGGACATGTCCTGGTTGTGGTATGGAAAAGGATTTATTTATTCCTCACTTAGAACACACCGAATATGGTATCAGTGAAGAGATAGAAGCATAACTTGAAAGTTATACTGCTGTTTTATGAAAGTAGCAATAATATACAATAAAGACCTCTCTGGTGTAATTAACCAGTTCGGACTACAAAATAAAGAAAAATACAATCCTAATACAGTAAACAAGATTGCAGAAGCACTTGAGCGAGGCGGACACAATGTTCAAATTATTGATGGCAACATGCACGTCATTGAAAGTTTACAAGAATTCATGCCCAAAGTTATTGAAGGCGAGCATACAGGCATGGTGTTCAACATGGCATATGGCATCCAAGGTGAAAGTCGCTATACACATCTCCCCTCAATGCTGGAAATGCTTGGTATTCCCTATGTAGGATCTGGTCCTGCAGGACACGCACTGGCACTCGATAAAGTTATTACAAAACTAATAATGCAAAGATATAATATCCAAACACCACAGTTCTGGGTCTTTTCAACCGAGGAAGAAGATGTGAGTGATGTTCGGTACCCAGCTATTGTAAAACCGAAAATGGAAGCAGTGTCTTATGGACTGAGAGTCGTACACAATGAAGGCGAACTAAGGAAAGCCGTTAAATACGTTATTTCTGACTTTCAACAGCAGGCTTTGGTGGAGCAGTTTATCTACGGACGAGAATTTTGTGTTGGACTGTTGGGCAATGGTGATCCTGAAGCATTCCCGATTGTTGAAATTGACTTAGGTGGCGATCCAGAGGCAATACAAACTGAATTCGATAAACTGAATAACCCACGCGATAAGATATGTCCTACAAATGCCTCACCAGAACTTGGTGCAAAGATGGTAGAGTTGAGTAAACAAGCCTTTAATGCCCTGGGACTAAAGGATTTTGCTCGAGTCGATATTCGAATGGATAAAGGTGACAACATTTACCTCCTAGAAATCAATTCAATGGCGAGTCTTGGTTTAACTGGTTCTTATGTCCATGCTGCACAAGCAGCTGGCTATGACTATACCAGATTAGTGAACAAAATGCTTGACGTGGCTGCGGTGAGATACTTCTCGGAAAGTTTCCATATTCAGAATGACTTACCACCAATAAAGACAAAAATGCCTCTTTCAGTACGTCTGCGTGGCTTTTTGAGAAGCAATACAGATAAAACAGAAAAACTATTAACGAAGATGGTAAATATCAACTCCTATGTACGGAATGTGGATGGAGTGAACACATTGGGTAAACTCGTACAAAAGCGACTTAGACCTTTAGGATTTGATCTACAGATTATTCCTCAAGTGGAAATCGGCAATGTGCTTTTCTTTAGCAATACAAAAACTGAACTGGATATTTTATTTTTAAATCACCTTGATAATTCTACACCATTTACCAAACAAATAAATTATCGCGAGACAACTCACAAACTTTACGGTACTGCCATATGGAATAGTAAAGGTGGCCTGGCAGTCATGATTGCCGCACTCCGTGCACTGCGTTTTACACGCTTGCTACGCAAAATGAAGATTGGTATCTTGTTAACAACTGACACAATATTACAAAGCAGAGTTACAAGAAATACAATAGTGGAAATTCTGAGAAAGCCTAAAACAGTAATCGGATTGAGTGGCGCATCACCTGTTGGTTCAGTTATTACATCTCGCTCTGGTGCTGCTGTTTATGATTGCCAAATGAATCTTGAAAATGCGAATTCAGTTGAAGACATTGCTATGGCAAATGCAAGTTTTAATAATCTCCTCGCTAATTTTAACAAGTTATCCAATGAAACTGAGAATGTACTTGTGACTCTGAGGGATGTAAGCATGAAATCAGGAATTAGTACACTGTATGCACATGGCGAAGCATCTTTGAGTGTTCGATTCAATGATAAACAGCAAGAAGAAATGATTAATCAAAAGATTCACCAAATAGTAAAGAAAACAAAATCTCGTAAATGTCATTTTCAGATTAGTGGTAGTGTACGACGCCCTCCAATGATTCGCACTCAGGAAGTAGAACGTCTCTACACGCATATAAAGGATATTTGTTCCAGTTTAGATATTAGGGTGAGTGAAGAGCACCGATGGAGTTCATCAGATATCTGTTTTGTTGAATCAACAAAACCACAAATTGATGGTCTTGGACCTGTGGGAAGCGCACCCCATGATGATGAAGAATATATTTTACGCCATAGCCTCCTGGACAGAGCAATTCTGTTATCTATGTTATTGAATACGTTACGTCAAAAGAAGGCATAAATGAATTTCAAAGAAATAGAATCAAAGTTTCAGCCTACAAATGACGGCAAATGTGCAGAAGCATACAGCGGCATGATCGCTACTGCCTTTCCTGACGCCACTAAGGCTGGCGTTCAAATGTTTAAGAAAGGAGGAAACGCCGTTGATGCTGCTTGTGCTGCGGCACTAGCGCTTGGTGTATGCGAACCTCAGTCAAGTGGTCTGGGTGGGCAAACCATGTTGCTTATTAGCACAAACAACAAAGTTTTGGCAATCGACGGATCATCAAGAGCTCCATCTCTGGCTCATGTTAGTGCCATTTACAAAGGTGATCGCACCTGTGGCTATCGAGCTACTACGGTACCAAGTACACCCGCTACTCTATGGTACGTAAATAAGCATTATGGGAATCTGCCATGGAAAACAATTATGAAACCCGCAATTCAAATTGCAGAAAGGGGTTATAAAATAACCCCTTTGCAGCACAAGCTTCAAAAGAGAGAAATGGAAAACTTCGATAAAGTGCCCTCGCAATCAGGTAAAAATTATTTTTTTGATAATGGACGACCATATGAACCAGGTACAATATTCCGTCAACCTGAACTTGCATTATTACTGAAGAAACTCGCACATAAAGGTGTAGAAGAATTTTACACTGGCGATACCGCAAAACAGATCGATGCCGATGTGAGAGAAAATGGTGGACTTCTGCGTTATGATGATCTTGCTCTTATACCATGGCCAATAGTCCGTAAGCCCCTGCGCAGAAAATTCAGAAGTCTTACGATATATAGCATGCCTCCACCATGTGCAGGGAGGACACTGCTTTTCACTTTAATGATGGCGAATACAATCAAACCCAAACATCTTCACAGCGACGAAATGAAACGAACATTACTCCTGGTGGTAATTTTTAGAAAGGCTCTCTTAGAACGGTCTGACCGACCATTTGACCCAAATTTTTATCCTCAGGTAACAGAAAAAGAAATGTTGAGTAAAGAGTACGTGCACCAGTGTATTACAGAAATCACCCGTGATACTCATATTCACATACCGATACGCGAAACCAGAGATGAGGTCTTGGGTGAAACAACTCACCTGTCAGTCATAGATAAAGATGGAATAGCAGTGAGTCTTACGCAGTCAATTGAAAAGGCTTACGGCAGCAAAGCAGCTGCTGCTGGATTAGGGTTTCTTTACAACAACTACATGATAGATTTTGAATATAAACATATTGCTCATCCATTCTATCTTCGTCCCAATGCAGTACCCTGGGCTACTGTTGCGCCGACACTTATTTATTATGGTGACGATATCTGGATGGCTGTTGGAAGTCCTGGCAGTGAGCGTATCTTCTCTTCAATTACCCAATTTCTCCTGCATGTCATCGATCAACATCAACCAATCAGTGAAGCCATGATGGCTCCACGCTTGCACTGTTCACTGGGTGGACGTGTGAGTCTTGAAGCAGACAGATTTCCAAATGGATTGGTTGATCTCTTCCAAGAAAAAGGTTACAGGATTGATAAAAGGCCCAATTTTTCGTTTTATCTCGGAGCAATTCATGCGGTTTTAAAAAAGCAAAGTGGTGCTGGATTTCAAGGTGTTGCAGAAAGAAGAAGAGATGGCATGGCAGGAGGATATTAATAAACACGAAATATCCTTTCTTGATTTCTGTTCCTCATGGTGGTGATGAAATTCCATCGGAAGTTATGAATAGTATTAATATAAGTCAGAAAGATGTCTTTTATGATTGTGATACTCTGGCCCTTAGTCTATTTGACTTCAAAGATACAGTTACCGCATTTGTTACAATGCCTATTGCGCGCGCAATTCTTGATGTTAATCGAGCACCTGATGATTTGCCGCCAGATAACCCAGATGGAATAATCAAGACGAGCACCCTGCAAGGGAAATTGGTATATAAAAAAGGTAAGTTTCCTGAAGATAATATTATTAACGTTTTACTTAAGAAATATTACTTTTCATATCATGATAAAATTACGTCCCTATTAAAGCAACACGATATAAAATTGGCACTTGACTGCCATACTATGCTTGAATATGCCCCACCTATAGATAGTAATTCTGGTCAAACAAGACCGCTTGTATGTCTAAGTAACGATGGTGATGAAAAAGGTAAACCACTAGAAAAAGGAGCTTTAATAACGTGCCCTCCTGAGTGGATACAAACACTTGCCAGATCATTCAGGCATGTATTTACAGAAGGCAAGGTGGCAATAAACAACCCGTTTAATGGCGGTCACATAAGCCGATATCACTATCGCAATACTGGAGTACCCTGGATACAGATCGAGCTGAACCGTAAACTTTACCTTTCAAATTGCTATTTTGATGCCAAGCATTTGTACATTAAAGAAACTAGAATAAAAGAGCTGAAAGAAAAAATCCTTTTCGCAATCAAACATTTTTGGAGTATGATTATTTGATGACAAAATCCATTGTTGATTTAGTCAGCTATCCTACTATTATGGTAAGATGAACACCAATACAAAAAGAGACACGTTAATGATTATTAAAGGCATCGCTATGCTCTACTACTGTTTTGATGCTGGATATTAAATTCATCTGACAGGGCTAGACAAAATTCGTGGCAAGACAGCTCGTCAATCTTTTTTGTCTTATACCCGTCTTACACCACCATATATTCAATATAAAGTGCCACCTCTGCTCATCCGTATTGGGAAAAGAAAGATGGTCATTGAAGGCAAAGAATTCACAATTTCAATTGATGCTAAGGTATATGATTTTGGTATCATCACAATACGTTTTATGCTTCCCATATCGTGTGTGATTGATAAGCTTAATGAATTGAGCACTCTTCTAACGGAAACAAGTGGCATATGGGGTCAGCCCTCGAAATTCGAAACTATCGTTCTGATAGTGTTCTTTTGCTTTTACCACATAATCAATGAACTTTCCATTATCACCAGGCTCTGTGTAGACTTTTTTACGATCATCACCACGGCTCATGATATGATACAGGCAATTAGCGCCCTGCAATCGGTACGGTCGTGCCATAAGAGTACTATATATACCTTAGCCGTATTGTCAATTAGTTTCTACTTTCGAGGGCTGACCCCATTCCATTCGGTGTGTGAGTTTGAGAGTATTGAACTTCAATACTCTGATTACACAGATAAAAAGGCAGATTACGCAGATGATGGCAATTTGTTAATCGGTGTAATCTCAATTGATAAATTTATGTCGTGGGATTCCGAGTACAGCGCAGAATATCTTGATCTGCAAACCAAATATGTGTATGCTAATGGTATGTTATTAGCGCGTTACGATGCGAGCCCTGCTGACACGCATTATTACCACCACGATGGGCTGGGGAGTGTAATAGGCATGACCAATGATGCTGGCAATGTGGAGCAGTCGTATTTCTGTGATGACTAATATTGTATTACATCGGAGCAGCAATGGAGATTGAACCTGTGCCAGGACCTTGCCCACCGTCACCACCCGTAAAACCACCTCCCATAGAACCACCACCGATACCTTGATCACAATGATAATTGGTTCTTTTTTAGACATACTGCTAATACTATACATCTTTTTTTTGATACTTGCGCTAATAAAAAGAATTGGTATTTATTCAATCTTGAATCTAAAGAGGATAAGAAATCTACTGTTTCTGTTCGAAGGTGGTTTTATTATAGGAACCTTAGCCGTGGTCAAATTGGAACATATGAGGCTCTGGCTCATTTTGTTCACGGTTATTCTTGCTGGTGCTTTCGCGATTGGATATTTCTTCGCTAAGCATAGGAGATATCTAAAAGATGCTGTATGTATCCCGCACTGGGTAAATAGGCTAAATGAGATATGGCATAAGAGGTATAGGTTAATTACGATTGTTGTCATAATTGTTGGGAGTATACTAAATGCATTTGTCTACTCAGCATTCAAGGATAAATATCAAGAATATGGAAATTGCGTGCTATCGTATGGTGCTTTATTTGCCCTTTGCGGAACGACATTATATCTGGTGTTAATAATTCTTTTAGAGAAAAAATACGGGCCGATTTATTACAATAAGTATGAAAAAGACAATTCGTAACATACGCTGTATGTGCGAAAGAACTTTCGCTTAAGAATGCACTGGGATCAGTAATGGGCATGACCGATACAAATAAATGGGTAAGGCAGAGTTATTTTTATGATGACTTTGGCAACACGCCCTCTACATTCTGCATCTTGTGTTGACAAGAGAGGGAGAATGAGGATAACTGTGATATGGTGAGGCTTTTAAGTACCCCGGTGCCTTCTATCATATTACCTAGTGCAGGGTGGAAAGTCATAGTTTGCATACTTAACGCTGCTATTATGTCATATATCAAGGTGGGACACCCAAGGCTAAACGAAAATACCGATAATCAGAATAATGATGAGTATAAGTAGAGGATAGAGTAGAAATGAAAAGTAAGATTAGTGCAGTACTGTTGGGTTTCATGATATCATTTGTAATCTCACTCACGCTCACATGTTTTATCGACGCAGTTGGTTTGGTTGGACAAGTTATTTACCAATGTCTACCTCCTCTTATCGGCGGTGTCGTGACAGGCTACCTGGTGCGACGACGGGGCTGGGTATTTGGTCTGCTAGTTGCCATTTTACACGAGGGTTTGATTGTAATTATTGCCATATGGGCTTTTAGCTGGGCATCAACAGTGGATGCGATTTTTCGTACTTGGGCAAGCAATTGGTGTTTTTTACTTGGTGTATTATTCGTAGGAACGGGAGGAGGATTCCTTGGCGAACTTTTGGCTAAAGCAAGGCGTCAGCAGTTTAAGAATCCATCATTTAAATCAATTGGTATAGTATTCGCAATTATTATTGGATTATTTATTGCCAACGTATTGACTGATCGTGTGATACAGTACCGCTTTTGGAAAAAAGTCCAAAGGGAGTCTTTTTCTTTTGTCGAAAACACCCTTTCTGATTTGGCATCAAAAGATAGTTCAGAATTGCAAAGACAGTTACTTACGTTAGAATCTTTTTTTAATTACTCAAACACAGTCAAATTCGATCGTGGGAATATAAGAAAGCTTGCCAAAAAATACATACTGCATGATATATTATATCACAAAGGGAGAATAGATGAGTCTCCAGACATATATGATTACAAAAAACGATATCTAAGAGGCCATGGACTTGCGCAGAGTTGTTATTTCGAATTTCTTGTTATTCTTTACAAAAAGAAATCGGGTTTCTATACAGATGTAAGTAAACCAGCACCGTACAAAAGTTTTTGCCACGGCTGGAATGAATTGGATCGAGAATTTGGATTCTGGGATTGTCCTGATGGAAGGCGAGAGCTACGAAAATAGGAACTTTGTTAAGATATAGAGATAGTGTTTCTATGAGATTTCCAAATGCTGAATTTTGTTACAAAATAGATAGATTGACAATACCCTCCAGATAGTTATAATTACCCATGGCGAAATTCGATAAGGTACTATGCCCTTTTTGTATTTTTACGTCGAAATACATAGATATGACGATCACTGATGAAGGGTTTTACATTTGTCCAAACTGCAACGCCACATTTTCCTATGAAGAACTCATGCAGCTCTACAGTTTTACTCAATTCACTTTTGAATCAAAGGATAGCAAGTTCAATCCAAGTATTTAAGAAAATTTACAACCAATTATTTATTTTTCGAAGATCTCAATGACTTCTTTGACTGACGGCTTACGGTTATGCTTGTAAAAGAAAATCTCCCGGTAGTGTTCATGATTCTGTATGTAGAAATCGTCATTTACTAAATCAATGGATAGTATGCTATGGCTTGAGACATAGCTGCCAATAAGAAATTCTATTATTAAAATAACGACTATGATGGTAAAAGTGAGTGGCGCGCGCAAAAATTTGAGAGATAATTTTACCTTTGGGCGAGCCTTTTTTGGTGTTGGTTTTGCATAAGACATTTCAATCTGACCAGTGGACAGTAGCCGATATAGATATGAATAACTACGAAATTTTCCTAATCCTGATATCTCAATGAGGTCATCAATACTGCGATGACCGTTCAACAGTGACAGGACGCGCTCTTCTTCTTTCGATGGCTGTAATTTAAGTTCGGGTCGTTCAACTTTTCTGAAGACGATATCGCCCGAAGCTACAGACTTGCTTATCCTTACCCATTCGTCAGACCGACGGGCTGCTTCAAGTATTAAAGCCTCGGTATTCAGGCGGACTTTTATCATGCTTTTTGGATAGATAATGGAGTTCTGTTCGAATTTAAACGCACCGTCGTCCCAGGTGAAGATTTCGTCAATAACTTCCTGGATCTTGAATCTTATTAGATTTTCGACTTGAGCCATTGTTACGTATTTATCTTCCAGAATGATGTTCATAACCGGTCTTCTTGTTTCATGGTGAATTTCCTCGACGAGCTCGTACACGTTCTTTCCGATAATTCCGGATCTAACAAGATATTTCTCCATCCTTTCAGCCTTATCTCCTTTTTCGTAAAAAGCTCCGGTTACCTGTCCACTGGAAAAACCCATATCTACTATTTCATTTCGGCGCCTAATCTTTAACACGCCAGTAAGATTCTCCTGGGCAATCAATTGCATGACACTCGATAGATTAAGGCTTTTTAGATCACCTTCAATCGGCATGGTGTTCCTTAATGATGGAAAATGATAATATATAGCATATGATAGCAATAATTGCGGCGAAAGCGAAGACAATTGAACCTAAAGGAAGCGTTATCCAACCCGTAGGTTTCACAAAGATATGCGGCAAGAATAGAGGGATATAGCCAAGCAGTACCAGACACACCAAAATCATACCGGTGAGATGTTTTCTAATGTATATCAACCCTGCACCCGGGAGGACTATATTGAGCGCATAGATTATGATTCTTTTGATTCTCTTTCGATTTTTACCTATTGATCTTCGTAAGTCTTGTTCAATCTCAGCCTTTTTTGTGGATTTAAATCTTGTGAAACAATTTTGACAAATGGTTTCTCCCTCGACTTCTTTCAAACAATCTTTACATATAGGTCGGCTGCAGCTTGTGCAGTAGAATGGAGGAGGTAATCTAAAAGGGAGGAAGCTTATGATCAGGATAATAATCAGAGGGATTATATAGGTGGTTTTGACCAAGCCGTTGATTTCCAATTCTTCAGCGAGTATGTGTTTATAGAAATCACTATTATTCGGTTTGATATCAACCGGGTTCTTATGAGGACTTGAAAAACCTCTTTGACGGGCTTCCTCCATGTATTTTGACGATTCCATGTACTCAATATTTTTTAGCTTCAGCAAACCCATATTAAAGTATGGTTCACCACGGTTCTTGGTTGACATCGCCAAATTGTACAACGATTCAGCAAGAGCCGTTTCATCATAGAGGGAATAGATGTTAGCCAGATTATTAATGACCGCAACATCGCGCGCGCCGCCATAAAAACGGTTTTCATACATCGACAAAGCTTGTTCTAATTTCCCTTGCTGTTTGAGTCCATATGCTAAGAATTTCTTGTCAAGACCATCGATCTCCTGTAGATTGATTGCGGTATCATAAGTGACGAGTTCATATATTTGATAGCTGTGGTTGTTCTCTTTAAGGAAGATTATGAAATTGTTAATAGGCAGGGAAAGCACAAATATCAGCAGCAAAGAAGCGAGGTTCAATCTTAACCAGTTCTTCTCTCGTTTGGTCATAACAAGCATCAACAAGAACGTATAGCATATGTAAATAAGATACAGGTTACGTAGCACGATGATTGGTATTAGGAGTATTAGAACTTTGAAAATATCTATGAATGGAGCATGTTTTCTTGGCCAAATCTGATGGCCCAAGGCAGGCAAATAGTAAACGGTTTTTACTAGGACATAGACGATTCCCCAAAGAAATGCAATGGCAAAGACCAAAATTATTAAGTTGGTTATGGCAAAAAGCTGATTTCTAAAGTCGGAAAACACCGGGAGGGAAAAAGCTGTTTTCATTTGCCTGAAATCACGGCGCGTAATGGCTAAGGACATAAAGGACAAGAAGTTCTCAGCTGCAGCTGAGTCGAGGTGGGTAGCAAGATGCAGTTTGTTGACTTTTGTCTTGTAGTCTGATGTTTCTTTTGCTTCCCATCTAAGAACTGCTGAAAGATAGAAATTTCTTCGCATGTGGTTTTTCTTAAGGAGCGAGTCAGCCTGAGCATCACCAGAATTACTGCGCCAGAACCAGAGCACAACGGGATCATCGGCAAAGTCTGATGTTGTATAATCTCCCCGCGTAAGACCAACAAAAACTGAATCACTTGCTGGAGAATCGATGAAATACTGATAATTAACACTGAATTGAGAGACAAAAAATAACAGAATAATCGTCATAAGCGGCAATATTATAAGGTAAATTTGTTTTCTGTCAATACCAGAATTCATAAAGACCAAAACTAGACTTTAAGGGATAACGCTTCATATTACATGAGGAATGTTGACTTTGTTAGATTATTGGATATAATATCTTGCTGAGGATAGACAGAAACTAAGCTCTGTTTGTTTACAAAAGGTCAATTGCCAAGTAATTCTTGAAGTTAAATTTAGAAAACAGGCTTGCCTGACAATTCAGAAAGGAGGCGTTAATGCCTGAAGTCAAGATTCTGGAAGAAGTCTGCAAAGGATGTGGACTCTGCTGTGATAATGTATGCCCTGAAAATATCTTGATATTAACACCTGATCGGATCAATTCGAATGGCTATCATCCTGCAATGGTGACGGATATGAAAAAATGTACTGGTTGTGGGTATTGCTTTAAAGTATGTCCAGAACCAGCAATTGAGGTTTATAAATAAGGGGGCGACATGGCAGAAAAAAAATTGATGTATGGCAATCATGCTATGGTTGAAGGCGTTATTGCTGCAGGTTGCCGGTTCTTTGCTGGTTATCCGATTACCCCGCAGAATGAGATCCCTGAGCTCATGTCCATTAGGATGAATGAAATAGGTGGTGTGTTTGTTCAAACCGAGAGTGAGATTTCTGCTATAAATATGTTGTTTGGCGCAGCATCTACAGGTAAAAGAGCAATGACATCATCATCTTCCCCAGGTATTAGTTTGATGCAAGAAGGGATATCATATATTGCAGGTGCTGATATACCAGTACTGGTTGTAAACGTAGTTCGGGGCGGTCCCGGGCTCGGCAATATTGCGCCGGCGCAATCTGATTATTACCAGGCGACCCGAGGCGGTGGGCACGGTGATTACTTCACCATAACTCTAGCACCCAATTCAGCTCAGGATCTCTATGAGTTTCCTAAGCTCGCTTTTGAATTAGCTGAGAAGTATCGCAATCCGGCATTAATTCTTGCCGATGGACTCTTGGGTCAGATGATGGAACCAGTTGAATTCTCATCTAAACCGATTGATCCCAAGAGTCTACCAGAAAAAGAGTGGGCTTTGTGCGGCTGCAAGGGAAGAGAGAGGAGAGTGGTTCGTTCTTATGATCTGAAGGCAGGTATGCTTGAATTATTGAACTTACGCAGGGCTGAGAAATATGCCAAAATAAAAAGCACTGAACAACGGTTTAAAACCGAGTACTGTGATGATGCTGATCTGGTGATTGTTGCTTATGGCACTTGCTCGCGAGTCTCAGATGCTGCAATGAAAATGGCAAGAGATAAAGGGTTCAAGGTTGGTCTCTTAAGACCGATCACACTTTGGCCATTCCCTA
Organism: bacterium; assembly: GCA_049647125.1. Taxonomy (GTDB): domain Bacteria; phylum Hydrothermota; class Tepidihabitantia; order SM23-42; family SM23-42; genus JAUVZL01. Next base: position 23,723 of record JBARXC010000119.1, on the reverse strand, counting down.
TGGATGTTCTTGGTGACATGGCAAAGAAAGTTGATAATTTCTTAGTTGTTGAAATGAGCAATGGACAGATGATAGATGACGTGAAACTTGCTACTGAATGCCGTTCAAGAATCTATTTTCATGGACGACCAGGCGGCGGTGTGCCTACACCCCCGGAAGTATATAAGAGGATTGAAGAGGTGTTAGGCGGTGCACGATGAAGATGATTTTTGGGAGACCCGCTGGATTGACTGAAACACTTCAGAGATATTGCCCTGGTTGTGGACACGGTATTGTTCATCGCATTATCGGTGAACTGCTCGTGAAACTCGACATAAGGGAAAGAGCTATTGGTATTGCTCCGGTTGGTTGTTCGGTCTTTGCCGATGAATATTTTAACTGCGATATGATTCAACCCCCTCATGGACGAGGACCAGCAGTTGCAACTGGTTTAAAACGAACCAGACCAGAATGCATTGTTTTTAGTTATCAGGGTGATGGTGACCTTGCGGCGATGGGTACGGCAGAAATCATCCATGCAGCTGCACGCAGTGAGAATATTACTGTAGTATTCATTAATAATGCAATATTTGGTATGACCGGTGGTCAGATGGCACCGACAACCCTCCCCGGCATGAAATCTACGACGTCGGTCAAAGGACGTGATATTGAAAAACAAGGTTTTCCTATAAAAGTCTGTGAGATGCTCGCAAGCCTTGATGGACCTTATTATTTGGAGCGGTGTGCCGTAGATACGCCAAGGAACGTAATTCGAACCGAGAAAGCTTTGAAGACTGCATTTGCGAATCAGATTAGTAATAAAGGATTCTCTATGGTTGAAATACTATCGATGTGTCCTACTGGTTGGGGGCAGACACCGGTTCAGGCAAAGAAATGGCTTGCTGAGGTAATGGCTGAATATTATCCTCTTGGTGTATTCCGGGATTTATCAAAGGAGGAAAAATGACCAAAGAGATTATCATTTCTGGCTTTGGTGGACAGGGTATTGTTTCTTCTGGTATTATTCTTGCTTATGCCGGGTTGATCGAAGACAAACATGTTACATTTTTCCCCTCTTACGGCGCAGAAATGCGGGGTGGAACTGCTAACTGTTCAGTTGTTGTTTCAGGCGAGCCGGTCGCATCTCCCATTGTGGCAAATCCTGATATTGTAGTTATTATGAACGAACCTTCTTTGACGCGATTTGAATCTACAATAAAACCCGGCGGTATGCTTCTTTATAACAAAACACTTATTAAATCTCAACCCCAGAGGAAGGATATTGCCGTCGTTCCCATTGAAGCCAATGTGATTGCTGAAGAATTGGGACAAGCACGGATAGCAAACATGGTAATGCTTGGTGCGATGATCAAAAAAACCAAGTTACTGAATTTAGAGACCTTGAAGAAGGCACAACGCAAGCGGTTTGTAAAAGCGAATGATGAGCAATTAGCTTTGAATGATAAAGCATTAGAAAAAGGATATGGACTATTGTAACGTCTAAACCGCAGGATCGTTGCACTTGCAGGAAACGCAGTATCATCCGCCTTGCAGGCGGATTCGGGAAAAATTATTTTAAAATCTTTCGTCTCCTGCGAGCCGAAGGCGATACTGCGAACAAAGTGATACTGCGCTTACTGCATTGTAGTTGTTATGTTCGATAACATCTTGCCGCTTATAAAGAAACCTATACGTTATACAGGCGGGGAATACAATATTATAATAAAGAAAGATCCAGTTGTCCGAGTTGGTATTGTATTTCCAGAACTGTACGAAATTGGTATGTCTAATTTGGGTATACGAATCCTTTACCACATTTTTAACCAGGAAGATGGCATCCAATGTGAGCGAGTATTTGTTCCGTGGCCTGATTTTGGCGAAAAACTCAGTGCGTGTGATATCCCTCTTTATGGTTTGGAAACCAAGCAGCCAATACATAGTTTTGACATGCTTGGTTTCTCCTTGCAAAGCGAATTATGTTACACAACCGTGCTTTATTTGCTGGAACTCGCCCAAATCCCTTTCTTAAGTTCAGCCCGGGATAAAACCCATCCAATCCTCATTGCCGGTGGTCCTGCAATCTTGAATCCGACACCGCTTTCTTCGGTTTTTGATCTTTTCGTAATTGGTGATGGCGAAGAAGCTATCTGTCAGATTTCCAGGATTTTAAAAGATACCTCAAAGGAAAAGAAAAATACTCGGCTTGAAGAGATATCAAAACTTGATGGCGTATGGGCTCCTCAAATACACAAATACGAGAAAACCATCAGAAAATTGACAGTGCATCAACTTGATGAGAGAACATTACCTTCACCCCCAATCTTGCCGATTTGCGAAATCACCCATGACCGGCTCGCCATTGAAGTAATGAGAGGGTGTACATGGGGTTGCCGTTTTTGCCAAGCCGGTTACGTCAATCGCCCGCCGAGAATTCGACCAGAACAGGAAATTTTAAAAGCAGTCGAGAAAGGCATAAGAGCAACTGGTTGGGAGGAAATTTCGTTGCTTTCATTTTCTATCCTTGATTATCCCGATTTGCTAAATATGATAAGGCGGCTGAATGCAATACTGAAAAAGAAAATGATAAATATTTCACTTCCTGCCATGCGTGGTGAATTATTCAGTGAAGACTTGGGCTTGCTCCTCAAGGAAATAAAAAAAACTGGTTTGACGTTTGCTCCAGAGACCGCGAGTGAGGACCTAAGGCGCAAATTAAACAAACCATTTTCAAATGATAGACTCATTACATCAATTAATGCAGCCCACAAGTTAGGCTGGAAGCAGGTGAAATTATACTTCATGATTGGGTTACCTTTTGAAGGCAGTGCAGACATTAAGGAAATGGATAAATTGGTAAGTCAAATACTGAAAGCAAACCCCAGGGGCGGAATAAAGTTGTCAGTTAATCCTTTTGTGCCGAAACCGCATACGCCATTCCAAGGGGTAGCGATGGCACCGTTGAGCGAGCTACATGAGAAGATTAAAATTATAAAGCAGATGAGGAGACGCCGCGTGGAGATAAAATATCAAGCTCCTGAGGTTTCTTTTATTGAAGCGGTTATGTCAAAAGCCGATGCGAGAATTTTCCCGGTTATCGAAGCTGTATACAGGCACGGCGGGAAGTTTGAAGAATGGCGTGAGGGCTTTGATTTTGCGCGCTGGCAGCAGGCATTCGATGAAGTGGGGATTGACCCAAACGAGTATTTGGAGTCAAAAGAGGAATATCCATGGGATTTCCTCGACATTGGTGTTAAAAAGGAGTTCTTAAAAGAAGAATTTACGCGTGCCAAAAAGGCAGTAACAACTGAGAACTGTTTTTATGACAGTTGCTCAAACTGTGGGGCTTGTGATGGTAAGATAGTGAAGCATTCAGTGAGCACCGAGAAGTATGTGCATTATGGGCGGTACCCAAAAAGAAAGCCGCAATCCACGCTTTTTAGAGTGAAATACTCAATTGGCGAACTATTCAGGTATGCTTCACATTTGGATATTACAAGGACAATATATCGCGCGCTGCGCAGATCAGATTTACCAATTCAATTTACTTCTGGTTTCTCACCGATCCCCAGGGTTTCCTTTTGTCCACCAAAGAGCGTTGGACAAATAGTAAAAGGGGACTTTTTTGATTTCTCTTTTGTTTCAGAATACTTCGGTAATATATCTATGGAGCTGAACACACGTTTTCCTTCGGAGATACGAATTCTTGAGGTCCGAGCTATGGCGTCACATACGCCTTCACTTTCGAGTTCGATAAACTTGATATACTACGAAGTTATGATACCTAAGGATGCAATCAAAAAGCCTTTGGATTTTCCTGATGATAATCCAGTGTATGTTCAGACAAAGTCTGGTATGAAAAAGATACAGGACGCCTTAGAATCAATAAGTTATGACGGTAACGTATTGACATGTGGTTTATATTTTGGGGGTGGGAAGATAAATATTTATGATTTGCTTGGTGGTCTTACAGGTCTTCCTGCGGAGGAAAACAAGCTTTTTAAAGTTACCAGGACCACAATGTTTATAAAGAAAGAAGGGATACTATATTCTCCAATGGAGGTAAAGTGAAGAGGAAAGATATAGTTATTAGCGTTTCAAGCGTCGAAACAAGAATTGCTTTACTCGGTGACGGATTACTTCTTGAATACTATCTTCAACGACCTGAAAATTTCAGTCTGGTGGGTAATATCTACAAGGCAAGGGTCCTGAATATGATCTCTGGGTTAAAAGCGGCATTCGTTGATATCGGTATTGATAAGAATGGATTTCTGCCTTTGAACGAAATCCCTTTTGAGGAGTTTTCCGAAGTCTTCGAAAGTGATATTGAACTCGAACATGAATATCGACCCGAAGAGATAAAACTGAGGAAGAATCAAGAGATCGTTATTCAGATTACAAAAGACGCCTATGGTGTAAAAGGGCCCCGTGTAACATCGTACATTTCCATTCCAGGGAGGTATGTTGTTCTTTTGGTAAACGCTAAGAACATTGGTGTATCGCGCAAGATTCGTCACCGCCGCGAGCGAGAAAACCTCTTTAAAATAGGCAAGCAGATGAAACCGTCGGGTATGGGGTTAATAATCAGAACTGCCGCAGCACGCGCCCGGGCTGATGAAATCAAGAAAGAAGTTGAGATTCTGAAGAAAAACTGGCATAGACAGTTGACTCAAGCAAAGGGTGCAGCGCCAGTATTGGTTTATCATGAGCCTAATACCGTAATCAAGATCGTGCGCGACTTATTTAACAGTAATATTCGGAATCTGTATATTGACAGTGAAACTGAGTTTCAGAGGATACTCAGTTACCTGGGTGTTGTCTCGCCGAAAATGAGATCACGCGTCAAATTCTACAATGAGCCCCGATCGATCTTTCAAAAATTTAACGTTGAGGAACAGTTGAAAGAACTTCAAAACCGCAAAATCTGGTTGCGGAGCGGCGGTTATATCGTCATCGATCAAACTGAAGCGCTTATTGCGATTGACGTAAATACTGGAAAATCGTCAAAGGAAAAACAGGCGGAGAGATTAGCACTTTTCACAAACCTTGAAGCGTTGAAAGAGATTGGCCGGCAGCTGCGATTAAGAGATATCGGTGGTTTGGTCATTGTTGATTTGATTGATTTAGAAAAGAGGGATAATATCAACAGAATGGTGAGGGAATTCAAAGTACTGATCAGGGATGATCGGGCGCGCTATCGGATTGGTGGAATAAGTGAATTCGGCTTATTTGAATTTACGCGCGAGCGCTCACGAGCCAGCGTTACACACTCTTTGAGCGAATCATGCCCGGTCTGTAAAGGAAAGGGAAGAATTATTTCCCGGGAAAGTACAGTGGGTTATATAGAACGATGGTTTCTCAAGAACGGAAGGACTATTGAAGGTAAGATGGTCGAGTTGCGAACCTCACCAAGGCTTGCCGATTTCTTGAGTCTCAATCATTTAGATACCCTCGCCAAATTATCCAAGGAACATAACTTGATTCTGCGCGTAAAAGGCGATTATTCTGTAGCTGATGGTGATTTCAAAGTGGTGGTGGTATGAAGCGAAAAGCATCTTCAGGTCATAAGGCAAAAAAACAATTGGCAGAATTGATCGAACTTTCTCGGTTGTGCCGCGGTGATATTATTAAAATGACAACAATTGCAGGTTCAGGGCATCCGGCTGGTTCGATGTCGTCGATTGATCTCTATCTGACATTGTTTGCCTTTGCGAAAATATCACCTTTGAATTATGATGACCCGAAACGGGATAGAATCATCGTGAGCCATGGTCATACCTCTCCTGCCCTGTACGCTTGCCTTGCGCGCCTTGGCTTTGTCGATTTGGAGAGCGTGCTACTTGGCTTTAGGAGAATAACCAGTCCTTTTGAAGGTCATGTTGAGAGAAATATCCCAGGTGCTGAATGGTCAAGTGGCAATCTTGGACAGGGGTTGTCTGCAGGATGTGGTTTTGCTTTGGCTTCCAGGTTGACCAAAGCAAATTTTGACACCTATGTTATAATGAGCGATGCGGAACAGGCGAAAGGTCAGGTCGGTGAGGCGCGTCGTTTTGCAAGGAAGTACAACTTGAATAACCTTACCGTGGTTATTGATTACAACCATTATCAGATATCAGGACGGACCGAAAAAATTATGCCGGTTAACATTAAAGAAAATTACCTGGCTGATGGTTGGCAGACACTCGAGGTGGACGGACATAATTTCTCAGTGCTCCGCAGGGCGCTCCGGCGAGCAAGACGGGATACGGCAAACCCGTATGTGATTATTGCTCAAACAACGATGGGGCATGGTGTATCATTTATGGAAAATACCGAGTCGTATCACGGTAAAGTAGCTTCTCGGGAGGAGAGCAAGAAGGCACTTAAGGAATTAGTTGTTGAAGACGATATTGATGATTTAATAGCGCGTAAGGCAAACAAGAAAAGCGCAGGTTTTGCCCGCAAACAAATACATTTACCTGGAGTGAAAATAGGCGCTCCTCATATCTACCATGACAAAATGCATCCCAGAGAAGCATTTGGTAATGCGCTGACAGATATTACGGGCTTGAATCCTAATCTGGCTATGGCTGTATTTGACTGTGATCTTGCGAATTCGGTGCGGCTTAGTGATTTTGCCAAGATTAGACCGGATGGCTTCTTTGAATGTGGCGTGAGTGAACACAGCACCGCGACCATTGCTGGAGCAGCATCGATAAATGGTATACTATCTATCTGGGCAGACTTTGGCGTTTTTGCCCTTGACGAAGTTTATAATCAATTGAGACTGAACGACATTAATGAAACAAACATTAAAATAATTGCAACCCATATTGGATACAATGTAGGCCCAGATGGTAAAACCCATCACTGTATCGATTATATCGGTCTTTTGCGCAATCTCTTTGGGTATAATCTAATTATTCCCTGTGGTCCTAATCAAACGGACCATGTTATAAGATATGTCTTGAGCCAACCAGGCAATCATGTTGTCGGGATTGCGCGGACAAAATTGCCGATCATAAAGACCGAAGATGGTCGTATCTTCTTTGATGAAAATTATAACTACACATATGGGAAAATTGACCTCATTCGCGAAGGCAACAACTGTGCTGTGTTTACCTTTGGACCAATGCTCAATAAGGCAATACAAGCGTGGGGAACTTTGAAAGCAAAAGGTATTGGCGCGCGTATATATAATATATCATCTCCTTTAGAGATTGAACGAGAGATAATCGCTGAGGCGGCAGCAACCGGGTTAATAATAACTTATGAGGACCACATAATTGCCTCCGGGTTGGGTAGTATTATCGGCCAAGTAATCGCTGAGGATCGCTTATCGACAGATTTTGTAAAAATCGGCATAGAACATCTTGGGGGTTCTGATAGCGATGAGGTTCTTTATAAAGAATATTCACTGGATGCCGATGCATTAATTAAGGTAATAGAAGAAAGAGTAGCGAAGTAGGTACTATGATATTATAGTGAAAGGAAATACCTATGCAAGAGATTTATAAGAAAGCCAGTGTATATGAAAACGTGTGCAGGCAATTCAATAAAGCCGTGGACCTCATGGAATTAGATCCTAATATCCGTAAGATCTTGTCTAAAACTACGAATGAAATAATCGTGAATTTCCCGGTGAAAATGGATGATGGTAGAATTGAGATGTATACTGGCTATCGAGTTCAACATAACAGCATCTTGGGACCATTTAAAGGTGGTCTTAGATATCACCCAGCCGTTGATATTGATGAAGTACGTGCCCTGGCAACTTGGATGACCTGGAAATCAGGGATTGTTGATATACCATTTGGCGGTGCAAAGGGCGGCATCCAGTTTGATCCTTGCGTGTGCTCGCCTGCCGAATTACAGCGCATTACACGGCGTTTTACTTTTGCGCTGGGATGCAATATTGGTCCTGAATATGACATACCAGCACCTGATGTTAATACTAATGCCCAAGTCATGGCGTGGATTCTTGATACATATTTATCAACCCAGCCACCTCATACAAGACAGGCAAATAGCCATGTCGTAACTGGAAAACCAGTTGAAGCAGGTGGTAGTCTGGGACGCGATAAAGCAACTGGTCAAGGAGTAGTATTTATAATTGAGGAATGGGCTAAGGAAAAGGCGTTGAATTTGGATGGTGCTACATATACGGTTCAAGGTTTTGGGAATGTCGGATCATGGGCGAGCCGTCTTTTAAAAACTCATGGTTCTAAACTCATAGCAGTTGAAGATGTAACCGGCGCTATTGCTAATGGAGATGGTATTGATGCTAATGATTTGACTGAGCATGTAAGTAAGACGGGTGGTGTCATAGGATATCCAAATGCCAATAAGATCGACCATCAGACACTATTGAGCACAAAAGCCGACATATTTATACCTGCTGCCCTGGAAAATCAAATAACAGCTGAAACCGCACCTTTGCTCCAGGTAAAACTCGTCGCTGAGGGGGCAAATGGTCCAACGGATCCAGACGGCGATGAAATACTAAACAAAAAAGGTATTGATATACTACCAGATATTCTCTGTAATGCTGGTGGTGTTATTGTTAGTTATTTTGAATGGCTGCAAAATAAACGCAGTGAATTCTGGGATCTTGAAGAAGTCGATACAAAATTGCATAAAAAAATGACCAATGCCTACGGGCGAGTACGTGATACTGCAAAAGAATTCAAAACCGATTGGCGGACTGCCGCCTACATTGTTGCTTTGAGACGTTTGGCAAAGGTATACAAAGAACGGGGTATCTTTCCCTAATAAACGTCAAAGATCGTTTCTGTAGAGTCTAGATTAAAAACCAAGGCACCAAGCCTCATTAATGCGAAACTCGGCGCCTTATGAATTGTACAAAATCGCTATTGTGCCTCGATCTGAAATTGAATAATTTCTTGCGAGGTTGTCACTTTCTGGCTGAGTTTTTCATCATCATTCATAAAAAGTTGAAAGTATAATGTATCAACAGTATCTGTAGTATCCTTAAGTACTGATCCGCTCGCACTTTCACCCTTTTCAAGGGTAAACGTATATTCCCCTGGTGTAGCAGCATTCATTGCTACACTGTCGCCAGTTGCTACTACTTTGTAATAGCCATCAAATGACACTGTTTTGTTGTTTGGATTCGTAAGGCTAATCCTTACATCTATAGAATTAGCCCCGCAGTTTAAGCTTAACAGAATAATTTCCATAAAGAACACCAAAAACAGTTTCTTCATCTTTAATTTAAAATTTAGAATTTACTTTACCTTTTAGATTATCTAAGTGCTTAAGACCATCTTTGATTTTCCCATAGGTTTCTAAGAGTGCTTCTGACACAACTTTCGTCTCACTTAGAACCGGCATGAAATTGGTGTCACCTTGCCATCGCGGGACAAGATGTATGTGTATGTGATCAATTATACCTGCACCGGCAACGCTTCCTTGATTTATGCCGATGTTGAAACCCTGAGGAGCCATAGATATTTTGAGGGCTTTGATAGCTCTGGTCAAAAGGTGGTTGAGATCTCGAATTTCGTCTTCGTTTAATTGTTCAAGCGAACCGATATGTCTTAACGGTGAAATCATTAGATGCCCATTATTATAGGGATAGCGATTCATGATCGTGAATGCCTTTACGTTTTTTTCGATTATCAATGTTTTACTAGGGTCTTTTGCTTTGATGGCTCGGCACAAGAAACATCCTTTGCCGGGGTGACGGATATAAGCAACCCGCCACGGTGCCCATAAACGTTTCATCTCTATAGTCTCCATTTTGCCAGTTCTTCATTCGTTGCTGCCGGCACGCGAACTTTCTTAATACCCTTGTGGTCTTTATAAAATACTTCAATGCTTTTGTCGTTTTTCTTATCACTATATCGTGCGGTTATCGACGCGGCAATCTTGATCGGTTGTTTTTTATTGCCTACCAGCATTGCGTTAGGACTTCCAGTATCTGGAACATAAACAAGAATTTCACCTTGTTTTATCATCTTTTCAATAGTTACATTCTCTTCTTCATTACGGCCAACTACGAGTTTGGTTTCAGGGGACAATCTGAAGTGGCGGCCGATTTTCAACAGTTCTATATCTCGAACCCCAACTTTATCCTGGTATCTCATGAGATCAGCCAATCTTCTGCAAAATCCGGGGTCAGTTAGCAGACAGCCACCACCAGGTGAGGTAAATCGCTCGACCTTCATTTTCTGAGCTAAGTCGAGGGTAATCTTGCGGGACCTTCCTTTAATACCCAGTAAGTCATTTCGGTTGATCAAACCCTTTTTCTCTGGGATGGTTTCTGGTAATAATCCTCCACTCAGGGGTCGGACCACAAGTCCTTCAAGACCAGCTCGTTTATCGATTTGCATTAGCTGTTCAAAACGTTGCGACATGGGACGTTGATCAAGGACTTCGCCGGTAATAATGAAATCCGCGTCGATCTTTTCCATATACTCTTTTGCTTTTTTTAACATCAAGATACGACAGTCAATACATGGATTGAGGTTTTTGCCATAGCCATGCTCGGGGCTGCGAACAATATTGATGAATTCTTTGGTGATATCTATTATCTTTAAATCTGGAATAACTGGTTGATGCTTCAGCGCAAGGAATTTGCTGTAAACATAGAGGGGGAATATTTCAGCACCCCATTCTTTCGCAATATGAAAAGCGAGCGTAGAATCTAAGCCACCAGAGTGCAGGACAACTATTTTCATTCGTTTAGGAGTTCTTTTAACATATTGAAGGCACTCGTATCTCGAGGATTTATCTTTAACCAATCATCGAGGATTTGCATTGCCGCACCCGTATCATGCATTTGCAGATATGAGGCATAAAGACCAAAATATGCCTCAGGTAATTGAGGGTTGTAATTTACTGCTTTTCGGAAATATACAATAGCCTGGTCAATGTTTCCAGTTGCTCGATACACCGAACCAATGCGCAGCATGAGATTGGGATCTTTTGCATCGATCGTTGAAAAATAGCGCTCGGCACTGTCAACAAGTCCGATCTGCGCATAAAGTAGACCGAGGTTGAAATTGAAGAAATAGCTCGGCTGGGGCTCAAACAAAAGTGCAAAACTCCAGGCATCAATCGTACCCTGGATATCTCCACGTTGCTGAAGCACTACCCCGAGATTGTGAAGACCGGCGGCATAGTTAGTGTACAAGCGTTTGGTGTTTTCATCCTTTTGCAACGCAAAATTATAGAATTCACCATCTTGCTTGCGCCCGTCAAAATTAACGAGAATTCTTGAGAGAACTTCTTGTTTTGCTGGTTCAAAAACCCCTGTATACCGATACTTCTCATAGAAAAAGTATTTGGTTTTCTCGATATCCACATTGTAATTAAAGTTACCACTATCACTGATGACTCTATATACAAGACCTTCAAGTTTCAGATACGGCTTAAACCCTTCATAATTCTCAACCGAGACCGTGGATGCGAAGTAGATCGTTCTTTCACCATTATAGCCTTTTAAATAACGCTTGGCAAATTCTTCTTGAGGGATGAAATAATCTTCATTTTTTAGTTGAATGCCAGCATTGGTCGCCAGGATATTGCGGACCATAATGTCTTTGACATAGATCACCCGGCGGTCAGGCGTAACAAATGGCTCAAGACGATCTATTACGTAGTCACTGAAGCTAATTGGAGCACCCCAGTATTTCAGCTGTTTTATATACCAGTTGGTATTAATTAAAGATAGATTGGCAATAATAACACTACGAGCCGTACCCAGAACTTCCTGGGCAAACCAGAGCGGGAATGTGTCGTTATCACCGTTTGTGAAGATTACTGCGCCATCATCACACGAGACAAGCATATTGTAGCCATAATCTTTAGGGATAAAATTGCCAAAACGATTACACACCTGAATATTGGCAAAGAACGGCGTAATAGAAAATACCAAGATACCACCCAAACCAGCGATATTAACCACCTTCTTGTTCTTGGTTTCATCCCTGAGGAAATTTGTAAAACCCAGAAAGCCAAAACCAATCAAGATCCCGAAATAGACGTGTCCAGTATGAAAGAAATAATCACGTTCACGAACCTCGCGAGCCTGATGGTCAGGATTGGCATCACTCGTCGAGAATTTTAGGTTTAAATAGGTAACCATAGCAAAGGAAAGCATGAACATTATCATGATCATCAAGAGAAACAACTTTTTTTCTCTTCGGAACAAAACGATCATACCCCATATACTGAATAAAGTAAACAATACGAGAATTAACGCCCGCACAAACGAATTGATCCCTTCATGTGCAGGCTGCCAGAAAAGATACCGGACAAAAAGATGCATCTGCCAGAAATAACCTTGAATTAGACCAAAACCAGTTACATCCTGAGTCTGACGTGGGATCAAACGGGGCGGGCCATACTGGACCCGATGGAGCACATTATTGAAATCAGTGAAACCCGCACCTGGATTACATTCATTTATCCGGGGGGCAATGTTCTTGCCGGCAAGATACTGTTCAGTCACAGTCTTATCTTTATAGAGTGCGGTTAGTTTCTTAGCGCGGATATAGAGATATAGCTCAGTGGAAATACCGATAACAATGAGGAAAATCGCCGTCCAGAAAAAACGCCAATTGCGATATTTCCGGGGGTTATTAATGGACAAAATAATCGCTACCAAGAGAACAAAACCAAGTACGTAGAGAGTAAATTGCTGGTATTGCGCAGGGAGCAAGAAAGTGAGGGCAAAGAAAATGAGTTGAAATACGCCAAGTAAGATAAACAACACGTCTTTTAAATAACGGCGTTCTACGGCAAAGACAAAAATGTAGAAAGGTATAAATATCAGAAATGGCGTTAGATGAATGCCAGTAGACAGGAAAATCAGATAAAAGGCAAAAAGCAGATACTGATGCTGTGGGGCACCTTGCTTCAGCGTATCATACCAGAGGATAGCTAAATAGTGTATTAATATGAAGACGAATGTAGCCGCCGCATAAACCTCGGTTTCAATCGCATTCTGCCAATATGTATAATAAAAGGCAATACCCAAGCAAGTAGCAAAGGCAATGATAATGAGCGTGCGTTGGTTACTATTTTTTTGAAACATACGGAAGATTTTTAGCATCATTTTGTAAATGAGCACCAGCGTGATTATGGAAAAACCCAAGCCCAGTAGATTCATGTGCCAGGCGACTTCTTTAGATATCGGCAGAACGGCTGCAATAATACCCAAGATCATTAACCAGACCCTGCCCAGTAAAAGATAGAAAGGTGTGCCGGGCGGATGAGGAACCGCAAGGGTATATGCCGAAGCAATGAATTCGCCGCAGTCCCAGAATGACAAAGTTGGTGCGACTGTATAGAGATAAACCCCAGCAGTAATTGCAACTAAAACAAAAAGGAGTAATTTTTCTAATTTTTTGCTATCCATTTAACCTCCAGAACTCAATTATATTCAAACCACGTGTAATGTCAATGACAATAACCTCCAGCATTTAGACAATGAGAAAGAGGAAAAGTTATGTATGAAATAAATATCGTGCTTTTTATTTCAAAAACGTGAAATCGTACGACGATTTGAGGAGTTTTACTTATTGACAACAAATCAAAAATGATTATAATTTATCTATAAAAGAAATGTTATTAATTTAATACAAGAGAGACTTGATTATTACGACATGTGCTCTCTGTTTTTGTTTCAGTAGAACATAAGAAAGGAGGCGATTTGATTGGCCTAATTACAATGCTGTTTTTTAGCCAACTAGATCACTTTGGTTTTGGAAATATTAATTCTCCCCAGGTGGCAGGAACCCCTTTTCCAGTAGATGTTCATGCCTATGACGCTACAGGTAGTCCTTATCCCTTTAATGGATACGCGCGTATCTATACGTCATGGGATATCCCGATTAATCCGCAATACTGCGATACGCTTGTTCTTTTTAGTAACGGCGATTGGACTGGAGATATTACTGTATCGCTGGCTGTTGATACACTTTCGTTAGTGTGTGACGACGGCGGTGGGCATATTGGTACCTCAAACCAGATCCAGGTATTAGCCAATACACCAGCCCGGCTTCTCTCAATCCTGCCCGGACAACAACATACACCGGGTTTATCATCAGGGAGAACTGGCAACGCAACTAATCAGATCGCAGGTGGACAGTTCGACATCACCTTGTTTATAACTGATGATTGGTTCAATATCGTGGATACTGTAAATCATACAATTAGCTACAGCTCAACTGATCCCTTTGCTATGCAGGCACAGGTTCAGTTGGTGAACGGCACGATAACCTTACCTTTTGCATTTAGGACCGCAGGGCCGCAGCACCGTTTATTTTTTGATGATGTGACAGCCACGTTCATAACGCCGGATACTTCGTCACCGCTGGCAATAGGTCCTGGTTCCTATGGGTCGTTACTCGTTATTTTAGATGGGGAAACACCTCTGCCCGGTGATACAACAAGTGCTACTTTAGCTACACCCGGTAAAAGTGGAGTACCCCAGGATAAATACGTAAACGAAGACTTTGGTGTATTGATTTATGCAACAGACTCGATGTGGAATAGAACATCGGCAACTGGTTATGCTATACAACTCCGTTCGTATTTTCCCTTCTCTAATCCATCTCCAGAGAACCTTGAAAATGGTGAAGCACAATTTACCGTAAGTTTTTCAACCGCTGAAGACAATACACCACTTTGGGTCGAAGATAATGCAAATAGTATTATATCCTATCAAAACTATCTCGATATATTAGCTTATACCGATACGACCGTAGCTCCAGATAGTTTTTTTGCCTACCCTAATCCTTTGGGTATTGAAAATAGTACTACAATGAATTTTGTCTATTACCTCAGTGGTTCATGTAATGTTATTTTCGCAATTTATGATCCATTTGGTAATCTGGTTTACAAAGACGATATTGGACCGGGTAGTGAAGGAGCACAAAGTGGTCGTAATAGTATATCATGGGATGGTCGCAATGATGAAGATGCACGAGTGGCGAGCGGATTATACTATGCGGTGATAAAAGGCTGGACCCATACAGCAACGATATTTGAAAAGAAGATGAAGGTAGGTGTGGTATGGTAAGGCAAATTCCAAATTCCAAAGTCCAAAGTCCAAATCAATGTCAAAACCCTAATGACAAAAAACATCTGCCATTAAAACATTGGGATTTCATTTGTCATTTATCATTTGATATTTGTCATTATTGCATTTTCTTGCTTCTCACTGCCTACTGCTTACTGCCTACTGTTACAAAAGCCCAGGACGGTGGTGTTCCTGGTGCCCTTTTGAACTATGGGATGACGCCGAGAACGATTGCGATGGGTAAAACATTTACCGGTCTTGCAGATGATCAAGAAGCAGTGTATTTCAATCCGGCAGGTTTGGTCCAGCTTTTGTCGCATAATATAAAGTCATCCTATTTGTCACTTTTGGGCACTCAAGGAGGTTATCTTGGCTATGCCCTACCGACGAGAAAATTCGGCTCATTAGGTTTCGGATTGATATACCACGGTTCAGGCGATGTTGATTCTTGGGATGTAAATGGTAATCCCTTTGGTACGTTTAAGTTCTACCAGAGTTGTTATCTATTCTCTTATGCCTACCAGCCGTGGCGACCCCTTGGTGTGGGTGTAAATATTAAGGTAATGATGAGTAAGATAGCCCAGTATAGTGCCCTGGGTATGGGTGGAGATTTAGGTATTTTGTTATTCCCGCGGGGTAATCTAACGATCGGTCTTACCTGTCAGAACCTGCTTGGTCCAAAACTGACCCATGATACGCAGACTGATGAGGTGCCGATAACTTTTCGCGGCGGCGTCGCGCTGAAATTGTATAGGGACAGACTGATCATTGCCACAGATATTGTAAAAGACGTGCTGGATTACACATCGGTTGATTATCATGTGGGGATGGAGTTTATCCCGATCTATCCAATGGTAGCTCTCCGCGGTGGCATTGATCGCAACCATATCGGTGCTGGCTTGGGCTTAAAAAAGGATTGGAATAAATTCTCGGCTGGCCTGGACTATGCCATAGAATTGCATTATGCCTCAAGCTTTCTAGTACCGCTGAGACATAAAATAGGGGTCTTTGTGAATTTTTCAGGCTTTAGAACCTGGATTGAGGCTTCGCCCAAGCAGTTTTCTCCGACCCCGGGTCGGAAAGAGAATATAGCATGGATGGATCTCCATTATAATGCAAAAAGACCAATTGAGCGCTGGCAGCTTTTGATAAAAAATCAGTATGGGGAAGTAGTCAGAACTTATGCGGGGTGGGAAGCTCCGCCTTTGAGGCTCTCGTGGGATGGACTCGATGATATTGGTCGAGTCGTTGCCGATGGTAAATACTATTATGAAATGCTATTGATCGATGATATTGGCGAAACACTGAGTTTCCGTGATTATCTAACGAGAGTAGCCACCTTGGGTCCTGAAGGCGAAATTGAGTTCCTTCCGCAAGAATAGATTTGCGGATACAGATGAACATTGAGAAGGGATAACTCATGGTATTGTTAATTGCATTTCTGTTCGCGATAGACTACGATCAATTGGTGACGGATTATGAAATCGGCCACCAATTATTCCTCCAGGAAAATTACCTTGATGCAAAAGATTATTTCAAGGCAATGGTTGGAAAATACTCAGGTGGTGAGTTTGTGGATGAAATCCGATTCCGTCTTGCCGAGTGTTATTTCAACCTCAATGACTATTATAATGCCAAGAAGAATTTTAAGAAAGTGCTGGAGCATGGAAACCTAAGCTATCTTGAACCAGAATGCCTTTATGCAGTCGGTTTAATTGATATCCTGCAGAATAACTTCATTGAAGCAGAGGATATTCTACAGACTTTGCTAAAGAACCCTGCATATCAGCAAGAAGAGCGCGCGAATTTTGCGCTCGGCGTACTTCACTATTTCCGCGGAAGTTATGAGGAAGCCAAAGAGAAGCTGGATGGGATAGACCTCCTGGAAGCTAAATTCTACTATGGTAAAGCCGTTTCAAGATTAGGCGATCCTCTCGAGGCATTGGCTGCCTTCAAGGAAATTATCGATCAAGCTTCCAATACGCCGATTGCAGTACTGGCAGAATTTTCAAGGGCTGAAGCTCTTTTCTTTAACCGAGATTTTGACGGTGCCCGCATTAAATTTCGGGATTTTATCCTTGACTATCCGCTTTCGTCGCTCAATGATTATGCTCACTACTTCCTTGCGGCATCTTTGGTTCATGCGGAGGATTACGCTGCAGCATCAGAGCATTTATTGCCTTTGACACGCCATGCTGATAATCTTCTTGCCGCGCACAGCAGTTATTTTCTCGGCATCTGTCGTATGCATCTGGGGGATGGGTTAGGTTCGGTAAGTGCTTTCCAGAGGGTGAGAGCGAACTATCCCAATACCCAGATTGCGTCCTTTGCTAATCTTCAATTGACCAACGCTTTATTGGTTTCAGGGGATACTCTGCAGGCGCTTGTTTCTGCATCCCAACTTGCGACCATGTTTTCGTCCGGGGAGCTTTCGAGTGTCGGTGAATATCTGACCGGCATGATATACTTCCAGAAAGCCGACTACTACCATGCCGCCACTAATTTCGAATTGCTTTTACAGTATTACCCGAATTCCAGTTTGCGTGAACCGGCAGCAGCTATGTTATTATGTTCGTTGAACAAGTTAAAACAATATGACCACACAATAACCTTTGGTAGTCGGTACATTATAGATTTCCCGAACGAGGAAACTCCATGGCGTGGTAGAACGCTCTATTTCCTGGGTGAAGCCTGTTACTATAGAGATAATTTTGCTGATGCCGAAAAACACTATCTAAAAGTGACCAAGGCTTTTTTCGGTATTGAGATTACTCCCTATGCCAGATTGGGACTTGCCTATGCCATTTATAACCAGAATCGGACAAAAGAAGCTTTTGAGATTTTCAATAGCATGGGGCAGACACCTTTTGATGATTCTTCATTAGTAATTGCGATTTATCTGGGCATTGGTTATACGCACTATAATCAGGCTGATTACGGTTCATCACTCGATGACTTTGAAGCAGTATACAACACTTATCCGAAAGACGAGAGAAGTGCGGTCCCGGCCTTATTTTATGCGGGCATGAGTTATTACAAACTTGAGTACTATGGTCAGGCGATTGAAGCATGGGAAAAACTATTAGGAACTTTTCCGCTCAGCACAAAATCAGCCGAGGCTGGTTTCCGAGCTGGTGACACTTATTTCAAAGCCATGGAATACGAGAAAGCCCGTGCTCTGTTCAGGTGGACAGTGGAGAATCACCCGTTGAGTGAGTACGCCCGCTCCAGTCAATTGGCTATTGGACAGGGTTATTACAACGAACAGGTTTTTGATGATGCAATCCGTGAATTCCAGAAATTCCTGGATCTTTTTCCAACATCAGATGAAGCGGCGAGTGCACGCAAGAGTATGGCTATGTGCTATTATCGAAAAGGTCTTGAATCTATCGATGACATGAAGCTGTTCGTCGCCAAATTCCCCCATGATGAACTTGCCGCAGATGGTCAATACCAGATTGCACGCAACTATTTTGACGAAGAGAATTACTTACGAGCGATCGATGAGTTCCTCAAGGTTACAGTTAACTTTCCGACATCTTCCTATGCACCAGATGCCTTGATCTATGCGGCTGAATCCGCCGTGAACATTGAGAACTGGAAAAAGGCGTCAGAGTTATACAAAAGATATCTATCATATTTCCCCAAGGCAAAACAAAAAGATGGTGTTTATTTCAATCTTGGGACAGTCTATTATAATTTGAAAGACTACGGCGAGGCATTGGTTAATTTCCAGGCGGTAATTGATTCGTTCCCTAATTCAACAAACCTTCAGAATGCTCGTCACAACGTTGACATATGTAAGAAGCTACTGGGTGAAGGTGGCGTTGCCCCCCCCGCGCCAGTTACCGAAGAGGTGGTTGCCGATAGTCTTGAAGGAAAAGAGTGAGGTATAAAAAAGGAGGTTGAATGATACTAGGCCAACCACTTATTGAAATCTTCAAAGGAAGCATTGTAATGTGTATATTGCTTGTCTGTTCGGTTGTTGCTTTGGCACTCATTATTGAAAGGTTCATATATTTCAGAAAGAATGGATTTGACGCGCGTAAGGGATTTATTCAATTCGGTCAAACACTAAGAAACCAGGGCGTAAGTGCTGCCCTCAATTATGCCGCGCAAAAGAAGAATACATTAAACGGTTTGTTCACAGTTGCGCTTAATAATCGACATCTGGAATCAGATAATCTGTTTGAGATCCTTTCAAGCTTTATAATAGAGGAAAAAGTGAAATTCGACCGGTACCTTGGTGGTATGGGTACTCTGGCTAATGCCGCAACCTTGCTCGGTCTGCTCGGTACGGTGATGGGTTTGATAAAATCATTTCACAATATCGCAATTACCGGCTCGGGTGGTCCAGCCGTGATTTCAGGGGGTATTGCCGAGGCGCTTATGACCACGGCATTTGGTTTATTTATTGGTATTCCAACGCTTTTTTTCTACAACTATTTTACCAAAAAAAGCAGCGAAATGGCGATGGCGCTCGATGGCGTAAGCGATCGGATTGTGGTTACGTTCGATAAATTGAAGAAGAAGTCGGCTGGTGCCAAAGATGCAGCGGCGCCAAAACCAGCACCCCAGCAGGTCAGTATGCCTGAAGTAGACGCTGAGTGGAAATTCTAAAATGAGAAAGCGTAAGCGATTGAGATTTGAGCATGAACCGCAAGGACTAATTTTAAATTCTCTCGTTGATATCGCTTTGTCATTAGTGATCGGCTTTATCGTGACTATACCGTTGTTTTTTGAATCCGGCATTTTCGTAAATGCACCAGGTGTTGCCAAAGCTGGAGCCAGTGATGTAAGCGACATAAAGGTCAACATTCACTTGCTCGATGACGGCGCGATATTGCTCAACGAAGAGATCGTTACTTACCAGCGGCTTACCGAACTGCTGCCCGAACTCTTAGCGCGCAGTGTAGAACGTAAGGTGATTGTATCAACCGAAGCACATGTAAGATATGAGCGAGTTATTACGGTCCTTGATCTCGCAAAACAAAAAGGCGCTGGGCAACTTGCTTTGTTAAGGAGTAAAAGATGAAAAGAATGGCAAATATTGATATCTTGCCAATGGCTTGTGTCGGATTGATCTTAGTTCTTGTTATGATGATCATTGCACCATTAGTTATGACTCACACTCAGACCCTGGTTGATGTGCCCAAGGCACATACTTCTGAGATCAAGACCGAAGAAAACCTGACAATAACTTACACTATCGAGGGCCGTCTGCTGGTCAATGATATCGAAATCTTGCCTGAAGAATTGGGTCAGGTAATAGCTGAGGAACTGAAAAGAGATCCATATCAACTTGTTATTGTTCGGGCGGATAAAGATGTTTTACACAATGACGTTCTTGAAATTCTCGCCAGCATGAAAAAAGTTGGTGCTAAGCGTATCGCTTGCGCCACCAAAAGACCGAAGGGTGATTGATGTTAAAAGATAAAAGATTAGATATCGGTATAGTGTTTTCCATCATCATCCATATTGCATTATTCATACTTTTATCAGGGTCAAGTAAAACATCTGATCTTAGTTATGATGACATCAAGGAAGTCACCTTGATTGATCAATCATATCGTCCTGAAGTTGCTAAAGTTATTGCCAAAGGTTCAGTCTGGAGTGATATTCAGGAAACATATTCGGATGCCGAGCCGGGTGGTTATGGTAGCGATATTATCACGCCGGCAATAGACCTTGATGCGAAGCTTGATAGAAGCCAAGCCACGATCGATCTTGACCGCTATATGGCCAGTGATGTCGGGGCTGGTGATGCAATAAAGATTGGCAGCAGCAAAGACGGGTCGATGAAAAGCACTGCCGAGATTCTTGCTGAAAAACCCATATCCCTGGCTAAAAATCTTCCAAGAGGAGCCGGTGGCGAAGGTGGTGTTGGAATCGGCAGTTCAGGTGGTATTGGAGTAAAAAAACAAGCTCCGACCATAAAGATAAATAAAAAACCGCCGTCACCAAAAACCTCAGTGATTGCCAAAAAGATCGAGCAAAAAGTCGAACAGAAACTGAAGGTTGAAGGCGGTAAGACCCAAATATCCCTTGCTGGACCTATTGCCAACCGTCAGATACTCAACAAAATCCTGCCAAAGTATCCTAGTTGGTGTTTGCGCCAGGGGATATCAGGTGTTGTGAAAATCCGGATCTGGGTTGAGGCATCAGGTTCGATTCGAGAAGGCACCTTGATCGAGGTTTCGTCAGGTTATCCAGATTTGGATCAAGCAGTGATCAACGCCTTAAAATCCTGGAAGTTCGCACCGCTGCCATCGAATGTTGTTCAAGAAAGCCAATGGGGAATAATTACCTTCAGATTCGTATGTGGGTAGCTAAACATAACCTATGCAATATTAGAGGAGTTTGAAATGTGTTTCTTATTGATAAGCTTTCTTTTTATGCAAGAAGCAAAAACAGGTGAGCATGATATCGGTGAAGAGGTAATAAAAGGTGAAGCAGAACTCAAGATTCAGGATAGAAAGATACTTCTCTGGCCAGAGTTAAAACCCTTTGCACCGTTAGATTCAGTTATATCTCAGGAGAAATACTTATTTGATGAGAAACTTTACTCAACAATCGATGAATTGAACACACCCATCCTGTATTTGCACAGTGAATATTTACGCGTTCCCCTATTAAGTAGGTTCATGTATGGAAGCATTGCCTTATTCATTCCAAGGTTCGAGAAGACAGTTTCTTCCTGGGAACTGGTTATCACTGACACCAAGGGTGACATTATACGAAAATTTGCTGAACGGGGTTTACCACCTTCATCCATTTCCTGGAATGGCAGAACAGACAACGGTGATATGAGCAATATGGGTGAAACATATAACTATGTGTTCACCGCCTTTGATGCGGTGGGTAACCCGACGAGGATTACTGGTCGTTCATACAAATTCAACGGCATTGTCTATGATGAAAAGAATACGAAGATCGTAGTGGTTGCTTCCAACGAGCTCTTCAATGAAAAAACATCAACGTTTTCTCGTGATGCACCAGGATATCTTGATGAAGCTGCTAATATTGTGAAGGAAAATTTCAAAAGAGAAATCGTTGTTTATTCTTATTCAGAATCTGAAGTCCTTGCCAGATCCCGTGGTAATGCAGTAATGAATGCAGTAACTGAACGAGTCGTCCTACCTGATGGGGCGATCAAAATCGCACCAAGGTTTATCCCTGGTCTCCAACCAAAATATTCAAAAATAGAAATAGTCATTAAGTAAACAGATAGCTGCTGCGCAGCGGTAGAGAACGCTGCGCTGGAATCATGTTCGCATTCGCGAACTGAAGACACACTCCGTTGAAGACACGTTTCACTGCAGACACGCTGATGCTGAAGACACGCCTTTGGCTGGAGACAATAGAGAAATGGAGAATGGAAGAAAATGGTGAAACGGAGAACAGGAGAGAAAACAACGATACTAACGATCTAAACGTTTTAAACGATTATAACGTCCTTTAATGACTTTGTCTTTTCTTTAACGGATTACCACGAGCTTGCTGAGTTGTTCACCAATTATTGACTGGACATGGTAGATGTAGATACCACTGGCAATAAATTGGCGTTCTTCATTGAGCATATCCCACCACTCGTCACCACCAGCATCATTCAATATCTGTTCTTGTCCTTGTTCTGGTTCATAAGTGTGAGTATGAAGCAAAGTCTTAACGAGTTCACCGTTGAGATTGAATATTCTGATCGTACACCTATGCGGTAAGTTGATGAATTTCAATTTTTCAGGAAAGCGTTTTTGTTCCCATTCATTGTAGAATACATACGGATTGGGGACAACCTTGACATTCAGAGTTTGCCTGGTTACGCTGTCAAAATACGCAGGTAATGAGTGGATTTCAAAAAGTGCCTTTACCGGTGCCGGTGCAAAATCAGGATGTGCATGCACGGTCCAGATATCATTTATTGAAGGCACTGGATTGCCCGGCATCATAGGACCACCCTTGTTCAAGCCAATTAAACCCCCATTAATATAGAGATATTTCGTATTGCGCGTTGCTGGTGGCGTGCCATATGATACCAGAGTATCTGATACTTCAAGATGGGACTGGAAACACCAGCCATTGGCAAATTCATCATAGCTATGATCTGTTTCTGGATTGTACGGACTATACGATATCTCCTCACCAGTCATCAAATCAAATACCCTGACACTGTTCGCATTCGTTGGATGATTCGTCGTTGAATACCACTCGATCTGATAATCATTACCACGATACGCCCAAAAAGCAAAATAACTCGCCCACGCACCAGGCAATGACGCCACAATCAAACTCTCCGGATACGTACCTGACGCACGCTTGATCTCCTTAAATATCGACTCGTCGGTCGGTATTGAATCAAACACTAAATTAGCCTCAACTGTAACCCCATGCAATATAGAAAACGCATGCGTAATCACAAGCTCATTATTACCCACGACCGCAAATAAACTGTCCACATTCGAACCATCAGTATCACGCAAATAGACCGAATATAAACCACCCTGCGTCGCTGAATCATACACCACATCCAGATAATCCATATACATGTCTGACGACGTCATAGCCAGAGGATACGGTATATCCAAAACAATGTTGTCCCCTAATAACTCATTACCAGAAATCACTTCCAAGGAACATATCCCGGGCACAAAATTGGCTGGATCACGACGCGGCGCAGACTGTATACCGACCTGATCACTCTCAAAACAAAGGGCATGCG
>JBARXC010000118.1:0-1762 GCA_049647125.1 bacterium | reverse complement strand
CCACCAGATAGTCGCCGATCTTCAGATCGTGGATCTGCTCGCTTGCCTGCTCCATCTTGCCGGAGTGCTTGACGCCCAGCAGCTTTGCTTTATGTTCTTTTTCCTCTTGGGCGAAGTCTTCAAACACTTCGCGCATCGCGGCGGAATCCATCTTTCCGGCCAGATCCGTGTAGAACTTCGCCGCCTCCTCTTCATTATTGATGGCGAAGTCCAGGATCTCATCGGCAGAACTCCATTGACTCATGATTTCGTCCTCGTTTTTTGCGGTTGTAGGTTGTGTGTCCCGCCGGCCAATGCCGGCCCGAGCCCGGTACATGTGCCGAGCCTTCCATAGCCGATGAAGCCGGGTAGCGATATGCGGCCAAGTGCCAGTACATTTTGAACAGAGATCGTTTTCAAGATGACAAGTGTCAGTAGATGTTGTTCACTCTTTGAAGGATTTTTTTGGAAACTCGTAGGGAGTCGTGTTCAACAAGGGTTGTTCGGTAGGCGCTCGTCTCCGGAGGGCGTAGAAGTCGATTTTTCCGGCCTTCAGATCGACTTCGGCTCGGACGAGCCGATGAACCCAATTGCGGTCGACGAGGAACTGGTGCCCCAGCATACTGACTTGTCCCCGGTCGTTGGTGCGGCGGATATAGATCAGGGTACCCTGCGGATGTTTTTGCAGATTCAACCGCCAGCGTTTGGGGAACGGTCGCCGCGAGGGAGCCGCTTCGATCCGAGCGGCGTATTTCTGCCGCGCGGCCATGACGTACTTGACAGAGCGGTTCCTGAGACCGCGGAGCGAGCGGTGCTCGAATCGAGACCAGACTCCGATCTGCCAGCGGCCGTTGAGGCTCTCGATGGCCGCCTGAAAGCCAGTTTCGTTGGGAGGCACAAACACAGGGGAGACACCCAGGCCCAAGCAGAGCCGCGAGACACGGCCGATCACGTCGGCGAACTGCTTGGGACCGCAGAACCGGTTGTCGTTGTCGAACTGGCAGTAAGCAGGAAGTCCCACCTCGCGCCAATGCTCCACCAGCGACTGGACGACCGATCGGCTGCTGATCGACCTGTCGGGCCAGACGGCCGGCAGGCCGCCATGCAGCGAAATTCCGGTCAAAACGGTCACCTGCGAATCTCCGCTGATCGCCAGGCCCTCGATCGTGTCGAAGCTGTCCAGCTCGGCCTTTTCGGCCGCCACCTCCGGCAGATACCAGCCGCGCAGTGGTGCCGGACGCCGAACACGTTTCCGCCCATCCAGCACGCCGTTCCGCTGAAGGACGCGGCCAATCGTCCGCACCGAAGGACAGGGCGTGATTTCTTGGGCTTGCAACTCTCGATGAATGGCGACCGCTCCGTGCTCGCCCAGCGCGCTGCGCTGCTTGAGCCGACGACGGATGGTCAAGATCTTTCGCTCCAGGGCGGCCGACGTACGCTGAGTGCGTCTGGGAGCCCGCGATCGGTCTTCCCAGTCCACACGGTCCAGCCGCCGGCCTGCGGCCCGCTGGACCCAGTAGCGAACCGTACCCGGGGCCACGCCGAACTGCGCTGCGACTTTGCGGAGCGACTTGCGTCGGCGGAAGGCCGAGACCATCGCGTGACGACGCTCGACGGCGCCGTTTTTCAGCCATCGGAGTCTCCTGGGTTGAGGTTTTGCTCTCCGGTATGGCAACCATGCCGCCGCCAGTCAAGGGGTCGTACGCCCGCGCCGCACGGCGCCGGCTGGGCTGTCGCAACTCCAGTCGGGCTACGCCCTCCTTCCGTTGCGACAGCCCAGCCG
>JBARXC010000117.1:0-1789 GCA_049647125.1 bacterium | reverse complement strand
CTCTTAGGACTTGTAAATAAATAACATTTTATTCTTGTTGGTGTGGTTTTATGGTGTAATTCCATTGTGGGCAGACCTGGTGTCTTCGTAGATTAAGCAATTTCATCTCGGCATCACTTACACGAATGCCGGTTCGATATGTTTTGCCCGTCAAGCGAGCACAGACTTTCAAACCGCTATCCGTTACCGTCGTGCGGATCAGTCGCAACAGCAATTTCAGGCTTCGCAATGGAATGCCGGCCCAATGGCAACTGATCGGGCCAAAAAGTCGATGCTCCACTGGGTTCCATTTTGATGCGCCGCGGGGAAAATGGCATACCGTTACTTTTAGATGGAACGCGTCGGCGATTTTCTCCTGAAGCTGTTTCTTGAAATGCCGCAGGCGATAGCCATTACTGCCGCCCGCATCAGCAAGGATCAGTAGTTCGCTCGCCTGAGAGTATTGCTTGCTGCCGTGAGCAAGCCACCACTGCCGGATGGAATCAACGGCAAATTGGGGCGTGTCGGACGAAATGCCGATCTGAACAAATCCATGGTTGCGGCCCACATCATACACGCCATACGGGGCTGCCTGGCACAAAGCATCCTGGGGAAAATCGTGGGCATTCACTTCCATCGGTTCTCGAACCCAGGTTCGGCCCGGGTTCTTAAAATCACCGATCAGTTCTTTATGTTTCGTATCGACGCTGATCACGGGCCGGTGGTTCCGGAGAAATCGCCCTCTTTGCTTCACAATATAGTGAAATTGACGATCGCGATCAGGATGGGGCGGACCGGTGAAACGTTTGCGATTCGCTTTCAGGCTCAATCCAGTTTTTTTAAGAGTCGAATCACGGTTACATGTGAGACATCATAGCCGACCTTTTCCATCGCCGTGGCTAATTTACGGCTGGTTCGATTGACCCAACGATCATCCGAAGATGGATCGCCTGCGGTTTCGTCCTTTACCAACTTTTTGAGGTCGTTAAGTATGCCCGGATACGTTTGCTCAATCCTTTTTCGTCCAGCACCTGAGCGTCTTTGCCGCCGGCAATCCCAGTCCACTTGGCCATTTTCCAATTCTTGTCGTGCTTTGCGAAGAGTCGGTGGTGAGAAGCCGGAAATCTCCCCGGCAATCTTCATGCCGCCATAGCCCAGTTGCATGGCTAATAGTGCCGCGTTCCACCGCCGGATATTTTCCGGCATTTTCTCCAACAGCCGCCTGAATGTTTTCCGCCAGGTTTTGCTTTGAACCGATTTTTTCAACATATCCCCTTGGGGGATGGACGCTTTATGTCTTTTTTTAGTATTCATATTGCCTGTATCGGCAACCAGAACACTAAAACTTTATTTATTTACAAGTCCTAAACGTCTCAGGAAGTTGCCAATATTATATGCCATCGCAAAGAGTTGCAGCCGAACCTGATTGTCATCAAAATCATGACATGAAAGCCGTGTCCACTTTAATGCGTATTTGCCTTCCTTGATCCATTGTTCCGCCGTTCCACGCTTGTTGTAAAACTTTACCACATTGCTGTGTTTCCAGCGAAGGTTTGTAACAATGAATCCTATTCTTGGAAAAAGTTCTCCTTCATGCCATTCAATCTTAGCAACTACTCTTCGAGCTATATCCCAACTGGCTGCTTGGTATCGAAAACTGTGAAACTGAACAATCGGCTTTTTGGGAGGACGACCTACCGGACGAGTTAAAAGATGCTCAATGTGCCCCTGGAGTATATTATTGCCTTTTAAGCGTATCGCATAGAAATAATCTTCCTTTTCAAGAAGGCGGTAGATGTCAGGATTGGCA
>JBARXC010000116.1:0-26058 GCA_049647125.1 bacterium | reverse complement strand
TAATAGGCGGAGGACCAGCTGGTCTTGAGGCTGCGATCGTTGCCCGATCGCTTGGCGCCAGGGTTTTAATAATCGATGATAACCCAGTGCTTGGTGGGCAGTTGATCAAGCAGACACATAAATTTTTCGGTTCCAAAGCACATTATTGTGGTGTTAGGGGTGTTAACATTACCGAGATCCTCAGTCAAGAAATTCAAACGCAGAATATTGAAGTACTCAATAATGCTACGGTTATCGGCTATTATGACGATGATATTATCGGTGTTCTGAAAGATGATAGATTATTCCCGGTTAAAGCCAGGGCTTATATTTTTGCCACCGGTGCGAGTGAGAACATGCTTGCCTTTGACAATGCCGATCTCCCCGGTGTATATGGCGCTGGAGCTGTACAGACAATGATGAATGTCTATGGTGTGGTGCCAGGGAAAAGAGCTGTGGTGATCGGTTCTGGCAATATCGGTTTGATCGTACCTTATCAATTATTACAAGCTGGAGTTGAAGTCGCAGCGATCATTGAAATAATGGACAAAGTCGGCGGCTATCATGTTCATGCGGCAAAGATAAAAAGAGCTGGTGTCCCGATCATCCTCAAACACACGATTATCGAAGCACAAGGTAAAGATTGTGTCGCCGCGGCACGTATTAGTGAAGTTGGCGGTAAATATGAATGTTTGCTTGGTACGGAAAAGACAATCGAGTGTGATATGATCCTGATCGCGATCGGTCTCTCACCGCTTTGCGAATTGTTGTACCAGGCTGGCTGTCGCATTGACTATGTCCCGGTGCTTGGCGGGCATGTGCCATATCATACTGAAGACATGAAGGCTAGCAGGGAGAATATCTTTGTTTGCGGTGACCTGGCTTGCATTGAAGAAGCATCTACAGCTATGCTTGAAGGTAAAATCGCCGGCGCCAAGGCATATGATGCTCTCTTTGGCAAGAGCAAAAAGAGTACTGAGGTCGCCGACCAGGCAAAACACGAATTAGCAGTAATTCGCTCTTCTCCATTTGAAGAAAGAATACTCTACGGCCTGGGTAAGTTGAAGTAGCTACACATATTTCTCCAACAATTCAATAGGACTAGTGTCATTACGAGCATAGTCTGGAATCTTCGACACAGTTACTGTTCGAGCAACGTCGAGAACTTCATCCTCGACTGTAGTCGCCTGATCCTTCAACTACGTTCCCCTCGATATACTCGGGACAGGTAGGACAGGTTTATCAGGCTGTTCCAATCCCCTATCTGCTTTCTCACCTCCTTTTGGCAATCAAACAGATGTGGGCGTAATATTTGTAGTGGCTGAGCCCGGTGAAATATTGTTATACTGAAGACCAAAAATAGAGACAAATTTAGCAGTAAGAAGAAGATGTGCTAAGATGTATTTATCTATTATTTCACGGGTCGAGTTTACTCGACAAATATCCCTTTACGTTGTGGTATTTGTGCAGAGCAAGCTCTGCCACTACATAAGTTGGGGTGGGTCGTTACACGAGAGGGACTCCGTTTCATGTCATTGCGATCCGCCTTAGGCGGAGAAGCCCCGCGCAACGGGATCCTCGATTTACTGATAGTATTATTTGATATGAAAAATCGGGACAATCTCCGAGATCGCTTCGTCCTTCGATAAACTCAGGACTCGCGATGACAAGTAAGGAAAAATGTCATTGCGAGGAACGAAGTGACAAAGCAATCTCCGCTGCTCCGTTTCACCCTTTCTCCTGTTCATATTATACTGAATCAAGCGGCTGCATATAGACAAGAGGATTTGTAGTTGCCCGATTTATCGGGCGGTTCTATCACGTTTCTGTAGTTACTTGATTCACCCACGCCCCTCGAAGAGGAGCGGGGTTCATCGAGTGTCTGATGAATCAGACGACTACAAATATAGTACTCAACAGGAAGTACATCAGATGATATTTCCCTTCCCTTCATCGTTTTTTATTGACACCTATTAAAATCCGCCTATAATACCAAGTCATGGATTTGACCGGAATTCTAAAATCAGTCGCTGGTCTTGGCGGACTAAGTCTAATATTTGCAATTATCCTGGCAATTGCATTTAAGAAACTTGTCGTCAGGGTCAGTAAGCAAGAACAGATGATCCGTGAAGCTTTACCGGCTGCGAATTGCGGTGCTTGCGGTCTTCCTGGATGTGATGCTTATGCGCATGCTCTGGTCGAGAAAACCGGTGAAGTGGCGCTCAATCTATGTACAGTCGGTGGTGCCGAGACAACCAGAAAAATCGGTGAAATTCTTGGTATTGAGGTTGAGGTAACCGAGCCGATGGTATGTGTTTTACGCTGCCGGGGTGGCAAAGAAAACGCGGTTGAAAAATTCGAGTATATCGGCCCGGGTGATTGTCGAAGCAACTATATCCTTCTCGGAGGAAATAAAGCCTGTGAATGGGGATGCCTAGGTGGTGGTCACTGTGAGACAGTCTGTCCATTTGACGCCATTAAAATGGGACCGAATCGTCTGCCGATTATCAATAAAGAGAAATGTACGGCATGCGGTATTTGTGTCAAAGAATGTCCTCGCCATGTACTGGAATTGATACCACGAACTCAATTGGTTTATGTCGCCTGTAAGACCCTTGATAAGGGTAAAATAGTTAAAAATGTATGTAAGGTAGGATGCATTGGCTGTACGCTCTGTGCAAAGTCCTGTCCGTATGAAGGCGCCATTCAAATGGAGGGTAATCTTCCAAGAATGGATTATAAGAAATGCGTATCCTGCGGCATATGTTATAATAAATGTCCTACCAAATCATTTATCGACCGCGCTCCAGCACGACCTTATGCGATTATCTCTTCGAAATGCGATGGCTGTGGAGAGTGCACAAAGGTGTGTTTATTTAAGGCTATTGAAGGTGAGTCTGGTAAACGCCACACCGTGATCAAAGATAAGTGCATAGGTTGCGGACGTTGTTTTGAGGTATGTCCGATCAAGGTTATAACAATGGCCGGTGCCCTGGGTTATATAGAAACAGCATAGCTAAAGGGGATGTTTCACTTATAGCATCGCGAAGTGCATTTTTTTAAATTAGATTTTTCAAATATATTAATATAGGCTTAATTTGATTTCTCGAAAATTGCAACAATACAAGTTCTGAGGAATTTAAGAACCCCTTGTTTTGTAAATAAGTGCCAAGCGAAAAATATTAAAAATAGCCAACGGCGGACATAATTAGCATCTTGTATAAAATCAATATAAACCAATTTGAGATTGCCTAAACCATGTTTCATCCTTCTTAAAGAATTAAACTTGTGAAAAGTTGGCAGAATGTCTGTTGTATTAATTTTATACAGAGTCCGAAGTATTGCATTTTTTAGGCGAAAAGGTAATAGACGTGGCAGAAATATAAATGGACTCCAAGAATTTGTTGTTATTATCAGAATGCGCCCATTAGGTTCTAGAATACGTTCAATTTCTGAAAAATCGTTAGGGATATTTTGTAAATGTTCCACAACAAAACGTAGGGTTATAAAATTAGCAATATTAGAATGTATAGGTAGATGACGTAGATTGGCACAGACAAATGGTGCAGTGGTTTTATGCTCAGGTGGTTTAAGATCGATACCTACGGCAAAATTCGCTTCAGTTCCGAAATCTTCAACAACTGTATTATTACCGCAACCGATATCTACCCACAATGTGTTTTTTGACAAATTCAAGCAAATCAACTGATTGTAGATATCCCATCTATATCTAAACGATGGATCTATTCCACGAATAATTTTATCACACCAAACTTTAGTATCTATTTTCATAAAATTCGTTTCGGTTGCGACATCGCTTTTAACTCATATACATTATAGTTGATTGCTGACTCGCAAATTGGCAGTACATTAGAAAATGGCTTTTTATTCTAATGGTTAAATCAACCACATGTTGAATTCTTAACTTGTGTTCAGCCATAAATTCTAGTAATTATAATCATAATAATAAACGCGTCAAGGATTATTGCTGTACAAGTGGTTCAAAACTAATCAGCGGGTACTTTTTATGAAGATTCCATTAGTTTTATTTTGTGACAGGTGAAACTAATTCAATAATGACAGTAATTTTATTCTTAGAGCGAATACAATGAGTCGTGATGATATACATTACCCACTCGCAAGGTTATCTTGACATAGGGTTTAAAGTAGTTATAATCTGTGAGGTGGAGATAATATGAAATTCTATTATGCCATTGCTGATTTAAAAAGTGCGGATATTGTTATTTTAGGTCTTCCTTTTGATAAAACCTCTTCATTCATTCCAGGTTCACGATTTGGACCTCATTTCATAAGATTGTGTTCTGAAAACATTGAGGATTATTCTCCTTATCAGAATAAGAGCCTTTTAGATTTAAAGATATGTGATCTTGAAGATTTTCAATTCAGTAAAAAAGATCGACTTTTAGAAAGCCAAAAAATAATCGAGGATATTTTTGATAACAAAAAACATTTTATATTTCTTGGCGGTGAACATACGATTACCTTACCGATTATTCAAGTTCTAAAAGAGAAACATAAAGACTTCTCTTTGGTGCACTTTGATGCTCACTGTGATCTACGCGATGAGTATCTTGAGCAGAAAATCTGCCATGCCACAGTAATGCGCCGGGTAAGCGATATTATTGGGCTTGATAATCTGTACCAATTTGGTATTCGCTCAGGAACCAAAGAAGAATTTAATTTTGGCAAGAACCTGTACAAATTCGATCTTTTCAAACCTTTGTCTTCAGTAATAAACAATATCAAAGAACCTATTTATCTATCAATCGATGTAGATGTTTTGGATCCCGGTGTATTACCTGCAGTATCAACACCTGAGCCTGGTGGGATTTCCTATCAAGAGCTCATAAAAGCCTTGTTATCATTCAAGGATAAACAGCTCATCGGTGCTGATATCGTTGAATATAATCCAGTTGCTGCGTCACCGTATGCCTCAGGCTCCACAGTAGCCGAGATCCTGCGGGAACTCATTTTAATAGCAAGCAACAAGTAAACACCCGATTCCTGTCATTGTGAGGAACGAGGTGACAAAGTCCCGCAAAGCGAGGATCCTCGATTTTCATTAATTACGAATATCTAATATGAGAAATCGGGACAATCTCCGATTCTCCGTTTCACCCCTTCACCTGTTCCTATTATGTCCAGCATCCAGACCCAAACCACTTTTCCCATCTTTACCTATATTCTTTCAGTCATTCCCCGACTAAATCGGGGAATCTAGGATATCTTCTGGATCATCCGGTCTAGCCGGATGATGACACTTAAGGTCTGTGAATGAACCATTGACACGACCTTCCATTGTTTTATAATTTGGTAAAAGGGCGTAAAGCGTAGAGCGAAAAACTAAAAAGTATGTGGTCGCCCGATTTATCGAGCACTTTCAGTGCGTCATTGTAGTTATTTAATTCACCCACGCCCCTCGAAGAGGAGCGGGGTTCATCGAGCATAAATTTAAGAAGGCCCATCAGACTATCATAATTATTGTTCGAGCGTAGTCGAGAACTCCCTCTTGACATCTTTCTTTCTTCCAATTGTCATTCCCCGACTAGATCGGGGAATCTAGGATATCTTCTGGATCATCCGGTCTAGCCGGATGATGACAACAAATATATGCCCAATGAATCATTGACATAGCGTTTTTGTTTTTTATAATCTATACAAAGGAGAACTTATGACATTATTAATATTATTGCTTGTCAATCAATCATTTTTTACATTTGAAAACAAACAAGTTTTATACCCGCAGCCTGCCCGGGCTGAATCGACTCATTCATACGATGTATTACACTATTATATTGACCTTGATTTGCCAATGACCTCACGTTATCTTGAAGGCGCAGTAACGATATCAGCGCGGAGTACCCAGGATAACCTTAACATTATCGATCTTCATCTTTTAGGCTTGAGTGTTGATTCTTTGAAAGTTGACGGCACAACCGCAACATATAATCATAATGGCGAAACCCTTTATGTTAATCTGCCACAGGTCTATGATCAGGGAGATTCTTTTGATATTATGATCGGCTATAGCGGCACGGGTTCTGGATCTATGGGTTATCTCTGGTATAATAGTACTCACCCTATTTCCTATACACTCGGCTGTCCTTTTTGTACAAGGCGCTGGATGCCCTGTTATGATCGCATGTGGGATAAGGCAGACTATGGAGTGGAATTCTATATAACAGTACCGGATGCGTTTTATGTCTGCGCCACCGGTGAGTTTGCTGGGGCTGATACTGCAGCCGGTCAGATAACTTATCACTGGATCCACCAGTCTCCAATCGCGCCATATCTGATTCATTTTGCTTCGAGTGTGTTTACTACATACTCAGATTGGTATTTCCCGTCGACCGCTGACAGCGTCGAGATCAAATACCATTTTTGGCCTCAGGATACTATTTATGCTCCGACTGCATTTCAATATACCACAGACATGATGTATTTTTATGATTCCTTATACGGTGATTATCCATTCGAGCGCTATGGTATGGTCATACTTTATCCATTTTACTATGCAGGCATGGAACATCAAACCATGAGTTCGATATACCGCAACGGCATGACGAGTAATGATTACTATCTCATGGCTCATGAGATGTCCCATATGTGGTGGGGTGATATGATAACTTGTTTTGGATGGGTAAATGTCTGGCTGAATGAAGGGTTTGCAACATATTCTGACGCCTTATACCGTGAACACCGTGTTAATCATCAACTTTTCATTAATACCATGATTTCACGACGTAATGCCTATTTCTCAGCTGAAGCTTCTCATCCCCGCCCATTATACGATACAACCCTGACTGATCTTTTCTGCTGGGGTCATGATTATTGCAAGGCTTCGTGGGTACTCCACATGATCCGTTACTTGTGTGGTGATGATAATACCTGGTTGAGTTTCATGAGTACTTACCGTGATTCCTTTGAGTATGGCAATGCCTCGACTGACGATGCAAACCTTATTCTGAATCAGGTGCTCGGGGGGAATTATGACTGGTTTTTTAATGAGTGGGTATATGATCTGTATTATCCGATTTATGATATTGTCTGGATAAAAGTCTATGAATCACCGAACTGGCGTTTGATATTAGATATTACCCAGACCCAACCCATGGGCCCTTCGGTCTTTCATATGCCTTTACCGATCGGGGTTGACTTTTCAAGCGGCGATACGATAATTACGCTTGCCATAAATCAATCCCCACAGCATTTTGAGTATGTATTGTCACAAGAACCAATCGACATCATCGTCGACCCAGAGACCTGGATTATTCAGAAAAACACTGTGACCCAGGATATAAAAGAATATGTCAGGTCCAATATCAGTATTGTAAAAATGAATACAGTCGGTCGTGCGATCAAACTCACCCTTACTCAACCGGGTTTGATCAAGGTCTTTGATATTGCCGGTAGAAAGGTTTTTGAAACGCATGCTGAGGAATTGGTCTACCAACCCTCAAGCGCTGGTATCTATCATGTAATTGTTGGAGACAAGAAAAGCCGGGTAGTTGTAGTTAAATAGATATTTTCGGTGGTGTCAAATTTGACTTTCTGAATATATCTCTGATAATATCTGGGTGTATTTTATTTTCATCATTTAATCTTTTTAACGCCTGTTCTCTGGTCATCAAACCTTCTCGTACCATCTTCGCATAAAAATCATCTTTTTCAGTCATCCCTAATGTTGTCATATACATATAATCTTTCAAATGACCTATTTTACAGTCAAACCTCCAGGTTGAACCCAACTCATGCGGGTAATCCCAATAAAGTTCATTGGTAATCCTCGCGATTATTTCACTTTCGCTCCAGGGTATAAAATGAAATAGGTCTATTTTTTTAATATTTTTCCCGGATAACTGGGAACCGATAGAATATTGATTATTATAAAAAAACCCTTTTGCAAGAACGGGTAAATATTGAGGAAAAAGATATGATGTATTAGCTAATGTTTTTTTGACAAGACCTTTTCCATATTTATAATAGGTTGCGGTGAGGGGTTCATTACTTGAAACATCGAGGAGTTCTTTTTTAAATGAAGTATATTCATATGGATTCCCTCCGTTGATAATGAGTCTTATATCGTAGGTTTTTGCTATTTTTAGTATTTTCTTCCAGATAATTTTGCAGCCGATACACATCATTGGTACCATTGCCGGAGATGGGTGCCTGAACCAGGAGATAAGGTTATTTCTAAAGCAGGACTCATGGATATTGCTTTTGTGTGCGAATCTGATGATATCGACTTTAAGAATTTTCACCATATGATCGATATTCTTTTTTGCCTGATTATCAGTAAATGGGTTTTCGTAATTCACCGCAAGCACTCTCATGCCATAATCTTTTTTTAATTTTAATAGCGTATAAGCACTGTCTCGTCCGCCGCTAATATTAACAATGCAATCGTAGTTTTTTGACTTGCCTCGATGGAGGTCGAGTATTCTTAGTAATTCCTGTTCACCTTGAAACTTAAAATTCTTATAGGTGTTGCAGTAATTACATACGCCATTTTTATCGAAGGTTATATGTGGCATTTTATCTGTTAGAACACATTTTGCACAGCGCTTGAATGTACCAGTCATTTATTTCTCTGTTATGATTATAATTAAATTCATTTTATAATCAAGCGATTACCGAGATCGCATTGTCGTTCGTTGAACTCACGACTCGCGATGACAGAAAAAAATCTTACTGTTCGAGCCCAGTCGAGAACTTGCTCTGTAAACATTAGGGCAATCTCCATTTCACCCCTTCTCCTGCTCATAATTTGCTGCCTACTGTTTAGTCCCTAGTGCTTACTATTGTTTATAAGTTACTTAATTACTATTTTTTGTTTCTCTGGTCTTTTTGGTTTGTTTGGTTTATTTAGTTTATTAATATCTTAATGACACAGTTACTTAATTACTCAATAACCTTATTTATCTTGTATTCGTTGACATATAGTGCTTTCTTGCTATAATATACCGTGTCTCAACAAATAAACATTCTTGTTACAGGCGCCGCTGGTTTTATCGGCTGGAAAGTCTGCGAATTCCTTCTCAACAAACCTGAGCTCATCCCTTCATCAATTTCCTCTCCCTTGAAGGGAGATGGTCAGGGTGAGGGTGCAACAATTAACGTCGTCGGAATTGATAACATGAACGATTATTACGACGTCCGTCTTAAACAATGGCGTCTTGATCAACTAAAAAAATACCCCAACTTCAAATTCCACAAACTTGATATCGAAAATTATGATTCTCTTAAGAAGCTCTTTCAGCAATATTCAACTCGAAAAAATCCCTCTTCCTTGACGGGAGATGCACCAACTCATATTCCCTCTCCCTTCAAGGGAGAGGGTAAGGGTGAGGGTGTAACAAATTCTCCCCATCACTCCATCTCCTCTGCTCCGTTTCTTTCCGTAATCAATCTCGCAGCCCGGGCTGGCGTTCGCTACAGTATGGAAAACCCGTTTGTTTATTATACGACCAATATCATTGGCAACCTCAATTTACTCGAACTATGCCGTGAATTTGGTGTAAATAAATTCATCTTAGCATCCACTTCTTCGCTTTATGCCGGGCAGAAAATGCCTTTTAAAGAAGATCTACCTGTGAACGAACCGATTTCTCCCTATGCAGCTTCAAAAAAGAGTGCGGAAATGACTTGTTATACATACCATCATTTATACGGTATTGATGTAACAATCCTTCGATATTTCACGGTTTATGGTCCAGCGTCCAGACCAGATATGAGTCCTTTACGTTTTATCTCCTGGGTATACCAGGAAAAACCAGTGATTATTTATGGGGATGGTACCCAGTCAAGGGATTTTACCTATGTCGATGACATTGCGCGTGGTACCATAATGGCATTAAAACCTTTGGGTTTTGAAATAATAAACCTTGGTTGTGATAAACCCTACAAATTACTCGATTTCCTTGGGATGATCGAGGAAAAGCTTGGGAAAAAGGCAAAAATTACTCATGAACCAATCCATCCAGCAGACATGCAGGCAACCTGGGCAGATATTATAAAGGCAAAGGCTGTATTGAAATGGCAGCCAAACACAAATCTAGAGCAAGGTATTAAAAGATCAATACAATGGTTTAATGAAAACAAAACATTAGCTGAGAGGATTGAACTTTAAAATAAGAATATATATTTAGATTTATATGATATTTTATTTACCTTGACTCGTAATATACCACTCGATCATCCGTTTGAAACCTTCTTTTGTTTCAGTCTTCTGGTTAAAACCTATATCTCTGATTTTCTGTGCCTTGTGATGTGTAGATGTTGCGAATTTCTTCATCCTGGCTGCAGTTATAGGATAATTCTTACCGGTCATTTTTCCTAGAAGATCAAAAATACTACCAAAACTTACCGCGATCCATAAAGGTAGCTTTGTCTTCGGTACTTTGTGGGGCATATAATCTGATATTATATCGACAACTTGCGATATAGTCATTTGGGGTTCATCCGAGTAATTAAAGATCTGCACTCCAGGTTTTAATGTATCGATTAGAAATATTGTAGCATCAACAAGATTTTCCACGTATGCAACAGATTTAATATTATCGCCTTTGCCGACAAATATAAATTTTTTTCGATATATTTTATCGATTAAGTTATACACATTAGCATAGTTATTAGGTCCAAAAATGACGGTTGGTCGAATAATTACAACACATCTACTGCCATTTTCTTTACACCATGCATTTATGCGGTTTTCTCCAGCAAGCTTTGATTTCCCATAATTACTATCTGGTTCTGGTTCCATATTTTCAGTAGATGCCTCTTCCCGCGTCCCATATACTGCAACAGTGCTGTAGAAAATGAGTTTCTTAATACCCAATTCTTTGGCAACATCAAGGAGCAATTGAGTTCCCTCTTCATTGACTTTGAAAAATTCCTCTCGAGAAACGCCAAAATCATGGTGTTTTGCTGCTAAAGAGATAATAATATCAACGTCCTTGGCAGCTTTCATCAAATCATCTTTGGATAGTAAATCACCAATTACGCATTTGCAGCGGTTTAATAAATCAGCCGGATGTTTATTAACATCTAATCCCATGACATTATGCTTTTCATCCAATAACTTTCGTATTAAGAACTGACCTATAAAGCCTGCCGAACCTATTACCAGAATTTTCATGAAAGTATTATATCTAAATTGGGTAATATTGCAACATTTGTTTGACAATGACCAGTGAATCAGTTTTTTTAGTGTTGTCTTTAGGATACAATACTAAATGGAAAACAATATTTTGATAGGCGATAATATATGTAATTTATTAACTTGACTCTATAAGAAGAACGGATACAATCATATAAGAAAAATCATGAAAATACCAATATGCCCGTTATGTAAAAGTCAGGATAACAAATTATTTTTTTCCGAGAGAGGATACGATTTATTTGCATGCAATGTATGTGAATTGTTTTTCATAGATCCCTATCCAACAGCCAGTGATCAAGTATACAACCATGTATCCAACTATAGCTACGATGAAATAGAGATTCTCGATTCCAAGAAGCGTTATTGTGCCGAAACTTTGTATTATAAGAAATACATGCCTTTAATTGCGGCTGAATGTAATGGTGTGACATCCATACTCGACGTTGGTTGTGGCAGTGGTTATTTGCTGAAACAATTAGGGATATTATACCCGGATACGCTTAGATTTGGCATCGAGTTGAATAAAGCTCGAGCGGAAATGGCGAGAAAAGTATCAGGTTGTGAGATTTTTCAAAAACCAATAGAGGAGATATCGAATCATACAAAATTTGATGTAATCACAATGATTAATGTTCTGTCGCATATCCCTTCTTTTGACACTTTATTTAGATCTGTTCAGTCATTATTACAAAATAATGGTAAACTTATCTTAAAAGTCGGTGAAATGAAAAAAGACGTGAAAAAAAATAGCGTTTTTGACTGGGAGATTCCAGATCACCTGCATTTTTTAGGATTCAATACTATAGATTACATCTGCAGTAAATATAATTTTAAAATTCGCAAACATTTACGTTTACCCTATTCCAAAGAACTTTTTTCGGCAGATAGATGGCGATCGCCTGGAAGGAGTGCTTTTAGGAATGCGATCAAGAAAGTTGTGGTTCATATGCCCTTTGCTTTGTCTATTCTGGGTGCATTTTATGATTTAATATACGGTAGGAAGATGTATTCCTCTTTTATTGTTCTGTCGCTATAACTGGTTACGTTTGCTAGCAATTATTAGCGATTGAGTTTAACAAATTTATATACTTCGTCGTATTGCCTTCTGAAAATAGGATTTTCACTTCGATAACAAAATTGACCGAAACC
The DNA here is from genome assembly GCA_049647125.1 of bacterium. GTDB lineage: Bacteria > Hydrothermota > Tepidihabitantia > SM23-42 > SM23-42 > JAUVZL01. The sequence continues at coordinate 13,748 of JBARXC010000116.1, read as the reverse complement.
GCCATTATCAAAGATCAAAATGTTTTTACCTAGATAATTATGCTTCAGCTTCCTGTTGTTATTACAGTAATCAAGTACTCGACCATAATTCATTATATTTTCTTGTCCTGGTACCCATTCTATGACAACACCCGCGTTTAGTGAATCTGCTTGTTGTTGAATTTCTGCAAATTCGTCAGCAGGAATGCCATTTTCTTTGATATATGAGGTGTCTTTCGTTAAACCACCCATTGCAAATGATTTTTGCGCATATTCATAAAATTGATTGTTTTCCTTATAGTTAACAGGCCAGATGTTTGGCTGCATAAAAATACAATCAAATGTTTTAAAATAATTAATATCAAGAGATGGTTTCATCCAAAACTTATTGTATGATGAGCCCAGGACAATATAACCCTTTTTATGAATATAACTGGCTATTTCCTTTAGATCAACAACCTTAAAATCATGGCCTTCTTCATTTAACCAGTAAAACCCTAATAAGTTAAGATGTTTTGGTTTTGCCCTAGACCATCTTTGAATACATGCATCAATATACCATTTTACCGCAATATTCGCATCATCTTTTTTCGATAGATCTATATTTTTTCCTTTAATCACTCCAAAAAAATGGCTATTACTTGACAAATGTGACCAGGGTATCGTAATAACGACATCTAATTTCATATCGCCCGTTTCAATGAGACGCGAACACTTTTCTGCTAAAGTGTCTAAACAAAACACATAATCACTCATTGTTATATCATCTATTATTGGCGACATCTTAAAGTACCATTTTTTATCGTTGTGTTCAAAACCACTGATGACTTTCCTGTTAGATGTTGCGATTTCTATACTATCCAGAAATAGAGAAGAACTTAGCCATTTGCCGAGATATAGTGTGACCGAATCAAACGGAGGTTTAATCTGGATTTCATATGTATACTTCTGCCAGATTGAATCAACATTGAGATATTTATACCAAATTCCTAAATATTCACTCCATATAAAACCATTATCGGTGTAACTCTGTTCCGAATTTGTTGGATATGATTTAAAACCCATATATCCCGCTTTTATATTTTTTCCTTCGTTTTTTGCGTAGAAAGACAAGGTAAGATATTGTGTCTTGGATAAATTGAAATATATACATGATTCCTTTACATTGAGACAAGCAGCTTTTTTGCTGTTGTATCCGGGCTCGACTACGAATGGACTTCTCTGGTATTTAGGCTTAAATAAGCGATTGATAAAATCATACCACCAATATTTCGTCGTGGTATAGCTTGTATTATAGAATGTTAAATCAATCAAAACAAATGTGTCAAAGAATATTTCAACAGGTTTATTCTTCTGATCATAATAAACCATATATGGCAGGATAAAATCTTCAAATGTATGGCTATCAGAATTTTGGTATCTACTGTTATTTGAATCTATATATAACAGATATCCATTTATTGGATTTTGATGAATGACATAAAAACAAAATAATACTAACATCCTCGGGGCTTTATCTATTTTTTAAGTTGTTATATACACTAATAAGACGTTCTTCCATCTTTGCCCAATTATATAGTCTATTGCCAGCATCCAATGCATTTTCACTTAATTCAGCTAATTTATTGTCGACCAATAATGATTGTATGACTGCACGTAAAGTGCCAATTTTATTATCTCTCACAAGAAATCCGCAATCAGCACTGCGTACTACTTTGCCTAATTCTCCATTGTCAGAAGCAATCAGTGGCTTTCCAACAGCTAACGCAAAACCAAGACTATTCGGAGCATTGTAATTAGCCATCGGCGAGGTTTCATTCATTACATAATAGATAACATCAGATGCTGCTGTAAAATATGGGACCATTGCTAACGGAATCTCGCCAATATAATCAACATTGTTTGCATTTGAAATAGCATCAATAATTGCATTACGTTGGGTCCCATTGCCGCAAATGAGAAATCGGATAGTTGGTTCAAGTTTAACTGCTTCAATCATAGGGATTATAGATCGAGAGAGATCAAGACTTCCAATATAAGTGATTAGAATCTTTGATTCCTTGGTATATTTCTTACGTAATGCCTGTATTTTTGAATTATCAAGCTTCTGGCGATGATGCCAGTTGCCTATTACAGTAACTGGTAGTTTTGTTTTCAGTTTGAATTCTCCACCAAGACTTGAATTTGCAACAATAATTGAGTCAACAAAGTGTAAGAGAAAATCTTCAAATTTTTTCATCATAAAAATAATTATATTTGGCGAACTCATTTGAGCCATCGCCGGAAAATTTTCATGCGAATCGTAAACAATTTTTACTCTGCAAAAAACCCTGCAAAAGAAACCAACTATCAATGTATCTAAATCATGACAATGAACTATTGAAGCATTTTTACTCTTAATTCGTTTAATTGCTTCTAACCAAAATTGAATCATCGCATTTAATTTTAGTATACCCGAACCATAATCGGCCTTGACTGCTATCCGTTCAATCTTGATATTATCGATCACTTCATACGCAGGATAACGACAATTTCGATCCCATGCTATAATTGTAACCCGATATCCATGTCTAACAAGACTGTTAGCTTCTTTAAAAACACGGTAATCAGGTTTGAATGGATTCGATAACACCATTACACAATTTTTTGCTCTAGTATCTTTCATGTCACTATGACTTTTTCATAAACCTCAATCATTTTCTTGATACAATCGTTCCATTCAAAGTTTTCCCTAACATATTGCCTGCCCATCCTGCCCATTGTTATTCTTGTCGACTTATTTTCAAGCAAATAGAGACAAGCATCAGCGATTGCCTGGGTTTTACCGGGAGGAATAAGGATTCCTGTTACGCCATCCACGACTGCTTCTCGTATGCCCTCAAAATCTGAAGCAATAACAGGAATTTTCATTGCCGAAGCTTCGATCGCCGCTACCCCAAAAACTTCACTTTTATAAATGGACGGCATTATGAAAATATCAGTTTTTCGTAGGACATCAGTAACCTGTGTATGATTGAGTTTACCGAGAAATTCTACATGTGATTCTATTGTCAAATTCCTCACCATATTTCTTAAAAACATTTCTTGCGAACCGCGACCTGCGATGTACAGTTTTATATTTTTATATTTCTTAAGAATCAAAGGCATTGTTTCTATTAAATACTTCGCTCCGTATTTTTCTTCTAAATGTTTTATAAAACTAATGACAATAATATCATGATTTATTTTTTTTGAACCATCAAATATTGATGTATCTACGCCAAAGGAAATTACAGTTGGTTCACGCTCTATGTAATGCTTAACATGTTTGGCAAGAAACTTAGTTGTTGCAGTAATTTCAGTAGCCCAATGTAAAATAGTCTTTTTGTAAAAAATTTTTAATAAGGATTCTTTTCCTGTGTCATCAATAATATCTTTACCCCATGGTGAGACCACAATTCTTTTTATACCCCAGAAAGCAAAAATAAGAGGATTATTAATTAGATAATGAATATGTACAATGTCAGGTTTAATTTTACGTAAAGTCTTTCGTAATAAGAAAAACATTTTAATACCTCTAAATATTTTGAAGTACAATCCGCTTTTTCGATGTTTTCCTGAATATGTACACGAGATATCATACAAAGGAATACCACTGATTTTAGCATTTTGATAGGATATGACCGCAATATTACACTTGAATTTGAATAAGCCTTGTGCCCATCGTTGAAAATGGATATTAGTCGCGTCACCAAAAAGACATATTTTAGCATTATATAATAAATTTTTTTTCATAAAATGTGGTCTAACACTGATTATTATTATATCAATATTCACAAAGAAGTCAATTCGTATTCAGAAATAAAACAGTTCTCGCTGGATTACACTATATTTTGCCGTATTTATAAGCTTGAATGAAGCATGGTAGATCAGTGTTTATAACCGCTATGTGCCCTTATACTTTTATTTGATTTTGATGACTTTGTGTGATACAACTCCATCCACCTCAATACAGTATATACCAGGATTGATTTTATCTGGAGTTACAATTCGTCCTGTTATATCAAATACCCTGTAATTCTTACCCTCGGGTAATAATAAAGGTCCGCTCAATATGGTTGTACCAAAAGGGAAAAATACGTTTGTAAACGGTGGAAGGGGATATTAAGTAAAAAGTGGAGGTTAGGATAAAAACTGTATCTTATATTTTATTGTATATATTTCTTCCCACAATTGCATTTGCTCAAGGCGAGAACTCAAGGCGAGAATTGGATTTACCGATACAATGGTTCAGGTAGCCTTGATGATTATGCTAATTCTGTTACCTGGGGTGCAGATAGCAATATCTATGCGGCAGGCAGTAGTTATGGTATGCTTTTCGATTTCCTTGTAATCAGTTTTTCGCCTGATGGCGATACCAATTGGACATACCGGTACAGTATGCAAGATGAAGATGATGAGGCATTTTCGGTCATCTGGGGAGCAGATAATAATATCTATGCGGCAGGAGTTACCGGTGGCTGTTCTATCATGCCTTACTACCTCCAAAACATTTATGTAGTTAGCCTCACGCCTGTTGGTAATTCTAATTGGGGATATTGGTACAATGGACCCGCGGATGATATGGATGCCGCTTTTTCAATTATATACGGCGACGATGGATATATCTATATTGCAGGATAGAGTACTGGAATTGGTTCTGAATTGGATTTTACTGTTATCCGTCTTACAGCTGATGGTAATATTAATGGGCAATATCGGTACAATGGACCAGGGAATGATGATGATATTGCTTGTTCGATTGCTTACGGAGCTGATGGCAATGTCTATGCTGCAGGTAGCAGTATCGGAAATAATACATTTAAGGATATTGTGGTCATCAGCCTGCCGCCTGATCTTGGCATAATGGAGGAGAGTAATTTGGAACTGGAGAATCATTATTGTACCACGATTATCAACGGTCCTATGCACCTATTTGCGGGCAAGTCCACTCGAGTCTTCGACATTGCTGGTCGCCAAATCCACACCCCTGATCCTGCGCCGGGAATATACTTCATTGAATTAGATGGCCAGATACAACAAAAGGTTATCAAGATTAAATAAATCTATAGGATACTAACCGAAAGCTTTATCTATTATTACCTGTAGCAATATATAGAATTAAAAATGATAGAAAAGTTGAATACGAATATTTATCTATATATATCGGAATCTAATTTCTTATTTTTTCTTGAAGTAAACATCTGACTTTTAGTACAAGATAGACTTCACCCAAAAGAAGTACACTGCTATAAGCGACTGCCCCTCCAATGGCTCCCCACAAAGGAACAAGGAAATAGGTCAAAATACCGACTACTATCAATCTTACAATATTGACAAAAGCATCTATTTCTGGCCTCATCAAGGTATGCAACAACATTGAAATCAAACCCATAAAAACAGTAGATGCTAACGCAATCGAGCTAATCCAAAATACAGGTAGTGCATATGTATAGCGCATGTCCAAGAATACCATTTGGATTATCGAGAGAAATGCAATTCCAACTATCACTATAATTATATAATATGGTAATATTCTTTTTAAACGTGATAGATGTCGCCCAATATCATCAATTTTTTGTAAACCAGTAACATATGGAAAAAAGACGGTTTTTACAGCAACATTGAGGGTAGCAAAAGCAACGGTAAAGATGAATCCTGCAGAGAGTATACCTAATTCTTGCTGTGTAGATAATAAGGCTAAGAGAAATTGCACAACACGGTAAATAAAACCATAACAAATCCCTGATATAGCCACCCATTTGCTGTATTTCAGCGCTTGTCTTAGAAATCCTTTTACTATGCTAATTGAAGGAAGGCCATTGGTGAAAAGATAACGGACAATCGGTAATAGACCGATTATTATTACAATAAATACAGGGATTGAGTATAGTGATTCAATTGCCACAAAAGGAGTTATTTGTTTGTTCAGAGTTAAATATATATATAAAAAACATGCTATACGTAAAATGCCGTAAACTACTATATATACGGCAAGCTTAGAAAACTGCTTATGTGCTTGCAGAAAATTCTGTAAATACATCCACAAGCTCAATAAACCGCCACTTGAGATGGCTAGTGCGAAAAGAATTATGTATGAATTATTAAGTTTGAATGCTATTGAAAGCTGTATTCCAAGAAGTGGTGATAATGCAAAAAATGCAAGCACCAACGAAAATCGCAACAATAATAAAGATGACAGTAATTGGTTTTGTTGTTTTTTATTGCCTGTGTAAAGATTAAAATAACGAACCATTGTTAAATTAAAACCCATGTCAGCGATCATATAAGCAACCATCATTACTGATGTCGCAAGAGAAAAGACACCAAAATACTCCGGGCCAAATTTCCTGGCCAATATAAGATTAGCGATAAATGTAAATAAATTATTGAAAACGTTTGCGCAAAGTAGTATAAAAACTGAAAAAAGTTTTGGGTGTTCTGCTACAATCTTCTTTACAGAATCTGAAATTTTTTGTATTAGCAAAATAGTTTTGATGCGCTTACTGCTCGAATCTTCAGACGGGTCTAAACTTTTGTTAGTTTTGATGGCTATATTCTCTCTTAAATTTATAGTGCTGGGGTATAAGTTTAGGTCTATTCTCCACCTTTTTCAAGAATACGGTTATTTTGTCTGAGACTTCTTGAATTTTAAAATCGCCAAAATTTTAGATTTAAAATTATGGAACTCTTCTTTGATTTCTGTCCACAGGGCAGTGATTTTTGTGTATTCCTTAGGGTTCTTTTTGATCTTTTCAAGCCATTCTGAGAAGAAAGAGGCAAATACACCAAAAACAAAACCCCAAAATGCTGAGATGATTACTATTCGTCCTCTTTTTGGTATGCTTTTTTCTTCCGGAGGAGACGCCCGATCAAGAAGTTGCACAGTTGGTGTATCTTTAAGTTCCATCATCTTAGCCTGCTCGTATTGTTGAATGAGAATTTCGTAGATTGCTTCCTGAATTTTTACTTCCCTAACCAATCGTACATATTCTAAAGATTTTTCAGGCAGTTCTGAAAATGGTACGGAAAAACCTGCACCAAATTCCTTTTTGGTTGTATCGGTACTACCGAATTGAATTATAGCAAGCTGTTTTTTCAATTCCCTCAGTTCCTGGTCGATTTTTATTACATAAGGATTGTTAAAACTACCTGATGAGGAAGCAGCGCCTTTCTGAACCTCTAACATTATTATTTCACTCTTTAACTTAGCAACTGTAGCTATCGCACTTTCTATTTCCGTATCTAGAACAACAGTACGATGTTCCTCCTGAAAATCCCTCAATGTTATTTCCGCTTTGGCTAAATTATCCTCAGTTTCTTTCAGCCTCTGTTCTATGAAAATACGATATTTTTTACCAGCTGTCATCGCAGTCTCGGTATTGAATCGATCAAGTTCTTCCATATATGAATTTGCAATATCTGCTGCAAGTTGGCGGTCATACCAGGTGATAGAAATTGAAATAATTCCTTCTGGTGAAACCATGATTTGTGTTATTTCTTTCAAATTTTCAGTGGCATCAGTTACCGTCTTCACTTTAAAAACCTTTTTGAGATCATATTTTTGGATGAGTTTTCCAGTTATTGTTCCACTTTCTAAAATTACTGCAAAAAGATCACTAGGAGATGTCGCCTCAGGTAGTATGCCAGAGAGACCTGCGGCTCCTTGAAAACTGCTAAAAACATCAGCGCCCATAATACTGAATAAACCATCAAACGAAGAGCTGGGTGGTAAAATAGTCGTCGTGGCAGTGTATTGATTGGGTATGAGAAGGCTAATGATGACTGCGGAGATAATGAAAAGAAGAACTACTTTGCCAATATAATGCCGATGTTTAAAGATTACCGATAAGTAATAAGTGAACGAAGGAATCTCTTTCATAAATTCTAGTCTATTCATAAACTTGAGAATGTCAAGCACAATGAGTCCTGGTGAACCAAATACGAGTTGCTTCTTACTGATCTATGGTGTGCCTGTGGTTTAAAAATGCAAGAGCAAAGGCAAAAAGCATCCAATTAGGTTCAAATGCCATGATTGAACTTGAGCTTATGCTTGCAACAGAAAAACCAACTAAGGATAACAAAAGCGCCTCTGTAATCATACGTTCTTTTGGAACGTTTGTTCTACACCAGCTACGCCATAATCTGATAATGAGCCAAAGATAAACCGCTATGTAACAAATGAAGATTAAGATTCCATAATTGGTCAGAATTTCCAACCACCAATTATGGGCGTTCAAGATACCTGCTGTGTTATGCCGGGCAAAATTCTCCATCCAGTATTCAACATTTCCTGATCCTACTCCAAGGCCTGCAGTGGGATAGAGAAATTCCAAACAATTTCGTGCCAAGTTTGATCGTATTGCTATTGATCCTGCTTGAACCTCAGTTCGAGCAGTAAGGGAACTTAATTCTGCTGAGACTATCATAGAAAAAAGATTGACAGGTAAAAAAGGGAGTGCAATGATTAAACAAATTATGGAAGTAAATACAGCTTTGAGTTTCTCGCTTAGGTTTGTAAGAAAAAATAAAACGAACACTAATTCGATTATTACTGCTAAAGTATTGGCTCTCGAGCCAGTAATGACGATAAGATAGAAAGCAGCAATCATTCCCAGAACACCGATTATCTTTGTTGCTATGTTTCTAACATATCTGCAGGCTACTAGCATAAACGGGATGCTTATTGCTAGAAATGTGGCATAGTCGTTGGGATTATAAAAGACTCCCGTTGGTCGATGCCAGAAGAACACAAGTCGCTCACTGTACAGACGAGAAACAGACAGGTGTTGCCCAGTAAGATGCTCCCAAAAACCCAGCAGTACTAAAATCCAAAATGCTCCAAACCACATCCAGTAGAGTTTATTGAGATCCCTTTTGTCTTTGAAATAATATATGGCGAAAAGAATTACAGAAACGCCCAAGAAAAGAAAAATTATGTTACGGACGCCATCAATCTTTGATTCTGCCCAAGCCAGACTGATTATAGCATAAATTATCCAAACGACAAAGAATTGAATGAATAGTCTAATCTTCTCTTGAGGAAAAACCAGCTTCCCTTCCGTAAGTGCTCGGATTATAACCAACCCCCATAAGAGGACCAACAAGATTCTATAGGCAAAGAGCGTAAAAAAACCGAGGTCAATGGCAAAAAGAGCAACCCCAAAAAAACCAGTAAAGAATACCAGGTAGCTAAAAAGCTTTTCAACCTTAAAAGGCGTGAGCCACATAATCTTCTCTTTTTCTGTCTCTAGTCTCCAAGAGTTGTTTATTATTGTTTTCTCTCAGTGTTAATTTCATAAGTATATAATTTTGTTAATTCTCTACCAAGTATTTATTGACTGCTTGCCACAGCGACGGTGCGATGAAATGTGGAGATAGTGATTGTTTGTCATTATCAATTTTGGATTTTTTGGTTATTAAGATAGTCTTACAGCCTAAATTCCTTCCAGCTTCGACATCGCTGAGCGAATCTCCTATTACCCATGACTTTGAAAAATCAATTGCAGGAAAATCATTTTTGGCTAGTGAAAATAAACCAGAACTTGGTTTACGGCAATCACAGCTATCCTTGTCATGTGGACAATAGTATATCCCATCAATGTGCGCGTTATAATCCTTCAATTTTCTTACCATCCGTTTATGTATTGTTTTAAGCTGCCCTTCAGTCAAATGTTGCAGTGCTACTCCTCTTTGATTTGTTACAATAATTACTGCATACTCGGCTTTATTCAAAAGCTTTATTGCTCTTGCAGCATTTCTTATAAATTTAAACTCAAGCCATGATGTTACATACTTACCATCAGGTGGTTTTACATTAATTACGCCATCGCGATCAAGGAATACTGCTTTCACCGAGCCGAGTTTTTGCCAAAAAGCGTTTTTTCCACAATTTCACAGATTGTATGACCGATGAGTATATGTGCTTCTTGAATACGAGGAGTATCAGCGCTCGGTACACATATACAGTAATTGACATGTTTTTTGAGTCCTCGACCGCCAGTGCCCGTTAATGCAACTGTGATTAACCTTTTTTGATTAGCAAGCTTTAGCGCTGAGATTACATTCTTCGATTTACCGCTTGTTGAAATTCCTATTGCTACGTCACCACGTTGACCTAATACATCAAGCTGACGGGTAAAAACATCGGTAAAAGAATAATCATTTGCAAGCGCAGTTAAAGTTGACGTATTTGTATTTAATGCAACAGCGGCTAGACCAGTACGATGTAATCGATATTTGCCTATCAATTCTGCAGCGATATGTTGTGCGTCAGCAGCGCTACCTCCGTTTCCGAAAAGTAACACCTTTTTATTCTTTTTAAACGCGTTGATGATAGCAGAACTTACACTAACCACTATTTTTAATATTTCATCATTATTTACTAAATTATTCTTGAGTCTACTGCTTTCCCTGAATTCATTTATCACGATTTGTTTGGCATCATTCATCATGGTTTATCCTCCACGTCTGCAGTCCATCAGATTCAAAGGTGAAGTCTGTGATAAGAATGCCCCGTTTGCTTAGTGCTTGTGCAACTTTGTGCTTGAGTTGAGGACGACAATAAAAAAGTAAATACCCTCCGCCTCCGGCACCGGTGATCTTACCACCTAATGCACCATAGTCTCTTGCCATATTGTAGATTTCATCGATGAAGGGATTACTTATTTTATTTGACATCTTCTTTTTGAATTTCCACGCTTGATGAAGAAGTGCACCAAAATCATTTAAGTTTCTCTGAAGCAATGCGTTCTTCATTTCAACAGCAAATTCCTTTTGCTTCTGTAAACCAAGCAGTGCATCTTGATCCTTGCTCTTGTAGCGGCGTATTTGGTCGATTATAATATTGTCTGAAAACCGGGTTTTGCCTGTATAACACAAAAGCAGATTATGCTCTAATTCATTGATCGTGTCTTTACTAACTCTAAGCGGATTTACTATCACACGGTCTTTATAGAATTCAATAAAATTGAAACCACCGAATGTAGCTGCATATTGATCTTGAAGACCACCCTTAATCGCTAACTCCTTTCGTTCTATCTCATAAGCGATATTTGCTATCTCATAATCGGTCAAAGGCATTCCTCTGAACTCTTTTAGTAGACCAACAAGGGCAACCATCATTGCTGACGACGAACCGAGGCCTGAACCAGGGGGGACATCGCTGTGGAGAAAGAGACTGAAGCCTTTTGACTTGAATCCTTTCATCTTATGGATAGCAGCTTTTACCAAATCGAGCTTTCCATCGTAGATCAACCTTTGGTCGATATCGTAGTCCATTGATACCCCAAAATCAACCGATTCTATTTTTATTCGGCGGTTTTTCATGGGTTGGAGCGTCCCATATGCATATTTATTGATAGTAGCATTGATTACTAAACCACCTTCATTTTCAGAAAAAGGTGGGACATCGGTGCCACCGCCGGCAAAACTTATTCTTAAGGGCGCTTTAGCTCTAATTAACATCAATATGTTCCTTTTTTGCTTTATTTATTATGCTAATAAATATATCGGGATTTGTCTTGACTGCAAGATAAGACTCAGGAGTGCCGATATCAATGAAAAATGCTTTCTTAAAAACCATACCATAACACCCTTTGTCTACAAGTTGTGGAAATATCTCATTTTCTAACGAACAGAACTTCTTATCAGGAATACAATCGAGGACCTTTCGATTAATAACATAAATACCGCCGTTGATCATACCGTGTCCTGCAGTACTTTTTTCAGAGAATTGTGCTATACGATTATTTTCACCGAGTACTACTTTACCAAATCGCTCTATATCTTTTGCTGGTGTAACAGCAATGGTTGCTAATGCATTTCTCTTAAAATGAAAATCAATAAGTTTATGGAGTTTGATTACCATAAGCGAGTCTCCATTTACCACCAGAAAATCATCGTCTGAAAACAAACGTGAGGCGAGTTTTATTGCACCGGCAGTGCCGAGAGGTTCTTCTTCGCGTGAATAGTCAATGTTCACTGACCAATGACTGCCATCGCCAAAATATGCTTGTATAGTATCGGCTAAATAGCCGACACAGAAAATAAAATCATTGAATGATTGGCTTTTCAGTTGATATAACAAATATTCTAGAAAAGGTGAACCAGCTATTTCTGCCATTGGTTTAGGCAGTGACGAGACTGATTCTCGTAATCTGCGACCATAACCACCGACGAGCAGAAGGGTTTTCATCGGTTTCATATGATTAGCTTGAACAACTCATCAGAATATTATCCATTTTTCTTAAGAGTTTGTCGTAACGATAGTTCTTCTCTGCGGTCTGTCTAGCACACTTTGAAATTTGTGCGCGTAAGTTCTTATTCTTTATCAATTCTACAACCTTGTTTGCAAAATCATCTGGTGCATCAGCTATAAGTATATCTTTCCCCTGGGTGCATGCAATACCTTCCATGCCGATTGGAGTAGTCACTACGGGTGTACCTAATGCCATAGATTCATAGATTTTCGTTTGAATACCGGCACCGATTCTCATAGGGACTACCATGACAGATGCGTCGTAAACATACTGATTGACAATATCAACCTTGCCCGTCACATACACGTCTTTTCGAGCAGCAAGTTTCATTACATGGCGCGATGGTTCTGCTCCTACGATATGAAATTCGACCTCTGGAAGGTGCTCTTTGATCAGGGGGAATATCTTGTCGCAAAACCAGATAACAGCATCGGTATTGGGAAATGTACGCATGTTGCCTAAAAAACAGATATTTTTGTTCAAATGTTTATTCAATCGGAAAGGTAAACTACGAATGTCAAATCCGATCGGCATAACTTCAACATTCATTTGTTTGTTTAATTGTCGTAGATACTCAGCATCGATCGGTGACACAACAAGTGTTTTGTCAAAATTCTTCCATATATGGCGTTCATAATTTTCGGTACGCCAAGACTCTACTCGATTGATAATAGACCACAAACCGCGCCTGTGACTGTGTCCGCGAATGTAATTGAGTGACTGAGCATCTCCCATATCGAGTATTTTGGGAAGAGGGATATGCCTGACGTACTCAGCCATTCTTATTAAATGAACAAATATACAATCGAATTTATTTTTATATATCTGCTGCGTGATTAAATTCTGCATGTTTGCGGAGTAATAATAAGAGATCTGAAGTGGATGATTCTTCAGCAAAAGACGGATACAATTCATATATGAATGTGTTTTAGATAGGATAACGACATCAATTTTTAAGAAACAATAACTATATTCGTCTATGATTTTTTGGTCAACTTCTTGATCTGCAAAACAGATAAGCGAAATTGAGTGGAACTTGCTTAGGTATTTCAATATGAAATAAATGTGAGTTTTATCTCCTCCTATTGGCGGAAAGGGAAATCGTGGAGTTAATACGAGTATATTCATAGGATCATTAGATAAAAAATTACCTCAACATGTATTATATACATAAATAGGAATTAATCAAGGCTCAATGGGCCACAAACACTGGCTTTATCTTGTGAATTTTCGATGATTTCTCGTTCATCATATGAAAATATACTTACCTATATATAGTTGTTCTTCAATCATATGGGCATAACCTAGGATACAGTAAAAGCAATCTAGAACTCAAAATATCACTTCCATATTGACATCCAAAGAATAATATCTATAATGTTAGAATGCATGATGGAATTAATATTTTTGAGGAGGATTTTTGGGCGATTAATGATACCCTGAACCGCCTCGTGCAGGGTACCAATGCCCGTACTATCCTTCTCATTGATA